>CAJQPP010000019.1 GCA_905480235.1 uncultured Pirellulaceae bacterium
GAGGGCGTTGTTAAATAAAACAGGGCCCTTCCAGAAGAAGGGCCCTGTTGAGTTTTGGATGATCGAGATCGATTCAATTACTGATCGGTCGAAGCGAGCGGCGTTCCGGTCAGCAGACGAATGTAATCGATCGTAATGGCCAATACTTCTTCCATGTAATAGTCACGCTCGATATCTGAGTTGGTGTGGTTTACCTGATCTTCAATGAGCTTTTCATCTTCTTTTTCTGCATCGAGTTCTTTCCGACGTTCGTTAAAATCATCGGCGTTCAGAGAGACGGAGTTTTCCTCTTTCTGTGCGATGTATTTCTCGATGCGTTTCTTACGCTTATTGAAATCGTCAGACTTTCCGACTCGCGAACGCGAACGTGTTAACAGTCCATTCACCATGTCTGAATTGACATTGCTCATTTCGTCGTAACGGGCTTTTTTCACGCGGTCGAACTCAACCGGATACTCCAGGTCCGATTCGGTGACATCCATGTGATCAGTGATTGAAGGCAGGGTAACGTCTGAGAGGACACCACGCTTCTGAGTACTGTCGCCGTTCGGGCGGTAAAACTGAGATACTGTAATTTTCAGTGCTCCGAGATCTGGTCCGGCGTCTCGGGTTTGCATGAGGATTTCCATCAGGTTCAGCATCGTTTGAACGGTGCCTTTTCCGTGAGTTGAGGAATCTCCAACCACCAAGCCGCGACCATAATCCTGGACAGCTCCTGCGAGAATTTCGCTGGCACTTGCTGAGAATTTACTGGTGAGCACGACAAGCGGGCCTTCCCAAGCCATGCCCTCATCTCGATCGTTCAACTGTTCGATGGTGCCATAGGGGTTTTTCACCTGAACGACGGGTCCACGATCGATAAACAGACCGGTGCAATCAACGGCTTCCGTCAGCGATCCACCACCGTTTCTTCTTAGATCCAAAACTACGGCGTCGACGTTTTGTGTATTGAAATCGTTGAGGATTTTTCGCACGTCACGGGTGGTGCTTTTGTAGTCCTTTTTGTTTTTGGCCCTTGCCTGCATGTCAGTGTAAAAACTAGGTAGGTCAATCACACCGACTTTGTAGGGGTTTCCATTTTCTTTTTCGCCGACATCGAAAACAACTCCAGCGGCTTCGCTATCTTTAAGTTCGATTCGCTCACGAACAATCGGAATGGTTTTTATGTCACCTGATCCCGGAGACATCACGGCCAAGCGAACCGTGGTACCGGCTTTGCCACGAATCTTCTCGACAACGTTGTCAAGTTTCATGTCAATGGTGTCCACCATTTCGCCTTCGGTACCCTGCCCTACGGCAACAATTTTATCTTCGACTTTTAGTTTCCCACCCTTGTCGGCAGCGCCGCCTGGTACCAGTCTGCGGATGACGGTCAAACCATCGTCCGTCGATTGCAGCGTGGCGCCGATGCCTTCCAGTTCCAAACTCATGTTGATTTGGAAGTTGACGAAACTGGACTTCGACATATAGGTCGTGTGAGGATCGAAACTGGTGGTAATCGATGTGATGTACATTTCGATAACATCGTCGTTATCAAACTGGGTCATCCGTTTTCCAAAAGCTCGGTAACGATTTTTCAATCGTTCTTCGGGAGTCTTTGTTGAGGTCGAATCCTCGTCCTCATCATCATTTTGGAAAACTAACAAGTTGTATTTGATTCGTTTTCTCCACCGGTCTTCGATTTCCGCTTCGGTTTCTGCGTATTCAAGTAAATCCCGGTCGGTGACCATCTCTTCTGCGACGTCATAATCGTGATCTTCTTCGATCAAGCGATTGGCCAATTCAACTCGTTCCGCAATGCGTTGCTTAAAACGATCAAAAATGGCGAAGGCGGCATCGTAATTTCCCGACTTGAGCATGTCGTCAAGCTCGGTCTTCCACTGGCTTTTGAATTCATCGATATCCGATTTTAGAAAGTAGACTTTCTGCGGGTCGAGATTCTTGAGGTACATGTCGAGGGCACGCTCGGAAATGTCGTCATTGAGCTTGCGATTGGATAGATGTTGATCCATCAGTTGCGAGACGATCCGAGCAACCCTTTTTGAATTTGGGGTGGGCTTGCCATATTCTTGTGCGGTCGCCGAGGTGGCGAGGAAGCATGTGGCAAGCCCAATACATGCAACGCGGAAAATGGCGGAGCGAGGTGAATGCAACATTCGGTGATTCCTTTACAGAGTTGGTTTTTGGCGTTCCCAAGGTCGAGACAGTATTCTGTCTGCTTCGCCGTCGAGTCGCTAGGATACTAAGGGGTTCAAAAGGAAGCGGCAAGATCGGTTTAAATACCGCCAAAACAATGACTTACCCATATCACCGTTCCGTGAAACGTTCAAAAAATTAACCCGCTTCCCCAATATGTTACCGCGAATGCCTAAATCATGCGAAAGGGTGACCCTGTTTGGCGGATTTGGGATTCCTGTCCGGTACCGAGTCAAGGTCGTGCGGGTTTCTAGCAATTTATTTTGCGTTGGTGTCGACGGGCTACGTTGACTGGCAATCTTGGTTTGTCCCAGTATGATACGTGGCTTGCATGGTGTGTTTTTGTTTCGTCTTCACGGAGTAGTTACTCCATTGACCGCGTATCTTTTAATGAATGCCGGACTGAGGGTCGGTTCCCGCTATCGCTTGTTGGTTGATGAACCCAACAAAATGGGTAGAGATTGGGACTGCCGAGTCGTGCTGAACGATCCCCAGTGCTCGCGAGTGCATGCGTTGATCTCGATGGAGGAAGGCGTTTGGTGGATTCGCGACAACACCAGCAGCAACGGTACGTTTGTCAACAACCAGCGGGTTAATGAGGCCCAGCTCGCGGAAGGGAATGAAGTCCGCTTGGGCTCCAGCCACTTCACGTTCTGTACCAGTGAAGTAGCTGCGGGCGAGGTGGTAGAAGCCCCTGCCAGTGAGACCAGCCATACGTTGATATTGGATGAACGTTTTAACGCACTGGAAACCGGCCAATACACGCTCGAATTTCTTAGTGATCATCGGGATGGTGGAGACTTTTTTTTCTTATTCCAGCTGTCAGTGAAACTGCTGAGCGTCGACAAGCCCGATGAAGTGGTCAGCCTATGCGTAACCCGATTGTTGGAAAGAACCAAATCGTCGGTCGCTGGATTCATGTGGTTAACGGACCGCGGGCAGTTACAGCCCAAGGTTGTGTACCCGCAGGATGAATCCAGAAAACTGGAACTTAACGAAAAACTTACGCAACGAGTTGTAAAAAAACGGCACATGCTCCGCATTCAGCACGCCAGCACGCAAGGTGGCGACGATTTTGCGGATTCGCTCTGTCTGCCACTCATTATGGATGGCGAGGTTAGTGGCGCTTTGCACCTGTATCGCCAAGATGGCCTTTTCGAAGATGCCCATTTGAAATTGGCTAGTTCCGTTGCAAATATCATGATTCGCTCTTTGCAACGGGCCAACCGGCAGGCCACGATCGAAGCAGATAACCAACGCCTGGCCTCTGCCGCAGCGGATACTCTTGAATTGATCGGTTCCAGCGAACCGATGGAAACATTGAAATCGCGGATTCAACGGATCGCAAAGGCAACCGGGTGCGTTTTAGTGAGGGGCGAGAGTGGCAGCGGTAAAGAACTCGTGGCCCGCGCATTGCACCGTTCGGGCGGAAGATGCAATCGACCCATGCTTAGCGTCAATTGCGCGGCCATTCCTCGCGACTTAATGGAAAGCCAATTGTTTGGCCACAAAAAGGGCGCCTTTACCAGCGCAGAAAGTGATCATGTCGGTTGGTTTCAGCAGGCTGACTTGGGAACGCTGTTTCTCGATGAGGTGGGGGAGTTGACCCTCGAAGGTCAAGCGAAGTTACTGCGGATTTTGGAAGGACATCCTTTCTTGCCAGTTGGCGGAACGCAGGAAATTACCGTGGACGTGCGAGTGGTCTGCGCGACCAATCGCGATCTGCAAGAATTTGTCAAGGAAAGAAAGTTTCGCGAAGACCTTTATTATCGATTGAGTGTTTTTGAATTAAATATTCCACCTCTCCGCGAACGTGGCAGCGATCTGAAATTGCTAATCGACCACTTTTTGGAGCATTTCAAGCAGCAGCATGGACGCCCGGACTTGAAAATGGCAGACGCAACGCTCGATAAAATGTTGACGTTTCCGTGGCCCGGCAACGTTCGGCAACTCCGCAATGTTTTAGACAGCGCGGTCGTCATGGCCGAGACGGACCAAATCCTCTTAGAAGATCTGGGGATTCGCGAGAGCTTTAGTGGGGAATTGGAGTCGCTGAAAATCGACTTTTGGGAACGCAAGTTAATAAAGGAAGCGCTCTCTCGAACCCGTAACAGCGTCCCCAAATCTGCGGAACTGCTGGGTGTCAGTCGGGCCACACTCTACCGGAAAATCGATGAGTATTCGATTGAACGCGACTAAACCAGCGGACTCTTCTTTTTGACTAGGCGGCAACCACCCGGATGGTTTAGGCCGCTTTGTTTTCCTGAGAAATTTTTGCCAATTGCAAAAGCGGCTCCGGGCCACGCACGTGAATGTCCTGTTGCGGGAAGGCAATTTCGATACTGTTTTCCCGGAACTGATGGTCAATCTCCATATGCAATTGATGCAATATCGCGTGGTAACTCTCGCGATTGGCAATGTGCACGCGAAGTTCGAAATCCAGTGAACTGCCGCCGAAGCTCATGAAGATGACTTCCGGTTGGGGATCGGGGAGGACTTCATTATTCGCTTTGGCGACCCTCAACAGTACTTCCTGAGCCAACCGTGTATCGGACCCATAGGCAATTCCTACTGGGATGACGATCCGTGTGATGGAATCGGAAAGCGTCCAGTTGATGACATCATCGGTAATGAACTTTTTGTTGGGCACAATCAACTCGCGACGGTCGTAATCGATGATCATGGTCGCACGCAATTGTATTTTGGTAACGAAGCCTTTGGTGCCGTTGACAGTGACAAAATCACCGACCCGAATGGGCCGTTCCAAAAGAATGATGATGCCAGCAATGAAGTTGGCAAAGATCTCCTGTAACCCAAAACCAAGCCCCACACTCATGGCAGCGACGAGCCACTGAACGCTTCCCCAGGTCAGTCCGATCATGCGGCTGGCAAGCGCTAGTCCCAGAGCACCCACCACATAACGGCAGACGATCGAAATGGCGTATTTACCGCCACGGTCCAAAGGCAAGCGGTCCAAAATGACCATCTGCATGAGACCGGGAATATTCCGACTGACCACGATGGTGATCCCCAGGACAACGATAAAACGCAGGATATCCCCCAGCGTTACCCAAGTTAGTTTGGTAACCGCGATCATGGTAACTTGATCTGCGCCCAGCGTTTCCACCTGTCGATTGACTTGATACAAGCCATAGTCCAGTGCCGTGATGGCTGGCAGAACATCCGCCCAAAAGGAAAATGCGATTAGCAAACAGACGGCCGCAGAAGCGACAGAAAGCAAACGCGTAACTTGCATACGAATGGCGTTGATCTCGTTGTCGACCGTTAAGTTACCGTGTGCCATCTCTGGGTATTCGACATCAAAATTAGGCCGCCATCTTCTACGGGCAATAATGATGTTATGTCCGATATCGATGATTCTTCTTAGCAAGAAGTAAATGGCCACGATGCCCATGACGAGCCACCATGTCATCATCAAGCGAATGCCGAGGAACAACGATGAGTACATAAACCCACAAGCCGCAACACATACCAGCGCCAGGGGCAGGAAGATGACCAGTGGCGACCACAGCGAAAACGTCTGCTCCCAAACACTGGTTCGAGTGTCCATATCAGTTCGCCAAATTTTACCAATACCGCGCAGAAGCCGGAATGCGGTGAATGCCAGTAAAAGCATATTGGCGATGAAGATAAGTCGACCTAATGAATCGATCCATTGACCGTCGTCATAAACCTCCAAAGCCTCGGTGATTGCAAATAGGGGCAGGCAGTAACGGGCAATCGTTCCGCTGGCAGAACGAACGCGATCGCAGACACCGCGGGACCATCCCAATTGGGTCTCTGCTAAACCGCCGCGAATAGCCATGCGAAAAACAAATGAGGCAATGAACAACTGGGGAGTGATCGAAATCACGCCTCGGGCGATGGAATCCTTGAGTGAGCCTGTCCCAAACCCGGAAGATAATAGCCATCCCATGGTGCCGACTAACGCCGGCAGCAAAGAGGCTTGGAAAATGGTGAAAAACAGGGCACGCAACAAGGGAGCAATGCGGAATTCACTGTGTTGTTGACAGACGGATCGCAAGCGGCGGTCCAGTTGTTGCCGCATGCCTATGCCGAGCCAAAGACCAGCTACCAGAAAGAAAATCAAAAACCAGCGCCCCTGTAAGCGGGTCGTCAGGAATCCGACTAATGATTGCCATTGATCGGACGTACCTATCGCACGAATGGCTTTCAGGCTTTGGCCAATGTCGGCGGAATCGAGAGGCTCCGCACTGCGAATCCACAACACGTGTTGATCGATGTAGGTTTGCAATTCATTGGTGTTATCAAGCAGTTGTTCGTGAGACTGCTGCAGTTTTGCCAAGCCGTTTAGGTAAGTTTCATACTCAGAATTAAGGTCGTATAGGTAATCCCGTTTTTTGGTGAGTAGTCCACCTGCTTGAACCGATAATTCCGCAGCCGAAATTCCCGATTTTTTCGTCTCAAGGTCGCTAACGGTTTTTTCAATTTGTGCCTGCTGGGTAGGCAGGTTTTCCATCTGTTCGTTGATTTCAAGTTGTTTCAGTTTTAGGTCGGGGAGTGCGTATTCGATCTCCGAAATTTTCTGTCGACTGTGACTGGTCTGCGGTAATTTGGTGCGTTCGAAACGCAACAGTAACCCGACGGCTTGTGAGTGACCCGCCGCGGCTAAATGCTCATCTAGTTTTTTTCGCGAGCTTTGGATTGCGCTCAAATGCTGGTCCAAACCTTGTTGCTCGGTCACATTAGCTCGGTTGATCTCGGAGACCTTGGTCCGCTGATCCGCGAGAATTGCGATTTCTTCTGCCAGGCCCCGCAATAACGGATGCGCGTGCATGGCATCTCGATGAGCCGATTCGGCTTCCGCTTTTATTTTTTCATCCTGCAGCTGAGCGACCTGTTGCGTGAGGTTTTGGGTGATCCCTTGGACATTTTCCAATTGTCGCTTTAACCAGTCACGTTGTAGGAAAGTGCTTTTTTCGGTCGCGGATAACCACTTGGCCTCAGTGGCCAGTAACCGCAAATTGATTTTCGCGCCTGCTTCGATTGCCCGGCTCTCCAGTAAGCGGGTGTCTAAAAGCAGGTTGTTTCCCTGGTGGTTATCAATGTTCTCTTTGGACTTGGTTAGCTTCTCATTTAACTGCGTTTCCAGCTTGGCGTGAGTCGATATTTGTTGCGAGCGTTCTCGGATTAAAGATTCTGCTGCGTCGAATTCGTGATTCAACCGTTGCTCTTGTCCCCGATATTCCAAAAGCAGAGATTGGTAAGATTCCAAGGTCGTATCTTGGTCGAGGTTGGCGGGTAACGATGGCAGCGGTTTCTGGATCGCCTCTTCCAATTGTTTAAGATGCTTCGGTTGATCCAGAGTCTCCTGTTTCAGTCGCTCGATCCGGTCCAAGTTACTGCCGCCGCTGCGAATCCACTCAGCAGCGATGGTTAGCGTCTCTTTGACACTCTCGTTGGGCTCCGAAGTCTCGCCCAATTGGCTATTCAGCTCATCGTAGGTTTCTTGCAGTCGCGAAAGCTTCCAGCGGTCGACGGATTGCTCATCTACTGGGAGCAATCCACCAAAGGTGAAAATCGGATCGTCATTTAGGGGGCTACCAGTGCTGATCGGGGGCGCGGTTTGGCCTTGCGATTTGTCCTCTTCGGGCGCTTCGTAATTTACCAGCGCAACGGGGTCACTTACTGGTGGAGGTGTGGAATGACTGGCAGGCGCAGGGATATTCAGGGTTGGCAATTTCGCCAAGCGAATCACATCCTGATAAACCGGTTCGGCGCCTTTTGCCGGGATGATGATTGCGGAGTTGGGAACATAGATTTCCGAATCCGGGGTCGTCTCTTGCGCGTCTGTAACGGGCGCGCAAAAAAGGCACAGGAAAAGGAAAAAACTGACGCATCTCGGGCGTGGGAATGGCATGCGCATCGTTGGGACTCTGCTACCAAGGGTCATAATTTTCGCGGCAATTTTGCGGGTTGCCACAACACGGGTGGCGAAGACTAGACATTGCCTCTAACGGTGGCAAGAGCAACAGGCCTACCCGTTGGCAGGTCGATCGATAGCTAAGAGAGAATCTTCTTTTTTGGCTCGGTATCACTAGATCCGATGAGTTGAGCGATATCTGATAGCACAACTTCTAGGGGGCGATCCGGCGGCCAAGCGACGTATATAGGATGCCATACCGGCGAAAATCGATCCTTGTAGTTTCTCAGCCCCTGATAGCTGTAGAAATGCCTGCCAAAGCGAAATGCCAAAGACATTAATTGAGATCGCATCTCGATATGGTCGTCCGAATGCCAATCTGCCAGCGGTGCCTCGCCAAGATCGAGAAAGCGGTAGCCAGCTGAACGCCCCCAGCGCATGGCCTCCACGAACATGAAATCCAAAATGCCGGAGGGTATATCAGAAATGTGACGCACCAAACCGACGGCGAATTCGTCATGTTCCACGCCCTTCCACAACGAGAGAAAACCCACAATACGACCGTCTTTCTCAACAATTCCCACACTGCCCCGTTTTAATAAATCGGGAGTCACGCTGTCGATTGAAAATTTGAATGGGGAGCCACCGCGATCGGTTCGCCAGATTTCATCAATGCGTTCTAACACAGGAGCTAGCTCGGGGAGTGCTTCGCCATCGATGACAGAGAATTGAAACCCTTCCTGTCGGGCCTGTTGCCAAGGTGCGTGGAGTGGTGAATGTGTATCTTCGGTCGGGTCGACTTGCTGTAGATCGACCAAGGCCTGGTCACCGACATGGAACAAGCGGAGGTTCATTTCTTGATAAAGTGCTGCGAATCGATTGTCCACTAAATAGAAGACTGGCCAGCGTGATTGCTGTTGGCACATTTCTTTGAAATCCCAAGCCATCTGCAGAGCGTCCGGTGTGGCCCCAATGGGATTACCCAAGGCAACGCAGCTTTTGCCGTGCCGAGAATAGGCGACCAGGGCGGTCTTTTCCTGATTGAACAGAAGGCGTTTGTCTCCTTGTAAAGCCAGGCTCGCTGAGGGGCGATCGGACGCATTAACGATGTTTTGCGCGGCTTGTAACTCGGCGTGAGTCGTTGATTCGGAATCTCCGATCGAATTTTGTATGACATGAACAACATAGAACCCGGCCGCCACGAGTGTGCCTGCCAAAACGGTTCGCAAGGAGCGGGGTGCGTCGGCATGCAAGCCAAATTGCCAAAAAGCCAAGCTGAAGTCATTGCGTTCTTTGGCCGCAAACCAATACAGCCAGAGCGAAAATACCAACACCAATGAGATCGCTACGATCCAATGCCAGGCAAGCGGACTCGTTAAGAAATTCCCGCGACGATAGAAATAGTGTCGTGTGGGCGCGACCACGCTAAAAGCAATCACAAGCATAATGGCTTGCCAGTATCCAAGTGACCCAAACAACGCAAAAAAAGTCGAAGCCACGAGAGCCGGTAAGGTCCATTTCCAAGCTGCCTCATTGCGTTGGTATAACGCACTGGACAGAAGTAACAATAAAACACCGAACACACCGCCTAACAGATAGTTCGCTTCAATGAATGCTTTGGGAATGGTTTGCGCTAATTGATCCATGCGGAAATCTTCTGCCGGCAACGCGGAAGCCAGCAGAATACAGACGCCCGTAAAAAATACGACCAATGAGACAATCCGCGGCGCGATATCAGGAGTCCAGACGCCCAATGTATCGAAGGCTTTTTTTAGATGCTTGCGATGCATGATGACTTCATGCCCGCCCAGCATCACGATTCCAATCACCATCGGTGTCAGATAGAAAATCAATCGGTAGGCCATGAGCGCCGCAAACAGCTCTGGTTTGGCGGCGGCAGTGGGGGCTAACAAAGTAATCAGACACAATTCCAGAACGCCTAATCCACCTGGAACTTGCGTCACGAAGACGGCTACCTGAGCCAGCAGGAAGATTCCAACAAACTTGAAATAACTTATTTCAATAGACTCTGGGAGTAGTACATACACAATCGCGGCTGCGACTAATAAATCAATAGCCGCCACAATGTATTGCGCGATGGATAGCCCAAACGGAGGAGGTCGAAATTCTTTGCTCCCGATCCGAATCGACTTTCCAAAAAAGCTGGCGAGCAAGTAACCAGCAGCTAAAGTTGTCAGGATAATTCCCAATGGCCGAGTCGTCTTCATCGGCAATTTGATGACCTCGGGAATTTCCAGGGGCGCGATCAAAAAGACAATTCCGGATAAGGCGAAAAGGCCAATCCAAAACGTGATTGCCAAAATGAAAAGGAGCTTTACGATTTCAGATGCCGACAACCCCCAAGTGGAATAGAGTCGGTAACGAATTGTAGAGCCACCGAACAATAAGCCAAAATTATTGCCTACCGAATAACCAAGAAACGAGGCCAAGGCAACGCGGCTAAATTTCATGGGATGTCGGATGTACCAAATCCCTAACCAGTCGTAGCAGACAAGAATGGCGTAGTTCAAAAGTGTCAGCAAAATGGCCAACATCAATTTCCAGTTTGGGATCGCCAGCAAGCCCTCTTGGAATTGCTGCAAGCTGTACTTCTTCAGTTCCAAATGTAGAAACCAAAGCGCAGCAACTAGCATCACCAGGACAAATATTGGCCCTGCCCACGTCTTTGTCTTTTCCCAACGGGATTTGATTTCCGCTTTTCCCAAACCTTTGTCGTCGCTGAACCATTAATCAGGTGTCTTCTATCGTCGCAATAAACAAGGCAGTCGGTCAACCACGAATTGGAATGCGAGGCGATTCCGACGGTAATTAACGGCTTGTTCGTCGACCAGAGGCTTGGCTCTGGATAACCGGCCACCTGTCGGTTGTGATTTATCGGGCGGGTCCAGAATCGGTCATTGAAATTGAATGGCGGATTTTAGCCATCATAAACAGCTACGATCAGGTCGGGGATCGTGATATAATTTGAGTGATTAATCTCAGTCTCAAAGATCTAAGGTTCGTGTATTTTATGATCCTCTTGATAAAAAAATTCGCTTCGCTGCTAACGCTTTCGGTCGTTTTGGTTGCCTTGCTCGTGTTTTCGCAAACCGGTTGGTCGCACGCTCGCATTCACGAGCAGGAAACATCAGAGCAGGAATACACGCTTGGCACCAACCTTATTAAAAATGCTTCTGCGGAAAAAACGACCGCGGATCCCCAGGTAGCGGTAGATTGGGATGCCCGAACTTGGAGTGGAAAACCTGTATTCGAAATCGAAACGAGTTTTGCACGAACCGGGAATCAATGCTTCAAAATTCACTCCCCCGATGGAGCGGACGCCAGTTGGAGTTTTCGTGTGGAGCTAAAGCGAAATACGGAATATCGACTGAGTGCTTGGGTGAAAACAGAGGATTTGGCAGCCGGAGGCTTGGGAGCCTTGTTGAATTTGCACGAACTGCAAATGGAAGGCAAAGCCGAATCAATCCGAGGCACCCAGGAGTGGACTCCAGTCGTTACGGAGTTTAATTCGGGAGTCCATGATTCACTTACGGTGAATTTGTTATTTGGTGGTTGGGGGCGAGCAACCGGGACGGCATGGTTTGATGATATTGAGCTACGCGAGATCAAACGCCCAGTCGCACCTGTTCTCTCGCAAGATGAAGCCTTGGTTTTGTTCGAATCCAAGGTGCTACCACTCTTAGAAAAGCACTGTTTCGCGTGTCACGGTGGTGGCGAAAAAATCCGCGCCGAGTTAGTCATGACGAACCGTGAAGATTTGATTTCGGGAGGCGAGTCGGGCCACGCGCTTGATCTGGAGGAACCTGCCGACAGCCTGTTGTTGGAGGTGATTAATTATGACAGCTACGAAATGCCGCCTAGCGGTAAACTACCGGACGAGGACATCCAGTCCATCACTCAATGGGTGATGGCAGGTGCACCTTGGAAAGGCGATGGCTTCAAGCCGGATCGCGATGGCGAATCGGGCGGTGGTCCTCCCGAAGTAAACGCCAAAACCAAACAGTGGTGGGCGTTTCAGCCAGTGCAGCGACCTGCGGTTCCGCAAGTCGATTTAGATTGGGGAACCAATGAAATTGATCAGTTTATTGCAGAAAAGCTAAAAGCGAATCAACTCACGCCCGCGAAACCAGCCAGTCGTCGGCAATTGATTCGACGAGCTTACTACGATCTGACGGGTTTGCCACCAACGCCTCAAGAAGTCGCAGATTTCGTCGCAGATGATTCACCTGATGCTTACCCAAATTTGATCGAACGTTTATTAGCTTCTCCACACTACGGGGAAAAATGGGGGCGTCATTGGTTGGATGAGGTGCGGTATGCCGAATCCAACAGTTACGAACGCGATGGTACAAAGCCATTCGTTTGGCGCTATCGTGATTATGTGATTCGATCATTCAACGACGACAAACCTTACGACATGTTTCTAATGGAACAGTTGGCGGGTGACGAGATGAATGAAGTGACGCCCGATCGCGTGATTGCAACCGGTTATTACCGCCTCGGATTATGGGACGACGAACCGGCGGATCGAAAGCAGGCATGGTTTGATGATATGGATGATGTGTTAGCGACGACATCTCAAGGCATGCTGGGAATGACGATCAATTGTGCGAGATGCCATGATCACAAGATCGATCCCGTGCCAACGGAAGATTACTATCGACTGCTGGCTTTTTTCCGCAATGTCAAACGCTATGGAGTGCGCGGGCATGACACGGTCAAAGCGGCATCGGTGCGAGTGATCGCAAGCGCTGAAACCCAGGAAAAACACCGCGAAGATTCGAATAAATATCGCGCCCTGGTAGCACAAAACAAGCAGTCGCTGGAAGAAATTGAGGCGATCGTCAAGGAAGATTTTATACCTGTTGAGCACGAAGAGTTTCGTAGCGAAATGAATCGTGTTCCTTTGGTCAAAAAACGGGCTGGCGGAGTAATTACTCAGGAACGTGCGGATGAGTACGCAAAGCTATTTAAGGAGATGAGGCGGTTGCGAAACAATCCTCCACGTTCTCTGGAGGAAGCATTGTGTGTAAAAGAGGATGGCACGAACCCTAAAGAGACATTTGTGCAGATTCGCGGAAACGCGAACGCCGAAGGCAAGCCGGTTTCACCTGGATTCCCCTCGGTCCTCTCGCCGCCCGAACCAGAAATAGAATCTCCGGCGGAAGGGCTTTCAACGGGTCGCCGCATGGCATTGGCACGTTGGATAACCGACCCGGCTAATCCTCTGACGGCACGCGTGATGGCCAATCGGATTTGGCAACATCATTTCGGACGGGGTATCGTACGCAGTACCAGTGATTTTGGGTTTCAAGGAACGCCTCCGACCCATCCCGAATTGCTGGATTGGCTGGCCAGTGAATTTGTGGAACGCGACTGGAGTGTCAAAGCGATGCATCGGTTGATCATGCTGAGTTCTGCTTACCAAATGGCTTCTCAATTTAACCAAGCGGCCTATGACGCCGATCCTCTGAATGATTTGATTTGGCGATTCGATATGAGACGCTTAACTGCAGAGGAGATACGGGATTCAATTTTGGCGGTGAACGGAACATTGAACAAAGAGAAAATGTATGGTCCGAGCATCTACCCGATCATTCCGGACGAAGTGTTGCAAGGTCAGTCTCGCCCGGGCGAGAATTGGGGCAGGTCATCACCCCAAGATTTGGCTCGTAGAAGTGTCTACGTGCATATCAAGCGGTCCCTACCAGTGCCGATTTTGGCCAGCTTTGACGTAGCAGATCCTGATACTCCCTGCCCGGTCCGGTTCAATACAGTGCAACCGACTCAGGCTTTAGGGATGATCAACAGTGAATTTTTGAAGCGGCAATCGACGGCTTATGCAGATTCGATCATTCAGCAGGCTCCTGAGGATTTAGAAAAACAGATTTCGCAGGTTTTATTGAACGTGACACAAAGGCCGCCGACGGATGATGAGGTGCGACGCGGTGTCGATTTTGTAAAACGCGTACAATCAGAAGACAGCACCGATCAAAAAGAGGCCGTCCGGCAGTTTTGTCTGGTAGCGCTGAACCTAAATGAGTTTTTATTTCTGGATTAAAGAAACGGTCGCATCGTAATTATTGGCGGTGCTGATTTTTTAATGGCTATGATTTTTAACGGCTATATAGGCAGCGGATAGATAATCATGAAAAAGAATTTTTGTCGAAGGACCCGCAGGGAATTTATGTGGCAAGCCGGCGGAGGTTTTGCGGGCACTGCTCTTTGTGGCATGCTGGGGCAGAACTTTTTTGCCAACCAGGCCATGGCTGCAAATGGTTTGCAGGAGTGGGAGAATCCACTCGCTGCTAGAGTGGGGCATTTCCAGCCGAAGGCAAAATCCGTCATCTTTCTGTTCATGTACGGTGGCCCTAGCCATATCGACACGTTCGATTACAAACCCAAGCTCGTTGGGATGGATAACAAGACCGTCAAGGTGAAAACCTTTGGACGTGGTGGACATAAAAACGAAGGCCGGATTGTCGAACCACCATGGAAATTCAAACAATATGGTGAATGTGGCAAGTGGGTCTCGGATCTATTTCCCAACGTCGCCAAGCATGTTGACGATATTGCCTTCGTCCATTCACTGACCGCCGATTCGCCGATCCATGGTAGTGCGATGCTGCAGATGAACAGCGGCGAGATACTCAGCGGTAGCCCCTGTTTGGGATCTTGGGTCAATTATGGTTTGGGCAGCGAGAACCAGAACCTACCTGGGTTCGTCGTCATGTTGGATAAACGTGGCGGCCCTATCAGCGGCCCTAAAAACTGGTCTTCAGGGTACATGCCCGCCAGTTACCAAGCGACCGTAATGCGTTCCTCGGGTAACCCCATTCTCGACCTTAAACCGAACGGGATGTCGAAGGAAACTCAGCGTCGCTTGCTTAATACGTTGCAGGAATACAATCGTGAGCATCAAGCAAACCGCAACGACAACTCGGACTTGGCAGCACGCATTGCCAGTTATGAATTGGCCTACAAAATGCAGGCATCAGCTCCCGAGGCGGTCGATCTAAAACAAGAATCGGAAAAAACTAAGGAGCTCTATGGTTTGAATCATCCCACCGCCTCCTATTTTGGGCGGCAATGCCTGATGGCGCGACGCTTAGTCGAACGCGGTGTTCGGTTTATTCAGGTCTACAGTGGTGGGAATCACAACGATGCAAATTGGGACGCTCACGGAGACCTAAAGGTCAATCACGACCTGCACGCCCTGGAAACAGACCAGCCGATCGCCGCCCTATTATCAGATCTGAAACAGCGCGGCATGTTGGACGAGACCTTGGTGGTTTGGGGTGGGGAGTTCGGGCGACAGCCAACCGCCGAATATGCCGACGCACGAACTGGCCGTGACCACAACGCCTATGGATTTACCATGTGGATGGCAGGTGGTGGAATCAAAGGCGGGGTGAGTGTCGGAAAGACCGACGAACTGGGGGCCTCCGCTGTTGAGGATCGATTCCACGTGCGCCGCGTCCACGCCACCATTCTTAACCAGTTGGGAATTGACTGTAATCGTCTGAGCTACTTCTTCGGTGGCCTGGATCGCAAGTTAGTAGGTGTGGAGGGATCGGAGCCTATTCCCCAATTAATTAGCTAAAATAGATTGGCAAGGCGAGAGTTTTCAGCAAACCCACGTAATGATTCTCGCAGGGGGGATCTGCTCGGGAGCAGCGGTTTTCCGTCGGTCGTAACCTGTTGACCGTCGGGCAGTGACCTGGGCTATCGCTGTTGATCGCTAGTTAGGATTCTAATCCCATATCCATATTCGGCGAGATTCAGGCGTTGGCATCGCAGCGGATGGCATTCGCCAACAACGTAAGCCCGTCAGGTAGCCTTTCATGGCTCATGGGTTGTCGCCTGGTTGGGGCAAAAAAAAACGAAGCATGAATCATGCTTCGTTCAGTAGCGGCGAAAGGACTCGAACCTTCACTCCCATTCGGGAACTTGATTTTGAATCAAGCGCGTCTGCCAATTCCGCCACGCCGCCAATTGTGAGGTCAGGATTTTAACCGGAAATGCCGGTTAGGAAAAGGCAAAGATCCCAGTAATCTTCAAATCAATTTTAATGGAAGCTCACCCGCTGGTTCGCGAATCACATCGCCGAGCCCGTTACCAATCTTGTCTGTCGACCACTTCACCACCCGCGGGCGTAAACATTTTTAGCAGGACTTCGGGAGAAATATCATTGCTCATTAGCGAAACCGAGCCGTCCATGATGCCGACCATGAAACCGTCCGGCCTAATTCCTCCTAAATTAGCTCGTGGATCGGTCGGATCGACTTTGTAGTCCTCAGGCTTGGACCAAGGTGTCATCGCCTCGCTGTTCACCTCGACTAACCCTATGGTGTTGCTGGTGCCGTCTGTGAAATCGCCAAAATCGCAACCGTCGGGGCGTCCCAGTAACATATTTTCACCGGTTACCAACAAGAGGTTGGTATGGCCCTCTTGGCCCATCATGAGTTGCAGATCCGTACTTTTCAGGAAATCAGGCATTTGCTCGACCAGTGGCAGGTTGTGCTCACTATCCCACGGTTCCTCCAGATTGAATTGCTCGTAAAGTGCATTTTGCTCAATGAAAGGGAGGATTTTTACTCGCCAGCTCAACAGTGCATTACCCTGATCATCGTAAATGTTGGTTGGGAATTTTCGATAAGCCGATACGTAGTTGTGCATCGCGAGCATAATTTGCCGCATGTTGTTTTGCGTTTGAATTCTTCGAGCTGCATTTCTAGCTGACTGTACTGCCGGTAATAAAAGTGCCGTGGCGATGGGCGCAAAAGAAACTCCGTAGCCAGCATTAAACGACAATTCGTTTCCGTCGATGGTGGGGCTTAATTGGTTTGAAAAATAGTCTGCCAACCGTCGTGTGTAATCCGATGTGGCCTTTTGCACTGGGTCACTGGGATTTAACATCGGCGCGAACTGGGAAAGCATAAACTCTTTACCGAGCTTGATGCCGCGTTCCATTATCTCACCCAGTTTCGCAGCCTGCCCAGGTTCCGCTGTAATCACCATTTCCGATTGAAGTTGGCTCCCAAATTCTTGACGCATGTAAAAGCTGTTTATCAAGGTGGGGATTTCGGCGAACACGCGGAAATTTTCGGGAATGGAATCTTCATCAATCATACCCATGATCATGGGTCTTAACGCTGCCATATCGACGCACGCGTGCAGCGAATTGGTCGATAAATTTCTGTCAAGCAATTGCAGGACACGACAATCATCTTCTTGATTTTCAGTAAGCATTTTCACCAAGAAGGATTCTTCACCTATAAGGAAATTTTTGCGGTCCAGGACCACGATTCTTAGACCGGGTTCCAATTCGTAACTCGGTAAATCTTGGAACGTATCTTGCTCAATGAAGTCCGCCATTTGGCCTCCTAAGACGACGGGTTCATTGAAACGCACCAAGAGTCCAAATTTTGGTGAAGCAGGCGGCGTAGGTAGCGCGGCCAGCCCTAATAGCATTTCAATCTTCATGAAATCCATCCCGAAATATTGTTCGCTCCATGCAGAGGCTATTTCGAATGGCATCAACTCGAGGCCTGGATCGCCGCTTAACTCGGAAGGCCAGGCGACCATTGCGGCCACCGTCGACTTGGGTACTGCGACGTTTTCCAGTTCTATCTGCCCAACCACTTTTATTTGCGCGGTGGTTTGAGAAACCGTTAAGAGGCTGCTCAATAGAATTGCCAACAAGGTGATGGTTTGATTGAACTTCATGGTCTCCCTTTCGTCGGGATTAGGTTTGAGGAGCGAACACCTGAGCCAATGATGCGGTAGTGATTTTCAGCCACAGACTTCGATTAAGCCCATGCACGTGATATGGAAAAAATTTGAGCAGTGCCAGAAACGGTAAAGGTAGGCAAACGCAATTCAGTTCAGGATAACGAATTGAGACACCCCCTACAATTATCCGCGTTGAGAAGGATTGTGGCGGCGGTTAATGCATCCGCTTAACCCGTTCGTAGCGATTCAATCAGAGGGGCTCTAAAGATACTCCGGGACGCTAGCCAAGTCGTCAGCAAACCGACAAATGCGATTGCGGTAAACATGCCTAAAAGTTCTTGCCAAGGCATCGAGGCATCTCCAAAAACGTAGTGCGGGAATGTCGTCACCAGTGCCGCTAGAATGCCAATTCCCATACCCACCATCAACAACCATGCGTTTTCTGTCATGATCATCTGGGCCAGTTGGGCCTTGGTGAATCCGATCGCTCTCATCAAGCCCAGCTCTTGACGGCGTTCCAGTATCGAGCGTAACTGGACCGCTGCTAAACCGAGAGTTCCCAAAAGAAGCCCTAGTAAACCGAGACTCTGGAAGGTGCTGAGATAGGTGTTTTGAACTGCCAGGTAACCGGAGAGTAAACGTTCTGTATCTTGAGCATCGAAACCTTGGTCTGACAATGCGCGTGTCAGTTGGTCAACTTCCCCGGCATCTTTTAACTTCATTAAAAAGGTTCGGTAACCACTGAGCTCTGGGAAAGCCTTGGTGAAATTCTCTTCGGAGATTAATAACATTCCTTGCAGTACCGAGTTGTTAAGTAAGCCCACCAGGCGAAAGGTTAAACTCTCACCCGAGTCGAAATCTACCGTAAACTCGGTTCCGGGCGTATAGACTTTCAAGCTATACCATGCGGTGTTCTTGTCGATAATAACCGGAATAGCCCCGTCCTCAGAGGTGGTGTTCAGCTGTCGCCAGGGGTTATCTCCACTCGTCATGGAGAACGAGAAACGAGCTTGACTGGAGTCGTCAAAATAATCCATGGTCGCCTGCGTGACGCCAAGGACTTGGGGTTGGGACGATTGATAGGGATTGTTGCAGCTGGCGTCTTCTCCCTCTTTGAAGCGAAAAGAAAGTACACGGCTCGTGTCGTCTAGGGTGTCATCGGTGCCAAGAAGTACCTCGCGTTGCCCCAAGGCGGTGTCTAGGTTGGCAAAAACGGGTTGGCTGGTGGTGGCAAGGTAATTAAAGCCTGCCGTCCCTTGTTCCGTCGGTGACAAGCGAAAGGCGCTAATCGCCAAAATCAAAAAACTGGCGACGGCTACCAAGCCAATTGTTAAAGTGCTGCGCATCGGATTGCGACCGGCATGAGTGGTTGCCAGGCTCGTTAAGGAAATGGCCTGCGTTTTGCTTTGGCCTAAACGCGCGATGTATTGGTGAATCCAAATGAGAGCAGCCAGCAAAATTAAGAAACCGGATGCCATAAAGGCCCCCGCTTGCGACTCGCCAGCCAATTGGGTTGCTGCCAAGCTTGTCAAAATAACTGCTAGGACGGTGCAGCCAACAACGATTCCTTTCGCTGACTTGGCAAGGCGAGAGTCGGGTTTTATCGATATGGAATTCAGTTGGCCCGAAAGTAAGCCGCGGACGGATTGTTTGCGGGCACTGCGGATCGACCACCCTATTGTGATTCCGCATATCAACAGGCCCAGGCCCATCCCCAGCGGCAAGGTGAATGACCCGATATGCATGTTCAAGAATGGCGTAGTAATGGCACCCACCCACCAAGTTTTCAATCCGTAGATCATGAGAGAGGCATAACCGATGCCAAGAAAAATCCCCAAAAGGGAGCCCGTGAGGCAAACTCCCAGCATCTCCAGCATCCAAATGCGGGCGACCTGTTTCTGGCGAAATCCGATGGCCAATAGAGTGCCCATTTCAGCGGACCGTTTTTGAAACGCCAAGCGGAACAGAAGTGATACCAAGGCCAATGCAGCTGCGATCACAAACATACTGAGTGAGAGAAACAACGCATCAAAAGGCGTCGAGCCTGCAGATGCTCTAAGGCCATTTGCTTTGATCGGGATGACTTGCAGGCCAGGCCAATCGTTCTGTTGGCGGAACTGGGAGATGAGTTTTTGCGAGATCTTGGCGGTATCCCATCCAGCGGCAGGAATCTGGAACGAAGTCGTATCACCAAATCGACTGGCCCAAAGTTCGCGTGCGGTGTCCAAAGAGACAAATGCTTTGGGTGTCGTTCGGAAATAGGTCCAGTAATCATCGTCTTGCGGTCGGATTCGATCTGCCGTCTCAAACGGTAAATCCCATCTCTCGATAGAATCCGCGTCCGTCAAGCCGGGCACGGTGGGTGTGAAGTCGGGGTCGTTAGCTCGAGTAGGAGCGTCGGAGAAAACGGCAGGCTGGATGCCTTGCCGACGATCAACACGCGGTGGTTCGGTCGGTTCCGTCACTTCGACAATGTCGGCAACAATGAAATCGTGGGAGATTTCTGTTTCCTCACCGTGGGTCGTTTCCGGTTCGAAAAAGGCGAGTCGAACGGTATCTCCCAATTCGAGATTTTGGTCTTTAGCCGTCCACGAGTTCACGGCGATTTGGTTACCGGTTAGAGGTGATACCGATTTACCGGAAACGGAGGGCAGCGCGATGGATTCTAAATCGACGGCCGAGACCATCGAAAAGGGGACGCCAGCCGACTTCGCCTCATTCTTCACGGCGATCATATCGTTCGCCAAATAGGTAAATACTTCACTGGCGTTTGGAAATGCCTCGCGGATGCTGTCGGCGGTGCTTGACGGCAAAACTAGTCGGTCACTGGAGAGACTGAAATAATCGAATACGGTGACGTCTTGGAATGTGCGAACGACGTGTTTTAGATTTAGCCCCAGATCCCCCAAAGTTGGAGAGAGTGCCTGACTGACGCGTGTGGCGATTTCCGTATCGCTGGCATCGGTTTTCCGGGTCGCCAATAAAAGCATGTTGGCTTGCTGCCGTGTGTCCTTATATTTCAACATGCCGTCGTTTAGGGCATCTTGCATCGCAGCGATGGGAAGATAAACCAAACGTGGAGCAATTTGCGTTGGGTGTAGTCCGAAACGTCCCAGTCCTTTTGCCGGGACGATCCCCACGACCTTGAGATCAACGATCCGCTCTACGAGATCTTTTTTGTTACCCAGTGAACTGTCCGAGGCAAGGAGTGCCTGCTTGGGGACTCCGACCGTCAGGCGGGCACCATCGAGGTTGTCTTTGTCCAAGCCCAGATCATCGGCAACCACTTGGTTGATAATGACCTCATCAGCAGCCATGTCAGGGAGGTTGCCGGTGAAATGGTCATCGAATTGCCAGAATGTCGATTGAATCCCCAGCAATGTTACCTGTCCCAAGTTTTTGGTGGATTCACTCTGGTTCTGCTCAACGGTACCGTTGGGAAAGAAAATTACAGGCGTCGCGAGTTCCAGCTCAGAGCGAAACAAGTCGGTTTGTTCGAGGTCGGACGCTAGATCTTCTCGAAAGAAACCTTCGCTGACGATCATCAGGTCAATTTTCCCCAGTCGTTCCAGCGTCAGGTCACGCAGGCTTCCCCGCATGCTGTCGCCTACAATTAGGGCCCCTGTTAATACGGCGGTGGCAGCCGCGACTCCTAACACGATCGCCAAATTAACTTGGCGATGAAAGGTCAAGCTTCTTATTGCAATCCAAAAGTCGGACATCGGATGGTGGTTACCTTGTGGGCGTACGGACTTATTTCAGCTCGACGAATTGACCTTGCTCTAAACGCACTTTTTGATCGAACCTTTGAGCGAGGTCGTCATTGTGGGTCACGCAAACCAGAGTAACGTCATCTTGGCTTTGCAAGTCCAGCAAGAGTTGTCCAATGGATTCAGCGTTTGCGCGATCGAGGCTGCCTGTCGGTTCATCGGCAAGTAAAATGGAAGGCTGGTTCATCAGTGCCCGTGCGACCGCTACACGCTGTCGTTCGCCGCCTGATAATTGAGCAGGTCGATGATCACCACGATCTCCCAGCCCTACTCTCTGCAGTAATGATGCCGCGCGATTGCGGTGTGCTTCATTGACTTTCCCACCGGCGACCGCGGGAATGACAACGTTTTCACTAGCTGTCAATTGAGGTAAAAGGTGATGGTCCTGGAATACAAAGCCAATATTTTGGTTGCGGAATTCGGCCAGCTTCTGTTCTGGTAATTCAAAAGGATTCTCACCTAATACGGAAACCACTCCGTCGCTCGGATGATCCAAGGTACCGACGATATGCAGGAAAGTGCTTTTTCCGGAACCACTTGGTCCCACCACAGCCAAGTTGCCCCCCTGTTCGACTTCGGCATTTACTCCGGCAAGGATTTCGAGTGAGCCGACGGGCGTCGTGAATTTTTTGGTCAGGTTCTTGACGGAGATTGAATTCATAATTATTCGATGCTGCCAGCATGGTGGAGTTTAACGGAGCGTCGATCGCAGTCGATTTTTTAGGTTGGCGAAAACGACGACGGTGTCGCTCGCCAATTTGAGGTTCACTGATTCCATTTATTTTTGAAATTTTCATGAAGGGCTAAGCAGCCCAAGCCATAAAAAGTGTATTCAACATCATCGGCATCGTCCCATTCGGCTGCCCGAAAACCGCCTTCTGCTAATTGTAACGAATCGATAAATCGTCGCAGCGGGTCGAGATCCAATTCATGCAATTCCCCTAAATCATCAATCGTCAACATGCCGGTGAAGGTGCTCAACGCGTCGGCGATAGGAATGCGTGTATTCGCTCGCAGACCCCCTTCGTCTGTTTGCATATCCAGAAGGAAATCCATGGTCTGGTCGACGGTTTCGGTATCGAGTTGCTCGAGAATTTTCAACGTGGCGATTGCTGCGGCGGTTGGGTTGGTGCCAGCGCGGCGAGCTGCACGGATTTCACGAAAGCCACCCGCATCGGCTTTTTGGTCCTGGAGAAATTGAACGATCTGTTCCGGTTCTGGTAGATCTTCTCCGATGAGTTGCATCACCAGCAGAACAAGAAAGGTGTGATAGGTGCTGCCTGCATGGCCCTCTTGAGCTTTTGCAAATCCGCCGTCGTCGCGTCGCAAGGAGTTCAGGAATTCGGCTACCTTCTGGCCCCAGTTTTCGTCTGCTCCTTGAAAGACGTCCACTCCGCACAGCGCGTAAAGCAGGGCTGAGGAGTAAATCAAACTGAAGAAATCGACAATGGATTGTTGAGATTCGAGATGGGAACGCAGAAACGCAGCGGCTTTTTCGGTGGTCTCTTCGTCGAGTTCTTCTAGAATCGCCAAGCCGCGCAACGCAAACGACGTGTAATACAAATCGCTGCCACCCATGCGACCGGCGAAGCCACCATCCTCTTGTTGAGCCGCTTTCAAATACCGCGCATGTCGGTCACGAGTTTCTTGGGGCAGGCGCGAAATGCCGGCAGCAAGGCGAAGCGTGAGATCCTGAAGATACGCTGACATGATGTTTGGCTTCGTGTCTTGGCGGCTAAGCCTGTGGGGTGATTCCGGTAGAAACGCTCTTACGATGCTTACGCTGGGTCGACTGCGAACACCGCCAGTTTCTCGCGAAACGCTGGCGGGATTTCGATGGGGGCGGGTTTTACGGCCGAATGTAAATCATGGTTTGGCGGGATCTCACAACAAACCGTCGTCGTGGAGCCTGAGGCCACCGAAGTGCCATCCTTGTCAGAGAAATCAAATCGCCATGAAATGCTCTTACCACCCAGTCGTTCAATGCTGACGTCAATGGTAATGATCTGTTCGAACTTAATAGATTTTCGGTATTCGCATTTGGCGGCAACCCGAGGCCAGGAAACGGTCTTTCCATCCATTTGGCTTACAACGCTTAGACCAATGTCTCGCAACAAACGATGTTCGGCTTCTTCCATGTAAGTGAAAAATACGGAAAAGTGAACGATCCCTGCCGCGTCGGTATCTCGGAATTCAACGCGTCGTTGGGTTTGGTATATCTCGGCCATAGAAGTAGAACGGTTTGAGAGTTAGCGATGTGAGACTCGTTAAATGGTATCCGGTTTCGTGGTTCGATTCACGGGGGAGAGTGCTGCGACCCCCGTGTTTTGTTTTTCGTTCACTTGTAATCTCTCACCTTGGGTGGACAGAAAGTACCGTCTTGCCGACGAATTCAAGCCAGGGTGATTCATGTGCTTTGGTCTATGATCACGAAAAAAAGCCTGGCTCGATCACGAGCCAGGCTTTCGAATGTTTGGTATCCCGGTGCCATGAAATGCATCACCGGGGCATCTCACTTAGTCGCCCACGAATGGCAGTAAGGCCATGAAACGGGCTCTTTTGATGGCTTCTGTTACGGCTCGTTGACTGACCGCTGAGCAACCTGTTTTTCGCCGCCCGACAATTCTGCCGTGTCGGCTGACCAATTTCTTCAGGAAATCAACGTCTTTGTAATCGACATACATGGGGCGAGGTCGTTCGCCATCCACGTATAAGGGATCTTTACGTACAGTCCGCGCCTTGGCCTTCATTTTTCGACGCGATCGTTTTTGTGGTCTTCTCATGAGAGATTCGAAATAGTTGGTAGATCTTTAATATTGGAATCGCACATTATGAGGATTCGGCTCCAAAGTGCAAGACACTTTTTCCCGTAATCGTGGGCAAAAACGGCTTTTGGCAGCAAGTAAAGCCACTTCAGAGTAACCAACCCGTCAACTCCCTAGGCGACTCAGCATTTCCACCCCTAATTCGGTTAATCCGTCTCTGGTGCGGATAATCGGCTAGTGATACGATTTTCTCCGGTATGTGAGCTTTCTCGACCGATTGGGGGGCCGTACTTGAGAGTGAGACGAGTCTTGCCGAATTACAGGAATATCTACCCATCAGGATCCTTGAAATGAATTGTTGCCAATCGCTTATTCAACGCCCGGCATTTTGGCTGGCTGGCTTTATTGCCGTTATTGCCGTGGGTTTTAGTGGCTGTCAAAAATCCGAGAACGGTCGTAAATTCGTGACGATCGGAACCGCCCCTGGCGGAGGTGCTTTTTCGGCGGTCGGCAATGCCATGGCCAACACGCTAGACGCCAATCCCGGCGATAACAACTGGGAGGTGACCGCTCAGGGGACCAAGGGAACGCTGGAGAATATCCGTAAACTTGATTCTGGTGATATTGAATTAGGTATGGCCAATGCCGCTGTTACCTACTTTGCGACGCGAGGCGAAGGCGCTTGGAAAAAATCGTACAAGGTGAATGCGGTCGCTACGATGGCTCCCAACGTCGGTGTTTTTGTGACAACGGAAGGTACGGGAATCAAAAAAATTGCTGACTTGAAGGGGAAACGCGTCGTTATGGGCCCAGCGGGAGCAGGCTTTGAGTATTTTCTCAAGCCGCTACTGGCAGTGCATGGTGTGCAATATGAAGACATGGATGTCATCTCCGGCAATTATCTGGAAGCCGTAGAGCTCATCGGAGATGGCAAAGCGGATGCGGCTTTCATGGGTGGCGCGATTCCCATCCCAGCCGTTTCAAGTCTTTCGGCTACCCAAGATGTCGTTTTTATCGAATTCGATGAGGACGCTCCCAAGAAGTTGATGGAACAACATCCGTTTTACTTTCCTGTCACGATCCCTGCCGCTAAGTACAGCGATCTGAAGGAAGACATGCTAGGTATCAATGTCGGAAACATGATGCTGATTACGCATGCTGACATGGACGAGGAATTGGTTTATCAGGTCACCAAGGGGATTTACGAAAACCGCGAAGCTATTGCCGAGCAGCATCCGGCTGGTCGAGCCTTGGCGGCAAAAAATATTGTTCGTGATACTGGCATTGAATTTCACCCTGGTGCCATCCGTTACTTTAAAGAAGTGGGTATCTGGCCTGATACCGATAAAGCGCAAGCCAACTAAGTCCAACGCGAACTGCAATAGAGCGGCCTACTGCTGGCGCCGTGACCCTTGGTTGAGACCATGTCAAAAGAAAACTCTCGCAAGATTAGAGATCGCATTTACGATGCCATCTCCATTATTCTCTGCCTGTTTGTTCTAGTCATCGTGAATACGACCTGGATGGGGCAACAGCCTCGCCTGGCATTATTTGCGATGCAGGGCCTGATTTTGGTCTTTCTGAGCTTTCCGTTTTTTTTTGACAAAGACGAAGGTGTCATCGGCAAGATTAGCGTAGGGCTGTTCGTCGCGGCAACGGTGTTCTCGTTCGGTTACGTGTTTGTCCAAAGCGATGACATGTTCTCGCGGTTTTGGGTGGACGGCACCAATTTGGGCGAGCGCGCGGGCGTGGAGAAGCAATTTGAGTTCGTGATTGGTTTAATCGGCGTTCTCTTGATACTGGAAGCGACCCGTCGATCGATCGGGTGGACGCTGCCGATTCTGACCGTGATCTTTGTGCTTTACGGTTTCTACGGTCAAAGCATGCCAGACTGGCTGTTTCCACATCGGGGCCTGTCTTGGGAGCAAATGGTCCAAAAGACATTTTTGCAGTCCGGCACGATGAGCGTTTTCGGAATCGCCTTGAACGTCATGTTTAAGTACGTGTTTCTTTTTGTACTGTTTGGGACGTTGTTGGATCAAACGGGTGCCACGGGTTATGTAATTCGCTTGGCTCGTCAGTTATTCCGTAAAAGTCCGGGTGGACCGGCCAAAGTTGCGGTCTTGAGTAGTGGCTTGATGGGCTCGCTTTCTGGGAGTGCTGTGGCCAACACGGCAACCACCGGGACGTTTACCATTCCCCTGATGAAGAGCACCGGATTCGATTCCGAGACGGCCGCAGGGATCGAAGCGGCTGCTAGTTCCGGGGGCGCGCTGATGCCCCCCATCATGGGAGCAGGCGCTTACATGATGTTGGAAATCGTTCCCGACGTGACGCTGTTGAAAATTATTCAGGCGGCACTGATTCCGGCAATCCTGTATTACACGGCTCTGTTACTGACCGTCCACTTTCACGCGCGGAAAATTAATGCCGGCGTGGATACGATCAAAAAAGGAAAAAAGGACGTCGATGCGAACTGGTTTCAGGGGGTCGTTTTCTTTGGGTCCTTTGTCTTATTGGTGGGTTTGCTGCTGTCCGGCAAATCACCCTACCTTTCGGTGAGTTACAGCTTGCTGGGGATTCTGGGCCTCAGCATGTTTAGCTCGGCAACCCGGTTGAATTTTCGCAAAATCGGTAGAGCGATGATTGTGGCCGCCAAATCCGGTACCGCTCTAATCGTTGCGGCTTCTTGTGTCGGTGTCATTTTGGGCATTGTCGACATGACAGGTTTGGGGCCTGCCTTGCCTGCCCAAGTGCAGGCGTTAGCCGGTGGGCATGGTTTTTTTGCTTTGCTCTTGCTGATGTTTTCGACCATCGTGCTGGGGATGGGCTTACCGTCAGCAGTCTGTTATTTGCTGGTTGCCCTGACGGTCGGTTCGGTGCTGGATTCCCTCAATACACCCCCGTTGGCGGCGCACCTTTTTATCTTTTATTTTGGCATGATGTCGATGGTCACACCGCCGGTTGCACTGGCCGCGTATGCGGGAGCGGCAATCGCTAAAGGGGACGTAATTAAATCGGCGTTCGCTGCATTTCGCTTTGCCTTGGTGGGTTTCGCATTGCCCTTTGCATTCGTTTTTCGACCTGAACTGTTGATGCTGACGCCAGACAACGAGGCGGCGCCGCCATTGCTGATTGGAGCCCATGTGGCGGTCACGTTGGTGGGTATTTTGGGCCTCTCCGCAGCGATCACGGGATTCGCGTTTCATCGAATAAGTATGCCGCTACGCTGCCCTCTATTGATTATCAGCCTAGTGATTTTTTTGACTCGCTGGGAAGGCTTGCAATTCGCGGCGCAAATGACAGCCGTGGTTTTGGTCTTGGCTCTGTTGATACTGAATTTTTTTGCCGGCAAATTGGAACAGAAATCTGCGCTTGCTGCTGCAGAAACGGAACCTGATGCGGAGAAGACGCAATGAAAAAATGGTTTGTCATTATTGCAGTTTCAGCCTTGTTGATCGCTCACCAGGATTATTGGCAATGGGCGCGGACTGATTTGGTGTGGGGCTTTGTGCCCTACAACATGGCTTACCATATCGGTATTGCCTTGGTCACGTCTCTGATGTGGTTGGTGGTATGTACGTTCTGCTGGCCGGAGGGGTTGGACGACATTCAAGTAGAAAACGATGAGAGTGAGCAGCCGTGACCCAGCTAATTATTATCTGTTGTTATTTGGCGGCCCTCTTGGGATTAGGGTTATGGGCGAGTCGTTATTTCCGTGGTACTTCAGAAGATTACATGCTGGCCAGTCACTCGATCGGGCCTTTTCTGTTATTGATGTCGTTGTTTGGTACCACCATGACTGCGTTTGCTTTGGTCGGTTCCACGGGCAAATCGTTTGTTTTGGGGGCCGGCGTTTTTGGTTTGCTGGCCTCCGCAGCAGGGATCGTGCATTCGCTTTGTTTCTTGATCATCGGAGTCCGGTTATGGGCGATTGGACGCAAATACAACTATCGCACCCAAATCCAGTATTTTCGGGCCCGTCTCGATAACTCTCTGATCGGATTGTTATTGTTTCCGATCCTCGTGGCTTTGGTGGTGACCTATTTGTTATTGGGTGTCGTCAGCTGTGGAGCCGTGGTCAGTAAAGTCACCGAAGGGGCGTTTGAGAGTCAGGGCTGGTTTGAGTTCGTTAACTATGGCGTTCCACCGGCACTCGCCTCGGCCGTGATCTGTGGCGTTGTTTTGACCTATGTGTTTTTCGGGGGCATGCGGGGAACCGCTTGGGCGAATGCCCTGCAAACCAGCGTCTTTATGGTCCTTGGATTAGTGACATTTGTGACGATTGCCCGCGCCTTGGGAGCCCAGGATACGTTGTGGGAAAGTCTGACCGCCGCGTCGGAAACGATTCCGGAAAGCCATGCCGGTCGGGAAAAAATCTCCGCCGCTAAATGGTTCTCGTTTCTGTTTATCCCCCTGTCGGTGGCAATGTTCCCGCACATTTTTCAGCATTGGCTCACGGCCCGTAGTGCCTCCGCATTCAAGTTGCCAATCATTATGCACCCCTTTTTCGTGATGATCGTTTGGGCACCCTGTGTGTTGATTGGTTGCTGGGCGGCCGGTAGCGGGATTTCTTTTGAAAACGAAAATGTGGTGTTGGCCAAATTGGTCAAGCAGTTTGCAAGTCCGGTGTTAGGCGGATTGCTGACGGCAGGTATTCTAGCGGCCATTATGAGTTCTTTGGATAGTCAGTTTCTTTGTTTAGGAACGATGTTTACCGAGGATGTCGTTCACTCGCTGCACCCTGAAATGTCCGATCGTGCACGCATTTGGTACGCCCGATTTTTTGTGTTACTCATCGTCGTAGTGACGTTTGTTTTGAGTCTCTTTCCGCGAGCGGTTTTCGATCTGGGTTTGTGGTCCTTCAGCGGATTTGCCGGTTTGTTTCCGTTGGTTTTTGCTTCGGTTTATTGGCGAAAACTGACCGCCGCGGGCGCGATCTCCAGTGTCTTGGTTACCGGGTTGATCTGGTTTGTGCTTTTTTACCGATCCGATTTCGGCGGCAATGCTCGTTACACATTTCCTGAACAAGCTTTGACACTGGGACCAATCGTGATTCCACCCATGTTGGCGGTGGTGACGATCTGCGCAGCATCCACCCTGACGCTCGTGTTGGTTTCCTTGGCAACCAAGCCACCTAAGCCCGAAGTGGTCCGTCGGTTTTTTGATTAACGGCCCGATTGGCGTTAGACTTTGGCGGGCGGAGGCGCGGGACATTGACCGCGCACTTTCCCATGTCTTTATTGCAAAACACGTTCGCTTCGCAGGAATAGGTAAACGCTATGAACGCTTCTGGAAAAATAGGCGGCTGGTTTTTTTTCGCCATCGGTCTCTCTGTTTGTTTTGGCATGCGAATTGATGCGGAGGATTTACCAAATATTATTGTGCTGATGTCGGATGATGCAGGCTACGCTGACTTCGGTTTTCTGCCGAATGCCGCAGACGATTTTCGCTCGTTGACTCCACGTATTGACTCCATTGCAAAGCAAGGATGTTACCTTTCCAATGCCTATATGAGTGGGGCGGTATGTAGTCCCAGTCGAGCCGGCCTGATGACCGGCAGGTATCAACAACGATTCGGACATGACAACAATATTCCCCCCGGTTACATGAAAGGGGGGCTGCCCTTGACTGAAACCTTCCTAGCCAAACGTTTGCAGGGCATCGGGTATGCAACCGGGCTGATCGGCAAATGGCATTTGGGATATCCCAAGGAATACCAACCCAATCAACGAGGCTTCGACTACTTCTACGGTTGCCTGCAAGGCGCGCGGAAGTATTTTCCTATCGAAAACGTATCTCCCCATCGCGTGTTTCTCGAAAACTCGACGCCTACGGAAGAGTCCGGCTATATCACCGATCGAATCGGTGATGGGGCCTGTCGCTTTATCGAAGCCAATAAAAGTAACCCGTTTTTTCTCTTTGTTTCATTCACGGCAACTCATGGTCCGTTGGATGTTAAAAAAGAGCACTTGAAACGACTTGCTGATATGAAACCCAACAAACGCAAAAAGAACGCGGGGCTGATGGTCTCACTGGATGAAAACGTTGGGAAAATTCTTGATCAATTGGATGCGCTGGAACTTACCGATCGCACGTTAGTTGTATTTACGAATGATAATGGTGGGCAGACGCAAACGGGCGCAAATAACTATCCTCTGCGAGGGCGCAAGGGGCAGCTTTGGGAAGGGGGTGTTCGCGTGCCAATGGCCATTCAGTGGCCTGGTCACATTCCCGCCGGATCTGTGCTGGATGAGCCCGTGATCTCACTGGATTTTTTTCCAACGTTTTTCGCGGCAGCGGGAAAAGCCACCGAGGCGGCCTGGAATCTTGATGGCGTAAATCTGTTGGATTACCTGTGCGGGGAAACAGAATCACTGGCAGAGCGAGACCTTTATTGGCGTCGCCAAGGATCATCAGGCGCGATTGCGATCCGGCATGGGGACTGGAAGATGATCCATCAAAGAAAAGAAGCGGGTGCCCAACCCGAGCTCTATGATTTGTTGAAAGATCAATCCGAAACGGTCGATCTAGCAGCTGAGAACCCGAAAGTGGTCGAGCAATTAAGTAAGAAAGTAGCGGCCTGGGAAGCGCAACTGGGAGAACCGATTTGGGCGCCCTTGAGGCGGCGGAAATAGCAGTTTGCAAAGGCAGCAAAGGCAGGCAAACGCCGCGCTAGTTGGCCCTCCCAAAGGTCCACGCGGGCGAACCGAAAATGCGTTCCGTTTTATTCTAGGAAATTACCCAGCCGACCTGATCAATTCCCACGTTCCATGTAAATGGTGCATTGGAAAATGCGGGACTTATCCACTGCACCTTGGCAATAATCTCGCCTGTGCTTTGGCGTAGGAAACGGGAAAGGTCCCCGCTGGCTGACAGGCTGACGATGGAATCTTCGTTGGTGGCAGCTCGGGTATCAAACAGCTCCCACTCCTTGTCGGTATCATTCCATAACTGAATGGTCTGGATCACATCGCCGGATGGGCCGCCGGACATGTTAGCTTCCACGTGAAAACCAAAATTATTGACGGAGCCACTGTATTCCGCGACCAAGATTAAATCGATTTTTTGTTTCAGCGGATTACTCGTTGGCGATGGTGAGAGCGAGAAATACGCATTGTCGCTAATGCTGGTGTCGCTCAGCGAACCGGCCAAGACTACCCCGTCGAGTAATTTCTTACCCAGCGGTTCAACTAACGTGGTGGTGCGTTGCACGAAATACTCACCTGCACCTCCAGCCGATGTGACAGACAAACGGTAATCACCTGATTGGGTTGGCAAGTAAAAGAGTGATTCAATTCCCGACGCTACTAACGCCTCTGCGCCAAACGCTTCGTAAAGTTCAAGACGCAAGTCGCTTCCAGTTGGCGTATCCAGGCCATTGTCCATCCAGAAGGGACCTTCACCGGGTAAGAATGCGTCGAATCTCAGGGACTCGCCGGTGGTACCTGCTAATAACCAGGCGTCCTCGGACCCCAGAGCTCCAAAGACAATATTATCGAGTGGTGTGATATCGCTACCCACTCCAGCGGCAGTGATATAGGCGATTTCATCGGTGGGACGCGTGATTGTCAACGTCTCACTGGAGCCTATCGAAACGCTGCCGGACACCACTTCCTCAAGCAAATTCCCCAATTGGTCAAAGGCGCGAAGGTATCCCACGTCAGACGAATCATCGGAGCCCACGTCGATGGAGACGAAACTGGTCGGTTCATCAAAATCGGCCCGTAGCTCGTCAAATCCCTCAGTCCATCCTGACGCATTGCCCGGTCCAGGTGAAAATACATTGTCGCCTGTAGGGGCTCCGAACGAAGCGAATTCAGCAACGACGTTGGAGCCGCCGATCGGATTGGAAAGCGTAATACCGGCAATCGCATTATCCAGGATGGAACCCGAATTGAAGCTGTCCGGGTCGACTGTTTGTTCGCTTGCTAAGCTTACAAATCCAAACATGCCATCAAAATGGTTGATGTCTTGAGGTGAAGCAAATCCGTTGGGCTCCAAATCAAAGTTCGCGTTTCGGGTCACCAATAAACTGTATTCAGTACTGTCCCCTGTGACTCGGGCGTACCAAGTGGTGGCTAATCCGTCACTGGTGGGATCTTGGAAAGTGGCGATTGAGCTGGTGACATTTTGACCACCCACACCGGTTTCCATCAAGTTGCCGGCTTCATCGAATAACTCGACCAGCACATCCCCACCGCTGGCGAAAGCCGTTCCCGAAAGAGTCGCGTACTCTCCATCTTGCAAATCGAATTTATACCAATCGGCCCCCAAATCAGGTGTGTTGACGGAGATGTTATCGTATCCTCGGCCGTCCAGATCGATGGCATAGTTATCGTATTGCTGAAATTTGATCTGAAAATTGTTGCCGAGCGTCATGCCCGCGTCATCAGCCGCGGCTGCCAAGTCGACAATCACTGTTTCCCATGTGGTCGAAGGAGAGGTGGCGGGGTTGAAAATTCGAAACCAATTGGAGCCGTCATCGCTAATGGAAACCCCATCGCCGATGGAGCTGCCGGTGTAATTCTGCGGAAGAACATCGTCCTCATCGCTGAAACTGATATGGTCGAACACTAAGGTGGGTAAGAGGACGCCGGTCAAATCGACGGTCCAAACAGCCTCGTTCAGACTGTAGCTATCGTCTGTGCTGGAATCCATTGTGAGGGCAAAACTGCCGGCGCTCGTCCCGTATTGGCCGGTTACTTGAATCCGACCCGACGCCGTGGTTTGGGTATTCCAGGCGCTGCCTAGATTGCCCGTTTCGAAGTCGTCCTGAAAGATCGGGATACCGTCGTTGGCTGGTAATGCCCCAACGACCGCCAAGCGATCTGCGGCAACGGTTCCGGGACTGACGGTCGAGGCATTGATGTCTTGTGCATTGTTTAGGGTATCGTTGGGAGTTCCATCCACGTCCTCTTGTTCGATATCCGCATTAATGAGCCATGTGATTTCGTAATCGCCGGTGGAACTCGCCTCGCCCCAAACTTCGATCACCCAAGTCCCGGGAGTATCAATGGGAACCACATTCGTGGCCACAGAGGAGCTGGTCCCTGTTACCTGAGATACGGGCTGGCCGGACGGATCGTAAACTTCGATGGCTGGCGTCAGTGTGGCGTCGCCACGCACAATCACCGTCAGGCTCTGACGAGCGTCTAAATCAACACCGAAAAGATCTGCATCGGTTGGGCTGACGATGCTGGTAAATGCTGTTTGTTCATAAATCATGGAGCCTTGGGGTAAAAGCCCGATAGGAGGCGGCGTGACCACCGTGAAATAGGAGACGAAATCATCTCCGCCCGTCCCATCAGAATTTCCATCTAATTCTGTCCCAAAGGGATTGGTAAGTCCTGCGGTGATGCGAAGCTCATACTCACCGAACGGAAGAGGGCCTCCGACAATATCAAAATCCAATTGATTGGTACCAATCTGGTAGGACTTCGTCGCCGAGAGTGAAAAATCCTGATCATCACCTGACCCGAAAATCCCATCGGGACCGCTGTTGCGAAGGCCGTAGTAAGCGGTATTGTTTGCGGTGCTAGGAGCCATGACCTGATCGAAGGCGATGCCCACGGTATCGAGAGTCAGATTGCCCGTGGTTTCGCCATCACCAGGTAAGCCTGTGATGGATTTGACTTTAGGAGCATCCAGCCGATCCGTCAGGGCATTTTCCACATTGAATCTTCCGGAGCCAAGGAGTCCGGCGTAGTTGGGATTGAGAGCATCGATGTTATCGGCGGTTCCCAAAAGTTGAGCGGCCACCTGATCTCGACTCCAACTGGGATTTGCCGACCAAATCAAGGCAGCAGCACCCGCCGCATTGGGTGCTGCCATACTGGTGCCCGAATTATTACCGTAGGAATTATCAGGCAGGGTGGAGTAGATAGCACTGCCCGGCGCCGAAATATCCATGCCGGTTCCGTAGTTGGAGAATGAGCTGATCCCATCGCTAGATGTCGTGCTGACAACCAATAGCGATTGCTCAAACGCCTGTCGTGCGGGGTTCAGTTCACTCGCATTGCCGGCGGAATTAAAGTGCAAAACGCCTTGATCGTACATGTACTGCATCCCGGCCGTAAAAACCGGATCGCCAACCCAGCTGTTGATGTTGTAGCTGGTATTGACGATGTTCACGCCATTGTCTGCAGCGTAGGTAAACGTGTTATTGATGATTTGGGCAGTCCAATTATTCGTGCCGCCATAGAACTGCAGAGGCATTATTGTGGAATGACCGGAGATACCAGCCATACCAATACCGTTGTCGGTACGCGCCGCAGAAATTCCCGCCACATGGGTGCCATGAGAACCGCCATTGGGATTGGCGTCATTGTTGTCATTCGCCCAATCCCAGCCATGGACGTCGTCGATGTAACCGTTGCTGTCATCGTCGATCCCGTTGCCGGCGATTTCGCCCGTATTGGTCCAAACGTTCGGTGCCAAATCGGGGTGGGTCAGGTCGACTCCATCATCCGTGATTCCCACGATGATCGATGGGTCACCCAGCGTGAAATCCCAAGCGGCTTCGCTACCGACCAAGGCATGCGTGTATTGCTGGCTGTAGTCGGGATCGTTAGGAACAAAGTCTTGTTGGTCACCGGTGACGAAAAAGTTCGGTGAAGACCAGAGCACGAAACTTACGCCATCCATGTGAGCCATGGTCCCAAACAGATCCGCTTGGCCGATGTCCAATTGCACGAGCACAAATGAACCACCGGCGGCTTGGTCGACCTGCATAAGAGTCGAATCGTACTGCGACGAAACACCCGTAAGATCATTCCACTTCATGTGCGAAAGATAGAATTCGTTGCGCAAGGAATCCGCTGGAAAGGGCGTTTGTAACGCCACCATCAGTTCGCCTGGCACGTAAGGAACGTCTTCTGCCCTGGCGATCATTTGCTGAACGGTGACCGCTTGGTCTGCGAAGGGATCCCCAATGGCCGCCGAATGATCAACCGCCGAGAGCAAGTCAGCAGCGAGGAGAACTCGAGGCTCCAACGTTTCCATGGTGAGACGATTTCGTTGCTTGCGAAAAGCCGATGCCAAAGAATACTTGCGCATATTCTTTCAACTCCCTGAGACGCGATTAGATTTCCCGATCAAATCATAAGGGTAAAGGAAACTGAACAAAAGATAATTATGAGGGGCCGTCAGCGAGACGTTTGGACGGGTTGGAATTGCGCCCTAAAAAACAGCGGGCAGGCAGCGGCTGAACTAGGCCAGGCAGCGTCATTTGCGAGGAACTGCGACAGGTAGGAAAGGCAGGGAGATCGGGTGGCGGTGGTTAGCTGTCATCCACGACTATTTCCAACAGTTCCACTGCGGGGATGCTGTTGGTGTAAATTAAAGCGGTCCGGCCATAGCAGACATCAAACTTGTTCGAAAACGTCTGGGCTAATTCAGGGCCGGGTTTAATTTTCCAAGTGGACATCAGTTTCACGTTTCGCATCACATCGTGCTCGATAAGAACGCGACCTAAAGGAACCTGCTCGCTTTCAATTTTTCGCCAGACCTCTCCGGAGAAAGCACTTCTTGTTAAGCGAACGATGCCAAATTGCACGACTTGGTTGTCGGATTGGCGGCGCAACAAAATTTTCCGCGCGTAATGATTCTCGGTCGTGCTTTTCTCGAGGACTTCCACATTGACGGGTGAGTTGTGATAATTCTCAACCGTCACGGTCATGTGGTAGGTATGTCCCAACAATTCTCGATAGGGAGTTGGCACCTGCTCCACGGGGATTTCGGTGAATTGTCCGAGTTGATTGACGTCCTCAAAGAAAAGTTGAGTCAGTGATTGCAGATCCGGGTGGGTCCAGTTGGCTCGATTAGTAGTCATGATTTCGAGCAGCCCTAGCTGGAAACAATCGGTAGGGCATCCTTCATCGTCGGTTCGGCAAATTCGATGGTCGGCGTGTAGGTGCTTTCAGAGCGGGAAAGCACCGTATCGACTAGGTAGTACAACAAGCGACGTAGGGAATCGGGCTCAATGTCGTCTGCGATGATTTCCGCTTTTTCCTGATACTTATCAACCAACCGCTGGGCTGTTTCAAAGACATCTGCTTTTAGGTAAAGCTGTCGCGCTTTCATCAGTCGGTGATGCGGATGCATTTCCTCGTTTTCAACCAGTGAAAAGAGTTCCGCTTGATCCTCTTCGTCAAGCGCCTCGAGGGCTAACGCCCACAAAAGCGTTGGCCTGCCGCAAAGCAGGTCACCGCCTGCGGACATTTTGTTGTCTTGGTCTCCATCCCAATCTTTCAGGTCGTTCAAGATTTGAAAGCCCACACCTAGATTGCGTGCAAAGTCCTTGATCGGTTTAGTGTATTCCGTATTGGGGCCGGCAAGGCGAGCGCCTGTCAGGAGGGCAGCTTCGAAGGCGGGCGCGGTCTTCATCGCGTAGACTTTCAACGCGTCGAGCGGCTTGAGTCGCTTATCACCGTTGTCTCGCCAAAACAGTTCAGCACCCTGCCCTTCCGAAAGTCGGAGGTGTGCATCGGCCAGGCCGTCCAGTATATCCGAGGCGGTGTCGTGTCCTATTTCGCGAGCGTCGCGACTGACTAGGCGGTATCCCATTCCTATCAGATAGTCTCCCACATTGATGGCCGTGGGAATCCCGTGGGTTTGATGAAGTGCTTCTAACCCATATCGAAATTGGTCGTTGTCTTCGATATCGTCGTGGACCAACGAGGCTTTGTGAAAAGTCTCAATCGATAAAGCGGCTCGCATCACGGAATCGGGAAATGACTTGACGACTTCAGCATCCAGGGTGCCTTGGTTGCCATTCAACGCATCGTAGGTTGCCAGAGTAATAAAGGGGCGTGAGTGTTTTCCACCTCGCCCGAGGAAATCGACTGCGATGGCCTCCGTCGCGGCAATCGGATCGAGTCCTGTAGTACCGGTTCCGTTGCGTTCCGAAATTCTTTCTTGGCTTCGTTTGCGGACGACCAAGCTATCCAGCCGATCGGGCTCAAAAATGTGCGCTGCGCCCCGCAACAGATGGACGTAAGTCCTTGTCTGTTTCTTCGATTCCTTAAACGGAGTGGCCACCATTTGTTCGACCCAGTGCTCATCGACGCTGGTATTGCGGCAATCGCTGGACAATAAAGGAACGGCCATGCAGGGAATACCCGCCAGCAAAATCTTATCGATCGCCTTTTCTAATACGTTCAGACAGGCCACTCCGACAATGGCATCGACATATCCACTGACAATAATTTTCAAAACAATCGGTGAACCCTCTGCCACCAGGACTTTGTAGCCCATTTCATCCGCTGTCGTGCGGAAGTCAGCAATGCTGCAGGCACCACAAGTTTTGCAATCGAGTCCAAATTGATCGTAATCGGCGGGACAGCCTTCGGAGTGTTTCAGGCAATGCGGTAACAGAAACAATCGCCGCTCAGGGGGAACTGCGGCCACTTGATCGTGCCAGAATTCACTGGACAAAATCACCATGGTCCAGCCCAGATAGGATTCCGGATGGTTCAGGTCGCTGAGCAGTTTGCGGCAGACAGTCTCCATCTGGTCTTTGGATAAAGGCGTGGCAGAGTCGATCCCCTCAGCAATCTTTTTGCAGTGGGCCTTCAATTCCTCGCGCAGAGCCAGAGTCTCGGGTACCTTTTTGAGGTGCGAGGTTTGGCGGCGGCGCGAACGCCGCTTACGCGGGGGAGCTGTTTTTCCTTCTTCGGCTGCCAACAAAGTATCCTGTGTCCAAAGTTCGCGTATTCTGTTCCGTCGCTGTGTTGCCTGTTACCTCGACTGCCGCATATCTTTCCCACGAAGGGTGATATTATGCCAAAGTCTATGTCAAAGACGCCGATTCTCCTGCGGCTACGGTTTCCAGATAGTCGCAAACATTCCGTATCGCAGAAACCGTAAAAATCAAAGGGTAGAGCCTTTCATAATACCACAGCTTGGCAAAGTAGAAACCGATCGGCCATTTCTCGAACGTTTTATCATCTTCTATCGCCTCCAGCAGCCATTGGGTTCCCCGTCGGCAGGCCTCGTGCAGCCGCGGATGCCCCTGGTAAGCAGGGTGCCCCAGGACGCGTGCCAGCAGGTCCACCACCAAGGCCGTTTCCTGAGTGCTACTGGTCAACTGATGGCTGGCAGGAGCTTGTGTGTGCCTTTCGTGCGACTCACCTCCTCCCCAGCCAAAATCGTCATTTTGATGCTGCAGGATCCAATTTAACGCTTGTCGACAGCAGGGCTCAGAAATGCGGTCGGCTTCTAGATAGGCCAGTAAAACTTTGACTGTTCCGTAAACGGGGTTGTCTTCTTTCGGGTGATCCTGATTGCCAAACCACAATGGTAGCCAGGTACCGTCTGCATTTTGACGTTTCGCCAAGTATTGGAATCCGCCTTCGATCGCTTTGCTTACTCGTGGTGTCCCAAACTCGTTTTGCCAAGCTAGTAAGGCCCGCAAAACATGAGCGGTGATGTCGCTGCCGCTTCGATCAAAGGGTAATCGGCCCCAGCCTCGACAGAACGTTGGCCACCCGCGATCTCGGTTTTGGAGATCCAGCAACCAGCGGATTCCGGCCTGAGCGGATGCATGAATTAATGGCTGATCGTCGGGGTTGACCAGTGGCCATTGTCGCAAGGCCAGTAAAGCGCCCGGGGTGTCATCAGCATCGGGAACGGCGCCGGACAAGTCGCTCCAGCCCCAGCCACCAGGAGCTGCCCCCGTGAATGGATGAACTTCATTGAATTGGCAGCTCAGCAACCATTTCAATAACGCCGGAGTCGCATATTCGGCTGACGCGGTGGGCTGAGAGGGAGCAGGAGTAGCCGGTGAGTGGTGGGGTGCCCCAGACGCAGGTTGGTGACCCAGAGCGTTCAGTGAAAGGGATGTATTCCAGGTCGCGAGATTCGTATCGATAGGCCAGGTACCCCCCAGTTCTCCCAGATCACGAAAAGAATCGTCGACAAAGCGGATGCAGTTTTGAACCACTTCATGGTCAGCCCGACCGCTATGTGCCAACGACATACCGACAAAACAGGTCAGTGGAATCGCTTCCAAGTAACCGCCGCTGGATGGTTGCATGCGGGCAAGTAGTTTTAAGCCGGGGCTGACGGAGGCTTGGCGATAAATTTTGACCAAAGGATTCCAGGGTGGATCTTTGATGAACTTTACCTGACCGATCCCTACCAAAGCAGGAATGGCATAGCTGACGACGGGCAGGTTAATGAACCGGTAAAATCGTTGCGGAACGACAGCTGCCTCAAACGGTAACGCGGCGACTTCTTTCCAGGAAACCAGTCCTGCGATCGCGCAATTCGCCAAAATGGGTACTGCAAATGTTTTGTCTTTTCCGTAACGCTCACGCAGGGCTTTGAGTCTTCCTTTTTTGTCCAGATACCGGTTCGCCGATACGACCGCGGGAATGTCTGCAGGCGGTTGGGAATGCCCGGCTAGGGTTAAGGCAGCAATTACCAGCATGGTCGTGGCGACATTGGAATAGCTGTCGTCCGTATCGCCCCATCCGCCGTCATGATTTTGTTGGGCCAGCAACCAGCGACAGCCCTTATCAATAAGCTCGTTGATGCGGGATTCCGGCAGGATGGGGTGCAGGGAATGCTGACGGTATTGCCCCAAAGCACTTACTGCCGTGGCGGTCGCGAGGGCTGAGCTGGAAAGCTGGCCGACCCAATGCCCCTGCGGGTGGCGTAGATCGAGCAGTTCCTGGCGGACCTTGTTCCACGCTCGCTGAGCTCGCGCCAGGCTTGGGGGGTCAGCTGGATTCATCAGTATCGACTTTCTTTGCAGAATTACACGCGTTTTACGAGCGGCTTGCTTAGTTTATCATTTGTTGACAACGTCGTGATTATCTTTCCGGTTTGCCCATGAATCTATCCCAAACACCCTTCGAAAAATTTTCCGCCGATTGCCAGGAGGCCGGACTGGAACCGGCCTTGGGAAATCTTGCTGATTACCTGATCGAACAAGCTCGATTTCATGAACTGTTCGAGGTCCGTAAATTGCAATTGCGACAACGCATTGGATTGCCCATCGAAAAATGGCAAGCCATCGATGAGCTGGCACCCGAGAAAGGTCAGGCCCTGGAATCCGGCTTGTTGGAGATTTGCCGAGATGTGGGGGCCCGTTTTATGCAAATCGGACAGGTGATGAACGGTTGGCAATACCTCGAGCCCGTCGGGGATCGGCCTGCCGTTGCCGCATTACTCAAAGAGGTCGAACCAACCGATGAGAATGTGGAGGAGCTGATTCAAATAAGTGTCGGCCAGGGCATCCAGCCAGAAATGGGATTCCAGTTGGTTTTGGACCGCTTTGGAACATGCTCCTCGATCACAACCTACGAATCCCAATTGGCAATGCAGCCTTTGGAGGTGCGGCGTGGACCAGCCGGACAGCTCGTAGAACATCTCTACCACGAACTCGTCGGTCGAATTCAGCAAGCGATAAGCGAAGTAGAGGGTGAGGTTCCCGCCAACTGTGGATTAACAGACTTAATGACGGAGCGTGATTGGCTTTTTGAAGGTCTCAACCATCACATTGACACGACTCATCTGGCATCGACACTGCGCATCGCCAAAATTTTAGACGAACCGGCTCTGATTGGGAAAGCGATTGAGTTGGCCGAGTATGGAAAGCGATTGCACGAGGATTTTCATTATCAGGGGCAGACGCCATTTGAAGCCATTTATGCCGACACGCTTGAGTTTTTGCAGGCCCTGAACGGGCAAGACGCGGAACCTGCGATCAGCAGACTGGCCGCGGTCGCGGCGGCACAATCAGAAACCGGCAATTTGGATGCGGCCGTCTGGTATGTGTACCTGTTGGATCGTCTGGAAATGGGGGTTGAAGCTACCCAGGTCTACTTGGATCTGGTTCACGTGCAGCAAGCTGAAGGGATGATCAGCGAAGATATCTGTCCCAACTTGACGACTTTGGCCAGTAAATACGGTTGCTACGAAATCGCTCAGAAAAGGCTGCTGGAGCAAGGGGATTTATTGAGCTATGCGACCATAACAGCGATCGAAAGACAGAGCCTTTAGGCGGTCGGGGGCAATGCAGCTAGCGCAAAAAAACGGCCGAAACCATAATGGCTTCGGCCGCTAAGAAACGTTCTTACTCTCTCGAATTAGCGGGCACCACCAGCAATTCGACGGTTCGGAACGATGAAAGCGTTAGGATCTGCAACCGGTGCATCGCTTTGTGGAGCTTCCATCACTGCGGGAGCGTCGCCTGCAGGAACAGCAGTTCCGTTGCAGCCACAACCAGCGTCTACTACTGCACCGCAGCATCCGCCACAGTGGCGGGAAGCGTGACGTGCTCGGATGCGGTCCAGAAGGCCGAATCCGCCGCAACCGTTTCCGCAACCGGAATCGCAACCATTGTCGCATCCGCAGCCAGCGTTAACAGCACCACCGCAGCAACCAGCGTCGCCACCGTTGCATCCGCAGCCAGCGTCAACTGCTCCGCATCCGTTTCCGCAGCGATTGCGGAACAGACCTGAGAACAATCCGCAACCGTTTCCGCAGCCAGAATCGCAACCATTGTCGCATCCGCAGCCAGCGTCAACAGCACCACCGCAGCAACCAGCGTTGCCACCGTTGCATCCGCAACCGGCATCGACAGAACCGCAGCATCCGCCGCCCATCAAACCACATCCACCGCAACCGCGGTTAAAGAAGCTGCCAAAAGAGTGGCAACGGAAAGCTCTTCCGCCGTCACAGCAGCTGGTGTTTGCGTCGCATCCGCAACCGGAGGTTACGGGGGTGTCGCAGCAGCTAGTGGCACAGCCACCGCAACCCGAACGACCCATCATACGATCCAACAATTCGAATCCGTAGCTAGTACTACAGAATGCCATGCCGAAAACCAGCGTGGCGATAACCATTTTAAGTTTCATCGAGACTTGTCTCCAAGGTTTTACTGGTCTTATTTGAATCAATCCAACATCACTTGATGATCGGCCGTGCCACCAAACGGTTGGAACG
>CAJQPP010000020.1 GCA_905480235.1 uncultured Pirellulaceae bacterium
TCTGGCAACATCATTTTGGCGAAGGCCTTGTCGATACTCCTTCGGACTTCGGCAAAATGGGCTCGAGACCGTCAAATCCCGAACTGCTCGACCAACTGGCAGCCGATTTCGTGGCGGACGGCTGGTCGCTCAATCGGCTTCATCGACGGATCGTCTTGTCACAAACCTTTCGACAATCGAGTCATCCGCAGCCCCCCGCGTTAAAGATCGATGCGGACTCAAGATTGCTGTGGCGATATCCGCCAAGACGATTGGAGGCGGAAGCGATTCGAGATTGCGTTTTGCAGTTGTCGGGGAAATTGAATTTGCAGGCCGGCGGGCCGGGATTTTTGTTGTTTCGTGTCGACCGGGAAAATGTTCATCATTATTTTCCGCTGGAAAAATTCGGTCCCGAACATTTCCGACGAATGGTTTACATGACAAAAATTCGCCAAGAACAAGACGAAGTTTTTGGGGTCTTTGATTGCCCGGATGGAGGCCAAACGATTCCCAATCGCAGTCGTTCGACAACGGCATTGCAGGCATTGAATTTACTGAACAGCAAATTTATGCAGGAACAGGCAACCTTCTTGGCCGTTCGTCTGCAAGCGGAATCGGGCGACCTTCCAGGCCAGATTCGTTTGGCGTTCATGTGGGCTTTTGGCCGAGAGCCGGACACGGAGGAGATGGAAGAAATTATTCAGTTTGTCGATGAACAAGGTTTGGAGGCATTTTGTCGCGTCCTCATGAACACCAATGAGTTTTTATTTTTAAGCTAGGACAGAAATGCGAGACCATTACTTAAACGCATTGTTGAACCGGCGCGGTTTTTTGGCCAATACCGCTACCGGTCTCGGCAGCATTGCGTTGGCCAAGATGCTGTCCGCTACCCAATCGCAGGAAGACATCAGTCCGATCCGGCCTGTGGTCGATCCTCAGCAACCTAACCAGGCTCGCAGTGGGCACTTTCCGGCGGCAGCTAAAAATGTGCTGGTGATTTTTTGTGCCGGAGCTTGCAGTCAAATCGATACATTCGACTACAAACCTGAGTTAATTCGCAGGCATGGGCAACCGATGGGTGAAGAGGTGATCACCTTTCAAGGCGCTCAAGGTAACCTGACCAAAAGCCCTTGGAAATTTAAGCCACGCGGTGAAAGTGGAAAAATGGTCTCCACCTTGGTCGATCATTTGGGTGAACTTGCGGATGACATGTGTTTCATCCATTCGCTGACGGGCAAGACCAATACGCATGGACCGGGTGAAAATTTCATGTCGACCGGTTTCACGTTGGATGGATTCCCCAGCATGGGTGCTTGGGCGACTTATGCGTTGGGGAGCGAAAATGACAACTTGCCCGCTTTCGTTGCGATTCCCGATCCTCGGGGAACCCCGCAATCCAGCGTCAATAATTGGGGGCCTGGATTCTTGCCAGCCGTCTTTCAAGGCACTTCATTTAACGCCTCTAAACCCGTCAGTAATCTGGCACGACCGACGGGGATCAATGTCGCTCAGGATCGTGCGGCTCGAGATTTGTTGAAGCGGATGAATGAACGCCATTTATCCCGATTCCCCGGTGATACCGAGTTAGCTGCGAGGATTGCCAGTTACGAATTGGCAGCGCGGATGCAGTTGAGTGTCCCGGAAATTAGTGACCTGACATCAGAGCCGGCCCATATCATGAAAATGTATGGAGCAGACGATACGGAGAATACTTTGAAAGCGGCTTTCGCTCGTAACTGTATTTTAGCTCGTCGGTTGATAGAAAGTGGTGTGCGCTTTGTCCAGCTTTTTAATGGGGCCTATCAAACCGGGGGTGAAGGGACGAGTAATTGGGACGGGCACAAGTCATTAAAAAGCCAATACGATGTGCACGGTCCTGTATTGGATCAGCCAGCCGCTGCGTTAATTAAAGACCTTAAACAACGTGGCTTGTTGGACGATACCTTGGTGGTTTGGTGCACGGAATTTGGACGCATGCCAACGTTTCAAAAGGGGGCCAGCGGGCGCGATCATAACCCATCTGGGTTTACGGCCTGGATGGCGGGCGCGGGAGTTAAAAAGGGTTACACCTACGGCGCGACCGATGAATTCGGTTATAAGGCGATAGAAAACGTTGCCACGGTTTACGATTTTCACGCCACTATCTTACATCTGCTGGGGTTGGATCATCGACGTTTGAGTTTTTACCATAACGGCATAGAACGCCGGCTGACCGATGTACACGGGCACGTCATCAGCGACGTGTTGTTATAACCTAGAAAAAAGATATAGGATTTGCCCGCGATATGAGTTGCGGGTATTAAAGAAAAAAATCATCTGCCAGTAACGAAAGGGAATGAAGACCACTATGAAACGGATTACTAATAAAGACTCCGGCCCCGATCGACGAGATTTCGAATCGTATCGCATCACCGCTGACGAGATCCGACATTACCGAGAACAGGGATATTTAACCCTGGATGGTTTTTTGACTGAGACGGAAATGGAGACGCTAGACCCTTGGTTTGATCATTTTATCCAAGGTAAACAGCCGGACATGGGCAAAGATTTTTGCGATATGAGTCAACCTTATGGTACGCCTTACGAGGAGTTCCGTTTGGTCAATGCAATGTTGCCCAGTCATTACCGTAATGAACTAAAACACAACATCTTTTTTCGCGTCGCACAATCTGTTGCCGATCAATTATACGAAAACTCTGCGGTGATGGACTACGAGCAGTTCTTGGCAAAGCGACCAGAGAAAACGGCGGCGGAATTTGCCATGCACCAAGATTTGGGGTATTGGCCCAAAACTAAAAATACTTGGACGGCAACCTTTTCATTGGCACTGAGCGACTCCGATCTGGAGAATGGCTGCCTGCAAGTCTGTCCCGGAACCAATAAAGAAAAAGAACTCCGCAAACATGTACCCAAGGACTTTCACGGGCAACAGGAAGATGGGGATAGTAGTCGGGAGGATTCACATACCTTGGTGATAGAAATGTTACCCAGTGACGAACTTGTCTACCTGCCAGTAAAACGAGGGAGTATCACGATTCACGACGAACGGATTGTGCATGGCTCAGGTGGGAACACGTCTTCCGACTGGCGAAAGACCTACGTGATGGCCTTTCGGGACTCAGAGACGGTTCGGGAAGAGCGCGCCATGGGATTCACACACTCCCATAACGATGAAGTGAATTGGGACGAGATCATTCATTAAATAAATGGCCTCCAGAGCAATCCGAGTGGAGGGTCGCGATTTAGCGGCCTCGGCCAATCTGTCGGCCAATCTGTCGGAGAGTGTCGTTTCTGGGTTGCCGCTCTATCGCATCCTCAACGATCTGGACATTCAATTTGAATTTACGCACATTAGGTTGGGTGGCATGTGAGTGAATTTGACGCAGTAGCTCTGAACAGTTAGGTTTTCGATTTCTTCGGCCCCTTTTTTTCGCAGTGAATTCATCGGCTGCGCAATCGCGCGGAAGGTGCGGCGGGAAAATTATAAAGGGAGTTTTGGCTTTTTTAGGGAAAGATATGGACAAGCGATTATTCGAGATTTTAGGAAAGTGTTTTTGTGTTACGTGGCTTGCCGTCGTTGGATTATCCCCAGCGATGGCTCAAGAAAAACCTAACATTTTATTTATCATGGCCGATGACGTCGGTTGGTCGAATCCGAGTTGCTACCACCAAGGTTTGATGAGTAGCCGGACTCCTAATCTTGACCGCTTGGCTCGCGAAGGAATGCGTTTTACGGACCACTATGCTCAACCGAGTTGTACGGCGGGGCGGTCAGCTTTTTTGACGGGCCAATTTCCGCTGCGCACCGGAATGCATACGGTCGGTTTGCCCGGTGACGATAAGCAGCTCAGCGATGAAGACCCCACACTGGCGACGCTCCTCAAGAAAATGGGCTATGTCACCGGGCAGTTCGGAAAAAATCACTTGGGTGATGCGGATTCCGCCTTACCGACTCAGCACGGGTTCGATGAATTTTGGGGTTGGCTCTACCACTTGAATGCAATGGAGTACACTTCGAATCCCGATTTTCCAAAAGGGAAGGAAGGCGATGCCTTTCGACCGAGGAATATCGTGGACTGTGTTTTAACGCCAGATGGCAAACATGTGATCAAGGATGACGGGGCTTGCCCACCCGAGCGAATGAAGACGTTGGATGATGAGGTCACCCAACGCACCATCGACTTTATTGAACGACAGGCAAAAGCCAAGCGACCTTTCTTCTGCTGGATGTGCCCCGCCCGTGCTCATATCTACACCTATTTCTCAGAAAAGTATGAGGCGATGCTCGGCCAAGATGGCATGGGGATGCAGGAGGTTGTGATGAAGGAACTCGACGACAATATCGGCAAGGTGCTCGACAAGTTGGACGAGTTGGGGATTGCCGATAATACGTTGGTTGCATTCACAAGTGATAATGGGCCCGAAATCATGACTTGGCCAGATGGAGGAATGACACCTTTTCATGGCGAGAAAGGTACGACCTGGGAAGGTGGGTTCCGTGTTCCGCTGATTGTACGCTGGCCGGGGAAAGTGCCTGCTGGAATTGTCAGTAACGGCATCATGGATCATATGGATTTTCTGCCGACTTTAGTTGCCGCTGCGGGCGGACCTGCTGATTTGAAAGAAAAATTGAAAGAGGGTTACGGTGGATACCGAGTTCATTTGGATGGTTATAACCAGTTGGAGATGTTGACGGGTAAAGGCGATTCAAAACGAAATGAGATCGTATTTTACGAGGGTCCCACGCTTCAAGCGGTAAGGTATCGCGACTGGAAAGCTCACTTTATTGTGCAGAATGAGGGTTGGTTTGGCCCCAAGGAAAAGTTGGGTGCTCCCCTGCTCTTCAATTTGCGACGCGACCCCTATGAACGGGCAGCCGAAGAATCCGGCAACTACATCGAATTCCTCGGTAAAAACATGTGGGCTTTCGGACCTGCGAAACGCATCATTCAGAATCACTTGGCGACGTTCAAGGAGTTTCCCTCTCGTTCAAAATCGGCGAATGCAAACTCCGCCGAAATGAAAGAACGCGCAGGCGAAGATGAGGTCGGTCAGTAAGTACTGTTAATAAAATCGAGGCTCTCGAAGGCTAGCTATGTGGCCAACGAAAAGTGGTTCGTCAATCAGCGACGCATTTCGTTGGCCTTTGTTCGTTCGTTTCGGATGGCCGACCTTTGATGCGGCAAGTTCTTATGGAAACAAAGCCATTCCGTCGTTAGAAGCGTTCCGACTTGCCTTACCGCAAAATAGACTTGCCGAACCGGCTTTCATGGATACCTTAGCCGGGGTGCAGGTGGCATTAGGTCGCAGGTGGTTAAATCCCGGCTATACTGCCTTACGTGAAACGAACCAAAACAAATAAACCGCACGGTGCAGGTCCATGAAGTTGTTTTTTCGCTACTTGTCGTTGGTGTTTGCCGCGTTGGTCATCTGGGGTTTTTCTACAGTCTGCAAACTCTCTGCTCATGAGTTGCCGACCTCCACGTCACGTTTCAATGTTTTATTCATTATTTCAGATGACTTAACCGCTAACGCATTATCGTGTTATGGAAACGAGGTGTGTCAAACGCCCAATATCGACGCCTTGGCTGCGCGGGGAACGCGTTTCACGCGAGCCTTTTGCCAAGGCACCTACTGCGGGCCGAGTCGAGCCTCGATTATGTCGGGGTATTATCCGCATGCTACGGGTGTGCTGGGTTACAAGAATCCGCGACCTCAAATCGGAGATCGTGCGATGTGGTCCGAGCATTTTAAGAATAACGGGTATTACACAGCGCGTGTTAGCAAGATCTTTCACATGGGCGTGCCAGGTGGTGTGTTAAAGGGGGGGAACGAAAAGAAGCATGATGGCGGCAATGGTGCAGATGATGCGCGGTCTTGGACGGAACGCTTCAACAGTTTAGGTCCAGAGTGGAAAGCGGTTGGCGACGGTGAGACTCTGGAAGGCAATCCAGATGGGAAAAAGCCCGTGGTAGGTGGAAACACGTTTGTCGTGGTGGAAGCGGACGGCGATGACCTGGTGCATTCAGACGGCATGACCGCTGCCAAAGCAGTCGAATTGTTGGAACAGCATCGCGATGAACCATTTTGGTTGGGCGTCGGCTTCGTGCGCCCCCACGTTCCCTTCGTGGCGCCCAAAAAATATTACCCACCCTTTTTACCTTACGAGTCAATGGTTTTGCCGGAGAAGCGTGTGGGAGATTGGGATGATATTCCCAAGGCTGGGATCAATTATAAAACTAGTCGCAATATGCAAATGGACGAGCGTCGTCAAAAGAAAGCTGTCGGTGGCTACTATGCATCGGTTGCGTTTATGGATGCTCAGGTGGGGAAGGTCATGAAAAAGCTGGATGAGCTTGGGTTACGCAAAAATACCATTGTCATTTTTACCAGCGACCATGGTTACCACCTTGGGGAACATGATTTCTGGGCCAAGGTGTCGTTGCGTGACGAATCGGCCGCTGTCCCGCTGATCATCTCGGTACCCGGTCAGTCACCCGCCGTATGTCACAGCTTGGTAGAGTTGGTGGATCTGTACCCAACCCTCGCAAGTCTTTGCAATCTCGAGGTACCTGCTCGTTTGCAAGGCAAGAACATTTCTTCGTTGTTAAGTGACCCCACTAAATCAGTCCGTGATGCCGCGTTTAGTGTCGCGCCGATGCGGAAAGGTTTTTTACTACGTGAGGATCGCTGGGCATTTATTCAATACAAGGAAGATGCCTCCGCGGGTATTGAGTTATTCGATATGCACGCCGACCCTCAGCAATTTGAAAATTTGGCACAGTCGCCCGACCATCAATCTGTCGTTAAACGATTCAAAGCAGCATGCAAAAGAAATTGCAGGAGGTGCGCGAAAACGACCTCGTTTTACCTGAAGATTAAAGACGACGTGATTTTTGATCGCGGCAGTGCACTGACGTTCGCCAGCAAAAAAATAATCCCGCATGCTTGGATCCCATTCCGTGGTGATTCGGTTGGGTGCACAAGTGCGGGATAATTTAGTTTATCGGTGTTGCCTACTTTAGACGGCACTTCCTTGCCGGCTGGATTGTTTCCGAGCGGCTTTTTTCGGGCCGGACTTTTTCCGGCGGCCACTTGCAGATCCGCTGGTGTGGCGACGTGCCGGTTTGGGGGAAGTGTTTTTTCCACTCGGACGACGCGAACGGCGACGTTGCCCCGGCTTCCTCGAGGAGGAGTTGCTCTTGTTGCGGTTACGGCTTTCGTCAAATTCACCGTAGACGATCGTCAATTCCATTTTCACTAAACGTTCGATTTCTCGTAACATTTGGCGGTCTTCATAGGTGCAAAATGAAATGGCGACACCCTCGGCCCCAGCGCGTCCGGTGCGGCCAATGCGATGCACGTAGCTCTCAGGCTCCATGGGCATGTCGTAATTGAAGACATGCGTGACGCCATCGATGTCAATTCCTCGGGAAGCAACGTCCGTGGCAACGAGGACTTTGATTTTATTTTTTCGGAACGCTTCTAAAGCTCTTTGGCGAGCCGCTTGCGATTTATTTCCGTGAATTGCGGTAGCCGGAATCCCTGCGGCTTCCAGTTTTTCACCCAAGGTGTTTGCGCCCCGCTTAGTGCGAGTAAACACGATAGCGCGATCGACGGAGTCGCGGGCAAGTAGATCCTTCAGCATCGGCAGCTTTTGCTTGTTACTGAGTAAGTAGATCTGTTGGTCGATGCCCTCGACGGATGGTGTTTTTGGGGTGACGTTGATCGTCTTGGGGTTAAACAGCAACCGCTTTGCGAGGTCGCGAATTTTTGGCGGCATCGTTGCGGAAAAGAACAAGGACTGTCGTTCGCGAGGCAAGAGATCAATGATACGTTGCAGCTGCGGCAGGAAACCCATGTCCATCATGCGATCGGCTTCATCCAAAATGAACACCTCGATATCGCTGAGCGAGACGTGTTTTTGGTTAATCAAGTCGACCAGTCGGCCAGGTGTGGCGATCAAAACGTGCGCACCACGACGAATCGCAGACACCTGTTTATGCTGGCTGACGCCGCCGTAAATCAGTGCCTTGCGGAATTTCAGATTCTGCCCGTACTTCTCAAAGCTTTGGCTGATTTGGATTGCCAGTTCTCTCGTAGGTGCCAAGACAAGTACTAGGGGTTGTCGTGGTTTCTTGGGGATGGAATCGCGGCCCAGATAATCAAGGGTCGGCAACGCGAAGGCGGCCGTCTTACCGGTCCCTGTCTGGGCACAGCCCAACACATCTTGCCCGGCCAGGGCTGCAGGAATTGTTTTTTCCTGAATGGGAGTGGGGTTTTTGTAGTCGGCTTTGGCGAGCGCTTTTTGCAAAGGCTCAATTAAGCCCATGGATTCAAATGTCATCGTTTTTTCTTTTTTGGTTAATTATCGGTATCAGGCAAATGACCTGATGCAAGTTGGAATTCAGTAGTTCCGCTCTGTTGATAATCATTGCGATCGACGCAGAGATATCAGAACAAAGTGGATCACGACGGCTCTGACTCAAGCTGTTCGCTTGGTAAGTTTGGCGTCGATCACTTCGATTCCGAATAACAAGAAAAAAACGGAATCGACTCGCCTGCAAGGCGAAGCGGCTTTCCAAAACGATTAACATAATCGTGGTTTGGTAGCGGTTGGCGAGTTATTCGCCGGTTCGGGAGTTCAGGGATCCAGCCTAAAAATCATTCCCGTGGTCGGGATCCGCCCATGACACAGCACGGCGTTTCAAATTCATTCCGACCAACTCGAGGCACACAAAATCGCCTCAACAAAAAAAAGAGTACCCAGCACTTGCCTCATCGCCAAGGGCAAAATTCCGCTTTCACTGTTAATTGCCAGATTTGGCCCGCTTTTCGCCGGAATCACCACGTCCGACATTCCGTGAAACCGCAGTGTTTGACTAATCACTACCATCAGAAGCAGCGATTAGGTGAGGCTTGGTAGGTCGCTCGAGCAGTCATATCCACGGAATTTCGTTGATATACGACACGGAGGACCCCAAAGCTCAGCGACATCCACCCCATCGATGGTGCCCATTGAAAATCAAGTTCAAGGAGAGTCAGTAGCAGTTGACGGTTTCTTGGACCGCTGCGCCCGACATTGGTCGCTGCAGTATTTCACGTCATCCCAACACCTCTCCCACTTCTTTCGCCATTCAAAATCGCGACCACAGACGACGCATTTTTTGGTGGGCAAGTTGGGTTTTTTGTGGACCATTAGGATCGGCTAACTATCGTCTTGATTGACACTTTCGAGCTTGCCATCTTTGATCTTGATGTTCAGCTGACCACGACTGTCTTTCTTCAACGAGCATTCGACTTCGATCATCTTTTCTCCACCTTCTCCGTCAGAGTAAGTGACGGTGACACTTTTTTCACCGGAAGGATCAATGCGAGTCTGGCTATTTTCGCCCGGAGCAATATCACCCAACTCAGAAGTACCCCCAGCATAGTTAAGCCCAGAGGCCTTCATGGCGGTGGTGCCCGTATTTTCAACCGTGACCAGAATGATGGATCGATTTTGGTAGAACCACCAAGTGGATGCGATCACGACCAATAGAAGTACGGGGATTACCAAAGACCATTGTTTGCGATTGCTATCAGACACGGTTGCTCCTAATTTCCTGTGCGGCGTTGATGGAGGCAGGTGGGCTGCGTTAGCTCTGCCAGATCATCAATACGATTGACCTCTTGGGATGCCAAGTTGGGCATCCAGTTTACTCAAATGTTAGGACGTGAGCGGGAAAATACCGCTCCGTCAGCCACGCAGGATAACCGAATTTGGTCGCCAAGTGGTAGCCGTGCAATCATTGGTATCGATACTGGGTAATTGTTCAGCCCATATTGTATTCCTGCAGGTCGAGTAGAAAGTGGCCACTGGAAACGTTGCCTCACCTAAGGGGGCCGTTGAAGACAGGTTTTGTACCGTAAAATGACGGTCTCTAGGCAAGAATCCAAGGCTTCTTAGCCGAGGAAATGGCGGCAGATTGAAAATAAGCGGCCTACGGATTGGTTTTGGTCGGCTTGCAGTTCTGTAATTAGATTTCTTGCCTCTCAGGCGGTCGCTGCACGCCTTCCGTATCGCTGGCGAGTCTAAAGCCTTTGCAATAAATCCCATCTGCAAACCAGCGGTTAAACTCGTTGCAATTAGTAAGGATCTCGGTAAGCCCTCATCGGTGTCCATCACGTCCACGAATCCAGCAGCACAAACCTCGTCGCCTCTAAAGGTTTTGCCATTGGTGCCGCTAAACCAATTCTGCACTGTATACGCGACAGCATGGGGTTCGCGGCCGGCCATCTTGGTGGGCGTTAACGCGTTACTTGCTCGGTTGGCGGACAACTATTTGAATTGTAGTGAAAATAGATCGGCGTCTTTGAGGTGGAAGCGTATTTTCACTGCTTGGCCTGCAAGACTTTGTAAATCAGAGCGACCTCGCCAGGTGACGATCCTTTCAATTTGATCGCCAATAATCAAATCGCAATCTTCTCGGCGGAAGCCGCTGATCGGCTGGTTTTTCGCATCCAGAATTTCCACACGGATCGAACCAGCAGCGCTGGTAGAAAAGTTTAGCGCGAGCTGTCGAATTCCGAAATCGATATTCGGTTTATAGGTCCATGATTCGCCAAATCGATTAGCGAATGTCAGGTCAGGGATATCGGTGGAAGCGGTTGTTTGAGATTCGAAAGTAAGGCCGATGCCCGCAGGAATTTCGGAGCTCATTCCATTTTCGATTCCATGGACGGCAAGTCGTTTTACAGTTTCGCAAGGGAGTGCTTTAGAGATGACCAAGATATCATCCACTTGTCCGATGAAAGGTTCGTTGGAAAGTGAAGTCGGAGGTGAATCTTCTCCAAAACGGAGGCCGGCGGTTTCTAATTTCAGCGGCTGTTTCAATACGTAGGGTTCTTCGACTAACAACTCGCCGTCAAAAAACAACCTCGCTTTGCCATTGCCAACGGTCACAGCCATATGGTGTCGGTCTTGATTTCCAGACTCAATACTCCAGTCTCCAATCAGGCGATGGTCCGCGGCAAGTAGCAGATCCCCGAGGATAAATCTTAAGGCTCCGTCGTTTCCGATGTTCTTGCTCGCGTCAAAATCGAAGACCAATTCAGCATCTTCAACCTTGCCGCCGCGGTATGCCGAGAACAGTCGACGATGCCCTGCGGGGACGGATTTGACGTGGGCTGCCAATGTGAATTCGGTGCCGAGGTTCCCGGTGTTGGGTAGAGGAATGGAAACCGGTCCGGAAATAGCCAGCGACTGATGCCCCCACAGGGGGGCCTTCGGTGAGATCGCAGGTAAATTGATTTTGTCGAGGTTTTCTTGCAGCCAAGCAGTTCTTTTTTGTTGCCTTTCTTCCTTCGCCACAGCCGGGACAATGATCGCTCGTGTTAGCATCTGTCCGCCTTGATAGTCAGCATGGAGGGAGGCGAAACCGTCGGTTCTTAAACGATACCTCTCAACATAAGACGTGGGTTGCCCGTAGTTCTTGCAAACGTAAATGGCCATTTCTGATGACGTGATTGGAACGATGCCACGGGCGGCATAGTTAGAACGGGAGACCCAGTTTTCTGGCCCTAGGCCAGGTCGTACGAATGAACTCATGAAGTGTCTGTCGTACCGATTGCCGCCTCGGGTACTGAGTAACACGATATCGCTGCAGTCATTGAAATATCTTTTCTCGACTCCAATGTTATTGGCATCTTTGTCGGAAATAACTTTCCGCCCTGGCAAAAATCGTGCGGCCAAACCAAGAGAAATATGCGGAGCCCGAAAATAGGCCGTGGTTTGGTTGGTGTATAAATGTTCGTCTGGGGTGTTACCAAACAACATCGTTTGAGGCTTTGTCCAATGAATGAAGTCCACCGATGTCGTGCGGCTAACAGTGCGGTAACCGGCAAATTCGCCTTCGGTCCATGTGCGAAAATAACAGACATATTGTCGTTCCGCGGGCGACCAGAACGCAACGTTTTGAGAATCGAATATGCCGTCTCGAAAAACGGGTTCCTGTTGCAGACGTTGCCAGCGAAATCCATCTTTTGATGTAAAGGCAATCAGCCCGGTTTCATGGGTGCCAGCCAAGGCCTTGAATCGTTCATTCGGTTTTATGTTTGGGTTCTTATCCAGGAAAGGGGCGAAGTTGTGCGAAAATGGACTCTGGTTCATTAAGACGATGTTGTTAGCACGCGTTCCCTGATACTCAAAGATCTCCAAATTCGGTTTTGTCCAATGGATACCATCGACGCTTATCGCACAACAAGTCACTTCATCATTGGTGCCGTCTTTTCCGGCAAGAGCCAGGCCGCGGTAATACATGCGATAGAGATGATCATCGTGATCGTGAATCACCGTGACGTATCCGGAGAAAGCACCTTCCCAAGGTTGATCAAATTTTAACGCGGCGCCAGCCGATTGAGGTGCGTGGAGCTGAAGTCGTGTATTTGAATTTTGATCAAAGAGATGCCGGTCAATAAATAACTCACGGCGTTTATCCAATTGGAGCAAGGCCGGCGGAATCGCGTGACGGGGATTTAACTCAGGCTGTTGCTGCGCTAACGCGATGGGATGTGCGAATGCCGTGGCCATCAAAAATAGGCCAACGATTCCTGTTGTTACTCTGCTTTTTCTTGGCATGTTAGCTTCTCCTATTCAGGATCAGTCTAATTCAAATTGCCACGCGGGGTAGCGTTTTACTTGCGCAGCCCGACTTCCAAAGTCATCGCCTGTAAATTCGCGTCCTAGCTAGAGACCGGCGAGAGAGGGAGCATACGGGCACCAGCGGTTAATGGCGTGATGAATCCGTCCGGTTGAATTCGAGTTTGAGCTTGGTAACGGGAGCTAATCTGACCCATGATTTTCTCGGCGTTTTCGCGTTGGACTAAACTGACAGTGCAACCGCCGAATCCCCCACCTGTCATGCGTGAACCGAAAATGCCGCCCACTGGGGATATTTCCTCGGCGATATCAACAAGCAGATCCAGCTCTTTGCAACTGACTTGGAAATCGTCCCGCAAAGAGATATGGCTAGCGTGCATCAGTCGGGCGATCATTTCCAAATCTCCAGCTTGTAACGCATTAACCATTTTTTGGGTGCGTTCGATTTCAGAAACCACGTGACGTGCTCGGCGCATTTCCGACTCGGATAATCGAGTGCGGTTGGCTTGCAGGTGTTCTTGCGATACGTCGCGCCACGAGATTGCGTTTAATTTCGTTAACGCGGCAGCGCATTCCTTTTTTCGAATGGCGTATTCACTACTTGCCAGTTCGTGCTGGACCATGGAGTTCATGACTAGTAGTTGCAGTTCGGCGTCCGGAAGCGGAACATACGTGTGGTCTTGAGAATGGCAGTCGAGAAAAATAAGTCTATTTTCCTGACCGTAAATGCACGTGAATTGATCCATGATGCCGCAAGGCACGCCCGCGAACTGATGTTCCGCTTGTTGGCACAGAAGGGCTTTATCCAGCGGTTTAAGCTGGAAACCCGTCAAGGATTCGAGCAGGGTGGCCGTTGCAACTTCCAGGGCGGCGCTACTGGATAGACCAGCGCCGATGGGAATATTGGAAACGATGGCAGCGTCGAAACCTCGGTTCATAACGCTGGTTTTGGAAAATCCAGCCAGCACACCGGTAATATAGTTTCGCCAATCCCCGTGTCGAAATTTTGGAATATCCGACAGCGAGATGTGCGCGGTTTGGTTCAGGTTTTTGGTGTAAAAAGTCGCCACGTCACCTCGTTTGCCGGAAGCTGGACGCGCTGCCATTAGGGTGTATTTCGCGATGGCGGCTGGCAACACACATCCCCCGTGATAGTCGATATGCTCCCCCATCAAATTGACGCGGCCAGGCGCCACGACCAAGTGCGTCGGCGGAATGCCAAACTGTGATCGAAAAGACTTGACGGCGTCTTTTTCCAATTGCTTAAGCACTACACACATGCCAGTACCGCGCGATTTGTTGGGTTGTGTCCATGCTTTGATCCAGCAGCGGTTTTGGGGAAGCGATGGGTCTCAGAGAATGGGCCCAAGAGTGGCTAGTGTGTTATTCCAAACGCTTTTATAAAATGGCCAAGCTTCGACCTCATCGAGTGTGATCAATTTGGAATGCTGCAAGTACTCTTCCTGCCGCTGACGGACGTCATGGGTCAGTTTGGGGTCGTAAAACAGGATGTTGTTTTCGTAATTAAGATCGAAGCTGCGGCGATCCATGTTGGCAGATCCGATCAAGGTCACAACGCCATCCAAGGTGAGGGACTTGGTGTGTAGCAAACCCCCTTGGTATTCATGGATTTCGACGCCTGCCTCAAGCAATCCATGGTAATAACTGCGACTGGCTCCTCCGACAATCCATGAATCGTTTTTGGCTGGGAAAATGACTTTGGTTTTGACCCCCCGCCAGGCTGCAGAACAAAGAGCGTTTTGAATCGAGACATCGGGTACATAGTAGGGCGTGCTAATAATCAATTCTCGCCGCGCGGCATAAAAAAGTGACTCAAACATTTCTGGCATTGCAGAAAACCGAACCGTAGGCCCTGTCCCGATCACTTGCGCGGGGAAACCACCTCTGTCGTCCGCCAGAGGGAGCGATAATATGTCGGCAATATCATCATCGGTGCTGCTCATCCAGTCGCTAACGAAAAGATGCTGGTTTTGTCGCACGATGGGACCTTGAAATCGGATCATGGCGTCTACCCAAGGCGCGTATTTTGCTTTCACTCGGAATTCAGGGTCAGCGCAGTTTTGGCTGCCACAGTAAGTGATGCAATTGTCAACGATCAATATCTTGCGGTGATTCCGTAAATCAATTCGGTTAACAAGGATTTGCATGAACAGGTTTCGGATTGGTAAAGCTACGGCCAGATCAACACCTGCTTGTTTCATGTCCTTCCAATAGTTAGAGCGGATGAGATCGCGGGATCCGAGGTGATCAGCGATGGCTCGACACTTTACGCCCCGGGCTGCCGCCCGTTTCAAGGCATCCATCATCTTGACGCCGTTTTGGTCGGCCAGCCAAATATAGAACGATAGGTGAACCGTCTCTTTGGCGGCATCAATATCGACGATCATTGACTCGATTGTTTGATTGGAGTCGCCCATCAGTTGGCCGGAGTTTCCCCCCATGACCTCGAATTTATTGATCGATTTACCCGTTTCGAAAAGAGGTTGGTATTTTTGAGGTACTTCGATGTCGGCCTTGTTTTGGGCAGCCGGTGAAAGCTTTGGTAATCCGGCGATTATTTTTGCGGTCTTGGCAATGCGTTGCTTACCGATGTTGGTTTCACCAAAAAGAACGTACGCGAGGATGCCGACTAACGGCAATGCAGCGATGATGGCGACCCAGGCGATGCGCGATGCCGGATCGCGATGAGGGCGAGCCAACGCTCGTATTATGAATGCGAACACAAACAACGAGTGAAGGAGAAAGATCAACTCAGTCGACATGTTGACGGCTATCTAAAGGTGAAACTTGGCATATTTGTGAGTAAACGCTTTCCTTTTACGCTCCATCACCAACTCTTTTTACAGTTTTCTTTCGCCAATTTCACCGGGTGGCACCGAGTGGCACCGAGTGGAATAGGCGGAGGCTTAAGGAAACGGAGATACTGCGGATTTCCGCTGGAGGCTGAGGAAATATGCTGACCATTTTACTTTAGCTGTGCCAGATCCAAAGCAGAACGCGACACGGTCCACCATTATCGGAAATATTTGCGGTTAATCGGATTCGGATGGCGTCGATCTGCAAATGGTTGGGTAATTGATAGATGCGCCCAGTGAGGTTCCGTCAGCGGATTTTGTAAAAAATGTACGTTCCCCAAAGGGTCTTGGTACGTGGTTGCGGATAGATCATCCCACACGGTGTGAGGACCTGAACCTGAAATCGCAGCCTGATTTACGCAGTGCCCTGGGGGGCAATGTTGGCAAACCGGTTCCTTCGGTCTG
>CAJQPP010000021.1 GCA_905480235.1 uncultured Pirellulaceae bacterium
CGGCGCGGGAATATTAGTTTGGCTAACAGCAAATTTGGGAAATTAGTTGGGCAAGACGCTGACCAATTGACCGGTAAAAGCGCCAGCGATTTTCCTTGGCAAATGGAGTCTTTGCCATGGGAATTGGCGCTTCAAGAACAACGGACCGTAAAAGACTCGAATGTGCGAATCGCAGATCCTGATGGTGTGACGAGGACGTTTAATGTTAGTGCTTCACCGGTATTGAGCGGCAAGGGCGTCTGTCGAGGTGCCATGGTTACCTTTGATGACATTACGATTCTGGAAAAACACAAACAGGAATTAATTAAGGCGCGGAAAGCTGCGGATGCAGCTAATGCCGCCAAGTCGACATTTCTATCGCGCATGAGTCACGAGATTCGCACTCCGATGAACGCAATTATCGGATACACCGATATCCTGCGACAAGGCGACAGTAATCTTTTGGAGCAAAAAAAATACCTCAATACCGTGCATACCAACGGAGAACATTTATTGGATCTGATTAATGACATTCTCGATCTTTCAAAGATTGAAGCAGGTCAAATGACAATTGAAAGTCGAGAGTGTGAATTGCTGCCAATTTTGAATCAGGTAAACGACACTTTAAAGATTCCGGCACAGCAAGCGGGATTGAGTTTGGAACTGATTTTGCAAAGCGCAATTCCCGAAATCATTAACGTCGACGAAACTCGCTTACGCCAAATACTGATCAACACCATTGGCAATGCCATCAAATTTACACGGCAGGGCGGAGTGACCTTAAACGTCAGATGTTGTGAACAGAAACAACGGCTTGTTTTCGAAGTGGCCGACACAGGCGTAGGGATTCAACCCGAGGCACTGGAAAGAATATTTAAGCCGTTTAGCCAAGCCGATGATTCTGTGACGCGTAATTTCGGTGGGACCGGCTTGGGGTTGGCAATTAGCAAGTTGCTATCGGAGTCGATGGGGGGTGGAATTACTGTCGCCAGCGAAGTGAACGTTGGCACGATATTCACGATCAGCATTGATCCAGGACCTCTCGGAAATGTGAACTGGATAACTGCTCAAGAAACCAATTTGAAACAACCAATGAACGCTATCGAAATCGACAAACGACACTTTTCAAACGGACACCTTTTAATCGTTGATGACGCGGCCGCGAATCGCGATTTGACCGCCATCATGCTACGTCGTCTGGGTTTGACAGCTGATAAAGCCGAAAATGGACTCGAGGCACTGCAGATGATCGAGCAAACGCACTACGACGTGGTGCTGATGGATATGCACATGCCGGTGATGGATGGGATTACAGCAACACAAAAGCTCCGGCAATCGGGTTCCTCCATCTGTATTATCGCTTTGACAGCAATGACCATCGATGAGGAAAAGCAGCGCTGTCTAGATGCCGGATGCAACGGGTTCCTGACGAAACCTATTCGGATGCCTGCCTTGATCGAGGGACTTAAGCCTTACCTACATTTGCTAGATGAGTCTGTCGAGCCAGCGGTCTTACCGGCGATGGAATCCCGGGAAATAACAGGTGCAGAAATTCCCGTTGATCATCAGTGTCTCTCGCGGGATACTTTGGCTGACGAGGTGGAATCGGATTTGGCCAAAACCTTAGCCGAACTCGGCATTACAGGTGATTTACCGGCCGAACCGCAAACAAGCAGTGACTTGGTTCTGCCCACCGCCGTTCGTTGTTCGATGTCACTGGAAAGTCCGGAGATGAGAGAGATTTTTGATGCCTTCGTTATACGCTTAAATGATCGGATCCCGGAGTTCCGCGAGGCTTGGGATACGCGTAACCATGCGGCCCTGGTGGAACTGGGACATTGGTTGGCCGGTGCTGCTGGAACGATGGGGTTGAATGATTTTGTCGGCCCAGGTCGGGAGTTGGAAAACTCGAAATGGAACAACCCCCAAAGAGACGCAGCGGTTCTTGAATATATCTATGCCTTATCGCAACGTATCGAGACACCGGTTTCTCACTGACCGGTCACCTGCCACTTTGCGACTCAACGAATGAGCGCAGTCGCCGGAGTTTGCTAAGGGTTCAAGCGTTCGATGAGTTCCTGTAGCTCGCGGCGGCGAATGGGCTTTGCCAAGTAGTGATCCATTCCCGCGGCCAGGCATTTTTCGCGATCTCCGGGCATCGCTTGAGCCGTGATCGCGACGATGGTGATATGATCACCCGTTTCTTGTTCCCGCCGACGAATTTCGGCCGCACATTGCAACCCGTCCATCACGGGCATCAACACGTCCATCAGTACGAGTTCAAAACTGTGCGGGTTAGTTTCTAGAGCATTTAACGCTTCTTGACCATTATTGACGACCGTCACGATGTGACCCCAACGAGATAACATGCTGACTGCGAATTTCTGGTTCGCCACTCCATCTTCCACCAACAGCACGCGAATTCCGGTGGCCTGTTCTGGTCTCGTGGTTCGCGGCGATTCAACGCCAGGAGATGCCGTCTCCCGGGCGACAGAAGCTCCCTGTTGATGCGCGGACATCAAAGCGTCCATCAGTTCGCTCTGCTTGAACGCGTGATTTAGACTGAACGCGTTCATTCGATCGAGACGCTGTCGATCGGCAGCGTCCAGGCTGGCATTGATTGTCACGACGGGCGCATTTCTTGTTTCTGGTTTTCCACGCGCTAATTCGACGAGCACAATGTTGTCGGGTAAACAGGAGACCAGGATCGGGCGTAGTTTTCGGTGGAATCCATCGGCCAACAGATGCAATGCGTCGTTGGCAGACTCCGCCGTGATGACACGCATGTCTTCTTTACCCAGGGCAGATTTCAAGACTTGCAAATGTTGTGGATTACGTGAGGCTATGACGACTTCTTGGCCGACCAACTCGGGGTAATCCGAGGGGGTATCTTGATCAAAAACAGCCGTGAATTGGAATAAACTACCCGCTCCATCGGGGTTGTTTTCTACCCAGATGCGGCCGCCTAGCATCTCCACCAGACTGGCAGATATGGCCAAGCCAAGTCCCGTACCGGAATGGCGTCGCGTGCTGGACATATCTACTTGTGTAAACGGTTCAAAAACCAACTCCTGCTTTTCCACCGGTATTCCGATGCCGCTGTCTTTCACAGAGAATTGCAGTTCCACCTGTCCTGCAGCGGCGGGTTTTGCAGCCACCGATACCGACACATCACCCTGGGTGGTGAACTTAATGGCATTTCCGACAAGGTTAACGAGAATTTGCTGCAGTCGCAAAGAATCGCCGCGCAATTTTTCGGGTACGTTTGCGGCCACGGAGTATCGCAACGGCAAGTTTTTTTGATCGGCCGTTACTTCCAGCGACCGCAATGTTTCTGACAGGCAATCGCGCAGTAAAAACGGCTTGCTCTCCAAACCAATCGTTCCGGATCCAATTTTTGAAAAGTCTAGGATTTGATCGATGATGCCCATCAATAATTCACCCGACTCAAGCACGGTATTTAAATTATCCCGCTGGTTGCTTTCCAGAGGAGAATCCAAGACCAGCTCGGTCATACCGATCAACGCATTCATGGGGGTTCGTAATTCATGACTGATGTTAGTCAGGAATTGAGATTTTAAGCGGTCCGATTCCTCCGCTTTGCAGCGAGCTGCTTTGAGTTCCTGTTCCACCCGCTTGCGTTCAAAAAAAGTCGGGATGCGATGAGCAACCGGATGGATCAAACGGTGTTCGGGCATGTGTTCGTCGAGATGTTGGCGAATGCGATGCGGCGGTGCCATGATAAAAGTACATTGCTCATCCCCGGCCGCCTTGCAGGTGATTTCGACTGCCGTCAGGTCGATGCCAAAACTCTGTTCGCACCAACCCGAAGAATAACCGGCGTTCATGATGCAGACCGGGCAAGCGGAGACCTCGCCAGCTTCCATAAAAGCGTCGGCCTCAAAAGAAAACGGGTGACTGTACTTGATAAAGAAGTTCTCATCGGGACTGGGTGTGCTCTCATCAAAAATATCAACAAACGCCCAACCCGCGTAGGCAAAATGGACAGGGCCGGTGGACAGGCGTGCGATAGGGTCTGTTACACCCATCGTCTCATGAAATTTTTTGGCGTCTTCGATTCCCAGCACATGAGCAATATCAAAAAGAAAGCTGCGACCAATGGCCAATGCTTCTTCTTCCCCGTAGTCCGCATAGAGATTTTTTACGGTCTTAAGAAAATCTACAGATAACGAGGAAGCTCGCATCAGCACGTAACGCTGGTCATTGATCTTGATGGTCGCGCGCGTTGGATCCGTGTGAAAGTTGGCGAAATAGCTGGCCACCGTCTGTTGAGCTTCATCAAACAACGGCTGCATACTTTTCGGCACCCGTACCGTCTCACCACCATCGACCGGCCACAGTCGCATATTCAGCCTCAGCTGCGCCACTTCCTCTTCGAGTTGGCGACAACGTTTTTCCCAATCCACGGGTTGGTCCTTATCGTTCATGACTCTAATGTTAGCGATCCCTACCCGCAAATGCTAACGCGGCAAGTGCCGGCAAAGTGTGATGTCCATAACTCTACCGGCCATATTATTGCGCCAAGGCAAATCGATGCAGGAGATTTTTCTTCCATCCATTTACCAAAACCGGCCGATCGAGGGGGCTATTGCCAAGCAACAAGGAAATGTTGGACGACAAAACCGGTACTTCTGGCGGCTTTCGATTCGCTCGAAAGAAATACCGAAACAGTATTATAAAGATTAAAAAAATTCCCTTCGAAATTAAGGGAGCGGCAGATGAAAAATACGAAAAGCGTTTTCTGAAACAGGACAGTTTCTTAAACGGACGCTCCATAGAGGATCGCCGAGGGCCCATTACGTTGCCCTTGCCAGCAAGCGTCATACCGGCCAAAACCGCAGGGGTACCGGTTCCTGTTTCCTCGGAAAATATTCCTTATACACGGTCGGAATGGCACTCTAAGCCTGGGCTCGTTTTGCAATGAACCTGCTGTGTTCTCAGATGGATGGATTGAGTGATCTACCCGGGCGGTTCTGGCGGCGATTGGTTTGCTTGACCAAAAGCGGTCGCACGAGGTTGGGAAAATCAGGGCGTCACAACCGCACAGTCAATGGGCGATTTTAGCGGGTAGCGAAACAGGCGTCTCAACGACTATATATCTAGCCATGGCGTTTGCGAATTTTTTGGTTGGGGTTCCGGCTCCGCCGACCGCCGCTTCGACGGTATCCGTATTCAATCGCAAACCACTCCGCGTACCGTTCCTGGGCGGGCGAGTTACTGTTCCAAGTATCAACCATGTGGCCTAATTCATGGATCAATATATTGTTCAATTGATAATCTCGGGCGGTTGCCTCCGACCAGATCAATCGCCACAAATTCGGCTCGGGATGATCCCATTTCGCACCGTACATTTTCGTTTCCACGACGAGTGGTTGAGGGGGAGGGATACAAAAATGCTCCTCCAACGACTCGCAAAATGGGTAAAGGTAAATCGCACACCCCCACTGCAGTCCATAACAGGGCAGACGCTGTTTCTTGCGCGTCATCGTGCTTAACTGAATAACTTCCAGTCCCCGCAGAAAATCCGCAGGGAGCTTTGCGAGACGATCGGCAATTTGCGCTGGGGTCACCACGTGACAATACCCCTGGCCCGGTTGGAGGACCAACACCTCATAATTTTTCCGGCCGGTGGGTTCATGCCAGATTTCGGGCGCGTCGTACAGATTATCCTGATTCGGTCGCGCTATGACACGTCGCGCCTTTGCAAGGTCGCGCGATCGAGACCGCCGCTCGGTTTTCAGGCGTTTTTGGGCCTGGCGATTGCCAGATCTCTTTCTTGGATGTCGCGGAGCAAACATAAAATCCTCCTCGTAAGGGAATTTCGGCAGTCCGAGTGCATCCGGGCGGTTCGTATCCTGTTTCGACTTCGATGCCGAGGCTGTAGTTGAAGAGGGGGGCCACTACAGGTGTCAAAGAAAAGCTCTACCCCCATTTTACCCAGAACTCACGTGCGTGTCTTGAAAAAGACGTAAAGCAAATGGCTGTATTGGTTTAGGGAAATGGACATGGGTTGGAAGAAACCCCCGTTTTCAGCTCTTTCGGGGGGTGTGATGTGGGGTTTGCTGGATCAAAATAAGCCTGGGAAACGCAGATCCCCACGGGTTGAGTATGACCGCGCTCAGCGCAGACGAACGCGTTGTCAGGCTCACAATGGCAGAGGATCACAAAATGAATACGCTTTCGTAAAAAATTATGTGACGCTTTGGTACTCTGAAGAGACTAACTCCCCAGTTATGAAAACCATGCCATTACCCATCCACCAAATTGACGATCACGAGCTAGTACAGCTGGCAGCCGAGGGTTCTCGAGAGGCATTTGGAGAGTTGGTTTCGCGGCATCATTTGAAGGTGCGAGCCATGTTGTGGCGTTCTTTGGGCGATGAATCGGCGGTCGACGATGTGGCGCAAGAGGTTTTTATGTCGGCCCTTTCGGGGGTAAGTCGTTTTCGCCAGCAGGCCAGTTTTTCGACATGGTTGTTGGCGATCGCTCGAAACAAGGCAATATCGCATTTGCGAAAAAAATGTACGGCGAGCGGAAAAACCGTCAGTGGACTGGACCTTGCGGTGATTGAGCATCAAATCCAAATTTTGGATGAGGGCAAAACGGAGCCAGCCAATCTGGATGCATTGCGAAACTGTGTCACCAAATTGAGCGATTCACATCGGCAGCTGGTTCAGGAAATTTATTTCAACGAACGGAGTACTGCCGAATTGTCGGCGGCAACGGGAGTGGCTCGAAACACATTACGCATGCAATTAATGCGTATTCGCCGAGCACTAGCAGGTTGTATTGAACGCAATGTCGAATGAGAGCATGGCCGTTGATAAGCCCAGCCGAGGCTCAAGGAGTAAAAACCTGACGCTCTTTTTGATCCCAAGTGTGGGTCGAAATGCTGAGGTCGTAAAGTGAGAGGGTAATTAGAAAATGGATCCCAAACGAAGAAATAAAGCTTGGATTCGATGGCTTGAGGGGCGCAACCTTGAGCATACGGAGGTGACCGAACTCACCCATGAGATGGAGGCCAAAGAAACTCTGGCAGGGCAACTTTGGAGCGATCTTGATATTCATCGTCAATTGAAAGCCGCGCAAAAACTCGAAGCCGATGATTTCACTTTTGTTGGGCGTATGATGGCTCGTTTCGAGGTCGAGAGAACACCCCAGTTAGATTCAACGCCCGTGCCCGAAAGTGAATCTTTATTCAGTTCAGATGCGCCTGTGCTAGATCTGGAGGCAATGTCAATAGAGGCTCCGCCACAGGCATTGACGGTTGGCCTGCCAGAGCGAAATCGAGAGCACGAAGATCAAGGGACGTTTCGCATCTCGGCGGTGCAGTCGAGCCGTCCGGGTGCGAAAAAAACGACGATACGGATGTTCGCCTTGGCCGCCTGTTTCCTATTAATGGCATCGATGTTGTGGTTCGCCTATGAAATGGGCCGAAGTAACGGGCCCGCCCCCGTCGCCGGCAAGCAAAGCGATACTCCCGCAGACATTTCAACAGAAGTGGTGGGAAAGGACGAGATTCCTACACCGCCCGATTTGAAACCTTTGGGCGATGACCTCGCTAATCGAGACGGTCGGTCCGCTGCTGACGCAAACAAGATTATCTCACCTGACAAAGCGGTGGAACCATCGGTCCCAGCAGACGCAATAGCCAACCAGAAACCCGTTGAAACGTTGAAAACATTGAACGAGCAACCCGGGTTAAAAGTCGCACCGAACACTTTTGCAAAAATCATCGAAGCTCAAACAGCGACATGGGCAAAGCGGCCCAAAGACTGGCCCCGTGTCAGTGATCAACCACTCGAGCTGCAGTCTGGCACCGTGACGTTCGAGTTGGATCAAGGCGGGGAGTTTACGGTTACCGGCCCAGCCCAATTTTCCATTGGCGAACAGGGAGTCGATTTTCAAACGGGACAAGCTGCCTTCGTCATACCGGACTTAGGTGACGAAACATTTGTGGTGAACGCTCGTAACAATCAGATTCAACCCGCGGGTGTGACGCGATTTCAGTTGAATGTCGACGATAACAACTCGGATCTAAAAGTGGACCGGGGAGCCTTGGAAGTCAATCCTTGGTTTGGACGGATGGTTACTAAACCGATGGAGCTGAATGCGAATAAGCGAAATCGCTTGACGATCGAAGGGCATGATGGCGGACAGCCAGCGGTGGCGCGTTTGAGTGGAGAGCAGGATCAGTTCGAGGGTTGGATTAACTTTCAGGACCGCGTTTTGAAGTCTACAGATGCTGAATTAGTAGACGACGTGTTTCGCCGAGCAAAGAAAAGGTATAGCGAATCGCCCCAGCGACTTGGGCAGGAATGGAAAAACTTGACGGATCTGTCAACCGACCAGCTGATGCAAAGACCTGGTCGAATGGGGAACCCTCAAATGCAAAATTCCCCACAATCTGAGCAGATGATGAAGCAAATGCGCGAGATGATTGAGCAAATGCAACAGCAAGCTCAGGAAGCCGCTAGGAACGGTAGACAAGGTGGATTTAATTTTAATTTTGATGGGCAAGATTTTCAGTTCCAAAAGCAGGGCGATTTCAAGTCAATGGAAAAGCAATTGTTGGGTCCCTTCGCGGATCTAGCCGAACGTTTGAAACGCGGGCAGTAAACCCTTCAGGGAATTCCGGCATCGTGCAGGGAAAGATATTGGGGAATGAGAAGAGCAATCGATAGGAAAAGGAGAATGGGTATGAAGTGGATCTTGGTATTTACAATCCTCTGCTGTGCCTCGGTCAATCAGGCAATCGCCCAAACCGAGGTCCCTGTGATTAAGTTCACCGATACGAATCCTCGTGAGTGGGCTGACGACAGCAACCAAAACCGTCTAACCGCACGCTTGTTGTCACGAAATACCGAGGCAAACAAGGTGCTGTTGGAATGCACTGACGGGACGACCGTTGAAGTCGTGCTCAGCGACCTGTCTATGTCTGATCGAAAGTACATCGCTCGGCAAACCTCTAAAGTAAAACGGGCGGCTCATCGTTTGGAGCGTCAGCGGCGACAAGGCGATGAAGATTTATTGGTAGATGCGTCACAGAGGGTTCAGCCATCGGCCAAACCCAAAAAAAATCTCGGTAACACTCGGCGTGTGAGTAATCTCGACTGGCTGAGGACACCGCAAAAAGCACGCGCAGTTGCCAAAGCCAAAGATCTTCCGATTATCTGGTTTCGCGTGCTCGGCGACATCGACGGGTATATGTGAAGTGCGGGCCATCGCATGAGGACCGTGACGTTCTCCACACCCCAAGTAAAAAACGCTATTGCCCATCATTTCGTGCCCCTGAATTCCAACATTGAGGGCGAGCTGCTGGCCGGCGAAAGTACTGGCCACGCACTGAATGAACCCCCCGGAGACTGCATTCGCGGCAACGGCCGTCAAAATGTACAGACCATTTTTATGACGCCGGACGAAGAGATTTTCCATGTCGCGACCGGCTTCCTTGCACCTCAGGATATATTGACCGAGATGCAATTCGCCACCAAATTGTTTAACAGATTAAAGGCGGAGGATGAAAATCGTTACGATCTTGTACGAACGGCTCATCAGGACGTGCTGCAAAATCTTGGTTCATCCGGACCCATGGGCGGTATTAACGGGCAACTAACCGAATCCATGCGGGAAATGATGAAGTCGGCTCAAAACGGTCAAATGCCTATCTCTGGCATGGGTGGAATGGGAAATCCATTTCAACAGCTCAGCAACCAATTCATGACGCAGGATCAGCGATTTATGGTGAACCGCCCCTTGATCCATCGATCCGATTTCGAACGAGATCCGGGAGAATTGGTAGGGCGTGGGAAGACGTTTTTTAGCAGCAGCAAAAGCTCTAATCAGGGCATTCCAGGCCGTTAAGCTTTGGTCAGTTAGGCTGGCAAAATAACAGCGTTTTCGAGCGCCACGCCGGAGGCTCGCTCCGGCAAAGAACTCGAAGTAGCTTGTAGTGTCTGGCGGATGAGCTGCCATGCTACCAATCAAGTTTCAAGCGAGTCTCCTGATGCGTGATTTTCGAAAATTAAGGATGGCTTTCCTAGCCATCGGGGTCGGCATTCTGGCAAGTGCGATTTGTTCGGCCCAGCCGATCGAATTGCATTGGGCCGATGACGGCCTGCGCTGCTGGTATCGAGTGCCAGACGTCTCGGGACCGCCACAGTTTCGAGTGGTGGATGTTACGAAGCGGACGGTCCAGCCAGCTTTCGACCATGCGCGGGTGCGAAAGTTACTTGCACAAAATATTGGGCAAACAGATGAAGACAGGATCTTAATTTCACGATTGGGTTTTCACGAGTCGGCAACACGATTTTATTTGGAATGCGAAGACCGCATTTTCCTCTGGGATGAATCGCGACAGTCTCTGACAGAGATAAAAGAAATCCCCCCTGGATTGAAACCCAGCACCCGTTTATTCATGCCCCCCCGAGCAAGTGGGGCGAGTGATTCATCCACAACGATTACGGTGAAAAACGATTGGGACCAGTCCATTCAATTGGTCTGGATTGATCGAGAGCGTCGGGAACTCAAATATCAGGACCTCGAACCCGGTGAACAGGTACAGCAGCACACCTACGTTGGTCATGTATGGTTATTGAAGACCTCGCAAGGTAATCCTTTGGGCTGCTTTCAGGCAGAGCCGGCAGAGGTTTTAAGCGTTAACGAGGCGTTGCTCGCGGACGTCGTTCGCGGGCCACGAAATAACCGACGGCGATCGCCTAGATTGGAACGAAATTGGGGAAGCCGCCGCGACGATTCACCGGATGGCCAATGGCGAGCCACGGTGCGTGATCATAACTTATGGCTGATTCCAACATCTCCGGAACGGTCAAAAGACGCGGTTGCGTTGAGTCGCGACGCGGACACTGAAGACACATTCCAAAAATTCGGAAACGGTCAGCGCTGGCTTAACCTTAATGATGAATCGGCCAATCAAGGGGAGATTCGTTGGTCGCCCAATTCGCAGTATGTGATCGGCATGCAAACGAAAAAACTCGCGGAGCCCCGGGTCTCTTACATTGAATCCTCTCCCCAGGATCAACTGCAACCGAAATTGCGCAGCTACCAATATCCCAAGCCGGGTGCACCCCTGCTCAAGGCAAAACCGCGACTTTTTTCAGTGCCAGAAGGAAAAGAAATTCCGCTTGCCAATGATCTGTTTGCGAATCCTTTTCAACTGCGATTTGCGGGTTGGTCAGCCGACGGCGAGAGGTTTTGGCTGTACTACAACCAACGCGGGCATCAGGTCTTGAGACTGTTGGAGGTGACGGCAGCGACAGGGAAAATAAAAACACTGATTGAAGAAACCAGTGATACCTTTATCCATTATTCCGACCCGGGAAAGTCCGTCTTTTTGGATTTGCCAGACGAGCAAATTCTATGGGCTAGTGAACGGTCTGGCTGGAACCACCTTTATCGAATGGATGCTCGAACGGGAAAGATGACCAATGCCGTCACAGCCGGGGATTGGAACGTCAAGTCGCTGCACAAAATCGATCGAAACCAGGGCGTCATCTGGTTCTATGCGGTCGGGCAACACAAGGGTCAGGATCCCTACCACGAGCATTTCTGCAGGGTTAATTTTGACGGCAGTGACTTCCGCGTTCTTACAGAGGGCGATGGAACCCATCGCATCAAGTTTGTCGAGGATGGAAAGTATTTCATAGATACGTGGTCACGCGTGGATCAAGCAAGTGTCAAAGAATTGCGAGATAGCGCTACGGGAACAATGATTGCATTGTTGCAAGAACAGGATACGCAAAAGCTTTTTGGGTCACGGCGATTAACAGAACGCTTTGTCGCCAAAGGTCGTGATGGAACGACCGACATTTGGGGCATTATTCACTGGCCAAAAAACTTCGACCCCAATAAAAAATACCCGGTTGTGGAAAACATTTATGCGGGGCCCCATAGCCACCACGTCCCCAAGTCCTTTCGGGCTCGGTATGGAAGTCGGCATGCCATTGCGGACGCAGGGATGATCGTGGTGCAAATTGACGGCATGGGAACTGCTTGGCGTTCAAAAGCATTCCACGATGTCTGTTATAAAAATTTACGCGACGCAGGTTTCCCGGATCGAATTGCCTGGATCCAGGCGGCGGCTAAAAAATATCCTCAAATGGATCTGCAACGCGTGGGAATCTACGGCGGATCGGCAGGTGGCCAGAACGCGATGGCGGCATTGTTGTGGCATAACGATTTTTACAAAGTGGCTGTCGCCGATTGCGGATGTCACGATAATCGCATGGACAAAATTTGGTGGAATGAGCAATGGATGGGTTGGCCCATTGATGCCAGCTATGTCGAGAACTCGAATATGGAAAATGCTCAGTTGCTAAAAGGCAATTTGATGCTGGTGGTGGGAGAGTTGGATCGCAATGTGGACCCCGCCAGTACGATTCAAGTAGTGCGACAACTTATTAAGCACGATAAAGATTTTGAATTTGTGCTCGTGGCTGGAGCGGGTCATGGCGCGGCGGAGACGGCTTGGGCATCTCAGAAACGTTTGAATTTCCTCAAGCGGGCTTTGCAAGTGGACACCCCATGATGCAGCGGCCACCTGTGATGATGCCGTTCGGGCAACCCGACTCGACTGCCTAATGAACAGGGCAGGGCTTTGACCTGTTTCAGTTCTCACCCGGGTAACTTATGTTATTCCGGAACAGGGTCGATATAATCCATTCCCTTTTGATGAACCTCAGGAGTATCGCGTGAGCAACCAGACGGCGGAGCAGATCGCCGAAAAAATTCGAAACGCCGAGGCCAGCGGGGCTTTAATTGCACCTGTCAAGGATGACTTTTTCGAAGCCACCGTGGATGCCGCCTATGAGGTCCAGCAAATCAATACCGAGTTCCACCTCGGAGAGGGGCGTATTGTCAGTGGTCGCAAGATTGGATTGACTTCGCCGGCCGTTCAAAAACAGCTGGGCGTGGACCAGCCGGATTTCGGAGTCTTATGGAAAGATACGGAATATCAGGACGGCGAGGAGATCCCGTTCTCGCGGCTGCATCAACCCAAGATCGAATGTGAAATTGCCCTCATCCTTGGCCGCAGTATTGATCATCCCCATCCGGGGATTTCGGAAGTCATGCGAGCCGTCGATTACATCGTACCGGCGTTGGAGATTGTGGGCAGTCGGATCGCCGACTGGAAAATCAGCATCGTCGATACGGTGGCAGATAATGCCTCTTCGGGCATGTACGTTTTGGGAGGGACTCCCAACAAATTAGAAGGCCTCGATTTGCGACTCTGTGGCATGGTGATGGAACGCGACGGCGAACCGGTCTCCACAGGATGCGGGGCTGCCTGTATGGGGCATCCCTTGCACGCAGCCGTCTGGTTGGCACAGACCATGGTCGCACGAGAAATGCCCTTGCAGGCAGGGGACGTTGTCTTAACCGGCGCCCTGGGACCGATGGTTAATGTGGAACCCGGAGACGTGTTCTCGGCCAGCATTCACGGGCTGGGGTCCGTGCGAGCCATTTTCAGTAAGGAGTAGGCGATGGGCATGCCGCACACAAAAACAAAAATTGCCATCTTGGGATCGGGGAATATTGGCACCGATTTAATGATCAAGGTGCTAAGGAATTCGGATATTCTGGAGGCAGCGGTGCTGGTGGGCATCGATCCTGATTCGGACGGTTTGGCGCGAGCTCGCAGCATGGGTGTTGCTACCACTCACGAAGGGATTGACGGGCTGCTGAAAATGCCAGAGTTCGCCGAGATCAAAATGGTCTTTGATGCGACAAGTGCTGCCGCCCATCAGAAGCACGACGAATTGCTCCGCCAACATCAAAAACAAATGGTCGATTTGACGCCTGCCGCGATTGGTCCCTACACGATTCCCGTGGTCAATTTAGATGAGCATCTGTCGGCACCCAATGTGAACATGGTGACGTGCGGTGGACAGGCCACGATTCCCATGGTGGCGGCGATTGGGCATGTGCACCCCGTCATTTACGGTGAGATTGTCTCGTCGATTTCATCCAAGTCAGCCGGCCCAGGGACACGTGCCAACATCGATGAATTTACAGTCACCACAGCGCGAGCCATTGAGCAAGTCGGCGGAGCACGTCACGGAAAAGCGATTATCGTTCTGAATCCTGCGGAGCCTCCCTTGTTGATGCGAAACACCGTAATGTGCCTGGTCGAGGGCGACGCGGATCAAGCGGCCGTCGAACGATCCGTCAAGCAAATGGTCGACGATGTGCAATCCTATGTGCCTGGCTATCGTTTGAAACAGCAAGTCCAGTTTGATGCGGTTGCAGACCTTACAGATCCTCGCGTTAGTCAGGTGCGGCGAGGCACAAAGATCACGATCTTTTTGGAAGTCGAAGGGGCGGCCCATTACTTGCCAGCTTATGCCGGCAACCTCGACATCATGACGTCAGCAGCTTTGCGGACTGCCGAGCGAATCATTGAACTGCGTGGACAGGAGATGGCGGTATGAATCATCAGGAAAAGCCAAACCTGTACATCCAAGATGTAACCTTACGAGATGGCATGCATGCGATCGGCCATCAGTACCAATTGCCCGATGTCATTGCCATCGCGACGGCACTGGATGAAGCCAAGGTCGATGCGATTGAGATTACCCACGGTGATGGGTTGGCAGGGTCCAGTTTTAATTATGGATTTGGATTGCATACGGATTGGGAATGGATCGAAGCCGTTGCCAGTGTCGTTAAGCACGCCAAAGTAACCGTTTTGTTATTGCCGGGCATTGGCACCGTAGAGGATTTACAACAGGCCCAACGCCTGGGTGCAACTTCTGTTCGGATCGCAACCCACTGCACCGAAGCAGACGTCTCGAGGCAACATATCGAGTGGGCCAGCGAGAACGGGATGGATGTCGCTGGATTTCTCATGATGGCACATATGAGTCCTCCTGAAGAATTGGCACAGCAGGCAAAATTAATGGAGACATACGGCGCCGATTGTGTCTACGTTACGGACAGCAGTGGCGCGATGACGATGGCAGATATCGAAGCCAGATTTAACGCTTACGATCGTGTGCTGAAACCGGAAACACAGCGTGGCATGCATGCCCACCATAACCTCAGTCTGGGCGTCGCCAATACCATCGCAGCCATACAACATGGGGCGACTCGGGTAGATGGTTCGCTGGCTGGCATGGGGGCGGGAGCCGGAAATGCGCCGCTGGAGGTCCTGCTGGCTGTTTGCGATCGCTATGGCTGGGAACATGGTTGCGACCTGTTCGCGTTGATCGATGCTGCCGATGACCTTGTGAGACCCTTGCAAAAACGCCCGGTAAGAGTCGATCGTGAAACATTGATGTTGGGTTACGCAGGCGTTTATTCCAGCTTTTTATTGCATGCTGAGCGGGCCAGTCAGAAATATGGCGTCGATGCACGAGAGATACTTATGGAACTGGGGCGGCGGCGGATGGTGGGCGGACAAGAAGATATGATTGTCGATGTCGCACTGGATCTAAAATAAAACGGTATCCCAGCAGGTTGAGTGAGGATCCGAGACGAGATAAAAAAACCGTAAAAATTTTTGAACAGACATAGGTAATTTGATGAACACAGCTGCCACAGATCTCAACGCCCATGCCGAAACGGTCGACGAAGCCGCGCGGACCGCGATGGCCATTGAGCAATTCGACGAAGGCGCCTTTGATGTGGAAACCGCTTATCAAATTCAATCGCTGTCCATTCAGCGACGCGTCGCGCGAGGCGAAGTGCGGAGTGGAATCAAAATGGGATTTACCAGTCGCGCCAAAATGCAGCAAATGGGCGTCCACGATTTGATCTGGGGGCGATTAACAGACGCGATGATGATCGCCGAAGGGGCCGAAGTTGATGGGCAACGTTTTATTCACCCACGCGTGGAACCTGAAATTGCGTTTGTCCTCGGCGACGATCTGTGCGGTGAGGTATCGATACCCGAAGCGATGGCCTGCGTCGAATGCGTTGCTCCCGCTCTGGAGATCATTGACAGCCGGTATCAGAATTTTAAGTTCTCGCTGGCCGATGTGGTTGCCGACAACGCCTCTTCCAGCGGTTATGTGATCGGCCCTTGGGTAGCCCCCGAGGAGCCCATTGATAATTTGGGTATCGTCATGAATATCAATGGTCGCCCACGCCAATGCGGGTCCACTGCGGCCATTTTAGGGAGCCCTTACCGGTCGTTGGTGCACGCCGCAAGATTGGCTGAAATTGCCGGTGAACCACTGCAGGCGGGATGGGTTGTTTTAGCCGGCGCTGCGACGGCGGCCGAACATCTGCAGCCGGGAGATCGAATTGATGCCGAGTTTCAAAACCTTGGGTCCGTTGCTTTTTCCTATAAGTAATCCCAGCGGGTGATGAGTTCGTAAACCGGTTGGTTAATGCTTCGGGCCTGCGCTCTCGAGACTGGCTCAAACTGCTTACAGGCAGGTCGTCGGAGGGGAGCAGCCAACGACGAGGAATGGGCCCCAGTATTGCCGCAAAAAGTCATGCCCATGGCGCCCCTGCCAATTTTCGACTGCCCCGGCGCCGTAGATTAGCCTGTGGCGGCTATCGGAATCCAAGGTAGCTCAGCTGAATAGTCCGCATAATCCTGCCGTAAACGAGCAGCTACAGGGGTTTTTGGCAGTTGATCAAAAGGTGACGATTGCGGTTTATTGGGTATTACCAGATGAAGCTTCATCGGATTCTGCCACTGCCCACTAACAGGCTTACCATTGGAAAAATCGCACTCCATCGCCGTACGTTGGTTGTATTGGACAGGCATCGCGTTAATCCTTTCAGGCATCTTTCATCTGTTCGTTTGGATGGCGTTAGGTGGAGGGTGGGAAGGATCAGTCTCCTGGCGGAAACCCATTCTATTTGGCATCTCAACAGGCCTTACCGCTTTGTCCTTGGGCTGGATTTATTCCAAGATGGATTCTCGGAAATGGGACAACGCTGTGTGCGGTATTTTCTGTATTGCCATCTTGGCGGAAGTAGGTCTGATATCGCTTCAGCAATGGCGAGGGGTGCCGTCCCACTTTAATCATGCCACTACCTGGGATCGCCTGATCGATCAGAGTATGACGGTTTTGATTAGCATTGCCGCGGTGGTGCTTTTAGATTTTACCCTCCGCAGTTTTAAGCCGCTTAATGCAACTCCCGATATGCGATTGGCGATCCGTTCCGGGATGGCCTTTTTAATCGTCTCGTGCGTGATTGGTTACGTTATCGCCATGCATGGACATCAACAGATACGGATTGGGCAAGATCCGTCAACCATTGGCGAGGCAGGGGTGGCAAAGTTTCCACACGGTCTGGCCATCCACGCGATTCAGTTATTTCCCATCCTCTGTTTCCTGTGGCAGAGGATACAGGTCCCACTCGCCGTTAGGCGAAAGAATATGACGTATTGCGTCATCGCAATGGCTAGCTTTTTGGGGTTCAGTTTGTTGCAAACGTTTCGAGGTCGTTCACGCTTTGATATGGACCTGCTGTCCCTGGGTGCGTTGTCTGCGACGTTGTTATTTTTATTGCCAGTTGGGTGGATAACGGTCCTGGCGGTTGGCCGGGTGTTGCGACAATTTGTAGGACAGCGGCGAGGCGGTAGTAAGCCGCAATACGGATAATCCTTTCGACAGTTTCAGAAGGCCGGCCACTATCCCGTCTGGACCGCGGTTTGAAGGAGCAATGCCTCCTCGATCATTTGATACAGGCAGAGCCGCTCATCTTGTTTTGCAAAGGCGTCGTCCGCTTGCAGTCTCGACAGAATATCAGCCGCAGAGACATCAAACCCATCTAGGATTTCACGAGCATCAAACCAGGTAGGTAACCAGCAAAGATCTTTTTTCAGCTGCTCGATGGAATCGGCTCGTCTCAAAAAGTGCTTGATGTCGAGAATATAGTACACCAAGTCGTGAAACGGCGATTCGCAATTGATAATACCGGCTTCGTCCCAAACGTAACTGCCGGTGCCCGGTGCCCAATCCAACCCGAGTTGCTTTAGCTGTCGGGCTTTTGTAATTTCTGCTTTGGTGAATTTCATGAATGTTTTTCGGTAAGAGTCGAATGGAATTTAGCGAGCAACAAATAAAAAGGGCAATCGAGTTGAAGACGGCCGGACTGCTTTGGCAACCGCAGAAAGGCCAGTACATCTTCGATATTCACGAGCGAATTGGACCTGGCTCGCCGTTTCAAAAAGGCGTGTACTACCTGCTCGATATTGACTGCTTTGTCGACTACTTCGGCTCGCCAGCGAACTTGTCAGCGTTCACAGCATGGCTGCCTACCTTTGAAGAGGTAAGGTCGTTACTGAAAACGAAGGTCGATCATCAGCAGTTGTCGGTGCCCCTGCAACGAGGCACGGAGTTGGAGTATTTGTACGGTTTGCTCCTAACCGAACTCAAAAACGTTCAATAACTGAGCTCTTTCATAGATTTACGTTGAAGGATTGGCATGCTATCCCACCTCCCTGAACATCTTCGGGAACGTTGTCTGGTCTCGACGGCCGACACCAATGACGGTGACTATGTGTTGTATTGGATGCGTACCGCGGTACGTGTGGATGAGAACCCGGCGCTAGATGTGGCCCGTCTGTTGGCATGCAAACAAGGGGTTCCATTATTGGTCTACCATGCCATTTCCGAGCACTACGATTACGCGTCGGATCGACACCACACTTTTATGCTCGAAGGTGCGAGGGATGTGCAGCAACAATTTAGAGACCTCGATTTGGATTACGCATTCCACTTAGCCACACCGCAGGACCGCCGTCCACATTTGGTGACCCTGGCTCAACAAGCAAATTGCGTGGTGACGGAATTAATGCCAGTCGATCCACCTCGTCGGTTTGTAGAGGCGCTATCAAACCGAGTTTCCACTCCAATTATTAGCGTCGATACCGCATGTGTCGTTCCGATGACGCTGGTTAAAAAACCTTTCGTCAGGGCGTTCAAATATCGCAGTGCGACCAAAAAACAATACGCTGAGCGACTGACGAGAGCTTGGCCAACCCTTGACGTGGTGACCGAGCGGTTCCCGCTTGAGAAGTTGCCGTTCGAACCACTGGAAATTACCAGCTCCAGCATCCCGGAACTGGTAGCTCAATGCGAAATTGACCATGCCGTGGCAGCCGTCGTGGATTCCCGTGGTGGGTCTCAAGCGGGCTATGAAAGATGGAACAGGTTTAAAGAGAAGGGTCTGCGTGGCTACGCGAAAAAAAGAAATAACGCACTGGTAGATGGGGTCAGTCGCATGTCGCCCTATTTGCATTACGGTATGGTTTCACCAATGCGTATTGCTCGAGAGTCGGCTGCCATTGATAACGCCGGCTCGGAAAAATATCTCGATGAGCTACTGATATGGCGAGAAATGGCTTATGCGTTTTGTTTTCATCGCGACGACCACGATCAATGGTCGGCTATTCCCGAGTGGGCCCAGCAAACGTTAGAGAATCACGCTGGGGATTTACGACATGAAATTTACAACTGGGAGCAACTAGCGCGTGGTGAAACACAGGACGCTTTCTGGAACGTTGCGCAAAAATCTCTGTTGCGGCATGGAGAACTTCATAACAACGTGCGCATGACTTGGGGCAAGGCGTTGTTAGATTGGCTGGAAACGCCCCAACAGGCATTGCAGACCATTATCGACCTCAACCACCGCTATGCCCTAGATGGTCGCGACCCAGCTTCCTATGGCGGTATTCTCTGGTGCCTGGGTCAATTCGACCGCCCGTTTGAACCGCCACAAAACATTCTGGGAACCGTTCGCCCAAGACCCACATCGCAGCACGCGAGTCGTCTCGATACGACCAAATTTCTTGCCAAAGTAAACGCACCCCGACACCAACCCATTTCACGAGTCGCGGTGATCGGAGCAGGTATATCGGGGTTGATGGCGGCTCGAACGCTGCAAGACCACGGCCTGCCAGTCACAGTATTTGAAAAGAGCCGTGGGTTGGGTGGCCGCATGGCCACGCGACGGACGGATACGGCGCACGCCAGCTTTGATCATGGAAGCCAGTATTTCCGTGCCCGGGATAAACGCTTTCAGCGTTATGTTGACGCTTGGTTGCAGGAAGGTTTGATTGCCAGATGGCCGGATGCCAGTTTGGGCGATGACCAGCAGATTGTGAAAATGGAAGCTGGAAAGATAGAACCGCTGATCGATGCGGAAGCAAGCTATGTCGGTGTTCCTGCGATGAACTCCCTCTGCAAACACCTGGCCAGGGAAATCGAAATTCACAAACAGAAACGCGTGGGAGAAATTCTCCAAGACGGACCGGGGTGGGATTTGTTGGATGATGAGGGCGCATCCTTAGGCCAATTCGATAGAGTGATCGTGGCCATTCCGGCGGAGCAAGCGGCGCTCTTATTGCATCGCGAAGCGGAGTTGGTAAAGCAAATTCACGACGTGGGTTTTCAGCCCTGCTGGTCGGTCATGGCCGGTTTTGAGCAACCGCTTACGGACCAGTGGGTAGGCGCATTTCCACAGGCCAGTTCGCTGGCTTGGATCGCTCGAAACAGCACCAAGCCGGGACGAAATGGCGCGTTTGAACATCTCGTTTTGCATGCCAACGCAGATTGGTCGAGCGAAAAAGAGGGCTCGAAACCAGACGCTGTGGCGGAGGAATTACTGCTAGAGTTTTGGCGAGTATCGGGAATAGCTCCCTCCGCGGCCAGTGATCTAAACGCACATTGGTGGAAGTATTCGACACCAACCCAAAGGCAAACCGACGGGTGTTATTTAAATAGCACCAAGACAATCGCTGTGTGCGGTGATTGGGCCTTCAATGGCCGAGTCGAGGGTGCATTCCTGAGCGGAAGCGCTGCGGCGGGACGAATCTTAGGCACCCTTTCACCATTGAGTGCTACCAAGCCAATAGGGCAAAGATCTCTGTTCACGAGTTGAAGTAAAACAAGGTGTCTGACGGATCATCTGCTGCCGGAATTTTGTTTCCTTTTTTACCGCAGAGCAGCTGTGACGAGCAGAGGTTGCACTGGCCGCACCCGATCTGTTAACGCGATGTTTGGGCGAAGTGCCACCAAAACGCGTGCAGAACGCCTCGCCAGAGAGTTATTCAAACACCGGTGTCTGGTAGCGTGCGATTCCGCATGGCGTGACGCTCGCCTGCACAGTTACGTGATGTTGCGATTCTCACGACTCCTAAGGGATGCGAATTCTTTGCTGCGGGCTGAATTGTTTTGATTGGCGAGTCGTTCGCGTCATAAAAACTTGCCGCAACGAATGCGTGGCCCCTAACATAGATTGGGAACATGGGTTCAATTTTATCTCGAACAGAGCGGCGCCCGCGGCGATTAATTTCGCGGTGTCAAGAAGCACAAAATTTAGTTTGGCGAATCTGTTTTTAGTACCGGTCATTCGGGACTCGGGATGCGATGAATTTGAACGACTCTATAGCCAATTGGTATCGATGTCCCGAGTGCGGACTACGGATCGAAACTGCTCCGGCGGATTGGATTGGCGAAGATTCTCTTGCAGGCTCAAGCTGCTCCTTATGCGTCGGTACCACTGCCCATCAGGGCAACGATGAGCGTCCTGGATTTTTTGCGCCAATTCACAGAGACGTTGGTCGCGAATCACACGCTGCGCCGGTAACCCCGAACCCGGCAATCTTAAAGACGCTGGTGAATCACGATTTGTGGACGCTTCAAAAAGATGCCGAGGTAGATTCTCACAGCGACCCAATGTCGACGACAGATTGTGAGAGAAGGCAGCCGGAAATTCCGGGTTTTAAGATTAAAAGAACGATTGCCCAAGGCGGCATGGGCGTCGTTTATGAGGCCGATGACCTGCAATTGAATCGCCGCGTGGCCATCAAGGCCCTTTTACCGAACGCATCTTTGGACACGATGAATCGTAAACGCTTTGAACTGGAAGCAGCAGCGTTGGCCCAGCTCGAACATCCCAACATTGTGCGTTTATACGATGTTATTTGGGCCGAGCAGCGGCCGTACATGGTTTTGGAATACGCTGAAATTTCAAATTTGGACGACGTGATCAGGTTAGGGACGATTCCAAGTCTTACCAGTGCCTGGCTCGTGGAGCGCATCGCTCACGCGTTGCAATTTGCCCATGACGACCATATTGTGCACCGGGATCTGAAGCCCAGTAATATTCTTTTGGATCGTGCCGAGAAATCCAAACTGCCCGCTGACGATTTGTGTCAAATGCGATCGGAGATCGTAGAGGGCATGCATCACAAGGCCTTTGGCGTGGATTGCATCGTGCCGAAAATCGCGGACTTTGGACTCGTGGGGCACCTTACGGATTCGGTAACCAATACCCGATTGACCGAGGTGGGAGTATTAATCGGTACGCCAGGTTATTTGGCCCCGGAAAGTATTTCGCAGGCGGCCGGTCATGCCACATCACAGGTGGATGTCTATGGGTTGGGCGGAGTTTTGTATGCCTGCCTGACGGGTAAGGCACCGTATTCGGGATCCAATTTGGCGGAGGTCATTCAAAAAATTCTCAACGAGGAATTGGTGCCCCCGAAGGTCATTTCACCGAGTGTACCGGACGATCTCAATACCATCTGTTTGAAGTGTTTAGAAAAAAAACCTGCCGATCGATATCAGAGCGCGGCCGAAGTCGCAGAAGATCTACGGCGTTTTCAAGCGGACATGCCGATTTTGGCAAAACCACCCGGCATCATTCGCAGAGTAATGAAATGGCAAGAGCGTAATCGGTGCTCATCAGTACTCACGGTCTTATTCCTAATCTTGGGGTGTTTAACAACGATGACCGTGGCGAATAGCCAATTTATGCTACTGGAAAAAGACAAAGAGTCGCAGATGCAGGCGTTACTCAAAGAAGAAGCGCTAAAAATAAGCGGGCAACTGAAAACAAAAATGGTGGTCGTGCAATCCTTAGCCGCACACATTTCTTGCCAAGCAGATTTTTCGTTTACGGAATTCGAAATCTTCTGCCATTCGCTAATCTCGGTTTACGAGGAGTTTCAGGCACTTGAGTGGGCGCCACGCGTAACGCCTGCTGAGCGGCAAGCACACGAGGCATGGGCACGCGAACATGTGACGCCTGATTATCGCATCCACGGTGGAGAAAATTCGGCACCAGAAATCGAAGCCGCTGATTCGAACGCGGATTATTTTCCTGTTCTAGTGGCATATCCAAAGCAAGGAAATGAACAGGCCATTGGATTGAATCTGGCCTTTGAAAGACAACGAAAATCGGCGTTGCAATTAGCCATTCAAAATAAAAGAGCCGGTATCTCCGGGCCGATTAACTTGGTGCAAGATCAGGCCGAGGAGAAAGCCCTTTTAGGTTTTGTACCGGTTTGGAAACAACCGGCGGATGGGTGGAGTGAGGGAAAACCCGTTGGTCAGAAACAGGATACCGAGTTGCGTGGCTTAGTTGTGGGAGTCTTTCGCGTCAGCCATTTAATTGGGCCGGTTATCGATAATTGGTCACTGGCCGGAACCACGCCCAGGTACGCGATTGAAATTCATGATGTTACGGAGCAGAAAGCGCTCCTGTTTTCTTCGTTGAAGGGTGAGCGAGTGCATGAGTTTCAGGACAACTCAAAAAGCGTGCCTTTGGATCTGCATGGCCGGTCTTGGGAAGTGACTTTCTATGCGCGGCATGGAAATGGAAACGGAATGAATGATTCCATTCGATCTATCGTCGCAATTGGTTTCCTCTTAACGTTGCTGGCAGCCGGCGCTCCCGTGTTTATTAGCTTGCTAAGGAAACACCTGTAGGACTGAGCGGTCCTCGTGCTCAGCCGGCGGAGCAAGGGTGGAAATCACGGAGTAAAGGTTGAATTACTGATCGTCAGAGGTGAGATCAAAGTTGAAAACATTATCGCCGCCGGCAGATACCGCCACCGTTTCCACTTGGGACAAGGAACTGGGCTCGCTCTCTTCGTCAGACCCCATTATGGAAAAGTGTGCCTCAAAGGCGCCCTCAGGACAGCCTTTTGACTTCAAGAAAACCAATTCGAAATTGCCATTTTCGTCGGTGTATCCATTGGCACCACGGGGTTGTTTATCCGTCCCGACCGGTTGAAATTCGACGAACACATTTGCTGTTTTCTGACCATCGAGATTCACGGAGCCGGTGACGGGATACAGCGATACGTCGTACCCCTCACCGCAACCGCAAATAATCACAGTGAAAGCAAAAATGAAGATCAACTTCAACGTTCCACAGACAAGCTGCTGGAGCGGCTTTGTTCGCACTAGATCAGTGAAAATTGAATTCATTGCTCTCAATCTGTTTATCTAATTAACAAAAGTTATTGGAAATCGAATTACTGAAATGTGGAAGTGTCAACGACCAATCCATCATCAATTGCCAACAGACAATCGAAGATGGAGTCGATAGCCACATCCGGGTCTTGCTCGATCGTTTCCGCAAGGTATCTCGTGGAGCCGTCCGCCCATGCGGTCATGATTCCACCAGCATGGCGGCTACTGGCGCCCTCAATTTTCTTAAATACACCGTGGTCGTTGATGCCGGCGTAGGAAGTAAATGACACGTCTGCAACACCTTGGGTCGAGCTGTAATTGGTTCCGTCACCGGCCGTTCCCGTACCACGTGAACCATAAATCAAACCAGCCGCGGGCAAGCGATCTTTAACTTGTTGGGTGGCAGATTCTGGCACGTAGATGTTGTTGTAAGTTCTTTCAGAAAAAAGAACGGTATTCGATTGTCCGTCGGTAAAGGCGCGGAATTGTAAGCCCCTTTCACTACCACGAAATGCTCCATTGACATCGGGCACGTCGCCCGACCCAGCAACCAAATCTTTCCATTTGACACGACCTGCGTTATTGCTGGCAACATAATTGGACACAGCGCTGAATACAGGACTGCCAGCAACAAAAAATCTTCTCACCTCGTTCAGGTCAGGTGCATCATCAGAAGGACAACGGAAAACGCCGAGCGGCGTTTGAATGGCCTCCAGCACAAGCGCTCCGTCGTTAGGATCGGTTAGTCGCTGTTGTAATGTGCCCTGATTTATTCTGAGGACGTTTGCCAAGTTACCTTGCTCGACGTAAGTCAGCAAAAAGGCACCCCAACTCCAACGTCCTTGGGAATTTCTGCTTCCGGCCGTGTTGTCGGCATCCACGATCTGAATCCCAGGTGGCATGCGACGAACGGCCGACTCGTAATTGTGAACGGCTAAGGCCAACTGTCGAATGTTGTTGGAACATTGGGTGCGCCGTGCGGCTTCCCGAACCTGCTGAACAGCCGGTAAAAGTAATGAAACCAAAATGCCAATGATTGCAATAACAACCAGCAATTCTACTAGCGTAAAACCAGATGATTCCCGGACCCTCATATCAATTCCCCCTTCGGATGAGATATTTGAAATAACGCGATGCAATGTGCGGTTTGATAGTTCACTGTTTCACGCTTCTGAAAGCTTTGAACGCAAGACAAAATCAAACCATCCGGTCTGTAAAGCGAGCCTCTTCTTGTTGAGGAATGAGCGCTTTTGCAGATTAGCCGAATCGGAATATGGGGTCATCTCGACTCTCCCAGAGAGCGTATTGGATTCCGTATATTACTTTTTCGACGAACCTAAACCTTTCCACAAATGCATTCTGTACCCGAAAAAAGAAACAGCCAGTAGATATTGCGCATACTTGCGGAGAGATTTGGCTAGACCGTCACAGAGGTTTCACGCCCCACCCCAGCCGATAATGGCTTCGAGATTTCGTTTGATACCGCAGCATTATTTTGCTTAACCGGCATGGATAATGGGCTCCTGATTTCTGAGCGGTGTTCGTGATCCCGTTCACTCATTAGCGTAAGAGAACGTCCTTGGATTTTGGGTTTTGTTCGCCTGGTTGCTAATGGACATCGTGCATGGGTGAGCGATGAGTCAAAAAAGATATTCACGCCAATGCGTATCCGCTAACAGCGATGGGAATGGTGGGACGCTAGTTGACGAGGCTAGCATTTAGCTTGTGACCCAACGTTCGCGTGCCGAAAAAATACGAGGCAATCTTTCTAGAAATTAATCACACCTACCTGAAATGCTCTTGAGGCGTTTGCAGGCAATGATCGGTTAAGGCAATCGAGGTGATTCGTATTTGGGCGTTACCAAATTTTCGCAGCACGCTTAAAAACGAGTGCTTCGATTAATCTTTGCAGGCTCGGATTGCTAGGAACAGCCCATGCGAAAGCGGGGGTTGAGAGTTCGAGTTCCGCGCGTCCTGGTTAAGTTGAGACATCGCTGTCTTGGATCTGAAAAATACAGATTAAGAAAAAAATTGATGTCAAACTAAAACAGCAGCGTTTACTAAACTTAAGTAAACGCTGCTATTATTTTGTGCGAGGAATTGAAGCGGGGCTGAGCCTTATGGGAGCATCAAAATTTGACGTAACCAATACCGACCTATCCACGGTCCTCGGTGACTACTCGAAATCGGTGTAACTAAAAGCTCCGCCGTCATCAATCGCAAGGGCTTGGGCAAACGGCGATTCAACGTTCGGTGTGCCTGGACTTTGCGATATTTCATCTGAAAGCAGTCTAACGCTTCCATCTCCCCAGGCTGTGACGACCACGCCTTGGTGATAACTGCTGATGCCCTGCCTTCTGGCGGGAGCTTCCGTGTCGTTAATTAACGAGTAACCACCAAATCCGATATCGCTCATACCGCGAAACGGTTCGTAAACAGAGATGTCCCCGCCCTGTTCAGGGTCGATGCCTAACGACTCTACCTTTCTCGACGCATAAACTAATGCTGCGGCGGGAGTGGAGGCATTGGGATTATCTGGACGAAGACCAACAAAGTCGTATGCACGTTCAGCAATCAGCAAGGTATTACTGCTTCCATCCTTAAAGTCTCGATTCCGCCGGCTTTCTCCACCGATAAACGAACCAAGTGGCTCGTAGTAAGTATTGCCTAAAAAGTTATCATTCCAACCAGAAGCGTCGATGATTGTCGGCGCTGCTGGATATTTAACGGCTCCCGTATTGTTGCAGACAACATAATTGGATAGGGCGCCTTCTGTGCTGCCGAAGCCGGAAGGGAGATTATAAGGTCTCGCATCATTTAGTTCGGGGCCAGTGTCGGAAGGACAACGAAAAATTGCTAAAGGGGTTTGAAGCACTTCAACGATTGCTCCTGCGTCGGGGGAATTTAAGCGTTGGTTTAGGTAGCCCGCCTGCGGCTTAAGAATTTTAGCTAAGTTGTCCTGTTCAAGATCTGTGAGCAGGTACGTTCCCCAACTCCAATTGCTGCCTGCCTCCGGCACTGAGGGGTTGTATCTGATGCCCGGTGGCAGTTTTCCGCGTCTTGCTTCGTAGGCGGTCATCGCCAACATCAAGTTCTTTACTCTATTGGTGCATTGAGTTCGCCTTGCTGCTTCGCGAACCTGTTGGACGGCAGGTAGCAGCAGTGATACAAGAATGCCGATGATCGCAATTACGACCAACAGCTCAATAAGCGTAAAGCCTGTTTTTCTGCGATTGCTCATGACGGTCCTCTTTCTGTTGTGTCTGTGATGAGTAGGTGGGTGGCACCGTTGGTGGTACCGTCGCTGTTACGAAAGTACTTTTGAATGGGACTAAATACAAATTCGCTTCACGACTTGGTGAAAAGTTCGAGTGCAGAGGCGACGGTTGGGTGAAACCCACATTGTACCGCCCCGCGACCCAATTCGACTTCGTTGGATGCGTGCAATTTCTACAGAAAATTCAGTGGGAATACCAATGCAGTTCTCTGTCCCATGCCGGTAAGCCGCATTTGAAAAGCAATTTCGGTAGCTTCGCAAAGAACGGACTTAGCCCTATCCCCCATTGTAACCGAATCTGCGCGGGAAGTCAGGAATTTATGCCAACCCCTGGGCAAATCCAAATAAGGGGCGTCATCGGATCATTAGAGATATTTTCCCTCTTGCCTATCGAAGATCAGGGGGCCAATGACAGGCCTGGTGATCACGGAATCGTGGGTTATGTCCATAAGATAGCGCATCTTCGAAGGAAGCCCAGCTAATTAGCTGACAAGTTGTCAGTTTTCGTTGGGCGATTTGGAGTAGGGCCGTTATGCACCCACAGGCATTATCGCATTGGTGAAACGCAGGGCTCTTAGCCGCCACCCTCAAATCTGCGAGCGATTCATTAACCGTCGAGGCGATCTTGATAGCTTGCCAGCTTTCTCCCACAGCTTCGCCAAGCAAACCAAACCGGCATTTTTGGGTAGCCGCCGATTTCGTGTCCCCCAGTCGGTAGCCGAGGGTCGGCACGATTATCAAAAAGGACGCCGCGTTTTAACGCTCGTACCTTATTTCAAGGTCCGAGCGTGCTTTTGTGTTTTGCCATGGAAACGTTAGCTCACGCCGCATTGATTGCGGATCGGGAATGTTTCTAAGCGAGGATATCGTGAACCACATTCCCCGCGACATCAGTCAACCGGAAATCCCGGCCGCGATAGCGATAAGTCAATTTGGTATGGTCGATGCCAAATTGGTGCAGCATCGTGGCGTGTAGGTCATGCACGTGAAACGGTTTATCCACCGCTGCGTAGCCAAAATCGTCGGTGCCGCCATACGACATGCCTGGTTGAATACCACCTCCGGCCATCCAGCAGGAGAAACCTTTGATGTGATGATCCCGTCCATTGCCTTGGGCCATGGGCGTGCGTCCAAACTCGCCGCCCCAGATCACCAGCGTGTCATCCAGCATGCCTCGTTGCTTGAGATCTTTGACGAGCGCCGCCGATGCCTGATCGACGAGATTGGCTGTGAATTTGATCCCGTCTTTGATGCCACCGTGATGGTCCCAACCGCGATGATAAAGCTGAATGAAACGCACACCGCGTTCGGCTAAACGCCGCGCCAAAAGACAGTTTGCGGCAAAGCTCCCATCGGCACCCTGGGTACCATACAGATCGAGGATGTGTTGGGGTTCGTCTGAAATATCCGCTAATTCGGGAACAGACGTCTGCATCCGGAAGGCCAGCTCATATTGGGAGATCTTGGTCTTAATCTCCGGATCGAAATCGTTGGCCATGCGAATTTGATTGAGTTGTTCGATGGCGGAGAGAACATCTTTTTGACGGGGTCGGTCAACACCCGCGGGATTTTTAACATACAGCACCGGTTCGCCTTTGGAACGCAGTTCGACTCCCTGAAACTTACTGGGTAAGAATCCGCTGTGCCATTGTCGCGAGGCAATCGGTTGTGCCTGTCCACCGCCGGCAGATGTGAGCACCACGTAACCGGGCAAGTTCTGAGTTTCCGAGCCCAGTCCGTACAACAGCCAGGAACCCATGGAAGGGCGTCCGGGAATACTGGTGCCGGTGTTCATTAAAGTATGAGCCGGATCGTGATTGATTTGATCGGTGTGCAATGAGCGAACGATACAGATCTCATCAGCGATCGACTGGGTGTGCGGCAGGATATCGGAAATCGACTGCCCGGATTTACCGCATTTTGAAAAAGCGTGTTGGGGTCCAAGTATTTTCAGGCTGTTGCGTTGGCCCTGGAGCTGGGCGATCTGTTGCCCCGCGGTGATGGATTTGGGCATGGGCTGGCCATCGAGTTCCGCAAGTTTCGCTTTGTAATCCAAGGTCTCCAGATGGGAGGGCCCGCCAGCCATACACAGGTGAATGACCCGTTTGCATTTCGGGGGTATACCAGTAAAGAAATTGTCAGCAAGTTCGGGGCCCGCCTGTGCGTTCAGTTTTCCATTCAGCAACATTCCCAATGCCAAGGAGCCCATGCCAGTCATGGAACGCCCGAGAAACGAACGCCGCGCCTGAATTTGTCGAATTATATCTTGGTCCATTTTTTAATTCCTTTTCGCAACCGCGATTAATATCTTGTTACGAATTCATGCATGTTGATCACGGCGCGACAGACCGATGTCCAAGCGGCATGCTTAGCCGGTTCCAACGACTCGTCCCGTGGGTGGTTACCAACGGAGAGCAATTTTTTGGCTTCTTCCAAGTGAGTGGAGTAGTAGGCCTCGTGATTTTTCAGTAATGACGTCAAAACGTCTTGTTCGGATTCGGTAATCGACCGTCCCAAGGCCGAGACAAACAGTGCTTGAAATCGGGGGGAGTCTGCCGTCTCCTGTTTCATGATACGTTCGGCCAGCGCCCGTGCTGCTTCGACGTAAGAAGGGTCGTTTAATAACACCAAGGCGGCCAAGGGGGTGCTCGACCGAGGCCGAGCAGCGGTACATTCTTCTCGCGCCGGGGCATCAAAAATTTTCATGGCCGGGTGCAGATACTGCCTCTGCCAGTGCGTGTACAAGCCGCGGCGGTACTGGTTGTCGCCGCGATCGGCCTGGTAACTTCGTTTGGGGAAATTGAGGTGCTGATACAGACCTGATGGCTGGTAGGGTTTGACGCTCCGCCCCCCGACTTTGTTGACCATCAATCCACTAGTGGCAAGCGCATGATCCCGTATGAATTCCGCATCGATTCGAAATCGGGCTTGCCGCGCCAGCCAGCGGTTTTCGGGGTCGGTCTCGGTAAGGTCTTGTCGGTGTGACGATGATTGCTGGTAGGCCTGACTGATGACGATGGTTTTGATCAGATGTTTGATGTCCCAGCCGCTTTCCTGAAAATCCCACGCCAACCAATCCAGCAGGGCCGGATGCGAAGGGGCTTGCCCCTGTGCGCCGAAATCATCCAGTACCGGGGCCAGCCCGGCACCAAACAACAATTTCCAAATACGATTTACAAATACGCGCGCCGTTAATGGGTTTTGGGGCGAAACAATCCAACCAGCAAGGTCCAAACGGTTGGGCGCTGACTGCCAAGTGGGACGTCCCAATGCAGCCGGCACATTCGCAGAGACCACATCACCACTGCGATCCATCCAGTCGCCACGAGGTAAAACACGAATCTCGCGAGCAGGTACGGAAACGGTAATCAGGCTGGTTCGCGTGTGTTGATCAATCAACTGTTGTCGCTGCGCGTTTAAGGCAGAGATCTGATCGCGGTAGGTTTTTAGGGAAGGCGCTCGCGTGAGAAAGTAGTCCGCCAAAATCTGTTTTTGAGCGGCGTCGCGAACGCTTGGGTCGAGCGTAACGATCGCGCGAATTTCAGCGGGCAACCGTTTCAAAGGGCTCGCCGTCGCGTCGTTATCCACCGATGTCGATAATTGAAAATGCCCCAACGTATGACTGCCATTGCCATGAAATTGCTGAATCACAAGAGTCACGGATGCAGGCAACGTTTGATCTGGTGCGATTTGCAGCACTAACTCATTCGCTTGACCTGTCTCCGGTAAGATTGCCCAACCCCAAGTCTTTCCGCGTGCGTCTCGATCGATCGTACTGGCCGCTGACCATTTTTTATCCGGGTGACTGGCCCCTCCGTATTCCTGCTCGAACGTTGTGCTGGCAGCCTGGGTGCTCACCGCGGTACCTTTTAGTTCGTCCGGCCATTTCGCGAAGGGCGTTTTGAAAATTTCCATATGAGAGGTTTGATCGCCGCTCAGAATGATAAATTCGGTCACTACGAAATTTCCGTTACCGGCTCGTCCAGGTCCCCCTTTGGGTAACGAAGCGTGCGGCAGTGCCTGCAAACGCAACGCACGTGTGCCGGGTGGCAGTTCGGCGGTGATGGCGTAGGCATTGGTGTTGGGATTGGCTCCCGCAATCAAGATCGATTGATCACTCGCACGCGTGATTTCGACTTGGTTGGTGGCGATCATGGTGTTGGGGTTAACCTCTTGCCATTGATAATCCGCCTGCTTCAGTCCCGTTTCCCACACGCGTCGTTCCTCTTGTACCTGGGGTGTTTCGACGATTTTCCGCGTTAGCTCGGCGAGTCGTTGATCCAGAGGCGCTAATAATTCAGCCAAGTTATCGTCTGGCACCTCCAGAGTGGGGCCCCATTTTTTAGATTGGTGCGCGCCGTCATAAAGTCCGCGTTCTTTAATGTCCGCAAAAAAGGCCTGGAATTCATAAAACTCGCGGGTGCTTAAAGGATCAAATTTATGATCATGGCATTCCGCACAACCTAACGTGATGCCTAACCACACCGAGGCCGTTGTGCGCACCCGATCGGAGGCATATTTCGCCAGATATTCTTCCGGCTGAACGCCACCCTCAGCGGACATCATGCCTAATCGGTTGTAACCCGATGCGATCAACTGGTCGCGCGACGGACTTTCCAATAAATCGCCCGCCAATTGTTCCGTCGTAAAGCGATCGAACGGCATGTTATGGTTGAATGCATTGATCACGTAGTCGCGAAAAGGTGAGACGCTAATCGGTTGATCACCGTGATAACCCACCGAGTCAGCATAGCGGACCAGATCCAGCCAGTAGGTCGCCATGCGCTCACCGAAAGCGTCGCTGGCCAACAACCGATCAACGGCTTCTTCGTAAGCTTGGGGCCAGTCATCCCGTTCAGCCATCGCCAACAGATCTCGATTGGCCGGCAAACCATTGAGATCGGAACTGAGACGCCGAATTAATGTTCGCCGCTCTGCTGGAAGAGAGGGTGCGAGGCCCTCGGATTCGAGCTTAGCAAGAACAAAATGATCGATTGCATTTTTTGACCACGCGGCGGAGTGGGTTTCCGGTGGCGTCCTTGACTTGAGTTTTTCAAACGACCAATGGCCAGACCAGGGAGCGCCTTGAGCGATCCAGTCCTTAAGGATTTGTTTTTGCTGAGCCGTTAATTGTTTCAGGTGATCGCTGGGCGGCATGACCGAATCCGGATCGTCTGAGAAGATGCGCTCAATCAACTCGCTTTCGTCGGGCAAGCCGGGTGCAACGGCAACGTAGCCTCCCAAGTCTGCGAAAGCACTCGTTTGTTGATCGAGTCTTAAATCGGTGACCCTCTGGCCGTCGTCAGGACCGTGACAGGCATAACAGTTGTTGGCGAGGATCGGCCGTACTTGCGAGTTGAAATCGATCTTGTTCTGCGCGAAAGCGGCACTCGTGAGGCCGAAGAGCAAAATCACCAAGAACGCAACCAGTATTTGATGCCGATAACGGAAATGCACTTCTACCCCCTCCAAAACAATTAGAAGCTATTTATTGTAACCCCAAATATTGGACGTGGCACGTACGCCGCCAGTGCAACCGATGAAAAGAAAATGGGAAAATATCGAGACCAAACCCAATGCATAGAATTTCACAAAGCCGCTACAGCGAAAATGCCGCCACCGCAAAAGTGCCGCCGTTGCAAAAATGCCGCCGTTGCAGCGCAGCGCGACAAATCACGGGGCTACAGCCCTGGGGGCTGGTAAAAAGTCCTCGCCTACGTAAATGAAATACGCTGTGGGGCAATCAAGTTCGCCCAAGAAACTCCTACCAGCAATGCCATGGGTCTGCTCAAAATGGCTGGGCAGCAGAATGCTGGGGCGTTGGAAATGGCTCAGGCTTCGTGGCAGCGACAGAAAAAGCTCGGCAAGTGTCTGCCATCATTGCTGCAGCGTTGTGAGAAGAGTCCAGAGTAACGGGAAATTCAGCGACTGGGGAAACTGCGGCCGTTTAAAACGTCTGTTTCGTTCCGTCGGGAGCTCGCCTCCGTGATTCAGCTGCGGCAGCCCTTATGAGCAAAAAATCGCATTATTGGGGGAGTTTTTATGAAGAGTTATTTATTTTTGATTTTATCTGCGGACGCTGGCAGTTTTGCGCAGTCTTAGGGAGAGGCAACAGCGTCTGGTCCTCGAGATTTGCAACTTGGATTTCCCGCCATTTTGGGCCGGGTCGCTGCTTGCCTGACTTATTGCCAGGCACCCACTACGGATCCTCTCAGAGGCGAAATTCCCGTTTCGCTCAGTCCGACCGGCGTGACTATCTCATCAATACCCACAAGAGGGTTAGAGGGCGATGCTGTGCGTCGCTCCTCTTCGTGGTTTCTATAAGGTTGGCCTTCCGAACTTCTCGGGAGGTCAATTTTTTTGCGCCGTCACCCCCGGGGGTCGCAAGGACCGTGCTAAGCCTGGCTTCCCCTTGAGAAGGCCATCAATTTGCTTGGGTGGATCAGGTTTGGTAGGCTTCGATTCAGGTTAGGTATTCTGCGAGCCAAAATTTCTAAGTGTCAAAAGGTGAGGTTTAAGATGCTGCGCACGGTAACCCTGCTTGCTACCACGGCGGCTTTTTTGATTGGCCCCCAACTACTGGAAGCGCAAACAGAACAAAGTCGCTGGGGGGATGAAAAGAAATCGTTCAATTTAGTCCTGACGCGACGTGCAAATAATAATGCTTATGGGACGAGCGCGTTTAGTTTTCGCCAAGCCAGTCAAAAACTGGACGAGCATGGAAACTACGTTGATCTCGTTTACAACGGGTGCGGGTTGTTGCATTTCAACCCGGTAGGTGGCATGTCATCGCGAGTTGCGGATTTAGGGGAGCAAGAGGATCTTGCCGTGAAATTGGACCCAAATGAAAAACGCGTTTGGGCACAACAAGCTTATCTGCCCGAGGAAGGGCATGTTTATTGGCAAGAGGTCAAGTGCGGCGGGCAAACCATGACCGTCAAATATCGCATCCAAGATATTGAACGCGACGAAATCAAAATTCAGTGGGCCGTGGTTAACGAACTGGCAGGACCAGTGCCGCGTCGGGGTATGGCTGGGACGATGGGCCAATGTGGCGGCCAGCACCGATCGCAATAAACAACATTGCACGCCCAACGAAGACTGCAAAACGCGTAACGCTTGGGTATTTTTGGCTGCCGGCGCTTGGTGGCCCGCAATGAGATTGTTTTCGGCACTGTGCCGAGGAGGGGTGCCAGATTCGACTTTTGCAATTGCTGTTTTATGGCTGCGTTTCATTGTTTCGTTTAAACCACATGGCAGTAGAAATTGCTGGCACCCACGGCTAATAACTGACACATTGGGGGCAGAAGTAAGAGCGGCCAATTTTGGTGTTTTTTTATGGGATTTCGCGTTCACTAAGAGCAAAGTGCTTAGCTAAACTTGATCAAGGCTGAGTAGAAATTACAGCCGTCTTTTCCATTCACATTTCGTAGTTTGCATTATTGAGGCCGAGGATGAAATTGCGCTTTACTGCCAAGTTAGCGTTGGCATTTTGTTTTACATTGCTGGTTCCTTTTAATTCTTTATCGGCACAACAGGAATCGTCACAAGCGAGTGCCAATAATAGCGACGCTCAACAAGCCGTCATTGACTCAGTGAAAACGTATGTGGAAGCATACAATCGCAGGGATGCTGCCGCGCTAAGTCAGCATTGGAGTGAGACGGGCACCTGGGTTGACGACGATGGCAGCGCGGTCCAGGGACGCGAGAATATTCGAAAGGCCTTTGCAGCCATTTTTTCCGAGATGAAGGCGGACCCATCGCTGACTGTAAATGTTCGCAAGGTCTCCTTGGTCACTGATGACGTCGCCTTGGAGGAAGGGTCCTCTGGTGTGGCGGGGGGCGCGCAGGCCGACTATACCGCGATACACAAATTGGAAAACGGCCAGTGGAACCTGTATCGGGTCAAAGAGCATGCGGCTCCTCAGCAGGCTCCCCATAATCACCATTTGCAAGAGCTTGATTGGATGATTGGTGATTGGGTTGATCAAAGCGGCGGAGCGACCGTGGAAAGCTCTTGTCGTTGGTCCAAGAATGGGAATTTCATTACGAAGAACTTCCGTGTCACTATTGCCGGCTTGGATACTTTGGAAGGCACGCAAGTGATCGGATATGACGCGTCCACAAATACGATTCGTTCTTGGATGTTCGATTCAGACGGCGGGCACTCTGCCGGGATGTGGACAAAAAACGGTAATGTTTGGGAGGCACAATCTTCCCAAGTGCTGGCTGATGGAAGAGTGGCTTCCTCCACGAATATCTTTACACCCCGGAATGAAGGTCGCTTTGATTGGAAATCGACCAAGCGTACGTTGGATGGCGTTAGTCTGCCGGATATTGATTCCGTAGAAGTCGTTCGAGTCGTAGATACAGATTAATAAAAGCGAGAATCGTAGTTTTGAATTTTCGTTTTTGGAATAAATCAAGTTAGTGGGGATGGAAGCAAGATGCTGTGCCACCCCGATCAAGGAGATAAATTGATGTTTCGCATTTTATTAACTTCGCTGGTACTGTTTTTTCTGGTCGCTGCGGATGTGGAAGCGCAACGCCGCGGTGGCGGTGGCGGTGGCCGTGGCGGCGGAGGGCGTGGTGGTGCAAGCCGGTCGAGTGGAGGACATAGCGGATATAGCCGTTCCCCTTCCATGAGCCGTTCGTCACCGCAGCGGTCTTCGAGCAGGCAGAGTTCCCCAAATCGTTCAGCACAAAATCGCAACTCCCGTTCCTCGAACGGAGCACGCGATTTCAACCGTAGCAACGCGAGCCGCGATAATTTCAGTCGCGGGAATATGAGTCAGAATCGAGATAATTTGGGCGGCGGTAACTTTAATCGCGATAATTTGAATCGCGGGAATCTGAATCGCGATAGCCTAAGCAGCGGCAACATGAACCGCGACAATTTCAATCGCGACAGTCTGAGCAACAACAACATTAATCGGAATGATTTCAGTCGCGACAGCTTAAGCCGCAGCAATATCAACCGAGACAGTTTTTCGAGAAGTAACTCGGCGCGAAGCGATCTCCAACGAGATCTGACGCGTGCGAATCCAGGAGCGGGCAGAGATGCGTTCCGATCTTCGCAATCCTACCAACAGCCTTCCCGTAACCAGCTGGACAGTTTCTTGGGTTCGGGCGGAGGATCCGATCGCTCGCGATCTGCGGACCGCAGCAGTAGCGATCGCTCACGAACCGCGCAATCCTCCGGCTCCGGCGATGGCATGCAATCTAAAACCTATGAAACCAAACGCGGTGGCACGGTTACGGTCGGTGGCGGATCGGGTTCGGGAACGACCGCGGGTGGCGTCACCGTCGGCGGTGCAGCGGGTGGCATCAAGGTCGAAACCGCTGGCGGCAATACCATCGCGCGAGGAGCCGGTGCCGCGGGCGCAACCGATGGCACGAACAGCGTAGGTGCGGCGGGCAGCCGCACAGGTGTGAAAACCGCAGCCGGCGGAGAGGCTGTCGCAGGCCGTGGCGTTCGGGCGGCAACCGACGGAACGAATTCCGCAGTCCGTGCGGGAGGATTCGCGGCCGGGAAAGATGCCGCCGGTAACAAAGCCGCTGGCGTGCGAGGCGGCTATGCCGACTCCTCCGGATATCGACAAGGTGGTTCCGTGACCGCCAGACAAAATCAATGGGGTTACACCAAGATCAATGCCCGAGGTGGGTACGGTAATGGAAACGGAACCGGTGCTGTCGGTTCCCGCTCTGCCATCCGAGGCCCCGCCGGCAATGTAGTGACTACCGGTCGGGGTGCCTCGTTTGTTAACGGGCAATTCGTCGGCGGCAAGGCATGGACTGCCGTTAATGGAAACTTCACTCGCTGGGGGTACTTTGGACCCGGATATATCAACCAGTACCCGGGGGCCTGGTGGCCCGGTAAGTGGACCGTTTACGGAACCGCTTGGGCGGCGGCAACCTGGGCCACCGCAGGAGCCTATTGTGGTTGTACCGGCGAAGGTTACTACTACGACTACGGCGAAAATGTGACGTACAGTGATGGGTCGGTCTATTATGGCGATGAAGAAATTGCCACGTCAGAAGAATACTATGACGAAGCGGCCCAAATTGCTGATGCCGGTGAAGAAACCAGTGATGAGGATTGGATGCCCTTGGGAGTTTTCTCCTTGATCACCGAAGCCGATCAAACGGATACAAAAAAAGTATTGCAATTGGCCGTAAACCGTGAAGGTGCTATCCGCGGTAATTTGCAAGACGTGTTAACCGACGATGTAAAACCCTTAGTAGGTTCGGTGGACAAAAAAAATCAGCGTGTTGCCATCAAAATGAAAGGCAATGATTCGGTTGTTCTGGAAACCGGTTTGTATAATCTAACCAATGATGAAGTACCTGCGATCATTCATGTGAACGCAAATGAACAAAAGGATGTGACTCTGGTGCGATTAAATAACCCGGACGAAGATAAAAAATAACTTGCATGCTGGAGCAAAAAAGTACGCCGGGCGTTGACGATGTTTCTGTCTTCGTCGGCAAATCAAAGGCACCGTGTTCTTCGTAACGCGGTGCCTTTTTTGTGCGGCCATGCCCATTCATCATTTCGGTCAGACGCGAGATGGGTAACCACGACGGCTTTGAATCTTAGAAAAAAGATATTCTCGGTCCAACGCCGGTCACCAGCCCCAGTCGGTGATGATGGCGTGGTAAAGTCCTCATCATCCTGCCAAGCTCCGCCCCTTGGCATTGCTGCTTAAGAGTTTTGCCAGATGTGGCGTCTGTTCGACGTCCTCTTAACGTCTGCTGCCACCGAATGAGATTGCAGGTTTTTTGAATCGTGGGCGATTGGGTCGGGAACGTTCGCCACCTGACCCAGAGTTTCCCGAACGCAAGTTCGCGTTCTCCTCTAGCATCCACACCGCCGTATTGACCTCAACTTCCCAAAAGAAGGGCGATCCGCTGAAAATCGGACTCGACCAGATGATGCGACCTCTAATTTCGTTGGTGATTGGATGAACGAAGCGATCGGAATCAGCGACCACGTCTACCTCCACAAATTTTTGCTCGTTGGAAGTCAGCCAAAACCCCAATGACTCCATTTGATTGGTTTCGTGGTTGAGGATTTGAATTTCCATATTGATTGACTCGTCTGCTGGGCCCGTGATTGCTGACTCGACCAGAAACCGTAAACGTGTGGGGTGGGTCACCGGGCTGATCCCAATCAGGATCATATCGATTTTTTGTTTCTGTGGGTTGGCCGTGGGGCTGGGAGACAGCACATATGAAATGTCATCACTGTCCCCCAAATCATCGATAGAGCCTGCTAACACGATGCCGTCCAATAATTTTTTTCCGACGGCAAGCGTTGTTTCCACAAATGGATCGCTGAACCGGATGTCGTTGATTAATTGCTGATCGGTCAAGGTCTCGAAGAACGCGATCAGGGCTGCCCGCTCGTCGGGGTTGAAATTGAAACGGACCGGCGGAGCACCCGGGTTGGGGCCGCGCAATCGTGGATCTAGATTGGGGTGGGGTTGAATTCCGTTGCTGTAAAAATTCAGTACCTGATTCAATGTTTGGAATCGGCCGTCGTGCATATAGGGTGCCGTCACCGCGATGTTTCGCAGGGACGGAACCCGAAACTTAAAATCATCCGCCGGATTTCCCGTCGTCTCTAAGACACCAAAATCGTTGCTGGAGACAATATCCAAGCCGTTATTGGTGGCGTCAGTTGTATTGGCTGGATTGTGAAAAGGTGTGATAAAGGCCTCGCTCATATGGCAAGCAATACACGCCAGTGGCGTCTGGGACACATTCGGTTTCATGAACAAGTCTTTGCCAAAATTTTCCTGCATCGAAAAATTTGGGAAAGGGTCGAACGGGCTGTTAACCAGCGCGCGACCTTCGTCGTACTTGGAGGAATAGCTGACTAAGCTGCGCTCGAATTGGGCAATGGCCTTGGCGATTCGATCGGGTGTAACCGTGGCATCCCCGAACGCATCGATGAACAGGTTGGAATAATAGGGTTGGTGCTCTACGACGTGGAGCAATTCCGTCAGCGTTAAACCCATTTCGATGGGATCCAAAATTGGCTGCAAAGCTTGGTCTTCCAGGGACGAGGCGCGTTCATCCCAGAACATTTTGCCAGCGTCATAGAAGCGGGCGTTTGCCAAACTCATGGCGTGCCGGCGCGTGGTACCGCTCTCAAAACCGACGCTCAGGGTCGCGTCGTCGGTAAAGGCCAAAGCCTGTTGATGGCAACTGGCACATGCAATCGTACGATTAGCACTGAGACGCTTGTCGTAAAACAAAACTCGTCCCAGCGTTGCCCCAGCATCCGTGGTCTGATTATCCAAGGGCGTATTGTCGTTTTCAATAACCGCATTCTGACCCGGCACGTTACCCGGAAAGCGATTGACCAGAAAATGTTCCGGTAAAGTAATGTTCTCGTAATTGTAAGACGTTTCCGGAAGGCGAGGGTATAGGTAAGTCGCCACCGCCTGTCGGCTATGGCTGGTTTTGGCAGGCAGGCCCGCAGCCACAAAAATCAGCAACGTGACGACTGCGATGGCCAAAAAAATTTTTGAACAAATCCACCTGCGTAACATCAGCTTCCCCTGATTAATGTTATGAATGCCTTGTCAGCATGACACAAAGCACGCCGCGTGTTTATCTGCCAAATAGAGTGGTTTTTCGATTTTGCATCAATTAAACACGGACACGTGAAGAAATGACGTCAGCGACAGCTAAAATTGGTTAAGTGGGAATTTTCTGGAGGACGGTACATTACTTCGTAACGCGAAATCCCGCCCCGTTTAACTTACAACCGTGAACATGCCCAACCTGTGCAACGTCGATCCACGGCTCAATCTTGAAAAACCTCCCAGCCGAATCACCCGTGTCACAGCTCAGTCCCAAGGTCATATTTTCAGACCACTGCAACCGGCAAGAATTCCGTTTCAATGGTTCGGGCCACAATGGTTCGGACCAATATCGCTCCACGACCTGTTCGGTAGCAGCATCGGTTCCAGGCAGAATGTAAAGGGATCAGGAATCGCGTGGCGTGCCTGGTTCGCGAATGGTGTTTAGCCATTGAAGAGCGATCGAAGTGGCCTCGGGCTCCCCAGCAGCTGCGAGATATCCATCCGGGCGAATTAAAATCAGGCCGGCTTGTGACAGTCCGATTTGTTTCAACGCTTCTGCTTCGGCCGTACCGAATTCGTGAAACTGGGTCGGCATATCCGAATCCGTATTTTCACTTTGTATATTTTCGGATCCGGATTCATGCAAATCGAAAGCACGAAAAAAGTTTTGCACAGTTACTGGCAGGCTCTCGATGGCGATGCGTGCCGCGCTCATACCGGTCTTCCAGCCAATGAGGACGGCATGCCCGCCACCCAGTGTTGCGTAGAGAGATTTGGCGTCTCCGTTGGCATCCGTCCAAGACAAATCGGGTACTCGCTCGCCCAAACGGAGACCCGATTTTTGCTTTCGCAAGTCGAGGCCTTGAATCGTGCTGTTGGGGTACGAGACAGTATATTCAGCGATATTCTGCCGGGCGAGTTCCTGAGTCCATTCGAAATGCAGGGCAATTTTTGCAAACGTCTTTCGTACCCACTGCAAAGGACGCAATTCAACGGTTGCGATTTTTGTTGCGTGTGATGTGGTCCGCACGACAAGGTCTCCAATGCGACTGCGTTCGGAGGAGTAGCTCTGCAGTAACGGACCTTGGCCCAGCAGTTTTTGGCTCCAGGCGATTTTCCAAGCGAGATTGCACGCATCTTGAATTCCCGTGTTCATTCCTTGGCCTCCCACTGGGCTATGAATGTGGGCGGCATCGCCAGCCAAAAAAACTCGATCGACTTGGTACTGATCAACTTTTCTCTCGTTGATACGAAACTCACTCAACCAAAGAGGGTCGTACAACTCAATATTTCCGATGCCTCGTTCTTTCATCAACGTCTGCATGTCAGCCAGGGTCGGATCGCGATGCAGGGTGTCAGGATCGGTGCGGGGTTTTTCAGCAATCAGTCGCCACTTCGATTCCGTAAATCGGAACAGCACTAAAATACCGCTTCGGCTCCAGCAAACGACCATTTCAGAATCTGGCATATTGCCTTTGGCTGACACATCTGCCAACCACCAGCGATGTGATTCCTGTTGGCCGGGAAAGTCTAAACCCAATGTATGGCGAACGGTGCTGTGTGCCCCATCACATCCGACCAAGTAATCTGCTTGCCATTGCTCCGGTTGCCCGTCGCTGGAACGCACCTCGCATCGGACGCCTTGGGGGTGCTGCTCAAAGCCCTCGAGTTCCATGCCCCGTCGAATAGAAACGCCCTGCGACTCCAGATGCTCAGTGATCACGCGTTCTGTCTCGTTTTGCGGAATCATGACTCCGGTGCCGAACGGATTATCCGACTTGGCGAAATCGATGGCCGCGATTTCTTGACCCTCACTAAAAATTAGGGCTTTTCGCAATGGACGTCCTGCTCGCAGGAAATCGTCTGCGTTCATACAAAGATCGAGCAATTCCAAAGAGCGACCCCACACCACACCGGCTTTGGAAAGTTGCGATGGAGTCTCGCGTTGCTCCATGATGGCGACCTCGATTCCCATGCCGTTCAGTTGTGCTGCTAAGGCCAGTCCCACAGGACCCGCACCGGCAATAAGAACTTCTGTTTCGTTTGTCATGCTGTTTGTCATGCTGGATTATCCGAATTTCCATAGGACTAGGATTTTCAATGGTAGGGAAACCGACTTACCCGACATCCCATGACCCAAGGGTCGGGCAGGCATTCCTGACAGGGCTCTCTTTTGTTTATCCGGTAAATTAACCGGTGTTCTTTCGTAAATCTGCGGTGTTCTTTTAATTTCTTAACAATGTTGAGAGCAACGAGTGGCAAGTCCAAGGGCGCTTGGGCCATGGTGATTTGGTGGTTATCGTAAATCTGTCATAATAAAAGACGCAGGCTACGAGCGTGGAAGTTGTACCAGCGGTCATTACCGCTCATGGTATGTTTCCGGACCACCGAAATGGGGAGACGTTATGAAACTAAGAACTTGGAGAAAAATCCACCGCTATTTAGGGGTCGTCATTGGTATCCAATTGTTTTTTTGGACGCTCAGCGGCGTGATTTTTAGTTGGAACTCCATCCAATCGGTTCGCGGCGAAGACCTGATCCGGAAAATTGATCCAGTCAATTTGAATAGCTTTGAGATAATCAACAGTAGCGAGATACTTAAAGACCTTCCCAGCGAACAAAAGGCAGATCAGGTGCTGTTGAGAACGATGTTAGAAAAACCGGTTTACGAGGTCTCGTTGGTAGGTTCGAAGCAACCCGCGGTAGCGATTTTTGACGCGAGTTCCGGGAAACGGCTCTCCCCTATCGATGCTGAGACGGCACGCCAAATTGCGGAACGTGATTTTGCGTTTGATGTCGCCGTGAATCAGGTGGAACGGATTACTGAAACGGGGTCCCATTCAGAGTATCGGGGAAAAGAGTTGCCGGCCTATCGAGTTGAAATGGATCATCCATCCGGGACGTCCATTTACGTATCGGAGAATCGAGGTGTCGTGACCACCCGCCGTAACAACCAATGGCGCGTCTTTGATTTTTTCTGGATGCTGCACACAATGGATTACCAAGGACGTGATAACTTCAATCAATGGCTATTGAAAACCGTGTCCATTTTTGGCTTGGTAACCGTCATCTCGGGGTTTGGGCTGTGGGTTAAGACATCCCCGATTTTTCGTAAACGACGGAAGAGCTAGGAATCCGCCAAGGCATCTCCAAGGCGGTCGAAACAAATCATTTTCATCGTGCGCCCAAGGCGACTGGCGTGGAGAGATTCTAAATACCCCTAGCCAACACTCACGCGAGATGTCGCGCGTGGGGTGATCCGCGGATCAATTGGGGGAGCGGGTCGAGTCATGCCGAACCCGCTACTTCTCTTTCGCCGCATCCAATTGCCGGCCGATGTGTTGGGACCAAAACCAAAGCGTTGCCGCCCCAATGGCCGAGGCACAGGAGTACATCCAGGGCAGTAGTTGATACGCTTCACGTTTTGGATTTAATCCCATGAGAGCGAATAAAACGGTTGCCATCACAAGCGTCATGGATAGGCCGAAGATGGCCAGGTAATGAAATTCAGTTTTCATGGTAAATTCTCCTGCAAATGAATTACGTGGTGGTTGTGCGAGAAAGGATGAGTATTTCTTGAGCAAATTGCTGCCGAATTGTTTTGAGCGATGCACCAAGCGGCACGTCAACTCGCGGGCGATTTCTCGTCCTACTAATCGCAGTTTTTGGGCCTTGGATACGAAGTGCCGCTGATGCATGACTTGGTAATCGCTACGCTTTATTTCGTTTCCAATTTCTCGATAAACGGCGGCAGCAACACGAATCCCCAAACGGGTCCCCTCTGGCAAGGCAGGGTAGCCCTGTTTGCCGAGTTCGTAGTGGACGTCGGCCAGCTCCAAACATTTCTGGATGGCCGGACGCAATTGAGCATCCGTCGGCGCGGTCTCAAGATCATTCGTTGCGGGAAGCCAGCTGGCTGGGAGATAGAGGCGTCCCAGTTCCCAGTCTTCACCAACATCTCGAGCGATATTGGTGAGCTGCATCGCGGTTCCCAGAGACTTGGCATTTTCAAAAGCCCGCTCGTCAGTCACGCCCAATAATCGGCACATCATCAAGCCGACAACCCCGGCCGCCCGGTAGCAGTACAACTCCAAATCCGCTTGGTCTTTAACGGGCTGGAAATCGATGTCAGATCCCATGCCCAGCAATAAATCCAGGGGCAGTTGTTTGGGGATGTCGTAGCGTTGCACCAATTCAAAAAACCACTCCGATGCCGGTAAATGCAATGGGCGGTTAGCATAGATTGACTCGATATCTTCTCGCAGTAAGGCGAGCCGTTGGCGGGCAATCTCGACATCTGCAGCTTCGTCCACGGCGTTGTCACACCAGCGACACCAAGCGTAAAGTTTGCAGACGTCTTCACGAAGGTGTTGCGGAAGCGTGCGGCAGGCCAATGAAAAGGATTTGCTGTGGGACTGGATGAATTTTTGCTTGTCCGGCAATTCATCAAAAAACCGAATAGCGGCGGGTTGGTTGGTAGCGTTTCCAGTTCTTGTGTTTGCGATTTTAGACATGGACGGGTACTCCATAATCTTTTGCGACAACACCGGCGGTTGCTTTGGCAGTGTTAATGACACCCGGGACGCCTGCACCTGGATGCGTACCTGCCCCGACGATGTACAGGCCTGGAATGTGTCGATCGCGATTGTGCGGTCGGAAAAACGCACTTTGCGTTAGCTTGGGCGATACTGAGAATGCCGAACCATGGTGGGCGTTCAACTCGCTGTGAAATTCGCGGGGCGTAAAATGCCGCCGAGTCACAATGGAACTTCTTAACCCGGGCAGATAGTTTTCCAGAGCTGCCAAAATGGTGTCGCCGTATTGATGCTGCACCTGTTCCCAATCAATATTGGCATTGCCGAGATGGGGTACCGGGCTCAGAACATAAAATGACTCGCAGCCGTCCGGAGCCATTGATCTATCTGTAATGGTTGGAGCGTGAAGATAGAGACTGAAGTCATCCGGCAGTTGACTGCCACGAAAGATATCTTTCAGGAGTCCCTTAAAACGCGGCCCAAACAGGATGGTGTGGTGAGCGATGTTATCGTAACGTCGCGAGGTGCCAAAATACATGACAAATAACGACATCGACCATTCCATCTTCTCGAGTTGTCGGGATTTTTTTTGTGCGAGCGGATGATTCCGATAGAGCTTTGAGTAAGTGTGGTGAACATCGGCATTGGAAATTACGACATCGAAATTCTCTGGAGCCATACCTTTGGCGGCCACGCGGTGTTGAGGTTGCTCTCCTGCGGTACTGTTTTCCACCAGATCGATTGACTCGACGGGGCTATCCAAGTGCAACTGGCCACCGATATCGGTAAATAGACGAACCAACCCTTGCACCAGTGCTCCAGTCCCTCCCTTGGGAAAGAACACGCCCCATTCCCGCTCAATCCAATGGATGAGTGTGTAAATGGAACTGGTGTCCATGGGATTGCCGCCTACCAACAACGGGTGAAAACTGAATGCCTGTCGTAAGTGTTCACTTTTCATGAACCGACTCACCGTTTTATAGACACTGCGGTCGGCCCGCAATTTCATCAGGTCGGGAGCGACTCGCACCATATCCGAGAATCGCAGAAAGGGCGCCGCACCCAGTTCGACGTAACCCTTCTCAAATACTTTGCGGGTGTAGTCAGCAAATCTTCGGTATCCGTCTACGTCCGCGGGGTTGATCCGTCGTATTTGGTTCATTAACTCCTGTTCATCACCCACGTAATCGAACTCCACACCATCTTGCCAACGGAGTCGATAAAACGGAGAAACTGGAAGCAACTCGACGTAGTTCTCGCGACGTCTTCCGACGAGTTCAAACAGTTCGTCGATGCAGTGGGGTGCCGTAATCACGGTAGGACCCGCATCGAAAGTAAATCCTTGGTCCTCGTAGACGTAGGCTCTGCCGCCCGGCTTATCACGCGCTTCGAAGATGGTTGTTTGGAACCCCATCGCCTGTAACCTGATGGCTGCCGCGAGCCCGCCGAAACCGCTACCCACAACAGCGGCTTTGCGAGGCGCACCAGTTTCTCCACGCGGGTCTTCGGCGAATCGCTGGGTCGCTCCTCCGTCGAGAAGGGCTGCCGTGGTATCGTTTGATGAAAGGTGAGCGTTAGACATAGCGTAACTCAAGTGTTGCGACGATTTGATCGAGCTGTTTTCGGATACGGGGGTCGAAGTCGATATTGTTCAGTTCGGAAATGGAACCTTCCAGCTTCGAGTTGATCTCTTTGACAGCAACGATTTCAACCCGTTCCAGAATTTGCTGGGCACAATCCTGAACCTCAGGAATTTGCTCGCAAGCTAATTGGGCCAATCGCTGGACTTCGGCGGCGCTGGTGGTGCTGGCCAACCATGCCCACGGCCAAGTGATGCGACGATTACGGAAATCATCTGAGTTACAACGGCTGTAGGCTGCTCTTTGCAATTCGACAAAGTCGTTTTGCATTTGCAGTCCGATGCCGAGTTGCAATCCGAAATTCGATAACTTATCGCATACCTCGTCGCTACCGCCGCCTAGCATACCGCCTAACCAGGCAGCCAAAGCTGTGAGCGCTCCGGTTTTTAACTGGCTGATCTGTTCCACTGTTTGTGGAATCGCGTTGGCCGGCAGTTCATTAAAAGTGGCCGTCAGGTCAAGGGCCTGGCCCGCGTGGCAGTGTTTAATGACTCGCAGCGACTTGTTCATGATGGCCATTGCTTTCGCGGGTGGCAAATCGACCTCCGCCAGTCTTTCCAAGGCGGCGAAATAAAGCCAATTCCCTGTATTGATTGCCACCGGCACGCCATATTTCAAATGCATCGTTTCTTGGCGGCGGCGATTACGCGAATTGTCCTGGATGTCGTCGATGATCAAAGAACCGGCGTGTAGTAATTCAACAAACTCTACGATCTCGCTGGGTGCTTCGCCTTTGCCACCAGCAATCCGGAAAGCGATCCCAATTAGGTCCGCTCGAATGCGTTTGCCTTTACGGCTCAGAAAATCCTCGAGAGGGCCCCCAAGCGCTTCTCGCCACAACTTGCGGCGGGCATCGCAATTCTCTGAGTTGGACCTCGTCCTTTGTGAAATGGTATCCATCAGGTTGGGAAGGCTGGGCATCGTTTCTCCCGGAAAGATTGTAGGAATCGTAAAGGCGTCAAACCCATGGGTGGCCGCCCCAGAAATATGCGTGCCGCGTCAGTCGCGGTGAATTGGAATGCGTAGAAACGCTGAATCGTGGAGGCAGGTAGTTTGCCATAAAAACGGCGGAAAATTTCCCGCCGCCGAGTGGGTGTAACCAGTTGGAAGAGCAACCGATTAAGCCACAATGAAAACGTCGTCTGAAATCTCATTTGTTCCCGAAACGCCGCGATCACCGCCGCAGCATCAGCGGCCGGTGAGCTGGCGATTCGATCTGCCAAGTTAGCAACCAAGGGCATTGAATAACCGGTGGCGGGGTGGAAGAAACCGCCGCGATAACCAACGGTCATCTGCGAATGACGCGGTGCCCGTTGGTAGGGCATGGGTAAACAACCCGACTCCTCACGACAAACTCGATACCGAGTGAACCCGCGTTCTCGCAGGTAGGTTGCAATGACCTCGCGACAGGCAGTTCGGTCCAACGTCCGTGTGTTGGAAAATCGGGTGTCTTCCACTAATAGCCTGCGTGGAGATATTGGCAGCGTGTAGATAAACCGGAAACCGTCCGACTGATCAATTCGATCGTCCATTAAACAGGGCGTGGAGGCGATCCAATCTTCTTCCAGTTCCACCTCGAGGCCGACAAACTTCTGAAACCCGGATCGAGGCTGGGGTTGATCGCCGTGACTCAAACCGCGGCAGTCAAGGATTGCTGTACCGGTAATCTGTTGACCCGTTTCAAGATGCAATCGTTGGTCTTCCAACCGTTGAACGGACCCGGTGAGCGTTGTTAGATTGGCGTTTGTACTTCGTAAGGCGACTAGTTTTTGGCTGAGTTGGTCAGAAAAAACCGAACCATAACCAATAGGGATGTGGCGTGTGACGCCTCCCAATTCGACGTGATAGCCGTCCCACTGCTTATCAACTAGCCCGCCGAACCACTTCCAAGTGGTATCCGATAAATCGCTGCGATGAAACGACCAGGTATGGTTTCCGCAAAATTGCCGCTGTTTTTCAATCAGCAAAATTCGCGCTGAGGGTTGCAGGCTGCTAATAGCAAATGCCAACAGCGACCCTTGCAATCCGCCGCCTGCGATGACGAAGTCGAATTCGGATTTGCTTACCATGCTGCAACCTCCGAAACAACGGAATTTGCGTGAGACCGATTCCCAGATGCTGATGTGTTGACCAGGAAATCTTCGATGACATGGAGCAATAAATGCGGCACCGCGACCGCTGACAAACCAATGAAAATGGTGCGGACCGTGGCGTCAGTCGCTCCCAGTTCATTGCGAAAAAATACAAAACCGCCGATAAACAAAAGAATTGCTAAAAGGGACATGGGTGCCAGTTGCAACACAAGTTGTTTTGTAGATCCACCAAAGGATTGACGCAGGTTGATGAGGCCGCGGATGGAGTGCCAACCGCAAAAGTAAATTGTGAAAGACAGCAGTACCGGACAGACTGCAAACATTAAGGCGAAGCCACCAATTCGCACTGCTGTCAGGACGCCCATGCGGGCCGAAAGTTTTCGCAGGCAACGGGCCAAGTCGAATACCAATAAACCTGCCAACACAGGGCTGAGGATGTTCAGGCCTAAAACGACTTGGGCAGCTGCCGAAGATTCGCTGGGCAAGATTGTCTGCAGCAGAGAAGTAACCTCAGCAGGTCGGAACAAGGCAGTGCACCAAATCACCATGCCGCCTCGAGCCATTACGCCCATCTGGTCAACCCAGTTAAGACGTCCCGCGGTGGTCTCTTCCTCCAAACCGAAATGCCAGGCTGCCAGTGCAAAAAAACAACTGATCGTGCAGAGAGGCGAGAAATACCATCCGGCAATAACGCCGGCAGCGATGAGTAAATAAGTGGTCATGAAGGCCAGTAAGATTGCGAATTTACTTCGCGATTGTGACCTTGGGATAATCTGTGAAATGGTGGTAAAGCCGATCCGATGGTCCATGCCTCCGTGAGGCAGACCCACGATGGCTACGCCCGTTGCCATGATCAATGCAATACCAGCGGGGCTCAATGCATACCCTGACCAGCATGCCCAGGAGGCAGCTGATGCGATCAGAATCAATATGGCCGGATGAAGCATTTGCAGCGAACTCGCATTCGGGATAAATCGAAGATATCGAGGAACGGTCGCCAAAAAAACTTGGCGACCGTTTTCCTTCGATAATACCAAAGTTTGCTACGCGGTAGCTACTGCGGCCTGAGGAACGTCGTTGAAACCAATTCCGTTTTCAGCATCAGCCGAAGTCTTCGCACGTGCAATGAAGTAAATCAATACTCCAAAGCCTGCTTTCGCAGTCATGTCAGCAATCGCATAACCGATCTGCAAACCGACAATTCCGGACGCATCACCTCCACCGCCTGACGCGGCTTCCAATGCGGCAGGCGTGCTGCCAAGCATGTAGGCGATTGGATACACCATCCAAGTAACCAGAATAACAACGCGGGCCAACTTGATGAGGCCTTGAGCTGCTGCAGGTTGCGAAGAAAGTGAGGCCGTCAACTCGACCCACAAAACGTACAGAATGTACAGAAACGGAATGACCGAAAGACCAAACCAAACCCAACGCATGGATGCGTTTGCGGGATCGGTAATGACTTCACCCGGGTAACCCAGGCCGATCATCAATGCGGCCGCGATGATCAAACGTGTCAAAATCGAACTGGCCTTGTTGCGTGATAGTCTCATCACAGCGACCAATTCTACTAACAACAGGGGCACCGTCAGGATCCAATCGGCATAGCGATAAAAATCATTGAACGCTGCTCCCGTCCCCGTATACCCACCGCCACCTTCGGTAAGTGCGTAGGCATTATGCCAGCTGTGGCGGATCATAAAGTAATGGTAGCAAGCGATCGCAACGACGACACCTGACACCATCAAAGCTGGTCGATACGCGAAACCGACCGTCGATCGGGCCGCGAAAAAGAAGAGTGCTGCAGCCCCCATCGTCGCAACCGTCATGGAAAAAATGTTATCCACGATGTTGAATTGAAAGACGGAAAGATCGGGCATGCCGAGAAGGGTTAAATCGAACATGTAAAAAAACTCCTGCCGAACGCGGCAAAAACTGTCAAAACTGCCAAACTTGGTGAACGACCGCCGCAAGAGGCGGGTTAGTAACAAGTAAAATGCCCTTGGCCGCAATGTTTTGGTAGTTTTGGTAGAATTTTTGATCGAATCCGAGGGATTGGGTCGAGATTGAACCTTTTGGCAAGGAACCTCCGTGCAAAAACTTCTCTCCACTTCGCAATTCGCAGAAGCGATTGGCCTCAGCGTATCGACGGTCCGCCGGCTTACGGACGGCGGAGATATCAGTGTGCGTAGGACCAAAGGCGGGCATCGAAAAATCCCCGTTGAAGAAGCGATTCGCTATTCACGAACCAACGGTATCCAACCGCAAAACCCCAAATTATTGGGTATTTCATTATCCGAAGATGCGGAAGATCCCGACAGTTTTTATGAATCGCTCGTAAGCGGTGACAGTGATAAGTCGGTGGCCATTCTGCAGACCTTATACTTAAACGGTCAGGAAATTAACGCCATTTTTGATGGTCCGTTTTTGACGGCGTTTGTGAGGATCGGTGAGTCCTTTCCGGCGGACAAAAAGAGCATTTTTGTCGAGCATCGCAGCTTAATCATCGCGATGCGGTCGTTGATGCAACTGCGTTCAATCATGCCACCGGTCGAGGATTCTGCACAGAAAGTCATTTGCGCTGCACCCGCAGGTGACCCTTATTTGATTCCCTGCCTGATGTGTGCACTTGTCTGCCACGAAGTCGGTTACTTTGAAATTAACCTCGGTCCAGATACTCCGTTGAAAATTATCATTGATGCAGTAGAAGACGAGGCGCCGAGTTTGGTCAGCCTGTCCATTACCAATGCAATCCGATCGAAAAATCAAATCGGTGAAATTGAAAAACTCCACAAGGTCGCATCAGATAAAAACTGCATTTTGGTCGTCGGCGGTAATAACGCCGATTCGGTTGATGTGCCCGGTATTCAACGCGGATACTCGATGACCGACCTAAAAGCGATCGCCGAAAACGCGCTGCAAAAGCCAAGGCACGGGTGAATAGGACGCATACGGCGGACCTCAACGGTTTTGAACCAAGTTGATCCAAACATAGACAGGGTCCTTTTGGGGATGTAGCAATGCGCCTAGCGACCCAGTGGCAGGCCAGGAAAAACAGAAAATCCGGCCGATATCTACGGGAATTGCCGCGTTAAGCAGAGGGCGTTAACTTCGGTTCTTAACCGGAACGTCTCTTTTTTGCTTTAGGTTGACTCGGGAACTCATGGATTACGCACGCAGTCGCCTCATATTAGGCATGATTACGGTCGGAAGCGTCGTCGTGCTGTCCACTCTCATCCTGTTGACGGGATGTTTTGGGATATCGATCGAACGATTTGGACAAGCCGAGTATGGGCAAATCTGGCTCATCCCGCTGGCCTTGGCGACCTTCTTCGTAATGTTAGTGCCCTTTGATTTTCTCGGCGGTTTCCTTCTGCCGCGGCGATTCGAACGTTCGCAACAGACCTTCGGCAACTGGCTCAAAAGGTACGTGTCGGGCGTATTCCAACAATGGTGTGTTTATTCCGTGATCGCTTCACTACTCACGGCACTGGCAGCGACCTATGGGATCGCGGTCGCGGTTGTATTCGCTGGGTTGGCTATGTTGGGCATGGTCGTGATTCGAGACCTTTGGATATCAAGAACAAACTCATACGACTCGAACAACTCAGACACATTACGAGATGCTATTGGCTTGGCTGAGGGGTGGGGGATTCCCGTCAACCGAATAAGGGTTGCGGAACACGGAGACTCAGGTTTCACAGGCGGTATCGTCGGTTTCGGCAAAGGGTCGACCATCGTGCTCCCCAAACGATGGCTGGGATTTGATGCGGAGCATCTGGCAACCGCAATCGCAAGACGGGCATTGGCGATCCAGGGTGGTAGTTACACGACTGGAATCGTCGCCGCGCTGGGGTTCAATTTAGTAGGTTTTGCACTCAGTCTGTATGCAGGTTACGGAGCGGTTGGTTCATTGGTTTGGTTACTTACGTCGATGTGTTGGTTCATGATTTGGTCCTTTATTGGCCTTCTCGTATTACCGACGATCAGCCGAAATGCCTCGTTAAAAATCGACCGCCAACTCGCGGCCCAGGGCGTTTCTCAACAACTCATCGTGGCCAGCGCCAACGAGTTGGATCAACTGCAAGATGGAGAACCCTCTCGCGCGGCGATCATCGAGGCTGTTTTTCACCCCATCCCCAGTGTTGAGAAACGATTTGCTCAAGAGCGGATCTCTCCCTTCGCGGCATGGCACATGGCTAGGACTACCCTTTTCCTTTCATGGGGGTGTCTTGGAATGTTAAATCGAGCGGTGCACTGTAATATTGGCCGTCCGGAATTGTGGAAGATGTTGCCCAGCGACTAAACGTTGGAAGGAACTGGAATGCACGGGCGGCAAAAAAGGGGCTCGAAACAGAGTAAACAAGATCGAGTTTCCTGCCCTGTATGTGGAGCGACAAATGCCAGTCACCTCATTCGCATTTTCAATAAATTGCTTCCCCTGTGTGATTCCTGCATTCACATGAGTGAAGAGGATGTCGACTACCTGGCTGCTGTCGCCGAAATCCGCAGATGTCGTACCTGGGACGGCTTTATACCACGCAAAAAACGTAAGACGCTTGATAAGCTCTTGCATCACCGGAATTCAGCCGTGGTTGAACTGGCGACGGAGATCTCCGCCGAAGACCAGTTTCGCTGCCGCCTATCCAAAGCAAGCAGGGAGCGAGACCCTGAATTTCCCCACATGGAAATCGAATTTCAAAATTGGTGGGAGGGGCGACACGAGCGTTTGAGTCGCCAGAGTGCGGAGGTGTTAGAAGAATTCGTTTAGCAGCCCAGTACACACGCGGTTGAGTTTGGCATTAGCAACGAGAAATCCGCGATCGATCTAGTTGCGGTAATGCCACTTCCATGAGTTTTACAAAAAACAGATCGTCATTCTCAGTGCGACAAGAGTAAGATCAACAGAGGTGATGAAAGAAAATACATGGAGCCCGAGATTACGGAGAAATGCCAAATGGTTATCAGCATTCAAAAATCGCCACCTTCAGAACACCGTATCCTGGCTGTAGAAATTACGGGCCAGGTGACTGCCGAGGATATGAAAATTTTGATCGGTCGCTTGCAGGAATTAGTTGATCAAAATGAGCGGGCGTTGTTGTTGGTTGATATGCAACATTACGAGGGATTTGAATTCGCAGTAGTTACGGAAAAATTCAAGCACATGGGTATGTTATGGAAATCGATAGAGAAGTACGCCATTGTTGGCGCAGCCCATTGGATGGAAGTCTGGGTGAAAATGGTTGATCCGCTGACGCCTATGCAAATTCGAGCTTTCGAGGCTGATGAAATCGAAGCCGCGTGGAAGTGGTTGCGAGCGTCACCCGAGCTGAAAAGTCAGGCGACTTGAAACGGGTCAAGACTGTTGAAACGACTTGGATGACCGAGAAGTTCAGGTAGGCGAGTGTTTCGTCGGTCGAAACGACCTTGGAGTATTTTACCGGCATGTCAAAGAGATGCTGTTCGTGAGCGGAGGCGTCTCTAATGCCGACCGCTTCGCGAATAACCACGGTGCAAAGCATCTACCGCCGTAACACGCACGCATCCACGCGTACTTTCCGGTTCAAGATATTGAGATGGCGAACCATTCTTGCGCCGTGTTTCTTTATTCACACTTGCTTTTCTTTTTGTAGTGTCAGCATAGGGAGCGAGACATCCGTGACCGTTACGGATAGCAGGCCTCAGGTGGAAAGCTGTGCGTGATGAATTTCCCGCCTTTTGACCCACTGTTGAAAGGTTGGATCGGCGACGATGAAAAACGGAAACAAAATGGCGATCCTTGGCCAAGTTGGTTGGATGATATTTTTTCCTTCATGCCACACAACGCCAACACGGTTGATTTGCTTAAGCGAGTGAATTTCTTTGCCAAAGGAGTTTTGGCAAAGCACTTTGCAGCCGCTGGATTTCATGTCGAATTCGATGACGACCTCTCGGGCGAAGAGAACTTGAAATTCCTAGAGGTAGCACTCGACGGCCGGGAATGGCACGGGCAGATGCTCACCAAGCCAGAATCACCAGGTGGATTATGCGGCGAACGCTTTCTTGGGTTGGTACCGCGCGGCAGATGGCCAGGGCCGAAGCCTCTTTCGGCAGCGGGTTTAGGGCCGGTTGCTTCTTGGGCCGGACACGGGTCGAGTCTTTGCTTGGCGGTCTTTCGGTCTACCGGTCGACGACAACCGCCTCGGCGATCTTTGGAGCTTGGTCCGTTATTATTCGCGATCAAAAACCGGATAGACACGATCCTTGGCTCGATCGTAACAGACCTTTCCGTCGACGATTGCTTGTTCGACATAGGTTCGGTAATCCAGGGGAGGTCCGTTAAGAATCAAGATGTCCGCATCTTTACCGACTTCGATGCTACCGATGCGATCTTCTAATCCCAGCATTCTCGCCGGGGTGATGGTAATCGCGGCCAGCGAGGTTTTTTCGTCGGCACCTCCACGCACGGCAAACGCTGCCTCGAGTGGTAGACTGCTGAGGTCGCGACCGGCTAGGCCTCCCAAGCTGATGGAGCTGCTAAGTGCTGATACGGCAAAGGGGATGCCCGCTTTTTGGAAAATGCCGGGCGAGCCGACATGGCTGCCGGATGTCTCTTCGGCCCCTCGACGGGCATTGCGGCGACGTCGTGGGGTGTAGATGACTTGGGTTTCCGATTGACTAACGTCGTCTACAACCAGCCAAGCCTCGGTACCGCCCTCGATGATCAAGTCGTAATCCAGTTCGGATGCCAGGTCGGCCATGTCTTTAATTTCATCAACGGTATCGGCAGAAATCCGCAAAGCGATTTCATGCTTCAACAATCGCAACAATTCAGGGTTAATACGAGAACCACCGCGACTGCTCGAGGCTGCCGTTCTACTGCCTGAACTGGCGCCAGCTTTCGAGGCGGTGCCCTCCTTGTCGCCAGGTTTCGCGGTGTTGGTGTCTTTCTTTTTGTCCGCCTCTGCTTGAATCGCTTTTTTCGCTTTTAATACTTCGCGCCTCCAATTGTGGCGGTTCAGGGCGCCCGTGAGTGATCCGGGATTCGGGCTGTAGAAGACATTCTCTTCCAGCAGCATGGAATCCAGGTTTCCGAAACTCAGTTTGAGAGCAGCGAACTTTCGCGGCTGGGGTTGGCTGGGGGGACGAGACGTAATCGGTTCCGTGGGCAGCACGGGCAGACCACAGCACGGACACAATGAAGTGTCCTCGTCACCATAATCCAGCAAAGCTTCGGTTACGTACTCTTCCGGGTTGGGGTCGAGCCCCAGAAATCGTTCTTCGGGTTCACCGTTGCGTCGTCGTCGGCCTCGACCGCCTCGACTGGAAAGTTCCACGCAACCGGAGGTGATCCCAACGCCCAAGGCAAATTTCATATTTCGATCGAACGGATCCAGCGCATCGTTGAGTTTGTCCTGTTTCTGCGGTGCACTTCGGACACCAAGACCACTCATGTTGATGGCAACGAAACCGGGTGTGATCACTTTCCCCGTGGCGTCGATGATTGTGGCGCCTTCGGGTACCTCGATATCATTTCCGAGTTCTGTGATTTTTCCATCCTGCATGAGCAGCGTCCCGCCACGGATCATTGACCCGGTCACGGTGTGAATATCTCCACCCACGACAGCGGTGATGGGGCCCGCTTCTTTTTTCTCTTGTTCGTCTGCGGCTTTTTCCGGCTTCACCTCGCGTTGTTGGGCGCGTCGGCCTTCGCTGCCACGGCGGCGGTTCCGCGGACCATCATCTTGTGCGGTAACCAAGGTGGCAGCACAGGACATCACGATGACCAGCAAGCCTGTCGAAATCATGTTTGTTCTAACGCTCATAAACGGACCTGCCCATCAAGAATACCTGTTTCAGTCGACTGCCGGTTGCCAGAGGGTCACCATGAAAGACGAGGAAATTAGCCACTTTGTCTTTTTCTAGTGAGCCGAGTGTTTTATCGATTCCCAGCATCTTGGCTGGGCGTGTTGTTAGTGCTTGCAAAGCCGTATCTCGAGGTAGGCCGGATTTCACGAGCATGGCGATCGGGAACAAGGGATCGTCTTGGCTGCTAATCATCTGGCTGTTGTTGAGAGACAAGGAGATTGCAAAAGGAATTTTCTTGCTGTGTGCCATTTGCGGCACGTTCATTAGCTGAGAACTGTAGGGTACGGTGTCAATCGTCGGTTGCATCACCAGCGTGATGTTTTTTGAATCCCCAATGTCATCCAACGATTGGAAGAGGTTGGGGCCCGTGGCTACCAGATGAATTTTAGCGTCTTTAGATTTTTTCAACATCTTGTTTAGGTGTGCGACGGTAGCGGCGTTGTTGGCGTTGACAACGAGCGCTTTTTTGCCTTCGCGAACGGCTTTCCACATGTCCTTAATCGGATCCGTTTCTGGCTTCTTCGGCGCTGTTTTTTCAGCCACTTTTTTGGTCTCGGATGCGGAGCCACCTGTGGGTGGTTGGGCGCCTCCACGGCCCCGTCTACCGGCCCTCATGCGTGCGATCATTTCAGCGCGACTCATCGATTTCCCTCGACTACTCTTGCTGCTGGATTCATCGGCCAGATTTTTTCGGATCGTGTCTAAGGCGCTGGTTTGATTTGTGACCTTTGCGAACAGGAATCCATCGCTGTCTGTCAAAAGCATTTCCGGGGTGGGATCGGGTACCGGTTGGGCGATCGCCGATAGTCCACGTCCGTCGGTGACTAACTGAGCCGTCGTAATGCCGCTGCGAATGGCAGGCATAAAGTCGACATCATAGGGGTAAAAGTTTTCCGCAACGTTGGTGAAGCTGCCCACGCTGAAAGTGGTAACTGGGCGGCGAAAGACCCGTCCGCGGAACGTAAAGGTCTGTTGCGAACTTGCCGATTGGGTTTTTTTGAAGACGTAATAAGGATCGATGATCCCCGGCATGACGGTTTTTCCCTGTAGGGAGACGACACGCGCATCCCCGGGTATTTCGATGTCTTTACCGATATCAACAATCTTGCCGTCCCTCACCAACAGCGTGCCATTTTCGATTTGCCCCAGTGGCCCCATCGTCATCAAATTGGCATCGGTGTAAGCCACGGTTTGGCCAAACGAACAGAGACTCCAGGCTCCTACCACCATGGCGGTAACGAGTCCGAGCGACTTGGATATGATCAATTGTTTATTCATTTTGAAGTGCTATTAAAATCTTTGCCGATCGACTTTGGTATCGTAAACACTGCGACCATCAATAAAGACCTCGGTGACATGATTCCGCGGGTCCAGTATGGAACCGGTGGTAATCACAATGTCGGCGTCTTTGCCTTTTTCGAGCGAGCCAACTCGGTCATCGATCATCAAGGCTTTTGCTGCTTGAATGGTCAAACCCTTGATGGCGCGCTCTTCACTCCACCCATAACGTACCGCCATCGCGGCTTGAAAGAATAATTCTTCTTGTGGAATTACGGGTGCGTCGGTGTTGACGCCGAGGACTTTGATCCCTCTTTTCTCATATTCGTTAACAATCCCGACGACCTGGCCTTGGTCGCGATCTAACAAGAATCCGCGTGGGCCAGCCATCACTGGAATATCACGTTTGGCCAACTCTTTGCCGATCTTATAGGCGTCAAAGGTGCCGTGATCGATCACGACTTTGAGGTTCATTTCATCATGCAGAATACGCACCGTTGATTGAATGACCTGGTACTGTTGGGTGTGCACCACGACCGGGATTTCACGATGGAATAGGGGTTTAAAATATTCCAAACGGAGATTGAATTCGGGTTCAGGAGCCTCGCCGGCCTGGAAAGCGTCCCACTGGCGAACGTACATTTGGCCTTCTCGCAGTTGTTGCCGAATCACGTAGTTCATGCCCATTCGCCCGGAACCGGTTTCCCCGGTTCGTCTTTCCGGGTTGCCAGCTTGAGCGATCTTCAAGACACCCGGTGCACGCATGATTACATCTTCGGGTTTGCCGGGGCCCGTTTTCATGAGCACGCCAAATCCGCCCATGTTGGTTCCGCTGCCCGGGATATAACAAATCGAAGTCACACCCCCAGCAATGGCAACTTTTAGTTGATCATTATGCGGAATCACTTGATCCCAATTGCGCAGCTCCGGGTTGGTCTGATAGACCATTTCATTTAAGTCACGGGAGCCGCCGACGTGGCTATGCGCGTCAATTAAACCAGGCATCGCGAAATGATCAGAGTGGTCGATTTCCTGATATCCCTCGGGCACCTGAATTTCACTCCGTGGACCGATGTCTTCAATTTTTCCGTCGCTGACCAAAATCGTACCGTTGGCGATCGGATCGCCGACCGACGTCAATATTTTACCGACATGAATTGCCAGTTTGGGTTTTTGGTTCTTATCGGAGTCGTCGGTTTCTTGAGCAGCCAATCCGATTGGCATGCAAAAGAAAAGTGCGACCGCGAAAAAACTTCGCCCAAACGCGAACATTGAACTTGGAAATATCACTCTTGTTCCTCTCGATCGTATACCCATGATCCATCAATCATCACGGCCAGAACTTTGGTTGCATTTTCAAATGGCGGGCCACTCAACACGATGAGATCAGCATCATTTCCGGGTATGAGTGAACCGAATTTCATTTCTTTGGAGAGCAATTCGGCCGGTGCCGATGTCAGGGCCCGCAAACCGTCTTGGGCTCCCAGACCTTTGCTCACCGAATATTGAATTGCCGCTGGCAGTTGTCCGACCCCGGTGGTTCCCTTGGATTGAAAAGCGAACGTGACCTGTTCGTTAGCAAGTAATTGAGGCAGGTTCGTCGTGCGTTTATCAATCGTTACGGTCATCTCAGGACCGGCGCAAACACCGACGTCATAGCCTTTCAACAAATCGGGGAAACGTGCCAAGTCATCGCCGCCCGCAATAACTGTGCGGATCTTGTATTCATCGACAAACAATTTCAATGCTTCCTTGATCGCTGGTGATTTGCGAGCCTCCACGACGGCCGGTATTTTTCCGGTGAGCAATGCTCGGTAAGGTTCCAAGGCTTCATTTTTCTTGGGTTCTTTGGGAGCGGGTTCTTCTTTTTTGGCATCGGTTTTTTCCGCGTCATCTTTGGATTCGCTGCCGCCCTCTTTGGCGTCTTTGGTATCGTCGCTATCCCCGTCCTCTTTTTTGTCTTCGTCTTTAGTCGCGGGCTTTTCTTTGTTTTCTTCGGCGGGCTTTTCCGCTTCTTCTTTTTTAACCTCTTTTTTGGCGTCCTCGGGATTTTTGGATTCCGCTGACTCCTGTTTAGCTTTCTCGGCCTTCGCTTTTTCTGCTGCTTGTGCTTTCGCCTCTTCAGCAGCCAGCTTTTTCTGGGCTTCCTGTTTCTCGTTGTAAGCGGCCAGGTCCTTGTCGTATTTAATAAACGACTCGTGATACGCTTTCCCGGCCTGCAGTGTTTTTTTCAAAGCGGCAATGGATGTAGCGGTGTTGTCACTGACTTTGAAACGAATGGCAACCGGATCGGCGATGACGCGTACATCGTCACCGAGTTTGAAAGCGACCAACGGCGTACCGCTGCTGGAGGACATGGATCCCAGCAGTACCGTGGTGACACCCTGTTCCCGAGCAAACTTGATCGCTGGATCGTCGGCGTACAGTTGTTCACCTAATTTGGTGTTCATTCTGACCGAACCACTCAGGGGTCCACCGAGACCAATTCCGGTACCCAAGTCCACGAATCCGGGAACGATCACCGCGTCGGCGTAGTTCCTTACTTCGGCATCCACAGGAGCGGAAACATCGGCGCCGATGCCACGCACGGTTTTTCCTTTAACGACGATACGAGCGTTATCGATAATGTGCCCGTCACCCGTGTATACCTTGCCGGCACGTACAACGGTTGTTTTCGTTTTTGCAGCGCGATCGAAAACCGGTTCGCCATTGACATAGGTCGCCATGACCGCGGTGTGCAAAGCAAATGGTGCGTTGTTCAATATTACGAAATCAGCATCTTTGCCGGCGGCAAGTTGTCCGACCCGATCATCGACCCCCAACATCTTGGCAGGTACATGGGTCAACATGGAAACCAGTTGATTCTGACTTAAGTCATCTTTCATGAACTGGCCCGCTACAAACAAGATGTCCTTCAATTCCTCATCGGCACCCGGTTGCACGGCGACCGGAATTCCGGCGTCGAGTAATTCCCGGGTAAACTCCCAAGGTTCGTTTTGCTTTTTCAGCTCTTCCGTTGTCGGGTTGGTGATTTTGCCAGGCGATAATCCGACCAGTACAACGCCTTTGACAAAAGAGGACCAATCTGGAAAGTCATCCACAAACGGTTCGAGGTCTTGGCAATCTGTAAGGATCACCTGAAAACCAAACTGCTTCGCCAAACCAATCGCTCCCCGAATTTCCGGAGCGGTTTTGGCGCTGATGCGAACGACTCCAGAATCTTGCAGATGTTGGGCGAGTGCGGTAATGACCTCATCTTGACTAGCCGTCGCTGAATCATTGGCGTCGGGGACGTCTGTAAACAACAACCGCAAACCGGCCAGAGAACCGGCCAATGTTGAGAGTTGCGGACGCGTCGGTTCCAAGGGACGATCTTCGGATACCGGACCTACCTGGGGTTCATAAATGCGTGGAGGCTTGCGAGCATTATCGTCCAACACAATTCGCATACTCTCGCGATCCAGAAGCAATCGATTCGCCAGATCGTCGCCGGATAACTTGACGACCGCGCCTACACCAGGCATCAAACGATTTTCGCCAGCGGATATCTGTGCCGATGTGATGCCCGATTCAAGGTAAGCACTTTGGTCAGCAAAAAAATCAAACCCATCGATCGCCATGATCTGAGGGGTGAGCGTTTTGGGAGCATCCTGAGTTCCAGCCAATTGCGTTTTGGCAACGACGATGCCGGGCATGATCGAGCGACCGGCCAAAGAATGTTGGCGAGCATTTGCCGGGATAGCGACCGAGTCGCGTGGTCCCACCGTTTGTACTTTCCCATCCACGACCACCAACACGGCATCGTGAATCGGTTCGCCGTCGCCAGTCCAGATCGTATCCGCGACATAGGCGTCAACCTGCCATGAAATTGCCGGATTGCATAACAGCAAAACGACAACGGCGAAAACGCCCAACTTGATTTGGAAACAACTCATATTGTAAGTCCTGTGGTAATCAGATCCCGCCCTGCGGCGCAAGTAATCAGGTATCGCTTGGTTACTTTTGATCTGTTTTTCCTAGCAATAATTCCAGCTTTTCGTCGTTATCCCGCTCGTAGACGACTTCCCCATTGACGATCGTAGTTTCGACCCAAGTGCCGTTTTTGAGTGGGTCGCCCGTCAAAATAATGACATCGCCATCCTTGCCTTTTTCCAGAGATCCGACGAATTGATCGACGCCCAAAAATTCTGCAGGTAACAACGTCAGTGCTTTTAACGCCTCGTCTTTTGGCATGCCGTATTTGACCGCCGTGGCCGCTTGGTACCAGAGGTAGTTGTTGCCGAGTGTGTTGTTACTGGATCGGGCGACTTGAAACGCAAAAGGAACGTCCTGATCACGAAATGATTCGGTGACGACGATCTTCTTCTCCTCGTCGGTGCGTGGATCTTTATCCCAGAACACCATTTGTGAATCGAGAATCACAGGCAAGCCAGATGCTGCCACCTGTTTAGCCGCTTTGTGGCAGTCGCGACCAAGCACGAGGATGGCGTTCATTTTGTATTGATTGATCAACTGAGTGGCGTAGGCGACATCCATGGCTTTGTCGCAATAAATGAATACGGGCAGTTTGCCGGATACGACCTTCATCAAGGCCTTTGTCAGTTCGCTATCCGTTTCACTTTTCGGTTTTGAAGGGGTGGCTGCCGTTTTGCTTTCGCCTTCCTTGGATTTGTCTTCTGCCTTTTCCTCGTCCTTGCCGCTTTCTTTTTTGGCATCGCTTTCGATTTTACGTTTTGCTTCGCCCAAGGCTTTTCGCAATGCGGCGAGATGCCCCATACGGCTGGTTTGTCCGGCGGGTCGTAGCGAAATTTTCATTCCGGCGTCTCGCTTGAGCACCATGTATTCGACAAAGTCACCGCCCGTCTTAATGACGGCGGCCTGCCCACCGATCATCGTCGAGTTTCCTGGCACGACCGCCACGCTGGTAACTCCGTTACGACGAGCGCTGTCAAAATAAGGTCGCATTGGGTCAATTCCGTCCATCACGGAAACATACGGTACGTTTGGGTTGGTCTCATTTGCTTGGCTCAGTCCTTCGGAACTATGAGCTTCCACAAAGCCCGGCATCACGACTTTGCCCGTGGCGTCAATGATTCGCGCGTCGACGGGGATGTCGAGATCGGTACCGACCGCAGCAATTTTTCCGTCCCGTATGAGAAGCGTGCCGTTTTCAATCGCTTCGCCCGCTACCGGAATGATTTTTCCGCCCTTAATCGCCAGCGAGTTCTGGGCGTCGGCAGAGCCAAAAAAGGTGATCGCAAAAACGATCGCCAAGCTTGATTTCAAGATGGTTTGATATGACACGGCTAGTTTCCTTTTGCCTGGCGAGTTGTATTTTTTGGTTCGGTAATTTTGCCGTCGACCATCACCCATTCGATAGCCGTTGTGAATTCCAAAGGATCGCCCTGAAGGGCAATGAGATCAGCGTCTTTGCCGATTTCGATGGTGCCGACACGTTCGTTGATGCCGAGGATTTGTGCGGGAGATGTTGTGATCGCCGCGAGTGCCTTGTTGGCGTCCAATCCAAACCGGTGAGCAAAACGTGCCTGCTCCAATTGATTGTTGCCAGAGATGCAGAATGTGATTCCCGCTTCGTCCAAAATCCCGGCTTGGTTCCAACAGAGTTCTGTTTGCTCGGGCCCGAACATGGAGCCGGTGGTAGTACCACCCAAAATAACGGAATAGTTTCGAGCGGAGATCAAATCCGTGATTTTGTAGGACTCATGGCCGCCCACAAGGATGGGTTGAAAATCAAATTCCTCCGCCAGTGTTGCCGCAGTGCTCAAGTCGTGGGCCACGCGACTGACGATAAAGAACGGGCGTTTGCCATTGAGCGCCTCGGCAAGCGGAGCGGATTCCATTTTCCCTTGCTTCACTTTGCTTAATGAGTTGCGGAGGATCCAAACGACGCCCATGCGGTTGGTGGGTTGGCGAACGTAAATGCTGTCAGGTCGCTGCCGTGAACTGTTGCGTGCTGTTGGATCGGAACAAATCGAGGCGACGAGGGCGTAGTCATCATTGACGACTTGTTCGCCACCCGTTTTGACAATGCTGGCAATTCCCGAGACGACATTTTGCGTGCCAGGGCAGACACACATGGTGGTGGTACCGGCATGTAATCGCTGCTTCATATCCGTCGACTTCCAATCGATCGAACGCGCGGCACGGAAATTGGGAGTGATTTCCTTGGTCACCTCATCAGAGCTATCCGCGCCCATTCCCGATTGTGTGTAAGCGTCGATCAAACCCGGCATCAAAACCGAACCTTCTCCCAATTCGACCAGTGTCGCATCACCTCGCGTCGCTGCGGGGATAACCGAATCAACTGCTTTTATTTTGCCATTCTCGACCAGGACCTGGCCGGGTGAGATCGGCTCGCCCGACATGGTGTAAACCGTGCCGGCCGAATACAACACGGCGGCATCGTCTTGCGCGATAACCGTGGTGACGGTTAACAGGCATATGGTGAAGAGTACGGGGGTTTTTATTTTCATAGTTGTTATTTTTGTTGAACCGATTTACCGCCCACGACCATGTGAACCGGTTGAGAGGCTGGATTTAACGGGGAACCGTTCCAGATAATCAAGTTGGCGAGACGATCATCCGTAGAAAGCTGTCCCGCTGTATCCATTTTCAAGATGCTGGCGGCGTCACCCGTTAGTCCTCGCAAAACCTGATCGCGCGGCATGCCTGCGGCCACGAGCATCGCGGCAGTCATCCGAATCTGTTCGGGAGATTCTCCTGCGAAACCAATTCGCAGTTTGCCGGAACAGGTTTGCACCAAGCGTCCCAGGGCGGCATCGTACTCGCGTCCGTTCAGAGGCTGGAGAATGATTCCTGCGCCGCTGGCTGCCAGTTCATCGCTGTATTGATGGACATTTTCGCCGCTGGTTAAAATAGCCGCTTGCAACGCATTGGCATTAATCAAGGAAAGTGCCGATTGAATTTCCAACGCGGTATCGGCAACAAACAAAGCTGTTCGTTCACCTGATTTCACTTTTTCCACGTTGGCTCTCTTGGACCGCTCCAGCGATTCACCCACCGCCGATGAAACATAAAGTGGTGTCTTTTCCATCTGACCCGCAAACAGCCCGTCCAACAATTGGTATTGCCCGGTTAACGAGGCGGGAAACCGTGACGTATTCCGGCCTGATTTGGACAAGACAAATTTGTTAGCCACATCGGGTCGTTGCACAAAATCGCGGTGCCCAAGTTTTACGTGGCCGATAATCCCGGCCGATGTGTTACTGGAAAGAGGTGCGAAGGCCACGTCGGTGAAACCGCCGGCCAGCATTTTCTTGGCCGCGTCGGATGATGGGTCAGCACAATCGACGGCCCGCAAATGGGAGGCATCTGATTCTGCCTCATTGGTTAGTTCTGAATTTTGTTTAAGGTGGGAGTGCGCGACAACCAAGCCCGGTGTCACTGGGGCGTCTTTGACATCGAAGATGGTGATGCCCTGCAAATCAGCTTCGGAGTTATCGGTGATTTGCGTGATTTTTCCGTCCCGCACTACGATGGTTGCTGGCTTAAATTGGCCCTCATTCAGGAACCGGTTCGTGCGAATTGCGTATTCTGTGGGTAAGGTTTTCGGCAACTCCGGTTGGCTCAATGCCGGGGAGCTATTCAATTCTGCGGGAGCTTCAAAAATGATGCGGCCGCCACAGATCACCATCCGCGTGGCCGTGGACGGGTCGAGCGGATCGCCGGCAAATACCGCGATGTCGGCGTTTTTACCGGTTTCAATCGAGCCGGTTTGATCAGCAACCCCCAACATGCGAGCGGCATTAATGGTGATTGCCTGCAAAGCATCTTCTTTCGGCACGCCCATGGCCACGGCTTTGGCGGCTTGGAATCGAAGCAGTCGCGAACCACGTGGCAGATTCGAAAACGTAGCGATGGACCATAGGTTGCCACTTTTCGGCAGTTCCGTTATCCATCCGAAATCGGCATCGGCGCGATAGGCGGGAGCCGTGCCTATTTGCCAAAGCGGGCCGACCACCGCGGGACGATTAGATTCGATGATGTGGGCCGAACTGGCTTGCGCTTGGCTGACTCCGTCCAAGACAATGCGGATATCGAATTCTGCGGCCAAGGCCAACACGCGTTGAATGGCGTCCGAGTGATGAACTTCTACGTGCAAGGGAATGTCACGGGCGAGAATTTTTTCCCACAGCTCTCGGGTGGGATCGGGTTTTTTGGACTCCGCCTTTTCCGTTTCCTTTTTGGTTTGCTTGTCTGCCTCTTCGTCGGTTTCTTGCTTGACGTCGTTCGGCGTTTCTGGTTTTTTGGCAGGGGGGGGCGTAGGCTTGCGACCGCGTTTACCGCGACCTGATTCCGGTCGGCCTTCGCCACGCGTTCTGACGCGTTGCGTTTTACTTGCCGCTTCGCCCTTCTTTTTATCACCAGCATCGGCTTTTTCAGCCTTCGCTTTGGCTTCATCTGCCGCCTTCTTTTTCGCCTCTTCGGCAGCCTTTTTCTTGGCTTCTTCGGCTTCTTTCTTTTCTTTTTCGAGAGCGTCTTTGACCTTTTTGATACCGGCTTTCAGTTTTTCAATTTGCGCGAACCGCGCTTGCGAGGTCTTTCCCGTAATTCCGATGGCGGCTTGTGCGGCTGCCGTCCCTTTGAGAATGGCCGCGTCTACCGTCGCTTGAGGTCCGACGCAGAGGACGGCTCCGTAACCACCCAGTGAACTGGGATTCCCGGGTTGCACATAAACGGTTGTCACCCCTTGCGCGGCTACTTCGCGCCAATCCTCATTCCAAAGATCAATCGCATCCACAACATTGAGTTCGCCCTTATCGTTTTTTTCCTTCACCGCATTGGCAGATAACCAAAGCGTGCTCCGCGAATCAATCAGACCCGGGACGACGGTGAAGCCCTGCAAATCAAAGACCTGAGCATCTTGCGGAATTTCGGCGAGAGTCCCAATCGCTTGAATCTTGCCATCCTGAATCAAAATCGAACCCTCGTGGGTGCCCGCCGCTGCCATCGAGTGGATCGTCGCGTTCTGCAAAACGATCGGTTGGGTTTTCGGCGACTGGGCCTGCGTGGAGGCCGGCAATGCGATGATCAGCAGTGTGGCAGCTAACAAAGCAGATATTTTTTGACATGGCGTCATTGCGATATAACCCTTGGAACAACGTCTTGTGGAAAAACTGATCTTTCAATGCCATGAAGAATACCAACCCATACTGTCACCCCGGTTTCAGCAATTCAAGCTAATTGGGCTCTGGCGTGGGTTGAATTGTTAGATTACTCGAAACATTCCGTAGGTCGAATAACCCCGTCCACGAGTAGAAGTTTTGTCGAAAATTTTACAAGCCTCTGATGAGTCGCGAACGATTTTCCGGGAGGGTCGCCCAATTTATAAAAAACCACCGTTCAAAACCGCCTGCCAGAGATTTTGGGGACGGTCCGATTTTTTCGAAAATTAAATCGGCCAAAATGAAATTTGCACGTCCTTCGTAATCAGATCGAAAATTTGTTGTACAAAATTCATACTGCCGTCACTTGAGGCCTCGGTACAGAAGACATGCAAAATCGTACCTTCGCGACGAAATGTGCCCCGCAGTGGGGCCTCCACCACTTCGCCCTCGAGGCTGAGGATTCTGGTATGCCCTGCTACCGTTCCGTTGTGTCGCTGGTGGTTAACGGGATTTGGTGGTTAACGCGATTAAGACGCAGGGTTCCGTAAATTTTACCCTTGCCACCGACTTCGCCTTCGAAATTTACCGTACTGGTCAAGGCTTCAATCGTGACCGACGTAATCATGGCGCTGCCGGTGGTTGTCGGGGCGGGTAAGTCCATGGATTCCTTTGAGGATTGAGTTGGGAAGCAAAAGCCTGGCCGCGAGAAATAACGTCATGGGGAAGCGGCCAGGTGGGAGTGCTGTGCGCAGTTTCGTCGGTGATGCGATTCCGCATTCCAAATTAACAGGCAACCGTTTGTTACCTGCTCAAAAAAAAGCTCGGCATCGCAAAACAGGGCAGGTCGCCAGCGGCCCTCTAGCTGTGACGTAATTTGGTTGAGTTGAAATCGTAGTTGAAAGCGGTGTCTGTTATGACAGGTCGGCTAATAAATGAGCGCTCCGCCAATGGCGTCAATCGATGTCGGTAGCTTGGCTTCGTTTCAGGCACGTCAGTTGACGCGTGATCGGCCTCCTTGCCGTATGACGCGGTCGATTCGATTACTGGTCGCGAGCGGCCTGCTCGATTTTTCGCCAGGTTTCGAGCTCCGGACCAAATTGCTCTCGGGTGGACAAGCCGAGTCCCGAGTGGCGGATCAAGGTGCCGGAATCGGCGTGCTCGAAAAGCAAGCTCAAGGCATCCGCTCCGAAAAACTCAACCATGCGATTTTTTTGCTGGCGGTTAAGTTCCTGTTCAAAGATCTGTGACGACTCTTGGCGTTTTTTACAAATGAAATCCTGTATCTCTTGCCCCAGCTTGGCTTGCTTTTTCTGCAACCTCGCTCTCTGAGCGTCCGACAGATCAATGTACTGACTGGCCAGCGTTGGTTTGGTCAGAACTTCCAGCAATCCACCACTGCCGATTTTAGAATTTAGCAACACGCCTGCTTGGAAGGAGACAAGAATTTCACTGAGCTCCTTCGTTAGCTTTCGGCAGGCAAATCGATATTCACTCTCCCGGACCTTTTTGCTGGCGGGACTAGCACCCGCAATTTCCGCCGCCAGTTTCTCGTTGAGAGCTTGGTACTCTTTGAGAATGCGTGCAATCGCGTCTGGTTGTTCACCCACGAGTTCCAGCTGTCCTAGGAGTTCAGGATTGCGATGGAACGCATTCAAAAATCCCAAGAGACGGGTGTTGTTAGCGACCTTTTCCATCCGCGATTCATCAGATATTGGTATGTGTGGAGGTAGCAAGTTATCGATTCCATTTTCAATGTCATGGTTCCAAGCTTCCGCACGTAATTGCGTAAGCATGTCAGCATCGATCTGTCGAAAAACATGGTTGCCTTCCTGTCCATAAACGGACGAAGTAAGGACGAAGCAAGATGAAATGGCAAAGAGCTTATAGAAGTGGGATTGTATTGAGCACATAGCGTTTCCTTTTGTAAGCTAGTTGTTGTCTTGAACATCATTTGGCGTTTCTGTATCGCAAGGCGTAATAACAAAAAGGTGGTGCGTATTCTTGTTCGGATTTTTTTCTCCGCCTGTCCCATGGATCGGCGGTTTGGGGTGCGCGAGAGTGTGCCAGTAGCCGGTTTTGACATCTTCGTAAACGTGCTGCCATTGAAGCCATACTTTCGCAATATAAATTCCCTTTGGTAGGTCGCTCGGGCAGGTAACGGCGAGCGTCACCCGTCCAGAAACATCGATAAGCTTTATTTGTTCGGCAACATGGACTGGATCCCAATTATCGTGGGCGAGCCTTTTAACGACTTGAATGGTTATCCTCCCTCGTATTGCTCGATCCGGAGTTTCATTTTTTATGAAAGCCTCGGCCGCGGCCTCTTCGTACTTGTGCATGCAGAGAAGCTGACCGTCTGCTGGATGTAGCTTTATGACTTCTCCTTTCGCCTGTGCGTAAAGGGTTTGAACGGCTACCAAAGAAAATAAACAGACTGCCAATCCCGAAAATAGATTCTTCTTCATAATCTCCCCCTGACGAAGTGAAAACAAAAAGTAGCTGCTGTCGAGTCTGCCGGAGAAACGACTGTTTAGTCAAGATTTTTAAAGCAGCAAAATGACCCGGGGCAAAATCGAGGAGAGCCATCTGGAAGGAAAG
>CAJQPP010000022.1 GCA_905480235.1 uncultured Pirellulaceae bacterium
ATCTTTGCCGTGATCTTTGCAGCGTTGGCTTTCGGCATGGGTGTCAAATATGAACCTCCCAAGGTCGGAAAGACAGTACCTGGTTCTCCCGCTTGGCAAAATCAGTTAGACGGTTCGACCATTTTGGAAATCAGCGGCTATCGAACCGATGACCCCAATGTGTATTTTAATTTTAATCATCTGCGTGAGTTGATCGTTCTCGATAGCTATGACGGTCCCCTCCAGATGGAGTTGCTGCGACCGGACGCTCAGGAACCAGCAGAAGCATCGATTACGGCAGCGCAAAACCTGATCGGTGTGAAGGGCGGTGGGAATCTCAAATCACTGGGCATCATGCCGATGCTCAGCACCACGATTGGCAATCCGGCGACGATCGATGGCCAAGCGGCCAATAGGGCTCAGCCCTCCATCGAACCTGGCGATCGTTTTCTGGAAGTCGACGGCGTAAAGACCGACTCGGGATTCGAAATGACGCGCGTGCTCGCTCAGAATCCGGACCGCGCGGTCGATATAAAAATCGAAAAACCTGACGGCAGTAATGCGACAGTGAAGATGCCTGCTAACGGTATGAAGTCGCTTGGGATGGAAATGGAGTTTGGCACCATTCGTGCCCTGCGTAAGAATTCCCCGGCGGAAAAAGCTGGTTTGCAGCTCAAAGACCAAATTGTCAAAGTGGACGGGGAACCGGTCGGCGACCCATTCACATTGCAATTTCGCATGTTGCAAAAGGCTAGAGAGAAACAACCGGTGTCGTTGACGGTCGCCCGGTTCGCGAATGATGGCGAGATGGTCGATATTTCTGTGACGCCGGAACTACCGGAAACTCCCACACTCTGGGACGGGCAGAACGGAATCACAATCGAATCGCTGGGCGTTAATTTGTTGGTGAAAAATATCGTGGCCAAGGCCTCCGGTAATGATGGTGGTTTGCAGGCTGGTGACAAGATTTTATCCGCCCAGTTGCAATTAAATGAGCGGCAATCAGCTTTGCCTTCGCATCAACCGCTTACCCAACTCTTCGATTTCTCTTCTGCCGAGAACCTGTTCCCGGCATTGCATTTTGCGATGCAAAGTTTGGATACCGGGTCCAAGGCGGTTTTTAAGGTTGAGCGCGATGGGATGCAGGTATCTTGCGAGGCGGAACTTGGCGAGACAGACGCGTTCTTGGAAACCCGCGGATTTACCCCGAAACTGGAGCAGGATCGCTATCAAGATGCGACCGTCTGGGCTGCCGTGAAAAACGGGTTTCGCCAAACGGTTGATGACGCTTCCCGAGTGCTCAAGTTCCTCACCAAACTGGTACGTGGGCAGTTGTCATTCACCAACTTTGGAGGACCGGGCACGATTGCCGTGGTCGCAACCTCGGAAGCGAGTCAGGGCACCAGTCGGCTTTTGCTGTTCCTCACCTTATTGAGCGCTAACTTGGCGATAATCAATTTCTTACCCATTCCAGTTTTGGACGGGGGCCATATGGTCTTCTTGGCTTACGAGGGAATTTTCCGTCGCCCTGTCAGTGAGAAATTGCAATTGGGTCTGACCCTTGTCGGGTTCGCGTTCCTGTTGCTGCTAATGGTGACCGTGATCGGTCTGGATATTTGGCGTTTGACGTAAGGCTTCGCCAGAAACAGCCATGGCAAGATTCGAACACCAGCGGCACAAGCTTCCTTCGGAGTTAACCTCGGAAAGGGAGTTGGTGTTGGTTTGTCCGGCTCTTAAGAGTCGCGTCAATCTCTCCCGGATCATTCGCTTGGCGGGTTGTTTCGGTATCCAACGCGTCATCGCTTGCCGGCCGTTCTCACTCGATACGGATATCACGCGTGATGCTTTGGAGTGGGTCGAAGTAGAGTCTCGAGGTGCCTTGGTGCCGGTATTGAAACGACTTAAAACTGATGGATATCAGATTGTCGGGCTGGAACAAACGACTAATTCCAGTTCCCTTTACGAATTCCAATTTCCCAAGCGTACCGCGTTATTATTGGGTCATGAGAGGTTGGGTATACCCGCTGACCAATTAGCGCAAGTTAATTCCGTCATCGAGATCCCGGTCTTCGGCAAACCATTGAGTTTTAATGTGGCAACCGCCTGCACGATGGCGGTTTACGAGTATTGCCGGCAAAACCCTGCGGGGTAACTGGGCGGGATGAAAACTGGTTTTGCTGGTGGCAGTCGCTTTGGGCCAATGAAAACGTGTTACAATCTACGCAGGGGCGTTTAGTATTTGAGCTACTGGCCGTCATGTAACCAAGGCTGTTTTCCTGTTGGAATCTTGACGTGGAAAATACTCAAGTTGGACCGTTTTTGGTGATCAAAAAAGTCGGCTCGCACCGTCGGCACAACGTCTATCACGCTCGGCAGGTGAAACAGCAACGGGATGTTGCGCTCAAATTTCTAAGTTGGCCCAAAGAGATATCAGTTTCGCAAGCGTTGGCGAAAATCAATCATGAGTCAAAAGTCCTCAAGCGATTGAGCCATCCGAATATTTGTAAACTATACGGGGTGGGTGCCGTTGACGAGAAGGTTTTTTTGGCCATGGAGTTGGTGGAAGGTGAGGCGTTGTATGCCATTCTTAGGCGGTTGGGACGGTTGGCACCTGACGTCGTCATTGAGTACGGAATCCAATTGGCCGAGGCTTTGGAGCACTTGCACAAAGAAGAGCTTCTTCACAGTTCCTTAAATACCGAAAAGGTAATGGTGACCCCGGAGTGGCAAATCAAGCTGCTGGGGGTGCGAGTAAACCGACCTCACAGACGCCGCTGGGATGCAGTCACCCGAGCCATGCCTGAAACCGCCGCGTACATGCCACCCGAACAATTATTGGGTGAGGGATGTACGGGCAAATCAGATCTGTATTCGCTGGGAGTGTTGCTATACGAAATGACCACCGGGAAATTGCCTTTTGAACCGAAGACCATCGGTCAGTTAACCCGTGATAAACAGACTAACAAAGTGCGTCCCGTCACTGATCACGTGATGAACTGTCCAGCCGCTTTGAATAAACTGATCATGAAAATGGTCCAACCCAATCCCAAGCACCGCCCGTACAGCGCTAAAGCGGTCGCGCTGACGCTAAAACAGGTACGGGATGTTGATCAAAGTAAACAGGCAGTAGCTGTTGAGATGACCAAGGGGTTCAGCCCATTGAATGCGGGAAAGGACAAAACCGAAGCCCGCAAATTATTGGGCCAAAAAATAGCTGGCCAAAAAAAAACCAAAGGTCCGCTTTCGCAAAGTCTTCCTTTTCTGGTGGCCGGATTGGTCTTGGTTATCTTTGTCATCAGCCTAATTACTTTTTGGCCGTTCTCGGCGAAACGTGTTGATTTGATGACACAGGCCAACTCGCTGATGGAATCCAGCAAGCCACAGGATTGGCAGGATGCGCGAAAGCTCTACCAACGTGTCATGGATTCCTCAGACGAGATGCTGGCCGAGGAGGCGCAGCAAAAATATTACCTTTCGCGGCGGAAGTCCATGCTCTATCGCCTCGATCGGGCCGTCTCGGGATTGGAGAAGTCGGAGGTCCGTGAATTTAGTCGTGGTTACCTTTTGCAAAAGCAAAGACAGCCTGAGGAAGCTTTGGCATTTTTTCAACACTTTGTTGATAACTACGACCGAGAAAATCGCCTCGTTTATGTCTACGATGAGGCAAAGCAGCGACTTGATCAATTGTTGATCGATCAACAGCAGTGCATTAGCAAGTTGCCGGAAATACAAAAAAGACTCGCGGAAGCCGATGCGTTGGCTGGGGAAATGCAAACGCGCGCTGCGGCACGCGAGATTTGGGGTTCCATCATTGACCTGTATGGGGAGAACGACTTTTTGCAGTTGCAAGTACAACGCGCAGAAGCGGGGTTGTCGACATTTATGCTACAAAAATCAGAAGCGAACGCGTCCGAAAGCTTGTCGACCGAAGAAATCATACCGCCCATTGAGGTGTCTCCACCCACCGGCGAAAACGATGCCACGGCAGAACCCAAGGGTGAGCCTGGGTGAGTGCTGGTTCGGGTCAATTATGATTCGGATCGCTTGGGGAAGATGCCTCCGGGCCGGGTGGTTCCAGCATCGAAATGTGGGAACAAATCGTATCAGCGAATAAGATACCACGCGATGTGAGCCTCAAACGATCGCTTTCCAGAGTGACTAAATTTGCTTCGGTCCAATCATCAAGGCATTCCGTGGGCACCAAATTATTGAGTTGGTATCCCGTCTGTTGCTCAAATTGACGGAGGTCGATGCCCTCGATCAAACGCAGGCCAAAAACAATTTGGTCAATTGCCATCTCGCGACGGCTGAGTACCCGGGACTCTTCGATCGCCGAATGCCCGTTTAATACCTTTGTTAAGTAACGTTTTACGGCTCGGTGGTTTGTGTATCGCACCCCGTCCATGAAACCGGAGGCTCCTGGGCCAAATGCCAAGTAGGGGCTTCCGCTCCAATAGACCTGATTGTGGCGGCTCCGCTGACCCGATTTCGCAAAACTGGAGACCTCGTAATGGGCATACTCATGATCTCTTAAACGTTCGATAGCCATTTCGTAATACGCAACACAATGGTCATCGGTTGGGGCGTGGATTTGATTGCGTTGTTTGCGGTTCCAGAAAATGGTGCCTTTTTCAAAAGTTAACTCATAGGTCGAGATGTGGGTGGCTCCAGTCCCGATCCCATATGACAGATCCTTTTCCCAAATGGAAAGGCTGTCATGAGGGGCAGCGAAAATCAAATCAATCGAGAATCGATCGACAATTTTTTTGACAGAATCGATTGCCAGTTCTATTTGTGGCAGATCGTGATCGCGGTCCAATGAACGTAGCTTGGGTTGAGAGAACGATTGGATTCCCAAACTGACTCGATTAATATCCGAATCGCGAATAACCGATTCGATCTCGCCGGGGAGATCATCCGGGTTGGCTTCCATCGTGAATTCACCATCAGCTACCAAACGAAATCGGTTGCCCAGTAAACTCAGCAGGTGTTGCAAGTCTTGCGGTGGTAAACGACTGGGTGTTCCACCACCAAGATAAATCGTATCCACCTCGATGGGTGTCTTGATTTTATCGAGTTCAATTTCGATCGCCTTGAGGTAATCAGCGATTAAGTAATCACGTCCGGCGACAAGCGTAAAGTTGCAGTAGCCGCAACGATGGCGACAAAATGGAACGTGGACGTAGACTGACCGAGGCGTTTCCACGAGTAGGCTCTCTTAATCGGTTACAACCAAAGCTTCATCCGTCCACCCAATAGATCGGGTAAACGATTGCGGACATGGTATTCGGCTTGTTTGCGATTGTAACGGGTACTGAAATGACCGCAGATGATCAGTTCATTCTCAAAACGGTCAGCGCGTTTCACGTAATCGTCAACATGCATGTGACCATTCTTATGAATCAATTCGGGGCGATGGCCAGGTGCCGCAAAAGTCATTTCGCTAATGAGTATTTTTGCCTTGTAAACGTTGGGGTTGTCATCCAGTCCGCGAGGCGAAGTGTCTCCCATATATGCCAGAAGAGGCACCCGAATTTCCCGGGTGATTTCTTTTCCCTGAGCCTTTAATTCGCGAATTTGATCGCCGGATAGATCTTTGAACTCCTCTTTGAGCTTGTTCCTGCGTTCCCAAATTAAATAACAGACGCTGGGGATCGTATGGACGGTTCGACCCACCTCGAGTACCAATTCTCTGGAAAGTTCGATTTCATCACCGGGTTGCACACCGATGAAGCGGCATGGTAGACGGCCTCGATCGAGTCGCGAAAAACCATTCAGCATCTTGTCGACCTGCTCGATGGAATTTTCTGGTAGGTAGATTTCCGGCGGTTCCATTTTCATCATGCGGCGTCGAGCCAGATAAACGGGCAGGGCCGCAATGTGATCGAGGTGGGTGTGTGAAATCATCCACCGCGGCGTCCCCATGAAATCCCAAGGCTGTCCACCAAGGTCAAATCCCAGTTTTAATTCCGGGATCCGCCAATAGGTTTGCACCGCAGCGCGCGAGTACCCCTCAATGGTGTATCCACCATGTTCATGTTTTCGGACTGGTGCGTTTTCGATCATGGCTCACTTATCAGTACTAATATGGTGAGTTTAGCGGTTTCACTGTTTTGCTGACAGCGGTATCCGAACGCTGGATTGAGTTGGCTATGCCAGTGTAGAATTAGAGCAGGCACATTGCCCCGGAATTTTATAAATCATGGGCCTACCTTACGGCCCGTCAGTATTTTCGTGAGACCAAACAATGCACTGGAATTTTTTGAGAAACGTTTCTGTCTTTACCATGCTCACTTGCTTATTAAGTGTGCAGGCCACTTTTGCCAACGATGGCTTAGGCGCCCGCGAACCCAATATTGTGCTGATCGTAGCCGATGATTTGGGTTGGGGAGAGTTGGGTTGCTATGGTCAAAATCAGATCCAGACGCCAAATATCGATAAGATTGCGGCCAATGGAATCAAGTTCATGGATTTCTATTCGGCACAGACCGTCTGCGCTCCGAGTCGTTGCAGCTTATTGAGCGGGCTGCACCAAGGGCACGCCTTCATTCGCGATAATGGGAACCCGAGAGATCGAGGGAAACCGCGTCCCAAGGATATGTATTTTCCCGGGCAACATCCTATTCCCGATGAGACCCTTTTGGTTTCCGAGTTATTGCAATCCAATGGTTATGCCACGGCAGCCATCGGTAAGTGGGGTTTGGGCGATTTTGGCTCGACCGGCGATCCCATCAAACAGGGATTCGATCTCTTTTATGGGTTCAATTGCCAGGTGCATGCTCACAATCATTATCCGAGATTTCTGTGGCGGAATGATCAGAAAGAGATGCTTCCAGGCAACGACCGAACCCTGCATGGAAAGACCTATTCGCAGGATCGTTTCCGTGACGTCGCTTTAGAATTTATCGACGAAAACAAGGACAAGCCATTCTTTCTTTACCTGCCCTTCGCGATCCCCCATCTGAGTATTCAAGTCCCGGATGAGTCGTTGGAGTTATATCGAGGTGATATTGTCGAAGAGGATTACAAGCACCGTGGATATTTGCCTTATCCCGAACCTCGAGCTGGATACGCCGCCATGATCAGTCACATGGATCGAGATATTGGCGCGATAATGGACCGCCTTGAACGCTACGGTTTGACGGACGATACCTTGGTGATCTTTACTTCCGATAACGGACCTACTTACGACCGTTTGGGTGGCAGCGATTCCATTTACTTTGAATCTGCCGGTCCTTTCACAGGTAGAAAAGGTCAATTGACGGAGGGGGGCATTCGCGTTCCCCTAGTGGCCCAATGGCCAGGGAAAATCCAGCCAGGACAAACCACCGAGCATGTTAGCGCTTTTTGGGATATCTTCCCCACGCTCTGCGATGCCGCAGGCGTTAGCTTTCCCAGTTCCATCGATGGCATCAGTTTTTTACCTTGCATGACTGGCGGAAAGCAAAAGGAACACGAGTTTCTGTATTGGGAATTTCCCGGATACAGCGGCCAACAAGCGGTACGCATGGGCAAATGGAAGGCGCTTCGCAGGGGCTTGCGGAAAGCACCAGAAACGCCCTTCCAATTATTTGATCTCACGCAAGATCCAGCTGAAGCAACCGACGTGGCAAGTGAGTATCCTGAGATCATCAAACAGGTGGAAACCATCTGCGCGGCGGAGCATGTGAATTCCGAGTTGTTCCCTTTTCCGGCGATCGACCATTGATGGTTGCTAGAGCAGGATTCGATCCATGCTTTCATGGCCCACAGAGAATCGTCTCTGTGGGTTTTTAATGCCGGTCACGTTCACTAAAGGGTTCGATTGAGCGATTTTTACGAGACGGTGAGCTTGTTTTGGGCCAGCAGCAGGAGCTTTAAGGCCCGTGCAATACAGGTCTCGGCTTCTTCTACATAGCCGTCTGCCGACGCCGACCACGCTCGATTGATCGCTCTCTCGCCGGCTGCAAATTCCGTCATGACCTCAGCAAAAACCGGCAGCCCAAATTCGACAGTAATGCTGTCACGTCCATCGGCAAAATCACGCAAATCGTCGTGCAGTTCGTCTTCGATGTAATGCACGATTTGTCGCGGCTTGTAATCTTTGATTTCCTGAGACAGTTTTTCAGTTTTCGCTATCAGATTGGACAGGCTGGTCGTCAGTTGTTGGAGATCAGCTTCCGTTTTCGCATCTTGGCCGACCGTGACCTGTTTGCTCTTTCTGATCAAGACAATGCCGACAATGCTAATGGCGGCGGACGCCAAATACCAAAACCAATTGACCGTCGCCCATTGGCTTTTTACAGGAACATCAAACGTGCTCTCTTGACCCTCGCGTTTGATGACGATTTTTGCGGGAGACGAACTCTCAAATCCACCCAGTAATTTACTGAATACGGCCGCAGCTTCGATCGGATTTTGGTCAAAAGAAACCAGTGTGTCGTCAACGCGGATGCCACTTTCGTACGCGCTGGAATCCTTGAGGACACTATTGAAATAGACCCGCGGTTTTTCTTGATCGTTTTGAGTCTCCGAATTGGCGACGGTCACTCCCAGTCGGGCATAATCACCGGTGGCAAAAACGGTGGCTAGAGCTCCCGAAAGGAAACCGAGCCATAAAAATGCTTGTCCGATTATCGAATTCATTGTCAGCTTTCGCGTGCGGGAGTTTTAACAAAACGGGCCGATGAATGACTGGCTTTGTTCAATTATAAGGGCGGCAGTCTCTTCTGCTTTCTCGGAGAAGAAGATCTTCTTAAATGTCAAACCTACTCCCATGAGGGCTTCGCCAACAATTAATCCGGCGGCAATGGGAATGCCAACCTCTTCGGAGAATCTTTGGCCCTTGAGGCGGTCGACCAAAATTCTCAGTAGGCAACCAATGGTGTATGTCAGGACGATGTCAAAAGGCATGTAGAAACCCAACGCTACCATCACGCCGATCCCGCCCAGTCCGCTAATGGCCAACAGCAAACCCAGGCCGGCGCCAGCGGCGTATCGGTAAGTTGGCACATTTCCGTCGACCAAAGCTTCCATGACGCTCGCCAAGGCCGAGGCTTGGGCAGCAGGCATCTCTTTGCTACCGATCCCGTAAGTCACTTCACCGGCAGCGGTCAATTTGGGGACCGCGTTGGCATCGCCATTGAGGACTTCGGGAGGCGTTGCTCCCGCCTCTAAAACAAACATGAGTCCAATAACGATAATCGGACCCAACCAAGCCCCTACGAATTGGGCGATCTGTTGGCGGCGCGGAACGGCTCCCACCAAGTAACCCGATTTTAAATCCAGCATCATGTCGCTGGCTTGAGAGATGGCCAGGCAAATGGCCGCTCCCACCAACATGGAAGCCAAGATCGTATCGGGCCGGCTCATTCCGGCATTGGCAATCACTACTAAAATCGTGACAGCGATTAATGTCATGCCTGACAACGGAGACCAGTTGGTGCGACCGATGCACTCGGCCACGATGACGCCGGCAATCCAAATCCATAAAGTTCCCAGTAACGCCATCGCCACGGATTTACCAAAAGTCATGCCCGGCGCTGATTTGTACGCCAGAAAGACCAATAATAACGCGCCGAGGATGACGGCAATTCCGAGCATTTTGACGGGCATTTCATCTTTGTGGGCATCGGAACCAGAGCCGTCTGCGCCAGCGTTCCGCATGGCTCCAATCGCACTGCGAATTAACGGAAAAGCCACGATGATGCCGCCGATGGCCGCTCCAATCAGCATGCCGATTCCGGTAGGGCGGTAAATGGCACTTCGCATGCTGCCCGGGGCTTCCACTAGAGCCTGAACATCTGCGCCACCAAAGATAGAGAGCAGGGGAGATAGCAGCCAATAACAAATGAAACCGCCCGCTCCAAACCAAAAACCCCCTTTGCCGGAAAGAAAACCGACGCCAATGGTCATCAGTGAAACGAAGAAGATAATGTTGTACCGCGATGGTAAATCAAGCCACGCGCCAACGGGCCATTCCGCGTGACTGACTTTTCCAAATTGTGTCGTGATCAAAAGAAACAATGCCGAGATAGCAGCCGCTCCGAACAATAACGCCGATTTGCGTATGCCGGCACCGGGCGATTTCAAAATCGTTGCCACGGCAATACCGCCCGGATAGGGCAGGCGTTGGAAATCAATCATCTGTTTCCGCAGCGGAATGACAAATGCCAATCCGATAAAAGCACCGGCAATACAGGCAAAGATCATCAGGGGAACATTGAAGTCAGCAACGGACTCCAGCCCTGGTTTTTTACTGAGGATAAAAAGCGCCGGTACGGAGAACATGATCCCCGATGAGGCCCCGTTCACTGCGGAAGCAACCGTTTGATTGATGTTGTTTTCCAGAATACTGGTACGTCGCAGCAAGCCACGGAGGATGCCCCAGCCAAGGATCGCCGCCAATTCGGAGCCCTCAATGGAGAAGCCAAGTTTGAGCGCCGCGTAACTGATGGAAACCGCAATCAGGGCACCTAGGCCCCAGCCGATCAAAATGGCGGTCCATGTGAATTCTGGGTAAGGCCCCAAGCGTACCGGGATATCGTCAATGAATTCGGTTCTTGCCATGGCGGATTTTGTCTCGAAAGGACGTTTCTTGAGAGACCCCAACGTAAATCATCCCCTGCCACTCGGCAAGTAAGTACGTCGTTCCATCTATTCTCTTAGCGCGCAAAAAAACGCCGCCCGACAAATGGGACGGCGTTTTATCGTATTTTTGGCGTTTGGAACTGTTACCTAGTTGCCACAGCCATTACCGCAGCTGTTACCGCAATTTCCGCGGCGAGCGAACATTCCGCCACTATTGCAACAGGAACTGCGACGAGAGAACAATCCACCACGGTTACCACCGCAACCACGACGAGACCCGCAGCGACGAGGAGCTCGCTCACAGCAAGTAGGTTCTGGGCAGCACATTTGAGGTGCTGGTTGGCAGCAAGCTTGAGGTGCAGCATTGCAGCAATTGTTGGCTCGACGGTTGAACAGTCGGGGGCGTGCTGTTGCACAACCGTTACCACAACCGTTGGACATGGTCGAGCAACCGGTGTCACAACCACCGCCACAACCTTGAGCTTCTACGATCGATGGTGCGGCACACATCAGTGCGACGGCAAATACTACAGCGACAAAATTTTTCATCAGGAAATCTCCCTCGGGTCTAGAGTTGGTAAAACAGGCAAACGCCGTTGTTTGGGAAAGTACCTAGTGGGTCCCGTCGGGTCAATGACCTACTTGGGAAAAAGTCGATAAACGTGGGTAAAACGGCCTAGAGGTGGCTTTTCGTACCTGCGATGAGCTTGTTTCGAATCCAGTTCTTGAATCGGAGCAGAAAATACCCTCCCAGGGAGACTTTTCTGCCGTGTAAAAAAGCGGTCCCCAATTGGCCCGCTTGGAGGCTTTTCGAGGCTTCGGGCCCTAACTCGCTCTTCCCCACAAATTGAGGATAAACCAGACGATATGCTTCGGCGCCCGTCTCGTCCGAGGGCGATTCGGTTTGCCGGACTGCCAATTCGCCTCCCGCGTAGGCTGTCATGGAAGCATCAATGGGAACATCACTGGCCTGAGGATCGAGCGAATCAAGTTGGGAGCTGACGATCTCGACGCCGCTAAAAATAAAGCGGACGGGAGTTTTGCATTTGATTTGGACGGTCTTAAACTGCTCCTCATCGATGGACATGAGGATTTGTTTCTTGCGAGGGTCTGCAAAATGCATCAGCATCTCGCCTTGTTTGACGTAACTACCCGTCATATTGGTCAAGCCTCGGCGATATACCACTCCGTCAAAGGGGGCGAGGACTTCCAATTGCGAGACCTTTTTTTGCATCTCGGCGATTTGTTGGTTCAAAGATTTGATGTTCGCGAACTCGGCCTGTTGCAATGAGATCTCGTTTTGTTGGCGGTGAATACGAGCTTGAATCTGTGCGGCCTCTCGGGCCTGCTGCAACGTTTTCAATTCGTGTTCGAGATTGGGATTGTCAATTCTCAGGATGGGTTGTCCGGCACTAATAGCTTGACCATTTCGGACAAAGATCTCCCGCAAGAAACCTTCGGATGAGGCGCGAATAACCTGTTCATCGTTAAACTGCACCAGGGCCGGGGCGCGTGTTATCTCAGGTGCGTGCAGACCGAGGAAGCAGACCAAAATGACGGTAATAAAGCCGGTGGTTACGCTTGCGAAACGCAGACGATCGATGGGGTGCTGTCGAGCCGCTTTTATGATCTGGCGAAGATGCTGTCGCAAAGGTAACCAAACCCAGAAGATCCCACCAATCAAAGCGAGGATTAAACCTGCCCCGCCGAAAAGTGTACTGGCTACAAGCAATAGACTGGTGCAAAGAATGAACCGCCAAACAAAAGAACACAGCCCATAGGTGGCTACCCACCGTAATTCACGCTCCGAGCATAGTGAGTTATCCAAGGGAAAACCAAACGCAAAATGCCGCAGGCGGTCACCGAACCAGGATTGACCTTTCCCATAAAGATTGACAATTCCCAGCATGTCAGCCAGCAGATAATACCCATCAAAGCGTAACAACGGGTTGGCGTTAAATAAAAGCGTTGAAATCCCGGCCATGATCACAATCTGGTACGTTAAATCCGACAACCAGAGGGATTGGGTGTGAGCCCAGACGATAATCGCGAGGAAAGCCAAAAGCAGTTCGGCGTACATACCCGCGGCGGAAACGACGAGTCGTTGGCGGCGATTGGAAAACCTCCACGACGAGGTCACGTTCACATACGCCAAGGGTGCAAAGAGCAGCATCAAGATTCCGGCCTCGGGGACCTCACCACCGTACTTTTGACAGGCGACTCCATGAGCCGTTTCGTGGATGAGTTTCAAACCAACCCAAATAGCAAATAGCCATAACCAGCGGTCCGTCGCCAAAATTCCCGCCGATGCGTTACAAAATCGATCGTAGTCAGCAAAGACCAGCGTGCAGGCGTACGCACCGAGTAAGACCCAAATGATAAACATCCAGCTGGAAAACAGGTGCTTCAAGTAGGGAGTGATGCGTGCTAAAGATCGGTCTGGGTTAATTAGATTGACGCGGAAACTGACCGGGTTCAAAAAAGCAATCAGTTTTTGGTTGGCTTTTGCCTGAGCAGCTTTTCGCAGCTGGTCGGTGCGATTTGCAGTTGGTGTATCCAACAAATTCGTATTCGACAGCCACTGACAGATTTTAGTAGCGGTGGTGTCGTCAAATTGAGGAAAGTCACGATGCTTTTGCATGAGCTCCACGATTTCAGGTAACTGTCGGTTTCCGTCCAACAGCATAATAAATTGATATTCCCGATGCCCCACTTGAAAAAAGCGTGAGCGGATCGGATCTTCAATGAACGCTACTAATCTTCCATTGTCTTCACGTAGATCAATACTCAATTCGCTTCGCAGAGCAGGGGCGCATGATTGCCAGGGGCCGTTTTTGAGTTGGGAGCCAGTTGCTGGGGATTGTTCGTTTGACGGGCGTTTCATGGTTGCTTCACCAGATCAATACTTTGCGGGCATTTTCCCAGACGCCATGAAAGAGATTCCAGCCGAGAGAGTGTGTGGCTCCCATTATTTTTGCGCGACCTTTAAGACCGGGCCTTAATTGTCCTGATTCGTTATCTAATTGCACGTGTGCCACGAAAACACATTGCTGGTCAAGCACTTCGGCTCGAGGATGGATTTTCTCGATTTCGCCCGTGAAGGTTTCAAAGGGAAATGCATTGAATTCGAAATGCACCGGCATGCCAGCAGCCACATGCTGAATTTCATTTTCAGGAATCAGGATTTCCACCAACATCTTTTCAAGAGGGCCAACTTCAAACAGGTTCTGCCCTGTTTCCAATGGAGCACCCTCGGCTTTGTCCAAGTCACCGCTGATAATTACGCCATCGATAGGACTGCGAATTTCGGTATGCGATAGTCGTTTGGAAATGATGGCGATTTCTGCTGAAAGGCGTTTCATCTCCGAGCTGGCAATTTGAGATTCTGCCACGTTGCGGCGAGCCAGGGCGGAGTCTCTTTTCTTTCGTTCTCGTTCCAAGTCAGCTTGCAAGCTAGACATTTCCATCCTTAAATGGCTGGCATCCATTCGAGCGAGCGGTTGCCCTTGGGTAACGATATCGCCATTCTCGACGATGGTTTTTTCCAAAAGGCCTTCGTAGGGCGCTGCCACGAACCGCCGTCGCGTTAGTTCCAATTGACAGTCACAAGGAATCTTATAGGTAAAGGGAATGCAAAGAATGATGATGCCCAAAGCGATCAGCATGGCGAACTTGCGAACCGAGTTCTTTTTGAGTGTCGTTAATGTGTTGTCCAGCAACGTTCGCGAGATGGGCCGTTGGGCACGCAAAACGGTTTCCAGATGACCGGCCACTAATTTAGAAATTCGTAAGAACTGTATTTCGGTTTTTTCTTCGTTGCATTGTTCGGTTTTTAATCCGATCAATAGCCAGCCAAAAATGTTTTTCTCGAGATCATGCAGTGGTAACGCCGCGCAACCAGGTAGTTCCATGGACTGACAGAAATTTTGCAGATTGATATGAGATTCGGTATCGTGCGGGGTATCGGTCGATTTAATAGATGACCAAAAAGTCGGTTGGTCCTGGAGCCCCAGAATCGAGGATTCTATGGTTTGTGTGGTTGCCGCATTGCGATCGAAAAATTCTACCCCTGACATGGCAGCGATCTTAAAGCGCTCACTGCTGCCAGATTTCAAAAGTAACGCCACCAGACCGGTGTCGATCGCAACATTTAACTCGTTGACGAGCGTGACAGCAGCGTCGAGCTGGTTGTCAGTGCGGTTAATAGCCGCCGACATGTTTACAAAGCTGGATAGATTTGCAATTTGGTCTTGGGAGAGCTTCGCAAACTGCTGCATTTGCCACTTCGAAATAGTATCCACAACTTTCGAAAATGACCACTCAAATGGCAGGTCCTTGGGATGCGATGAAGGATAGAGGGCGACCAGTACATCGGAAATGGAGTCGTTCGATTCAATCGGAGCGCCTATCAAAACATATCCGGGCAAACCCTCGGGCTCCCCAGATTGAATATGGCCATCGCGACTGACGTTGAGGGCGACGCTCTGGATCACGTGCCGTATGGGAGTTCCCAGCGTCTCGTCATCTCCCAACAAATTGATTGGCTGAGACCAGGCCTCGTCGGAATTGCGTTTGACAATCCATAGACCAAGGCATCCGGATGTGTTGAGTACCTTGCCTAGGTTGCGAAGTAACTCAGATTTATTGTTCGCACCATCCGACGCGCTGCTAACCTCACGACTCCAATCCACGATGGGTCTTGAAATATCGCATGAGCGCACGTCACCCGAGACTGCCTGCGGCAGAAATGTTGGCACCGGTACAGCGATGTTAGGATCGGATTGGTTCGGTAATTGTGACACAGAAGCTTTGGGAAAGTTATTAAAAACTGATGTCGAGATAACATTGCTCGCCGCTGCGAAAATTACCCGCCGAGTTATCGAGAAGTACTTTGACTTCGACCGTTCCGCTTTCGGCATCCGTTTGCACGCCGATCGCATGCAACGTGCCGTTGGTCTCGTTTCCATCGTGGAAAGCGACGATTAAAGTCTGATCCTGTTTCAGTGATTTGACTTGGTGGCTTGGTATGTTGAAAATCGCTAACAATTGATTGACCTGCACCAATCGTACAATTTCGGGTTTCATCGGTGAAAGGAACTCCCCTTCCCGGCGATGAACTTTGGCCACCACAGCGGCAAAAGGTGCTCGTATCAAACGGCGTTCCAGCATTAATTCCGCTTTGCGTAAATTGATGTCATGCCCAATGGTATTCTCTTGTGCCGCCATGTAATTCGCTTGAGCGATGGCTTCTTCCAAATCAGCACGAATCAACTCACTATCGGTAGCGTGACCTGTACTGATGAGATCGCGAATTCTTTCGGTAATGAGTTGTCGTTTTTCGTAGGTTTTTCTTGCAGATTCCAGAGCACTCTTGGAACGCGATAAATGGTTGGCCTGCTCGACTTGAAGTTTTTGCACCCCATCGTCCAAGCGGGCGATGATTTGGCCAGCTTCAACCACGCTTCCCGAATCAACATTCAGCGCAAAGATGGACCCGGTTTCGTCGCTTGCGAGGTCAATTTCCCGAAACGGCTGCGTGAAGCCATTGATCTGTGCGTAGGTACTGACGGGACTTGCAAAAAGGAAAATCGCCAATAGCGAACAGGCAATTCGAATGCTCATAGGATCTACCACGCAAGGGATTCGACATCGATTCGGTTTCACAGACAGATGGTTTTTGACCATCAGCCCGTTAAACGGTAGCTCACGACTGTTGAAAAGAGCGTCGCTAGGAGAGGGGACTCTAAAACAGATTCCCCGACCAGTCGTTGGCAGCGATGGTAACGGTAATAGCGATAGAATTGACTGTTCAGACTGCCTCGCAAGGGCGTCCGGAGTTCGGGGATGCCCTACTTTTGTGACGGCATGGGCAAATCCGCAGTGGGCGGAAGACCCACGGGACGGGGAGCCGGGGTAGGGATGATTTCACCAGCTTGAATGGGGGCGGAATAGCCTAAAGAAGTTGAGACTTCCTGATGACTTAATAATTCGCCGGTGGCCCGTTTTAGCTCCACTTCCGATCGTTTGAATTCCAACAAAGATTGCGAGTAGGTGAGTTCTGCATTGGACAGTCTTTGCTGGGCATCCAGCAGTTGATCCAATAACGTTGTTGGGTTTTGGCCGTCCGAGAAATCACCTTCGACTAAGGCGAAGGAATTCCAGCGAGCTTCATTTTGCGAAAGATCAGTTCGAGCTGCCGTAATCGCCTCTGCAGCTGAGATTACCGTTTGATAGGCTGAATCCACCTCTCTCCAGGCAATCTGCGCCTCGGCCACCACGTTGTTAACGGTTTGGTCAATTTCGTGACGCACCTGCTCAAGAAAGTACTGCTGCCGTTTATTGACACTGCGAGCCGCCCGTCGGTAATAAGGCGTGTTGAATTCGAATCCCACACCATAACCGGGGGTCGAGCCAGTAAATTGATCGCCCCACGCGCCGAGAATGTCCGAGTCTCCTTGCAGGGCGGAGACATAGGTATTGAATATTAAGTTCAGTTCCGGCATCAATTCATGTTGGCTTACCCGCTTCTGAACTGCAGCAATCTTCCCGCGTTGAATGGCTCTTTTGATTTCCGGTCGCAATTGAATTGCCTGTTCGATGACAACGCCCAGGTCTCGGTTGGGTTCAATTAAGCTGGGGGCTTCGTCTGGCAAAAGCTCGGGCGCGACGGCCTGAAAGTTCTCGACGCTGCCAATCAATCTTCGAATGTTGGTTTCGGCATTTTTGATGTCGCGTCTTGCATTTGCCAGTTCGGTGCGACGCAATTGGACGGCCGAACGAGCCCGGGCAATTTGGCTGGGCAAGGAGTCGAGACCGCTTCGGGCTTCCAGTTTTTGTAAAACGATTTCACCGCGCATGACATTGTTTTCTTTTTGCAACAGCAAAGCGCGATGGAAATACAATGTCCAATAAGCTTCTACGATCTGGGTCAATTCATCCTGTAACTGACTGGCGAATTCGTCCCATGATGCCGTGCTGTCCAATTGGGCAATCAAGATTTGGTGGCGATTGTAAGCGGTCCCGCGCCCCTTCATTAAAGGTTGAGCGAAATTTAACGACAACGTCGCTGTGCCTTGGTCTTGTGGTTGGAAGAAACTGCTGTTGCTATTTTGAAACCCAAATTGTTGGCGAGCTTCAACCGAGGCACCACTTTGCATCTTGCGTCGAACACCCATATCACCTGACCAAAGGTGGTCTTTAAGGAAACTGGAGGAATTACCTGTGGTCAATGTGTTGCCGACGGGGTCAAAACGATCATCGAATTGCGACAAGACAAAAATTTCGGGATCAAATTTGCCGCAAGCTTCTCCCACGGCGGTTTGACGGATCAAAGGACTTTTGCTGATAGCCAAGATCATCGGAGAATTGTGTAACGCGTGGTGCAAAAGGACATTTGGATTGATCAGTTGAATGTCTCTGCGGTCAAGCGGTTCAATGACCTTCTCGTGCCACCACATCGAATTAGGATCGCGATCCTGGGGTGATTCGGTGACCAGTTTAATATTCAGGGCCGGCGGTGGGCTTGCTTGAGGTGGGGCTGCGATCGATTCGGTGGCCGCCTGGGGGACGAACGTGGACGTGACCGGCGGTCCAGTGCGTGGGGCCTCGAGGGGACTTTCCTCTAACACCGGATCCATGGGAGGTAATGGTTGGATGGATTGGGTCGATGGTTGAGCGGGTGGGGATGTTCGCTCGTTCTCATTGGGGACGATATCGCTTGCCTGTGGCTCGTCCGCCTCCACGCCAACGAGGTTGAGGTTTTGGGGCGGGTCAGGCACTGGGACTTCCCATTCCGGCCCAATCTCTGGCAACGATTTGATAGTGCGTTTTGTTCGGTTGTCGGTAGAGGTGGGTGTGCGATCTTCTGTTTTCGCCGGCCTTGGTGATGCTTCGTCCTGATTCTCGACCGGTGCCGCTGGCGTGGGTTCGATGTTGGGTAATGATCGAATATTTCGCGAAGCGGTTCTCATGGCGGGCGGAGGAGAATTTATATCATTGGGAACGTCATCTGGCGGTGTCTGTTCCGCTTGGTCGGTGGATTTCGTTGCCTCAGCTGGGGAAATGGACACCCGCTGTGGTGATCTTGGTTCAGTGTTTTCTGCCTTGAATTCCTGCTTCGAAACCGGGTTCGAAACCGGGTTCGTAGATTGCTTTGTGTGGAATTCAACCGTCTTTTTGAGGCTTGTCATCGCCTGTTCGGCGACGGTAACCGGAGCCCGAAGTTGGATGGGGGGCGGTTGTGTGGTTGGCGAGGAATCTTGCTGCGTAGACGCTAACGAAGGAATAGCGCAAAGGGCGGCAGTTGCCAACCAAGAAAGTCGAATTCCCTCATACACCAACTTCAACATTTCGAAACTGCGTTTTCTAACGATAAAGAAAGTAACCGGTTAAACCATCTGTTCCTTTTTTTCGATCCATGACACCTCGGTCGGTTATCCGGATTACAAGATCCCGCGGTTTTCGAGGAAAGACTGCAGGCACATTCGAAATATTCGGCACAGTTTAACACGACAGCTTTTGATGCTATCGCCGATTAACACCGGAATCCAAGGATTGAGCGGCGACGCAGCGTAACCGTTGACTGGGTTATTCAGGCCAATTCGAGAGCCGGGTTAAGTGGATCCCAAGCACACGCCAATACTTGGAGCCGATATTTGGCGACTGGTTGGTATGTAACGATTAATCCAACTTTGCGCCGAATTGGAAGACTTTGGACACCTTTTCGGTCAAATCTTATCTTCATTGTTTCTTAGAGTTCAACGAGCGTTTAATTGCAGCCTATGTTTTTAGACAGCTTGTTAACCATAAGTAAATTCCTGTTTTCGACGCTCCCGCCAATCCCAGTCATGCCTTAAAGCAATCCTTTAATGTTTGATTAATTCATCACTGTGAATCGTTAGTACCCTCCCTCCTAAAAATCAATGTTTCGAAACCTGATTTCAACTCGATTTCGCGTCACGATGGGAATCGTCATTATCGTGATGTCGTTAATTATGACGGCACTGGTTTTCATTCCAGACGCAAATAAAGCCGCCATGCGGGGACAAAAGAGTTTTTCCACCGCCGTTGCGGTATCGGCCTCCCGCCTCCTCAAAGAAGAGCGGCAAGCGGAATTGCAACGTATATCGAAGCAACTTGTCCTTGAAAATGTTGATCTAACTTCCCTTGGTTTTCGTGACAAGTCGGGCGATTTAATCGTCGCGTCGCCGGGGCATGTCTCCGGTTGGACTACGGGCACCAATTATAAAACCAGTGGTCAAATCCGCATTCCGGTTAAATTTGATGGTGAGCAAGTCGGCACGGCGGAATTGAAATTTCAACCACTTTTCCGGCAGGGATTTTCACGTTGGTTTTTGCAGCCTTGGGTTTTATTTGCTGGATTTGTTGGGTCCAGTGTTTTTATAACGATTGCTTTTTATCTTTCGGTGATGATGCGGCAATTGGATCGCAAGAGCTCCATGCCCAAGCGGGTTCGTGACGCCTTGGATAACTTGACCGGTGGATTACTTTTATTAAATCATTTGGGGCGAATCGTTCTCGCGAATCGATCCTTTTTGCAAATTGTCGATATGCCAATCGCCAAGGTGCTCGGCACGCGGCCTTCCGAATTGCATTGGTACGATGAAGAAAACAATCCCTGCACCGATTATCCCTGGGAAATAACCTTCGAGACCGGTAAGACGGTCGTCAATAAGATTTTGCGGTTAAAGCTAGACGGATGTGAACCTGCTGCGTTCAAGGTGAATTGCAAAGCGATCGGCAGCTGCGAACAACCCGAAGGTGTAATGGTCTGCTTTGAAAACGTGACTCAATTGGATAAGGCTAAAATCGAAGTCCAAAAATCACGTGACGCAGCGGATGCGGCCAATCGTGCCAAGAGTGAGTTTTTGGCGAACATGAGCCATGAAATTCGAACGCCGATGAACGCGATCCTCGGGTTTACGGATTTGCTTCAACGCGGCATCGCTAAAACCGAAGAAGAACAAAACGAATACCTTTCGAGAATCCAATCTAGTGGGCGTCATTTACTCGATCTTATCAATGACATTCTCGATTTGTCGAAAATCGAAGCTGGCAAAATGGAAATGGAAACCAGCGAATGTTACACATTCGAGCTGTTTAACGACATCATTAATGACCTGCAAGTTAGGGCTCGGCAAAAAAATATCAGTCTCACATTCGAGAGCCACGAACCACTTCCGGAAATATTGCATACGGATCCGGTTCGTTTGCGACAGGTGCTCACCAATTTGATTGGGAATGCGATCCGCTTCACCAGTTCAGGCGGCGTCAAGCTATCTGTCAAATTTGACAAATATGGAGATGGGGAACAAAAACAGAGCCGTTTGTTTGTCGACGTGATCGACACAGGAATCGGTATGACCGATGAACAAATGCAGCAGATCTTCAATCCTTTTACCCAGGCTGATAACACAGTTACTCGAAGGTTTGGAGGAACGGGGCTTGGTCTGTCTATTTGCCAACGCATCGTTGAGGCACTGGGCAGCGACATTACAGTTAAAAGTTCCGTCGAAAATGGCAGTGTTTTTTCTTTCGCGATTGATGTCGGCGACTTGAGCGGCGTGAAAATGATTGGGCAAGATGAGTACGCCAGTAAGGTGCGGACAGAACCCAAGCCAGCTTTTACCGACTATGAATTGCCGCCCTGCAAAATTCTTGTTGTCGACGACGGAGAAGCAAATCGCCAACTTGTCCGTTTATTCTTGGTGCGTGCCGGCTGTGAAATTTTGGAAGCCAAGAATGGCCAAGAGGCCATCGACACGGTATTAGACACACGAGTTGATTTGGTACTGATGGATATGCAAATGCCTATTCTGGATGGTTACCAAGCGACCAGTAAACTCAGGCACCTTGGTTTTAAAAAACCTATTCTGGCGTTGACCGCCAATGCCATGCAGGGCGATGAGCAGAAATGTCTGGACGTTGGTTGTTCCGCGTTCCTGTCAAAGCCAATCGATATGGACAAACTTTTTGAAGCGGTGGTTAAATCGCTGGCCGTGAGTAAGCCCGTTCTCCAGGTCGAAACGCAAGATCAAAAAGAGAGCCATGCGGATCCATCGAAATCGAAACCCATCGTTAGAAATGAGACGTTTGGTTTCCAAGAAGTCCTCAAGGTGGGTATGGGCGCCCTTTCGATATCACATGAACCGGAGGATTGCGATGGCTTACGAGAAATTTGTGATGAGCTTTACGAAGCAGCAGTGGTTTTTGGGCGGAAGAAAACAGCGAATGAGTTGTTGTTGTTGATAGAAAGTTTGAAACAAAAAGACGTTTCCATAATTGACGAGCAATTGGCTCGTATTCAAAACACTGCGTTTGATGAATCAGGCCGTCTTTGGCAAACACTTAAAGGTGACGACGAAGAGGTTGTGACAGAACACGCACCTCAACCCGAGCAAGAGCGCATTCATTCTGAGCTGCCAATGGATGAGCCCGAAATTCGAAAAATTGTTGTTGATTTTGTCGACACCCTGAAAAATAAAATTGTTCGGATGCACTGTGGCTTTGCCAACAACCAGTACGATGAACTTGCGGAGTTGGCACACTGGTTAAAGGGATCGGCTGGTACGGTTGGTTTCCCGCAGTTTTTTGAAGCATCCTGTGATCTCGAAGCAGCAGCCAAAAAACGGCAATCCGGCGCGATTCGTGAGAGCATTACTGAAATCGATCGACTTCATAAGCTGATTGATATTCCCCGGATTCAGATGACGCCGGGGTGTTAAGCAATGGCTATTCAAAATTCATGTGTGAATCCAAATTACACGGCTGAGTGTATCACCGGTCCTGCGGCCAATGCTCGACCCATCAAGCTGGATGAAAGCATTGAAAAAGTAAAATCATCCAAGATTATGATTATCGATGACGAACCGTTGTTGGTTCGTATTGTTCAGCAATTCTTGAAGTCATCCGGGTATTCCGATTTCGTTCCTGTAACGAATTCTCAAAATGCCATGCAAATGATCAATTCCGAGCAGCCGGATCTTGTTTTGCTCGACATTATGATGCCTGGAGTTTCGGGCTTGGAAATTTTGCAGACGCGACAAAAAATCGAATCGGTTCAATTCATTCCTTTTATCATTTTGACGGCGAGTGACGACGCGGAAACGAAGCTAACGGCATTAGAGTTAGGAGCGACAGATATACTTCGCAAACCACTCGATCCCATTGATTTATGTCTGCGAGTTCGAAATGCGTTGCTGGTGAAAGCGCATCAAGATCACCTGCAGGTGTACGCGGAAGAATTGGCTCGCAAGGTTAACGATCGAACCGCTGAACTGGAGTCATCGCGAGAGCAAATTATTCATGGCTTGGCTAAAGCCGCAGAATTTCGAGATAACGACACTGGGAAACACGTTGTGCGAGTCGGCAAGTACTGTTCAATCATTGCCCAAGAGTTAGGTTTCCCGGCAGAATATTGCCATCGGATTGAGCTGGCCGCCCAGTTGCACGATGTCGGTAAGATCGGTGTACCGGATTCCATCTTGCTGAATCCAGGAAAGCTCTCCGCCGAGGCCTTTGAAAAGATGCAATTGCATTGCAATCTTGGCTGTTCGATCATTGAGCCGCTGGCCGAACATGAATTAGAATTGATAACGCGGCGTTCCAACGAGGCCAACTCAAATGATCAAAAAGAGCCTGCAACCTTGTTGATCATGGCGGCAAATATTGCCAAGACCCATCACGAAAACTGGGATGGAAAGGGTTATCCAAAGGGTTTGATTGGTGATCGGATTCCCATCGAAGGGCGTATTACTGCCGTAGCGGATGTTTATGACGCACTTTCTAGCGAACGCCCTTACAAAGCCGCTTTTCCAATTGAAAAGTCTCTAGGAATCATGAAGGAAGAAATCGGACGTCGTTTCGATCCTGTCATTGTGGACGCATTCCTAAAGAGAATTGTCGATATCGAAAAGACCCGTATTCAGTTTTCTGATTGAACCGCCGTTGGCTGGTTCGTCGCATGGTTTTGCGAAAACCGTTTCAATATTTCCCCGCCATCTACTGAGATAGACTCTTTGGGATTTTGAAATCATTCAATCGCTGAGTCGGTGGTAAGTCCTTGTTGATATCTTGCTCCGGCCCAAAGGTCTCAATTTCAGGCTTGGCCTGCATTTTTGGCGGCACGATCAAAGGAATAACTTTGCTGACCGGTTCGGCCAATTGCAGTGGGTCCTGTTGGAAGCCCCACCAGAGAATTAGCTGGGCGATGGGAAGTGCAAGGATTCCACCAAAAATGATCTTGATTATTTCGGAGCCGGTAGCCGGTTCATAGCTCTTACGTTTCTTAGACCGGCGACGTTTGGATTTGCCAAATACCTTTTTTTCACTCAGCTCCCGTTTTTTCACGGTCGGTCGATTACCCTGACGGCGTGTTGCGGTTTTCAACGGTTTGGGAATTACGAAATTGCCTTCGTCAAAGGCGCGGGTCGCTCCTCGATTATCCGTTTCTATGATTACTGGATCTGTGGTATCGGGGGAAGATTTCGCGGTCTTGAAAGCTGCAGAGGAACCCGCCGTAGCGAGTATTTCTTCCACGGTGATTTCGCCGGCACAATGTGGGCAAGCTAAAGACCCATCCGCCTCGAGACCTTTCGGTATTTGGAAAGTTTGCTCGCACTTGGGACAAGAAACAGGATCTTGCGAATTCGGAATATCAGTGGAAGGGTTCATGGCTCATCTAATGGAGGGTGGCAGTCAGTCACTCAATTATAGCAACGGATCGCCCTTTCCGCCTGCCGTTTCTTCGGCAGCTGGCCCATGAATTAATTGATCGGAGAATAGACGGCTTGGGTCTTATGGGTCAGATGTTCAATTAGCGGGGAATGATCAATCGAGCTGCCGGTGACCTCTTTCATTAGATTATCCGAACGAAGTTGGTTTCCACGTCGGTAAACGTTGCTTTGTAACCAATTCAGTAAGTCGGTAAATCTGCCCTCTGCAAAATGCGTTTCTTGGCAACCTAGTTCCGAATTCGCAGTTTGAAAGAGCATACTTGCGAAGATATTTCCCAGAGAATACGTGGGGAAATAACCCACCAACCCGGCACTCCAGTGAATGTCCTGTAGCACTCCGTCGCGGTCATCTTGGGGAGTAATATCCAGATAGTCGCTGTACTTTTGATTCCAGGCCGTCGGTAAATCATCAACGGATAGCTCCTGTTGCAGTAGTGCCTGTTCCAGTTCAAAGCGGATGATGATGTGCAGGTTATAGGTGATCTCATCGGCCTCGACACGGATCAGGGAAGGGCGGAGGCGATTCACAGACCAGTACATATCCACGGCGCTCATGTTCTCGAAGCAACCGGGGAAATGCTTTTGAGCGATCGGTAAAAAATGACTCCAAAAACCTTGGCTGCGACCGACCAAATTTTCCCAAAGCCTCGATTGTGATTCATGGATCCCCAGGCTGCAGTAACTTCCTGGTGGCAAGCCGTACATGTCGGCCCGCAAGCCTTGTTCGTACAACCCATGCCCAGCCTCGTGTAGGCAACCAAAAAATGCGGAGCTGAAATTGCCTTCATCGTACCGTGTGGTGATGCGGCAATCATTCGGTCCCATCTCGGAACAAAATGGGTGCGCTGCGGTATCCAGACGACCGCGTTGGTAATCAAATCCTATCGAGGATGTTGCGAGCTCCGCAAAAGCTTTTTGTTGCCGAGCCGGGAAATTGCTGGCCGCCAGTGCCGCGGCATTTCCCCGAGGCTGGTTTTCTTTAGCGACTGCGATTAAGGGCACTAGGCCGTCCCGCAATTGCTCCAATGCTTGACGAACGCTGGCTGTCTTGGCACCCGGCTCGTAATCGTCTAACAGGGCATCATACAGGCAGTCAGAGTTGTAAGTTGCTTGAGCTTCTTCACGTTTCAATTGAAAGATTTCTTTGAGCGTTGGGGCAAACGAGGCGTAATCGTTTTCCTGTCTCGCCTTAATCCAAATTTGTTGACCACGCGAATGCAGCATGGCCTGGTGCTGCACCAGATCCAAGGGCAGTTTTCGCTTTTTTTCGTATTGGTGAAAGAGTTCTCGAATGGTGGACCCGGTATCCGAGTCTGGCTCGGTTGCCAAATCGCTGGTCTGGAGCAATTGCAGCCACTCGCCGATGCGCGGATCCGTTTCCCGTTGGTGTATTTCGCCAGCCAACCATTTCGCTTGTTCGCTGCGGTACGCGGCTCCCGTTGGCGGCATCATGGTTTGTTGATCCCATTCCAATAACTCATTGATCGAACCAAGCATCTTGGTTTTGCGCACGTGTTGAGTCAGTTGGTCGAAAGCTTCTTGATGGTCCATGACGGTTCCGTAGAAAGTGGAAAATCCCTGAAGGCATTAATTTCAATGCGTTGAAGGAAAAACGGAAGGGGGTGTGTTGCCACTTTTATCGCGAGGATTTGGCGGAAATGCCGGATTATCAGCGGATTAGATCATGATGTCTCGGACTGGCTTTGCCGGCTCGACACCAATCAGGCGCTGATCTAATCCCTGATTTTGATAGACGAACTTTTCAGCGTCGATTCCCAGCTGATGAAGAATGGTGGCGTTCAACTCATGAATGTGCACCGGATTCTCGGTGACGTTGTAGCCAAATTCATCGGTGTCGCCGTAAACAATCCCGGGTTTGATACCGGCCCCAGCCATCCACATGGTAAAGCAGCGTGGATGATGATCGCGGCCATAGGTCTCCTTGGTCAATTTACCCTGGCAATAGATCGTTCGCCCAAATTCACCACCCCAAATTACGAGCGTATCGTCCAGCATCCCACGCTGCTTCAGGTCTTTAATCAGGGCGGCGGCAGGCTGGTCAAGGTCACGGCAGTTGTTAGGTAAATCGACTGGTAAGTTTCCGTGTTGATCCCAGCCACGGTGAAAGATCTGAGTGAATCGCACGCCCCGCTCGGCCAAGCGCCGAGCTTGCAGGCAGTTGTACGCCAAGGTACCCGGCTTATTGACATCGGGACCATACATTTCCAGCGTCTTAGCCGACTCGCCCGATATGTCAACGAGGTCCGGAACGCTGGTTTGCATCCGGAATGCCATCTCGTATTGGGCGATTCGTGTTTGAATTTCGGGGTCACCAAAATTATCGAATGTTCCTTGGTTCAGCTGATTTAATGAATCCAGCATTTTGCGACGCATTTTGGCGTCCACGCCTTCTGGGTTACGCAGGAACAACACCGGATCTTTGCCCGTTCGCATCAACACGCCTTGGTGTTGCGAGGGTAAGAAACCACTGCCCCATAATCGGTTGTAAAGTGCTTGGGCTTCTTTCCGACCCGTCCAGGTGGAGTTCAATACGACAAACGATGGCAAGTTTTCATTCTCACTGCCCAGACCATAGCTCAGCCAGGAACCCAAACTTGCTTTACCGGGCAATTGATCACCGGTGCAGATATAAGTGATGGCTGGGTCATGATTAATGGCTTCGGTGAAAACGCTTTTTACGATAGCAATATCACCGGCAATGGTTTTGTGGTGGGGAAGCAATTCGCTAATCCATGCTCCGTCGTGGCCGTTGTCTACTTTCTCAAAATTGTAAATGGAGGGCGCGACTGGAAAGCGACTTTGCCCGGAGGTCATGGTTGTTAGGCGTTGTCCATTGCGAATAGATTCGGGTAACTCTTTGTCGAACCAATCCGCCATCCCCGGTTTGTAATCGAACATGTCTAATTGCGAAGGCGCTCCTGACATGAATAGATAGATCGCCCGTTTCGCTTTGGGTGCAAAGTGCGGCAAGCCGGGTAGTCCCAATTCCTCGGGAGTACCGGTGGCGCCCTGCAATCCACGCGGCAGCAGGCTGGTCAAGGCCGCTGCGCCTAAACCCATGGCCCCCCGGGAGAAGAACTGGCGGCGGGTTTCGAGTTGCAAGTATCGGTCAATTGGATTCATATGCGATGGATTTATGGGCGGACCCAAAAATCTCCCTTAGTTTTTGGTCAAAAATTCGTCCATATTGAGCAGCAAGTTGGCAACCATGGTCCAGGCCGCGAGCTCAGCGGGATTGTATTTATCCGAGGCCGGTTGTTCGCCAATGGATATTAATTGTTTTGCGCGTTCTGGGTTTTCACGGAACTGCTGCAACCAAACAACCGAGGCCGAGAGAATGGTTTTTAATTCGTCCGCGCGGGCGGGTCGTGCCAAGCAACGTTGAAACATCCATTGAATGCGTTGCTCCGGATTGGCATCCGGGGTGTCCAACGTGGCCTGCGCCAGGTGCCGTGCCGCTTCCACAAATTGGGGGTCATTCATCAACATCAACGCCTGCAATGGCGTATTCGTACGCTCGCGTCGCACCGTACACGTCTCTCGCGAAGGGGCATCCAAAATGTTCATTTGCGGGGCCGGTGCCGTGCGTTTCCAAAATGTGTAAAGACTCCGCCGGTGGACTTTATCCGCTCCCATATCTTTCTTGAAGCGTACGGTATTGGAGCCCGAGTAACCCACCACAAACCACAATCCATCCGGTTGGGGTGGCTTTACACTGGGGCCGCCGACGGACTCCACTAACAAACCGCTGACCGCAAGTGCCTGATCGCGAATCACTTCCGCGTCCAATCGGTACCGTTTACCTCTGGCTAATAATTGATTGGCCGGGTCCTCAGCGATCGCTTCGGATGAGGCTGCCGAGTTTTGTCGGTACGCCGCTGACATGACCATTTGCTTCAGCAAACGTTTGACATCCCAGCCGTGCTTCTGAAAATCCAATGCCAGATAATCGAGCAAGTCCGGGTGGGTCGGGAACGTGCCTTGGGCTCCAAAATCTTCCGAGGTTTCTACTAAACCCACACCAAAGACTTGTTGCCAAAAACGATTGACGGTTACCCTTGCGGTAAGCGGGTGTTGGTCGGTAAACAACCAGCGTGCCAACGCTAAACGATCATTTTTTTGGCCCTCCGGAATGGGAGGGAAGGTTGCTGGTACCGCACGCTCAACTTTTTCTTTCGGCTGGTCGTAAGCGCCACGCTCCAGAACAAAAGCCTCTTTGGGTTGCTCTGTTTCGCGAAAAATGAGTGTGCTGGGTAATTTGGATTTTAGCTCATCGCGTTGTTTGACCAGCGATTGGCTTTGCCGTTCTATCGGCTCGATAACAGTTTGCGCGTCGGCGTAAATGTTACGAATAAAATGTTTGCGTAGTTGTGCCAGTTCGACTTCGGTCCATTTCTCACGATCTTGAGTGATGATTTTCTGCAAAGGAGCAGGCAACCGCTTACCTTGGTCGGCAATGGATTCGTCAATCCAGTCACGCAGTGAGCGGTTGGCGGGAAAGGGGGGGACATGACTCAATTTACCCACGGCATCCCAGTGCACCGTTCCGTCATACTGGGTCAATGCCACTCCGTTTACTTGTGCTCCGGTAGCCAGGTTCACCTCGGCGGCAGGGACGGCGATACGAACCCATTTCCCTAACTCAGGTAGCGGGCCCATAAATAAACGTGCGGGAGAATTCTTGGTGCCCCATTCAATCAGGTTTTCACCCCAAATGGCTCGATGCTCCCAAGTCCCATCATTCCATTGCAACATGATTTCACGGGGGGGATCTTGGGGGTCCAAAAAGACATAAGCGAATAGTTCGTCTTGGTCGTTTATTTCCCAGGGTTGCTCGACGTTTTGCAAAAAATACTGTTGATTACCTGTCGCTTTATGGACAAAGGAGACGGCTCCCATCTGCACGGGACCTCCCGCGGCGGTGGGTGTCCAAGCGCCCTCGGAGATGCCGCTTTTGGGAAGCGTATCGTCAATCCAAAGTTCTTGGACAGGCTGCGGATCGACGGCGGGAGGATCGTCGGGTTCGTTATATTTCCATTGTTCGACGAGCGTTGTTATCGACCGCTTGAGTTCGTCGGCCTGTGCGTCGAGTGTTTTTACCGTATTCAGTTCTTCTTCACTGCCAACGAGCATTGAAGGTTGGTGATCTTTGACGTTTCCGTCCATGGGATCGCCATCCAAACTATTGAAGTATGCGAAAAGAGAATAAAATTCGCGCTGAGAGATGGGATCAAATTTGTGGTCATGACATTGCGCACAGCCCAGCGTCATGCCGAGAAAAACGGTGCCAAAGGTCGATGTGCGGTCCACCACATTGCGGACCTTGACCTCTTCCTTGATCGAGCCACCTTCGGCGGTCGTTACGTGAGAGCGGTTGAAACCGGTGGCGATTAATTGATCGCGCGTCGGTTCTTCCAGCAGATCTCCGGCGAGTTGCTCGATAGAAAACTGATCATAGGGTTTGTTTTGATTGAAGGCGTTGATGATCCAATCGCGATATGGCCAATGCTCACGGTAATTATCCAAATGCAAGCCATGAGTGTCTCCGTAACGTACAACGTCCAGCCAGTGTCGTGCCATGTGTTCGCCATACTGGAGCGATGCGATCAGTTGGTCAACATAGCGCTCATAGGCTGTGGGAGATGGATCGTCCAGGAATGCGGCTAATTGGTCAGCCGAGGGGGGGAGGCCGGTTAAATCCAAAGCGACACGACGTGCCAAGGTCCGGCGGTCGGCTTCGACTGATGGTTGCATGCCATTTTCTTTAAGGCGATGCATGACGAAAGCGTCAATCTGATTCCTTTTCCAAGGCAGGTCGACGGGTGGTGGGACGGTTTGCTGAGGTGGAACCAGTGACCAGTGGTTTCCCCAAGACGCTCCTTGGTCGATCCACTTGCGAATTAATTCAATTTGTTCGGGTGTCAGCGAACGCCCTGACTCCGGTGGCGGCATAAGGGTATCGGGGTCATCCGAGATCAGTCGCTGAAAAAGTTCGCTCGCGTCACTGTCTCCAGCGATGATCGCACCACTTTCCTCAATGGCACTCGCTTGGGAATCGAGGCGTAAACCGGCCTCTCGCGTGTTGGCATCCGGACCATGGCATTTGAAACAGGTATTCGACAAGAGTGGACGAATATCTCTGCTGAAATTGACCTCCGCATCGGTGGTTTGCGGGGCCGCCGAAAGCAGCCCAGAAGCGGAGCAAAAGCCGATCAGGATGATTGTCACAAAAGTCGTTTTGGCGGGCATATGAAATCAGAGGGCAAGAATGCAAATAGTCGTTCAACTTATTTTACAACAAGATATCAAATGTCGCGCGACGGGGGCAGCAAAACGAAATCCTGCATCAAATAAATGCCTTACAGAAACGGGGGGTGAACGAAATTCGAGAGGTTCACTGTTCCTAACACAAACACCGTAGGGCAGTGCAGAGAAGAGTAAAGTCGTAACTTGTGACTTTTACGGGGCGATTAGGCCCCGTCGCAAGGTTGGGAATTTGTTTGGGTTGCCGGCATTAGGCCGCGGCGGGTCCGTGCTTGATGGCCAAACCCATGGCAATGGTAATTTTCCCAAGCTGCATGTTTTGCAGATGGTTGCGAATTTTTTTGTAAGCGTTATCACCCATCAGCAAATGCAAACCCAGAGGTGACAAAGTGTCCGTGGCCAGATTTTGCAGGTTTTTTTCGAATGCCGACGCCGTCAGTTCGCTTTGCTCGACCCAGGCTTCGATTTGCAGGCCGGTGGACTGAATCAATGACCGGGCGGCTTCTTGAGAAACCAGAAAACTGATTGCTGGATCCTCGGCCCAAGGTACGGGGAAAGTGGGTAGAGCCGAACCGGCGAAGGCATCGTGGAAAGCGAAGCGACCGTCAGGCTTCAAAACCCGGAAAATTTCTTCATAAAAGGCGGGTTTGTTTTGAATATTCATTTGGGCATGTTCCGTCCAGATGAGGTCGAAACAGGCATCGTCGAAAGGTAGTTCCGTCGCATTGCCGACATGCCAGGAGCATTGTTTGGACAAACCCGTCAGTTCGCTCAGTCGTGTCGCAGCAGCGATGTAATCAGGGGTAAGATCTATCCCCGTCACGCGGCACCCAAATCGATCGGCAAGAAAACGAGCTGACCCACCGAGTCCACATCCGATATCTAAAACCCGGCAGGCGGAAGTTGGGGTCGCAAGTTCTGCTAACTCAAGCGTGGACTGCCGTCCGCGTGAGTGAAATTCGTCGACGCAAGCAAGATCGTCGACGTTCAAGGCAAACGGATTTTTCCCCGCCATCACGAGGCCCGCAAAAATGCGTTCCAGTAGGTTGTTAGATGCGTAGTGTTTTTCTATCGGGTCAGCCATGTTGCCATGTTAGCGTTCTCCATCGGTCGGCACTACGGTGCTCTTCAGCAAGGGGGATCGATTCGGACTAAGACTTTTTCTTGCGCGGGGCGCGTTTTTTAGGCGGGGTCGATTTTTTCTTTCCAGTGCTTTGCGGTTTCTCTATTTGTTCCTCTTCCGCATCGTCTTCTTCGTCATCGAATTTGGAAAGCATGCGTTTGTATTGTTTTTCCGTCAGGCGGGTCGCTTTGACTAATCCTTCGACCTCAGGCATCGATTCCGCCAATTTTAGCAAGGGTGCTAACCAGGTTTGCAGGATGCGGAATTGAGCCTCGATGATGTTCGAAAATGCCTGCGGCACTTTATTGATAACCTGAATCTTTTGAGCGGCCAAAGGAGCGGCCGATGCTGCTGGGTCTGCCGCCGGTCGTTCCTGATTTTCAACGCTCGTTTCCAGCAAATTCTTTATGCCTTGCAAGGTGCTATTGAATTGGCCAAGTTGTTCTACCGCGTGTCCGACCTGTCGCAGCGTCGCGGTCTCCAATACATTCTCTTCCCCATCATCTTCTTGCGTCAATTTTTGAATACCAACATCCAAGGCCGAGCGTATTTCGTGAAGACCCTCTGAAAAGGTGGTCATCTGAGCAATGATTTGCGTAACCTTATCATCACCTTCAGCAGAACCGAGCAACAGATTCCTTTTGAATGTGCGTTTGATATCGTTCCAGCGCTGTTGCTCTTCTGGGGTCATGTTGCCAATGAGTTCTGCAAATTTAAGCAGATTGGCCTGGGCACCGGTCGTCAACGTTTGCGCCTGATTTTCGTAATGCGAAATGATTAACGTGTCTAACTCATCGTCATTCATGATGGGCACCACGCGCTCTGCCATCTTGTTCATGTCGCGATACGAGCCCTGCAACTTGAAGGAGGGTTCCGTACGATACTCGTCCTGTTGTGCGGCGGAGGCGATGTATTCTTGATTGACTCGCAAAATCACATCCCGAATTCTCAGAAGTTTCTTCATAACCTCTACAAATTCGTTGATTTCCTCAACGGTGAAATTGCCTTCGATAGATTTTGCGTTTGCGGATTCATTTCCTGACGCCAAGTCAATGATTTGGTAAATATCTTGGCGGCTACGGGTGTTTAGATTAGCGAGTGTGGCGTTGGCCGTGAGGCAATTCTCCAGATAGCTCAATTCAAAAACATCGGCTTGGTCGCCAATCACGTCTCCCAGATTGTAGGTGTCCGCGCGGTTGGCCAGCATGTCTGGGATCTGAAATTTATCGCCGCTTTCGGTATACGGATTACCTGCCATCACGACACAGACTTTACGACCACGCAGGTCGTAGGTCCGGGAGCGGCCCTTGAACACCCCTTCGATACGACGCGTCGCATCACATAATGAAATGAATTTTTGTAAGAACTCCGGATTGCAATGTTGAATGTCATCCAGGTAGATCATCACGTTATCGCCCATCTCCAGAGCGAGGTTCAGTTTCTCGACCTCTTCACGAGCGCTCACATTGGGCGCCTCGCCGGGATCTAGCGAAGTAACATTATGGCCGATCGCAGGGCCATTAATTTTCATGAAAGTCAGGCCCAGACGATTGGCAATATATTCCATTAACGTGGTCTTGCCATAACCGGGCGGGGAGATCAGTAGCAGTAAACCCATGAGGTCCGTTCGTTTCCCTTCGCCGGCAACGCCAATCTGTTTGGCCAGGTTGTCGCCAACGAGCGGTAGGTACACATCATTGATTAACTTGTTTCGTACAAAAGACGTGAGCACGCGCGGGCGGAACTCTTCCAGTCTCAATTCCGATTTCCGATTTTCCAGTGCGTCATGTTTTACTTCATGATATTTGTGGAAGGCATCCACTTTTTGGGTGCTGAAGTTTTCCAGTCGTTTTTCAAAGTCATTAAACTCAAGTTGATAAACGCTATCCTTCACACGTGGGTGATCACCCAGCATCTTTTCAATCTTAACAACCGTCTTTCCTTGTAGGGCCAGGCGTTGGGTAACGGACCCGTCCACGATAATGCCTGCCGATTCTGCGATAACACCCAGTTCAGCGTTGGGGGTTTCTTGAGCCGCGCCAGATTTGTTCGCAAACCCGATGAGCCATTGTTGGACAATTTGGAATCGATCCAACGGGGAATCGAGAGCTTTTAACTGCTGTTGAAATGCTTTTTCCAAACCCTCTTTTTTAAGGTAGGTCTGCAGGGCTTTGGCAAGGTCTATTGCGTTAGCGTGAGCATGAGAATGTTCCGTGGAAACTTCATCGAAAAGGTACCCAGCGGCCTGCAGGGAGTCTCCGGCGTTCCCCAGGTTTAGTTGCTGGCGGAGTGGTTCGATTTCCTTGGTCATGCTCTGGACCAAACGATTTCGCCCCTCCGTGTTTCCGAATAACTGAAACGCACTCCCGAGGGATTTGATTTGTGCAGACAGTCGAGTACGTGCGGCAGTTTGAGTCTCCAAGTTGCACCAAAAGATGGTGGCGACCGCCCTTGCGAAATCTCCATATTTCAACAGTCCCAGTTGCTCCCGCAAATGCAGATGTCCTTGAAGAATCAACCCGGCATCATGGTCGTGGACCCCTTTGATATAACCCTCGCTATATCGGGGTGACATGAAACTCAGGGCGATTTTCGCGTTTGCGATGGCGTTATCGCCAATGGTTTTGGCGACCTCGGCGTCTTGAGTCATCATAAACGCCAGGTATTCGGACCGGTAAACGTCACGGTTTTCAGAAACGATCGCTTGGCTCCATATTTCGCGGTGCGCGTTAATGGCGGGCGATTCTATTTCCTCAAAGTAGTTTGTACCCGTGAGATGAAAAAACATGCGTTCGTCTTTGACAACCGCAGACAGATCCAAAGGCTGGACATTGACCGTAAATTGGTGCTTGCCAAGCTTGATCAAGTTCTGCCCGTCGACAAACAACTCGTTCTTATCCTGCAACTGTCGAACGGCATCTTCCCGAGTCGTTTTCAAGCGACTCTGGATATCGTCGACTTTAACGGATTCTTCTAGTTCCTGTAGTTGCAGGATCAGGTCGCGGACCTTTTCGATCATCAAGTCGGATGCGAAATAACTGTTGATTTCGTTTACCGAATTCAGATTGCCGATCCTTGTGGCGATGCCTTTGAGGATGCGATCGGCAGCAGTTGCTAACGACGTCGCGCGGCGATTTCTGGATTCGACTAATTGCAGTTTCTTAGAGTCGAAAGCAGCGTAGATTTCGTCCCGTTTATCGGCTAGTTGTATTACAAACTCGTCAAATTCGGCGAATCGACCTTCCAGCTCTTCAACCTGTACCATCATTTTGGTGAGGTACTCGTCGCAGCGACCGGGGGTGTCGCAAACATCCAGATAATTTACGACTGCCTGAGAGAGGAGTTTAAGTTGAGAGCTGAATTCCGCTGCGCCTTCGGAAGACATCAACGACTTGATTTTGTTTTTCAGTTGCGCGCGAGTTTTGTTTATTTGCGAATAAATCGCTGAGATTTCATCAATGATTTGTGTGCGTTGAGTGGCATCATCGATTTTCAGATTGCTGACAATATCGATCAGCATCTCTAATTGGTTTGCTCCGTCACCAATTTCTGCATCTAATTTCTGGGCTTTCGCTACGGTTTCCAGCGAGTCGATCTGCGAACTCTGCTGGCTAACTCGATCGACGTAGGGCGCTAACGAATCAGCTTGAAGCAAGAATCTGACGCAGTCTTTGGACAGCTTTTCGGTTTGCTGTTTGAGCTCGTCTTCGAGTTGGTCAATGATCGTCAGATCGACATACTTTAAGTCGCGAAGAGTGATTACCTTTCCGCGACTGGAGCGGAGTTTGGAAAGGGCGTCGACATATTCGTCGATGGTACGCCAAACACTTCGCGTGGAGTCGGTGAGTACCTGTCGAACTTCCTTGCCGACGAGATTGGTTTGTTCCAGTGTGTTGTGTCGGATTCGCCGGACTTTTTCAAATTCGTCGACAGCGGCGTTGGCGGTGTCGCGAATGTCAGCAATGGTCTGACCAAGCTCAAATGCGCCCTCGTGATTAATCCAGAAATAAGAATCCAATACATCGTCGGTCTTTTGGACCAAGTCCACATAGATTTCAGAATAGGCTTCTTCGCGTTGGACGAGATTGATGATTTCGTGACATTCGGACATGCCGCGAACGACATCCCGGTTGCCAATTTTGTAGAGGTAGGAATCGGATTGGTTATTGGCCGCAGTTTCGGCTTCCGTGAACGGGGTTTGCCAAATTTGAACGGCATGATGTTTTTGGGGGCTGACCTCTCCCCTGAAATAAATCACGTGACCGTTGGGGAAAATAGAATATCCATTACAGTGGATGGGCGTCTCTACCTGCTGTTCAATCATGTTGTAAGGCAACAACACGTAAGTGCTTGATTTGACACTGTAAAACACAAACAGAAAGTCTTCGCCGTTGGGAGAAGTTATCCGTTTTTCAAACAGCAAGTCGGTCGACTCCGTGGGAAAGGTTTTGTTCTCACCGCTTTGCAAATAGTAGCCGTTGGAGAAGATCAGGCCGTGATCTTCGGGCAGCAAAATACATGCGCTGGCTAGAGAATCGAGGCGTGTGACGGTTTGTAGTTTCTCATTGAAAACAAAATATCGATAAGTGTCTTCTTTGAAGGGGCGAATTTTCAAGAGGATTAGATTGCCAATCGCTGCGTAAAAAATCTCCGCATCATCCAAAGTCTGATCGGGATCAGCGACCGGTTCCCGGTAGATTCCAAGACCGTCATTAGTATTGTCTTCAATCTTGATGGTTAGATCGCCGCCAACCGTTTCGACAAAAACCCGATCCTCGATAGAAATGTGAGGGTGTTGCCCGCTGCGGTGCAAGTCGCGATGCGTGCGTTTCCACTCAAATTCATATTGCGAGGGGAAAACCGCTTCATGATCGCTGCGATTATCGATGTACTTGAGCTGGGTATCTTGCAGTTCCCACTTAAACGTCTTGATGTCGCGAGCCGATTCTCCGACCTGGAAAACCATGTAAAGATGGGGCCCAATTTGCTGAAACTTGGCGAATCTTGCGTTCTTGTAGTATTTGTAGAGCTGCCCGAAATCGTGTTCGAAATTGGGGTCGCTAATAAGATCCAGACTGTCGGCATGTAGTTTTTCGTTTTCGTCAATTCGGAAGACGGCAAACACATCCGCTGCGCGAGTTTCACTCTTTAACCCAATGGTAACGTTAAAGCCAAAGACAAACTGATTCCCAATCGGGATGAGATCCTGAGCGAGACAATTGTGGGTGGTGGAAATCCGGTCCGTGGACAGCAATTCCGTTGGGATGGATCCAAAAACCTCTCGCCGCTGGGCATTTAATTGCTCCAGCCGTGTTTTCAATTCCGTCGCGTAGGAGTCGAGGCGCCCACGAATGATTTCGTAGGTTCCTCTTTCCAGTCCGGAATTCTCAGCGGCCGCCGGGGCGCGGGAATCAGGAGTTGCTACCGGGTCGTTGGCATCGGACATAGAAAAACGACGGAGTTGGGTTGAGGGAATTGAAAACAAGACACGGGAACAATACTGCCGCATCGCACTTAAAGGCGACACAGGATCAAAAAATATGATGCAGGATCAAAAACGTGGCGGCATACAGCAACGAGAAAGAGGCGTGACCGGATGCACTGCCAACAGAAGGTAGGCTCGCTCCATCATCGAACGAGCCTGCTCCCTGGATTAATTAAGTGTTTGACTGGTTGGCCAATTTAAGCGTCGAGGCTTTTTTGTCTGCCAAGCCCAAGGATTTGGCCGCGCCCATCAGGTTTTCCAATTGGCCTAGGATATTAGAATCCGTGGTTTGACTCATGAATTGCCCCACTAATGCGGCAATACTGAGGTTCTTGATGTCGCCACTCGTCATGCCAAACATATCGACATAATGTTGCATTTGGCCTTTGAATTCATCGGGATCGCCGTTGAAAAAAGTGCGTTTAACATCGGTCAACGTGCGGCTGCCTTCAATCAAACGGTCCACTTGTTTCCCAGCCGTGATGGATTTCACGATGCTCTCGAAGAACTGGTTGTCGCCCCCGACAATATCGATGTTTGCCGATTTAAGGGACTCAGCAACCATCGCCGCTTGGGCTTCTGCAATTTCGCGTTGTGCGTCAATGGCCTGCAGTTCGACTTCTAGATCTTTGTTGAGTTGCAGTTTGTACTCTTCATGCTCACGCCCGACACCATCGAATAATTTCATGGCTTCGGCTTTCTGCGTGATGCCCTTGGCATCAGCAGAGAACTTCAGTTGCATAACGCTGGCTTCGGCTTCCCCTTCTTTTTCAATGGCGTCTGCCATGGCAACTTTGACCTGCGCTTCGCCGAGTCCGGTGGCGGCTGTCTCCGCTTGGGTTGCTTCGGCTAATGCCTTCTTGGCCTCGGTCTCTTTAAGGGAGGCTTCGCGATGGGCTTCGGCCTCAATGACAACCTTTTCGGCATGCAATTCGGCGGATTGTTTATCCGCTTTCGCTGCCTGAACTTCGCTTACTAATTGTTGTTGGGCAGTTTCTTCCGCAGCGGTCACGGCGACTCTCTTTTTACGATCAGCCGACGCGAATTCGCGGGTGTCTTTGATTTTTTCCTCTTCTTCAACAACTTCCCGTTCGACCATGACGCGTTGGCGGATGACCTCTTGGATATTTTTCTTCTCGATTTCGACGGCTTTTTCTTTTTCGATCTCGGCCAGGGTCACGACGCGTTCGCGTTCGGTGTATTCCAACCCACGATCCTTTTCAACGCGTTCGGTCTCCACCGCATCCGTGCGCTCTTTATTTTTAGCTGCCACGATGATTGACCGCATGCGGTTTTCGTCTGCGATGGAAATCTCTTCGTCCGCCGTGATTCTCGCTGTCTCGCTTCTTTGTCGTTCCTGCTGCGCAACAATTTCTGCCTCGGCTCTTTGGCGAGACGTCACTTCTGAGATTTCGCGACCTTGTTTTTCTTCAGCTTCGGCCTGTTGCTTTTCAAGTTCTAGAATCGCTTCTCGAGCTTCGACATCCTGTTTGGTGATGGTCTTTTCTTTTTCCCGGCGAATGTAATTAGCGCGAACCTGTTCCTGGGCCGTCAGGTCGGTAATTTTCTTAATGCCCTCTGCATCCAAGACATTGTTGGGGTTGAGTTGTTCCAGCGGTGTCTGTTCCAGGTAATCGATTGCCGCATCATCAAGCACATATCCGTTCAGGTCACGCCCGATGGTCTTGAGGATTTCTTCGCGGAAACGATCTCGTTCCGTATAAAGATCCACGAAATCAAATTGCTTACCCACTGTTTTTAGAGCTTCCGAAAACTTAGGCTCAAACAATTGGTTTAACGCTTCATGATCAGATGCTCTATCACAACCCAGGAATTGTGCGACGGATACGACATCTTTCGCCTCTTTATTAACCCGTACAAAAAATGCGACCTTGATATCGGCACGTAGATTATCGCAACAGATCAAACCATCCTCACCTGCTCGATCGATCTCAATCCGCTTCACCGAAATATCCATCAATTCTGCTTTGTGGAGAACTGGGATGACGAACATACCGGTGAAGCTGACCTTCGTGCCGCCCACGCCGTTTCGGACGATCGCGGTACCTTGAGTTACCTTGCGCCAACAGCGGATGACGAGGATGCCCACACCAAGGACAAAGATGATTCCAATAACCACTAAAACGGTGCCAAGTCCGGCTAGAAAATCGTTTTGAGCCAATATAGACAGCAGGTTCATTTATGTTTTCTCCGGTTTGATAGCTTGAACGATATACAGAGCGGTTTCAGGTTCGAATCGAATGACTTTGATCGGTTGATGCTGGGGAAGTCGTTGGCCATTGGCCGTAATAGCGTTCACAACGATGGGAGGCCCATCTTGTTCGATAGTGACGCGGCCAAATTCTCCGTTTAAGTAACTCGTCGAAACGACCCCTTGGCTGTTAACGACTCGCGGGGCCTCCGTTTTTCGCATCTCACGAAATAGCGGCGACAATGGCCAAACGCAAAACTTGGTTAGCAGCAGGCTTACCAAGATATTGGGAATCAGGTAATAGGCGGCTATCAACCACGTTGAATCTGGGTTGAGGTAATGGTTTGTGCACATCGTAGCGACCCAAAAAAATAGCACAAAAAAAGTGGCAATGATGACGGCGGGCACCTCACCAAGATGGAAAAATGTCAGGACATCGCTAAAGATTGCGCCATCGATATGACCGTCAATACCGGCATCCAAATCCGCGTCAGCGTCGATGCCAATTTCTCCATCCAACCCATCAAATCCGAGTATTCCCAATATCATCATCGCCCAATAGAGCGTAGCGATCCCCAAAAGAACCGTTGCGATCAAGTTGGGACCCCGGATGGTCTCGAGAAAAAAATCTGTCATGAAAATTACCTTACGCGCAAATGGTTCAGTAGGGTCAACGTTGACTGCCTACCCGTCAAAAAAATGGCGGCTACCCCAAAGCGAGTGGATGGGTGCAGGTCTCTCTCTCCTATCTAATTTAGACAGTCGTGGAACCCGGTGCGCGTTTCTTTTGATACCGCGCTCGGTAAAACCATGAGATTTCTCTCACGCCGCCTGATTTCCTAAAGCGTTGGATTTGCTCTTTGTCTGCCTTTAATTCGCAAGTGGTAGGGAAATATTGGTGAAAATCTCTGGCAAATTCAATCTTACGCCCGCTAAGCACCAAGATTTTAGCGGTCCCGAGGCATCGCGTTAGGGGGACCCGGGGGTCAGGCCTTCTCCAGCCTGGCTGGTGTCAGCAGTATGAGTTAGTTCGTAAACCACAACTTCATGCCCCGCATACTGTGAGACTTTCCAGAAACGCATTCCCAATTTTTGCATAACGCGAATCGATCCTCTGTTATCTCTCATGGCCATAGCGATGATGCGTTGCAAGCCCAGAGTCTCAAAGCCGTAGCGGACGACGACTTGAGCGGCTTCCGTCGCATAGCCTTGACCCCAATCGCGTTGTATCAATCGATAACCGAGGTCCACTTCCTGTAAATCAGGAAGGAATTTGAGTCCCGAGAATCCCATGAAATGGCCATCGGTTTTGTGGATGATTGCCATTCTACCGTAACCATATTTTTCATAATCGCTTAGGGTCGTCGTTTGGATGAGGTGCTTAACCGCTTCTACTGTCGCATTGGATTCGCCAGGGATGAAACGAGTAACCCTGGGATCTTGATTCATGGCAAAGGCATCCTCTGCGTCCTCGAGACGAAAACGACGCAGGAGCAAACGCTTGGTCTCCAATAACATGTTTATTCTCCGAGCGTTTTTCAAATGAAAGAAGTTAGCAACGCGTGTTCGGCTATCAGACATCGTAAGCATGCGGAAGGTTGACCATTCGAAAAATCTGATGCTTGAAATGCTTGTGCGCTGCTTCTGCACAAGGGATCCCAGGCGTTATGTTTTGCAGCGGTTGTTTGGGAAAGTTACCTCCGTTTGGTTGGCGATCCTGCAGCAACGAGGAAGCGATGCAGGGTGGGCAGCGCAGTTTGGCCGTTTCGACAGTAACATGATTCCAGTGGAAACGAACTTTTCAATATATCGAGGCGGCGGAAGTTTTTAGCGACGGATATTCCTTCTGACGCGTGTTTACCCGGCCTTGGAGAGGCGTTGGGAGTTAATAACTGCTTGATTTTAAGCGAGCGTTTGGAATAAGTGGGAAATCTAAACAAAAGCGATTTGTTATCAATTTTCAATTTCGGTAGAGATTGATGTTGACAAAGCACTGACACCCTCTAACGTGGATAAGTACTTCAAAAG
>CAJQPP010000023.1 GCA_905480235.1 uncultured Pirellulaceae bacterium
AGCCGAGGGCGTTCAATTTAGCATTCTGCAATTGAGCTAGTTGTTCGCCCTGTGTGAAAGAATCCGGGAACGGTTGGCCACTGATTCGGTCCAGTTCCGGCTTCGGATCAAAAGACTCCAGATGCGATGGGCCGCCGGCCATGCACAGGTGCACGATCCGTTTTGCTTTGGGTGCAAAGTGTGGCAAGCCCGGTAACGCCTGCCAAGGATGATCGTTAACCGGTCGCACCCGAGCATGTGCGGGCGTGTCGATCAATGAGGCGAGCGCAAATGCGCCGATGCCAGCAAAAGACTGGGAGATAAAGGCGCGTCTGGCTCGGTCGAGAGATTGCGGATCCGTTTTCATGGCTTTCCCTATCGCGGTTCTCAATAGCGTGTAATCGTCTCGTGTAAATTCAAAATCACCCGACATACCTGCGTAAAAGCAGCCATTTGTTCGGGCGAGACTGGACTTGGCAGTGGGGACACCCCTGCCAACGCGGCCGCTGCGTCGGCCGGGTTATTTTTAAAGTAGTCCTTTTGCGTTTCAAAAAATTTGTGTAGCGCGCGGCACTCGTCAGGGCTGGGGTTTCTGGCTAATGCCATTTGAAAGGCCAAATGCAAGCGTTCGTCCAAGTCGCCCTGCGGCAGTTGTTGGATTAGACGCATGGCAAACGCTTGAGCGGCTTCCACAAACACGGGGTCATTTAATAGCGTCAGCGCTTGTTGAGGGCTGTTGCTGGTAATTCGGTCGGCCGCACATTCGTCTCTCGAGGGCGCGTCGAAATTGGCCAACATGGGGTGAAGAAAAGTTCTTTGCCAGTGCATGTAAACGCCGCGTCGATACTGGCGTCCGTCGATATTGGGCTGATAACGACGATTGGGGAATTGCAAGTTGGCATAATATCCTTCCGGTTGATACGGAAAAATACTGGGACCACCGACCCACCCGGTTTGCAATAATCCGGCGATCGCCAAGGCGTTGTCACGAATGATCTCCGCCTCCAAACGCCGCGCCGATTGTTGTGCTAACAGTCGATTGTAGGGATCCCCTTGTTTGAGCTCTGAGCGTACGGACGCCTGTTGACGGTAGGTGTGACTGGTGACAATCAATCGTGTGATGTTTTTGCGATCCCAATCGGAAGAAAACTCGCTGGCTAACCAATCAAGCAATTGCGGGTGACTAGGCCATTCTCCTTGATTTCCCAAATCATCCAGCACATTGGAAAGGCCCTTGCCAAAAAAGTGCTTCCATAGACGATTGATATAATGACGTGCCGTGAGTGGGTTTTCTGGTGACGTTAACCAATTGGCAAGATCCAACCTGCTTAATCGACTGGGCGGTTGTTCTTCGTAGCCAGCCAAAAAGTGGGGTGTGTTTGGCACGACGGTTTGGCCTGTTTCATCTTGCCAGTTGCCTCGTGGCAGGACACGAGAAGTTCGTGTTTTTACGGTCGGCACAGGTTGGCTAACCATCGTAAAGGCGAAACCTGATCGGCATTCGGCAACTGCTCGACGGTGTCTGGTAACATCGCTGGCGAGTTTGTCGTGAGCGGTTTTGTGGAGATACCATGCCGCCTTGAAATCATCTCGCTGGGCATCTGAAAGTTTCGCCAGGCTATTTCCCAGCGAGCCAGTGGCGGGTAGTTCACTTAAACGGGTAGATAACGATTCCGAAAACACTGGGGCCTTCACATCCATCCGGGAGGTGGGTGAGATGGAAAAACGGACGCGACCTACGTCTTCACTGAGTAGTTCAATCTTGAGTCGGTCTTCCGGGTTTAAGAGGATCGCTTCGTTCAGATGATAAACGGCGGTGTGAGGTAGGTCGGTTTCGTTTTTAGGTAATTGCCAACGTGCGGGCCCCGATTCCCAGCGGCCTGAAATAAATGGCGAGGGCTGCCCATTGGAATATCGATTGGTGCGAAAACGGTCCGCTTGTACTGAACTTACTTTCTGTGGATCTAATAATTCCAATCGGGGAAACTGTTTGGGGATTTTAGCCTGCACTTGAGGAGCAGGTAGATTTGGATGTTCGCGATAAACAGGCTGGCGATTCTCATCCAAAAGGACCAATCGAAATCCATTCAAACGATCCGCAGCGCTGTCGGTTCGATTCCAAATGATGATGTCTTGAATCGCAGTCGGTTCACCCAAGTCCAGTTCCCACCATGGTTGATTTTCGTTTTTTGTGTGCGTGGTCGAATCATCCGCGTATTTGCCCGAAGTGTTCCCGTCGATGGCTCTCTGGGGGGCACCTGCGGAGGCCATGGACGATTGGCTTGCCTTGCCCTGCGTGGCGATGTTTTTAGGAACCGCCCCAGTCTCGGTAGGGGCGTGGATTTGAACTTCTGCCAGAGAAAGGATGCCGCGCTTGGGTAACTCGATACGCACATACCTTGGAACAACGGAAATCATCGTTTCCGATGCGTTCGCTTTTTGCTCAACCTTCGGTTGGTGGGTGATCGATAAATCCGCAGAGAAATGGCCATCAGGGCCTCTGCCAATCTTCCCCCCGTGCATATCCGTCGGTAGTACTTCCATTCTCAGGGAACGAACGATTAAGGGTTCCGCAGTCTTGAGCATGAAATGCGTCTGTTGTCCTGGCTGGGGAGGATCGGGGAAAACGATTTCTGCAGCCTTCGTAACCTCGGCTCTCTCAGGCAGGCGTGTTTCGATCTCGGTGGGTTGCAGTACGGTCCACTGGTCAGCATGCGATTGGTAATACTGGTGTGTTGCCTGCAACCAAGATTGAAATTCAGCGCTTGATAACTCGGAGGGACTGACCTGTTGCCGCGCTGCGTCGTCAACTTGTTGCTCAAGAAAATCCATTTGAGATCGCAAGGATGTGCTGGCGACCCGCATTTCCGGGGGAAAGGGGTGGTCATTGCTGAAACCACTCAAGTCAGGATTGGGCGTGTAACCGTAATTGTTGTAAACACCCCACTGTCGAACATCGTCGAAAAATGCGCCGAGCGAATAAAAATCCTGAATGGTGAAAGGGTCATATTTATGATTGTGGCACTCACAGCAACCTGTCGTCGCACCTAACCAAGCCGTTCCGATCATGCGCACACGATCCGCAGTGTACTTTGCCAGATATTCGCCAGGTTGGGCTCCACCCTCACGCGTCATCATGTTCAAACGGAGCAAGCCGGTTGCGATTAACTGTTGTTCCGTCGGAGATGATAAAAGATCACCAGCCAATTGGTCCCGGGTAAATTCATCGAAAGGTTGATTGGTGTTTAGCGAGTCAATGACAAAGTCACGATAGGGGAATATCCGTTGGGTTTGATCACCGTGGAAACCGACGGTGTCACTAAAACGCACGATATCCAGCCACCGCGCGGCCATGCGTTCTCCGTAATGTGCGGAAGCCAATAGCCGGTCAACCTGTTTTTCATAAGCGTCGTCGGAATCGTCGGCAAGAAAAGCCTCCAACTCACCTGTTGTTGGCGGCAGCCCAATCAGGTCCAGACTCAAACGCCTCAATAAGGTTGCTTTTTCTGCGGTAGCACTTGGCGATATCCCCGCCCTTGCCAAACGCTTTTGAACAAATGCGTCGATGGGATTGGTAACTCGACCCGTGACACGATTTAATTTAGGCGGCTGTGGTTTTTGGATCGGTGCATAGGACCAGTGCTGTTCGAATTTCGCACCCTGTGAAATCCACTTTTCAATCAGAGATTTCTCGTAACCGGTTAATTGATGGAGCGATTCCGCTGGCGGCATTGGGTCATCCGCGTCCATAAGACGCTGATACAATCTGGAGGCCCCGGCATCAGCGGGTTCAATGACCCCGGCCTCGTTGACAGCGGCTTCCCATGAATCGAGCCTTACCCCGCTGTGGTTGGCATTATCGTCAGGGCCGTGGCAAGCAAAGCAGGCGTTGGAGAGGATGGGGCGGACATGCGCATTAAAGGAGACAGTCTCCGGTAAATCGTCCTCGACGCCGACGGTTGTCTGGCGAGTTTTCGGGTCGGAGGGAGAGGTAACGGCCGCGTTACTGGTGGCGAGATAGAGACTCGTTAAGTAGGCGGCCAAAATGACGAATAGGCATGTGCATTTGAGGAATTTCATACGCCTAATATAACTCTGGACCAGTTTGGCAGCATCGGTAAACTCCGCAAAATAAAGGGTCACGCTTTTAGCGAATAAGGGTCGACGAGTCCGCTTCTTCCTGAAAACAGTTCTTCAAAAACGAAGATTGGGGGCCCATCTAGTTTAAGTTTTATGGGAATTGGCTTGAACATGCCAAAAATTGCCCAGCGGCTTGAGCCACAAGCGAGCGTTAAGCTGGGGAATTTGAAAAAGTGAGTGGGCGATACGTGCTTCCTTGCGGTATATTCTGTGGCCTCTTACGCGTCACGGATTATCTCCCGGACGCGTTCTAGGTGACTAATTGACTGGGCTGGGACTGTTGGTCGAGAACATGAACAGGTCCTCCGCAAAACATTATGAACAAATCCTTAGTGGGAACCTGTGACGAGTAGTTATCAAACTAAAACTGAGAAGAGGCAGGGTGACCCGAATGACGGAGCGCCAACCGCAACCGCTGTAGACACGCAGCAAACCAAATCGACGGAGTTGGGAGCTATCCGCAGATTCTTTCTGGGAGTCCTCGGTTTATTGTTAGTCTTATTGGCTGCTATTGGAGTCGTATTGCCGGGCATTCCGACAACAGGCCCCCTGATTTTGGCATCGATCTGTTTAACCAAGAGCAGTCCTCGGTTAGAGCGAATGCTGGTACGCAGTCGATTTTTTGCTCCCTTCCACAGATATCTCGACGGTGAGGCAGAGATGCCGTGGCGTGCCAAGGTTATTGCGATCGGGATGATGTGGACTGCGATCATGTTGAGTTCACTCTACTTGTGGCGATTCCAGGGCGGCCCCATTTGGCTGGTTAGCCTGATCGTTGCGTCCGGTTTCGTGGGGACGGTGGTGATTTCCAGATTCCGTCGAATCAATGTCATCAGCGCGGCGGCATCAAGACAATCCGGCGAAGAATGACATTGCCCCCGAGTAGGCAACTCCATTCCGTTCGAGCGACCGTCTTGCGCAAGAAATTTTAAGTTTTTTTCCAAAAAACCGGCTCATTCGATTTCGGTAAATCGCAGGAATTTTCGTCAGTTTTCTCCATTTCTGCGGAGAAATTCCAGTAAATGTTGCGGGGTAGCGAATAGAACCATAGGCGATCGACGATTTCCATAGATGGTCCTCGGCAAGTTTCGCTGGTTCGTGACTTCTTCGTTTTTCGGTGTTTCAAAAAAAGAAGCAAAATCCATGCAAGGGCAGAGTCATATTTCCCAACGACTCGATCGCGCGTTCGCCGCGCCGATGTTTTGTCTGGCGTTAATGACGCTTGGTTTCTTTGCGACTTTGATTTATCTCGATGATTTGGAACATGATGACCTGATTGTCAAATACTCACTCATTGGAATCGCTATTCTCTACCCGTTTTTTTGGATAGAGACCCTTATCCATTGGCTGGCCGGCAGTCGTTTTCTAAAACAACATGTCTGGTTTTGTGTTCTGCCGATAACTCGGATTGGTTGCCGGGATCACGTCTCGGGCACGAGTATTTGGTTACCCGGTTTGGGTTGGGGGCGAGTAAACAAAAAATTTGAACGAAAACTCGCCCGCAAATTCAGCGTTCCCATGATCGCCGTTGCTTTGATGGTCCTGCCGATCATCATTGTTGAGTTTTTCTATCGGGATTTTGTGGATAGAAATCTTGCCTGGCGGGTTGTTATGGCGATCGCTGAGGCCTTCATTTGGGCCGCTTTCACATTCGAATTTGTGTTGATGATCAAAGTAGTGCGGGCAAAAATTGCTTACGCTCGAAAGCACTGGATTGATCTGGCAGTCATTCTGCTGCCTATGTTGGCATTTATGAGAATGATGCGTTTGGGTTCCGTAGGACGCATTAATCAACTTTCACGAACGGCCAAGGTTTTCCGTTTGCGCGGATTGGCGATGAGGTTATGGCGCGCTTTTGTGGCGTTAGAGATTATTGAGATGTTGCTTTATCGAAATCCTGAATTGCGATTGGAAAAACTCCAACAAAAATTCGAAATGAAAATGGAAGAAGTTTCTTACTTAAAAGAGGATATTCAACGTTTGAGAACCCGAGTTGCTGAACGCCAAGCGGAAGCCGAAGCGGCCCGACTGACCGAAGCAAATACCGGGCGAAAGAACGCAACGGACCCCACCGATCTTCCGAAGCAAGCGGCCCTTGAGGATGATTCCGAATCGTCCGGTAATCATTCAGACGTCTTTGATTCTGCTTAATTGTTCGCTAACAGTCCTTGCAGGAATTTTGACAAAGATTCAAAATGCCGTCTTAATTTTAAGGCGAAGGCTAAAGGATCTTGGGTGGTCTGGCGTTTTCCCTTTTTCTCTTTTCGAGAATTTTGAGGGTGCGGTGATTTTTGGGAAGCTCATTTTGTGTTTGACGATCTTGAGTGCTGGGGAACTCGCCCCGGCACCGACGATTTTGAAAGCGAACTCCGACTACAGCGATTTGGTGAAGGTTTCGGATAACCTGTTTTTAGCCGTCTCTGACCGTAAGGCACCCAGTGAAGCGGGGGACCGAGTGATGCTATTGAATCTTACGGGGGCTGATGGAGTAGCCGTCCAGCCTATCACGGTAGAGAATTGGTGTGACGGGGACAACGAGCCAAATGATTTAGAGGCGTGCTGCCAAATTCCAGGCCGGGATAACGAGTTTTTGTTGGCCGAAAGCGGCTTTTATCATGGAATGTACGGACGCATTTTTCACGTAACCCTCGATTTAGAAAAGCCGCTAACTCCGTCGCTCACCGTGAACGGCGTTATGCGAATCTACGATCGCGAATTGAATGCTGACCAAGTTAGTTACAGCGGTGACAATGTGGCTGGTATGGTCTGTTTCGAGGCTGCGGATCAACTAGTTTTGGCGTTTGGGGAACGCGGTGGCGAATCCGCCGATGGGACTAAACTAGGGACTTTGGTTTGGGGTGAACTTGACCTGGATGAACAGCAATTCACCCGCTGGGGCGAAAGTCCGTTGGTCAATGAATCCGTTCTGCAATCGAGAGATTGTGCGGCACTTCACTTGACCAAAATGGCCGATGGTTCGTTTGCTTTGTTGTCGGTCGCGACGCAGGATCCTGGGGGCAACGGTCCATTTTATTCGGTTGTTTTTCGAGCCGGCAGGTTTGTACCGGGGAAAATTGAAGGGCGCTATGAGTTCGAGCGGTGTGCCGCATTGCAGATATTGGCACGGATCGATGGGCATAAAGTTGAAGGATTGGCGTCCCCAGTTTCTAATGCCCCTAACTCTGACTACAGCATTTGCACGGACGATGAAAACTTGGGTGGGATTTGGCGTGCAATTCTCATTGACCATTAAAGAGTCGACCGCACGTATTTGATTTCCGAACCTCGCCGCATTGAAAATTCTTCGAGCCGGTAAAACACACTCTGCAATCTCTTTCGATCGCCATGATGCATTCCAAAAAGCAACGCTGGTGGATGTTGTTATTGCTGGCGTCAGCTGAGTGTTTGGGCATGGGATTGTGGATGACAGCGAGCGCTGTCACTGGGCCTCTTGCTGAACTGTGGCAATTAACCAGTTTTCAAACGGGTTGGTTGACGACGGTTGTGCAATTGGGTTTCGTATTTGGCACAGCCTGTTTGGCATTTACCAATATCGTGGACCTGATCGACAATCGCAAACTGTTTGCTTGCTCCGCTGTTTTAGCAGCGTTGGTAAATGCGGGTTTGGTTTTTTGCGACGGTTTTGGCTGGGCCCTGGCATGTCGTTTCTTAACCGGAATGTTCTTGGCGGGAGTCTATCCGCCTGCCATGAAAATGATTGCCACCTGGTTTCGTGATTTCAGGGGGCTCGCCATCGGCACGATTGTGGGTGCGCTTACGGTCGGTAAAGCCAGTCCTTATCTATTAAAACAATGGGGTGAGGGAGATTGGCAGATCGTGGTCTTGGGTTCTAGTTTGGCTGCGTTATTGGCAGCTGTCTTGGTGGGTGTTTTTTATCGCACCGGTCCTTTTCCATTTACCCGTCGCCCATTTGATTGGGCCAGGCTGGGCGAGGTGCTCAAGCATCGGCCGACTCGCTTGGCGACATTCGGTTATCTGGGACATATGTGGGAGCTCTATGCCATGTGGACTTGGCTGCCCGTTTTTTTAGCGGCAGCGGCGACCCAGATTGAAGGGGTTAGTCCCCAGATGGTGGACATGGCTTCCTTCGCAGCGATTGCCGTCGGTGGTTTGGGTTGCGTGTTGGGAGGGCTTTGTGCGGATCGCTTGGGCCGTCCTCTGGTAGTGAATTTTTCCATGTTGGTTAGCGGGGTTTGTTGCCTAACGATTGGGTTTTTTTACGGCGGTGCGTTTTGGGTGATCGTAATTTTGGCGATGATTTGGGGTTTTTTCGTCGTCGCCGATTCGGCTCAATTTAGCGCGATGGTTACGGAAGTTGCGCCGCAACACGCTGTCGGCACTGCGCTTTCATTGCAAACCTCGCTCGGGTTTCTATTGACCGCGTTCACGATTCAATGGGTTCCCATCATGCAGGCTGCATTCGGATGGAGGTGGGGCTTCGCGATTTTGTCACTCGGGCCCGCTTTGGGGATCTACGCCATAGCACGATGGACACGATACGCGAAAGGCGTGTCAACTAAGCCGTCCAGTTAAGCGGTCCTAATTGGATGCTTGCCGTTGTGTGTGAAAAATATTTCATTTCCGGCTTATGGATCAATGTTTGCGGGAAAGCCATGAAATTCTAACCAGAACTACTAAGATGTTTTATGGGCGACCTCTGGGATCGCTCTCAGGATCCTACAACACGACTGGAAGCTGCGCGGGATTCATAATAAAAAGACGGTGCTGATTTGCCGCCGACTCTGTTAATTCGAATTTGGGGAAGAAATGAGAGCGCTACGAGAATTTTTGATTGCGTTGCTGTTGGTCGTGCTTTTGGTTCCCCTTTTGTCCGCGCAAACTACGCCGGCCCATTGGCCTCAATTTCGCGGTCCTCTCAGCAGCGGGCACGCAGTGACTGCGAGTAATCTGCCCAGTGAGTTTGGCGAGGGCAATAATTTTGTATGGAAGACCAACCTTCCCGGACGTGCGTGGTCCTCTCCCGTTTTTGTGGACGATCAGGTTTGGTTGACCACGGCGGTGGAGCACAAAGCGACGCCCGAAGAACTGGAGGAGATGAAACGCGACAATACCAATCGGGAGGGTCTCTCGTCCTTTTCGAAAGTCGACTTGAAAGCGCTGCGTTTGGACCGCGAGACGGGAAAGTTGGTCGCAGAGGTGGATCTGTTTACCGTCACTAATCCACCGGTCATTCACTCGTTAAATAGTTTTGCCTCCCCCACGCCGGTAGTGGATGACAAGCATGTTTACTTCCATTTCGGGACGTTCGGAACAGCAGCCGTCGATCGGAAATCCAATGCGGTCGCCTGGGAAACACAGGATTATCCGTTGGAGCATGAAGCCGGACCTGGGTCTTCGCCTGTGTTATTCAACGGCTTGTTGATCGTTAATTGTGATGGATGCGATCAGCAATTCGTAGTCGCCTTGGACGCCGAAACCGGTGAGCAAGTTTGGAAAACCGATCGGACTGGTAAATTGCACGATAGTCCGATGATGAAAAAGGCTTTTTGCACCCCAATCATCGTACAGCGCGGTGGACGGGATGAATTGATTTCACCAGGTGCTAACTGGGTTTACGGATATGAGCCAGACACAGGTAAAGAGTTGTGGAAAGTTAGCTATGGGCAATTGGGTTTTTCTAACGTCGCGCAGCCCGTCACCGATGGTGAAACATTTTTTGTCTGCACTTGTTTTGGAAAATCGAAAATCATGGCGATCGATTTTTCCGGCGACGGCCCCATTTCTGAAGACAATATTAAATGGGATTTCAGTAAACAGGTTCCCAATATGCCCTCACCGATCGTGATCGATGGGGCAGTGTACTTCGTAAATGATCGCGGCATTATGACATGCTTAGATTCGGAAACGGGTGAATTGCATTGGCAGTCGCGATTACGCGGTGGCTTTTCTTCCTCGCCATTATTCGCAGATGGGAAGATTTACATCGGGAATCATGATGGCGAGATGTTTGTGATTGAGCCGAACAAGGAAGAGCTTGTGATATTGGCGGAGAATACTTTAGATTCACAGATCATGGCATCCCCGGCAGCCTTTGGGAAAACGCTCTATGTGCGGACCGCGGAATCCCTGTATCGATTTGAAGAATCTCAGTAATTTTACAAAAGCTGAATAAATTCGTGTTGCCGCGATTCGCCGCAACGCACCATTGGCTGGCAACGCAGGGGAAAAATCGATGGCGACGCATCCGTTGGAAAACATACCTTGGTTGTTAGCAACCGGGCAAGGAAGATCCGGCACGACGGTTTTGACGAAGGCCCTGGCTGAGCATCCTGCGGTGTGGTCCAACCGCGTGGAAAGCAACGTCATGAAAGACGTCTTAATGGCTGGGTTCGCCAGCAGCACGATGCCTTCACGCGTTCGACAGATGGTGGTGTCGAGGGAGCAGCACGATTTGATTTTTCGTCAAATGTTATTGGATTTATTATTTCCCACCTCCGGAAAAACTCCCTCCGCTACGCCGCAGGCATTGTCGACGTTTTCGGCCATGAATCCGCAGGCGGCGGAATTCGCCACGTCGGTTTTTCCAAAAATCCATTTTGTAAACATCATTCGTCATGGTGTGGAGGTGGTGGCTTCACGGATGGTGCACCGCTCCCTCGGTAAACACTCTTTCGAGGAGCATTGTGTGGCGTGGAAAACGGCTCAGGAGATGGCGGAGTGGGGAGTTGGCCGGGATGATTTCACGTTGTTTCGGCACGAGGATCTTTTAGAAGAGGTATCCTGCCAGATGGCTTTCAAGAATTTGTTCCAGTCAGCGGGGCTCGAAACGGCCGCTGCGAGCGCGGATTACGTGCTTAATAACCAGTTCAATAAGACCGTTTATGATCAAGAAAACTCAACCGGAACAACAGATCTGCGATCGCGGCAGCAACGGTGGCAATTGTGGACGCCATCCCAACAAGAGATTTTCAAGAAAGTGTGTGGACCCGGAATGGAGTATTTCGGTTACCTGATTCCGGCGTAAACAAAAAACGAAAATCAACCAATTTACTCGGCAATTTAAGCAAAACGTATTAGTTGCTTTCATTATCTGGTTTTGTGATTAATAATGTGCTCGGGTCTGGGGGGATCCCAAACAGGGCGTTGGCACGCCTGCCTCCACTAATCGATCGATTTATCTCGTCTTTTTTTTGAAGTGGAATTCAGAATGCAACGTAAACGAGAAGACTTGACAGGATGTGCGAAACGTCAAGCCGGTAAATTTCATTTTGAGAAATTGGAAGACCGGCGACTTTTGGCAGCCGATTTTTCTCCCGGTGTTCCCTACGCACCTTCTCAATTGTGGCAGATGGTCGATAGCGACAAAGTCGATGACTCGGACGCTCGCATCCACGTGGAAGCGAGCGAACTGCAAATGTACGACGTCCATGAAACGTTGTTGATTCGCACGTTGTCTCAAGCCCCGCTGGAAGCCACACCAGCGGCCAGCAATCCCATTACGATGATCTTGCCCTCTCCTGATGGAGAATTTCAAAGGTTTGAGGTAGTAGAATCACCCATCATCGCGGAACAGCTGGCGAAAAAGTTTCCCGGTATCAAGACGTATCGGGGCGTGGGCATCGATGACCCGGGATCGACGTTGCGGATGGATATTACCAGACACGGATTCCATGCTCAGGTATTTAGCTCGGACGGAACTTGGATGATCGATCCATATTTTCACCTTGAGCAAGAGTTTTACGCATCTTACGAGAGCGCAAATGCATTGAGGCAACCGGGAAGTGAATTATTTGAAGAACTAGGTGTGGTGGGTAGCGATGGTCAGCTGTTGGAAGACCAACACGACGACGAGCATCGCGAAACGCCAAACGAAAAATTAGGCCATGCAGCAAACGGTTCACGCAGTTCTTTTGCGGCGGGACTGGATTTAAGAACGTTCGATACTGCTGTGGCCGCGACCGGAGAGTACACGCAATTTCATGGGGGCACCGTCTCCTCCGGATTGGCGGCGATTGTCACCGCGATGAATCGTGTAAATCAGATCTACGAGCGTGATATTGCCGCACGCATGATCTTGGTGGCTGATAACGATTTGATTGTATACGTCGATGGGAATTCTGATCCTTACACCAATAGCAGTGGCTTTTCCATGTTGGGTGAAAATCAGGCCAACTTGGATAACGTCATTGGGGACGCTAATTACGATTTGGGGCACGTCTTTAGTACGGGAGGCGGCGGTGTCGCAGGCCTCGGTGTGATAGGAGTCAGCGGTCAAAAAGCTCGTGGTGTAACCGGTCGTGGAGCACCCGTGGGCGACCCGTTTTATATCGATTACGTGGCCCATGAAATAGGCCATCAGTACGGTGGCCGGCATACTTTTAATGGTGATAGTGGCAGTTGTTCGGGCAATCGCAGTGGCGGTGCCGCCTACGAGCCTGGCAGCGGATCAACGATCCAGGGCTACGCTGGGATTTGTGGTAACGATGACCTGCAATCTAACAGCGATGATATGTTTCACTCGGTCAGCATTGATGAAATGCGTGACACCATCACGACGGGCGCCGGGAATGCTGCTGCGACCATCGTAACGACAAACAACCTGCAGCCGACCGTTGAGGCAGGATTAAATTACACTATCCCGGCAGGCACGCCGTTCGCCCTGACAGCCGTCGGCGATGACCCGGATGAGTCTGACGTTTTGACGTACAGTTGGGAAGAAAGAGACCTTGGTCCACAGCAGGATGTGAATGCGGGTGACAATGGTTCGAGTCCCTTATTTCGAGCCTGGTTGCCAACCGAAGACCCCACGCGAACCTTTCCGCGATTGTCTGATCTGTTGAATAACACGACCGCGGTAGGGGAGACGCTTCCGACGACAAATCGCAATATGGATTTTCGAGTCGTTTTACGAGATAACACGCTAGAACCCGCGGGTGGTATTGCGACTGACGACATGACAGTAACCGTGGTGGATACCGGCGCGAATTTCGAAATTACATCCCAAAATGGCGGTAGCACCTGGAACGGCAGTTCCACCCAGACCGTCACCTGGAATGTTGCTGGGACATCAAATGCACCGATTAACACTGCCACGGTGGACGTTCTATTTTCCGCAAATGGTGGGACCACTTTCGATACTGTTTTGGCGGCTGGCGTCGCCAATGATGGTTCCCAAGAAATCACAGTTCCGAATTCACCTACGACCAGTGGCCGCATTATGGTGCGGGCCGTAGAAAACATATTCTTTGATGTGAACGATACTTCCATCGTGGTCCTCGAAGGAGGCCCTGCCATTGTGCTCACTCAATCAGGCGGAAGCACCAATGTCAGTGAAGCAGGTACACAGGACAGTTATGAAATTGCCTTAAATACCGTTCCCATCTCGCCGGTGGAATTCACGGTCACCTCGGATTCTCAAACGGAGATTAGTCTGGACGGGACAGAATTTGTTGATGAGTTCATCATCAGTAAAACCAATACGACGCCCACGACTATCTTTGTGCGCGGGATTGACGATGCGGTGTCCGAAGGCAATCACATCTCTCGGATTACCCACCGGATCACCGACTCGCAAGATCCCGATTACGCAACTTCGTTGGTGGTTTCCAGTGTTATCTCTGACGTGCAGGATAATGACGAGTTGCCAAGTGAAGCGTTAGTGGGTGTGGATTTCGGTCCCAGCGGTGATCTTTCACCCACCAACTGGACTCAGGTAGAGGGTTCCAACAGCACCCTAAATCTAAGTAATTTGATCTATGAGGATGGCACGGCAAGCAGTTACGGGTTGATTATCGAGGAATTGGTAGACGGCAGTTGGACCACCGATGATCCGGCGGTTAACGCCAGTACGCTTCCTCAACATCCCAATAGCCTGGAGAATATTGATGGGCAAATTTGGACTGGCAGCGATCCCTTGCAGGTGACTTGGACCGGCCTGGATTTGAACCGCCCATACGATGTCTACGTCTTCGGGTTGGAGGGGTTTTATGACGATATCCAACAGCAAGTGACCGTGACGGGTGCGGACGCGCCTATTTCATTCACACAGAGTTATCTGAAAAATGATCTACAGGTCAACAGCGTGCTCGGCAGCAGTGCTAACCAATTGGTGGATTTTGCCATCGTTGTTACCCCCAATAACTCGGGTGAGATAATCATTAATGTCGACCCTGTTGGGGGCGGTAATGATGTTGTCTTGGGGGCGGTTGCCATTGCCGGGAATTCGCAAATTGATCCGCTGACAGCGCTCGGTAGTAAGTTGCTGGATGGCGTTATCGCGGACGGTTCTCTGCTTGATACATTTGTGAACGACAGTAGTTACTTGGGCATTTTGCCATCACCAACGTCCAATCAGCTGAAACAAAATATCGATTTAATCGTGGTGAGTGAATATTTGGGAAGCACTCTCACCAGTCTTGATTTTGTGATGGACGCAAAATTTACGGGCGGCCCGCAGGGTGACATCCTTCAACAGGTTGAATTGTTTAATCTCGACACCAGTCAATGGGAAAGCATTGATGAGAGATCAGCCATGACCAGCGATAGCCAATTGCAGATTCCTGTGACCGGCGACATCTCCCGATTCGTCAATTCGGTGAACGGCGAAGTGAGAGCCCGCGTAGGTTGGTTGAGCCCCGTCTTCTATACACAAGGATTTGAATGGGACGTCGAAATCGACCAACTTGGTTGGCTGTTTAATGACGACGCCAACTAAGGAATATTGTGCTGCGGAGTGAGGTCTTGGCGAAGCTGTTGCAGAATAGCCAAGACCGATCTAACGAGCGGCCTATTTCTGGCAAACACCCATTGGCCAGACTGGCGACTACGTTAGCTCGGGATAAAAGATATCCAGTACTTTGAATTTCATGATCCCTTTGGGGACTGTAATTTCTGCGATCTCACCCACCTTTTTCCCCAATAGGCCTTGCCCGATGGGGCTGGTGATCAGGTATTTGCCAGAATCGTAGTCTTCTTCGCCAGCACCGACGAGTGTGATTTCTTCCTGATCATCGATATCGATATCCAAAATGGTGACCGTTGCACCAAAGGCAACTTCGCTACGATTGACCTTGGCCATATCGATGATCGTGGCGCTCGATAGCTTGGATTTCAGCTGGTTGATTTTTGCCTGCAACATACCTTGAGCTTCACGTTGTCCGTGGTACTCGGCGTTCTCTTTGAGGTCACCTTCCGCTCGAGCATCGGCAATTTTCTGCGCGATAATCGGCATCTCCACATTTTCCATGCGCTCGACGTCGGCCTTGATTTTATTGTAGCCATCCTGAGTCATGGGGGTACGAGCGGTCACGGCGTTTCTCCTGTCCAGATAGCCAAGGGCAAAAAAAATGACGACCTGCGATTCGTCGTCAGGTCGTGAGGTTTTATTGTGGGGGGGATTCTCGAAAAAGTAAAGCCGATCTCAGCTTTCTCAAGCCAATCTCAGCATTCGATTTCTCCCCGTCGAGTGGAAAACGGCGATGGGTGAGGGCAGATAATGCCTGTCGGTGATCTTAAACGGCGGCGCCTTCGGGTAGATACAGCAAACTGCCGCAGCTTTTGCAGTAGGTCACCTTTTTCATCATCAATTCCGTCAATAGCTGGGTGGTGATCGTTGTGTAGCAATGGCCGCAGCTGTTATCCGAGATACCTGCAAGTGCATCTTCCCCCAAAGCAGACACGAGTCGTTCGTATTCTGGTTTGACGTCGAACGGCAATTTTGACTCGGACGATGCCAAGTTGGCGTTGACCGCATCGAGGTCCGTTTGCAGGCTGGCAAGTTGCTGAGCGACAACATTTTGGACCTTGGCTGTCTCTATTTTGCCTTTCTCCAATTGCTCTTCTGCCACAATCTTTCGAGCCTGGATATCGTCGACCTTGACAAGCAATTCGAGGATTTCGTCAGACTGGACACTGTTAGCCTGCTCGTCCGCAGCGATTTGATCGGTAAGTAATTGATATTCGCGGTTGGATTCACAACCATTGCGCTTATTTTTGAGTTCTTCTATTCGAGCTTCACGCTCTTGCAGTTGCATCTGCTTGCGTTCCGCATTCATGCGAGTCGTTTTCAAGAGCTCTTGCGTTTCCACCAAAGTCGTGTTGAATGCCGCTTCCGCTCGTTTGGCAACTTCGATGGTGGCGGGCCCCCGTTTAATTCTGCCCTTCAGGTCCGTCTTTTGACGCAAAATGCGGTGCAGCGTTCGTAGGACTTTCACGTCAACTTCTGTGCCCATCAGGGAAACCCATTATAAAATCAAATTGGTGGTTTCCCGGCGGGAAATCAAAAAAGCCGCCCCGATACAAATACCGGGACGGCCTAATTCTATCGAATGCTGATTGAGAATGTAGGGTAGATCAAAAATTGTCACCTGATTTTGTGATTGGCAACTTCGGTTTGAACGAACCTAATCCTGCTAGGCATATTACATGGCGTATTCCGGTTGGACGAATCCTTCCAAGGCCTGACTGCGGACCGGGTTTTGGAGTTTCCGCACTGCTTTCGCTTCGATTTGACGGACTCTCTCGCGAGTCACTCGGAAAATACGACCGACTTCCTCAAGCGTGTAGGTGTATCCATCCCCCAAACCATAGCGGAGTCGAATGATCTCGCGCTCTCGGTAGGTAAGGGTTTTCAGCAAGTCATCGATTTTGTTTTTGAGAATTCCGTTGGAGGCATTTCTCACCGGACTTTGCGTGGTGTCATCTTCGATGAATTCACCGAAACTGCAATCCTCGCCCTCGCCCACGGGTCGGTCAAGGCTGACGGGGTGTCGGCCAATGTCCATCACGCGGCGGACCTCTTCCACCGGGATACACGCAATGTTTGCGATCTCTTCGGTGGAAGGTTGACGCTTGGTCTCTTGTTGCAAACGTTTTTCAATATTTCGCAACCGCGACAGGACATCAATCATGTGCACGGGTATTCGGATCGTACGAGCTTGATCCGCAATCGCTCGCGTAATGGCTTGTCGAATCCACCAAGTCGCGTAAGTTGAGAACTTGAAGCCTCGTCGGTATTCATATTTGTCTACCGCTCTCATCAATCCGGTATTTCCTTCTTGGATTAAGTCCAGGAAGCTCATACCTCGATTGCGATATTTTTTGGCGATCGAAACAACCAAGCGGAGATTACTGCTGGATAACTCCCGTTTCGCTGCCTCGAATTCACGATGGTATTTACGGCAATTGGTAGCCCGATCCTTGAGGCCGCGAGGGCTTTCCATGGTTTCCAACATCAGGCGACGCAATTCGTCTTTCAGATTAGCCGTTAAGCGTTGTTGAGTTGGGTCGTCTTGGACCTCGCTCAATTTTTTTCGTAACCAAATCATACGATTGGCAGACTTTTCTAGGGCGTCAATCAGTGGCACAACGCGCCGAGAACGCAGGCTTAATTCTTCAACGAGGTGAAGCAATTTTCCGCGGCGACGAACAAAGCGTTGTTTGGCTTCCGACTTGATGGCATGCGATGCATTTTTGTTAACCAGGATAGAGAAGTCCTTTTTATTCTCGGTTAGCAAATGATCAATCGTGCGGAAGTGGTGCGGCATTCGCGCGGTAATTTGCTCCTTCGTCAAACGCTCCGTCAAAGAGACTTTGATGGTGCGATCGAAGGGCAGGTCGCCGGCATAAACCTTTTTCAGAGTTTCGACGGTCTTCCGCAACGAGTAATCGCTGGAGAGGACGCAACGGCGAAATCGCTTGCGGGCAATTTCGATTCGCTTAGCCAAGGCAATTTCTTGATCCCTGGATAATAATGGGATCTCCGCCATTTGGCTCAGGTACATGCGGATGGGGTCATCGCTGGGACGCGGCAGACGTTCGCTGTATTGGTTCAACGAAGCCACTTCGGCCTCAGCTTTTTTCAGATCGTCCGCAGTCGGTCCTTCGTTCTTGACGACCGGAGCGGTTTTGCAAAGCTCAATGCCAGCGGACTCAATGGCGCAAACCAGGTTGTCCAGTTTTTCCGGGGTGCTGGCTTCATCGGGTAGGTAGCCAACGACTTGTTCGAATGTCAAGAAACCCTGTTTCTTGCCCTGTTCGATTAATGACTGTAGATCTTGCTCTAGGAATTCCATAGTGCCCTCCTGCGATTTCCATATCGCTAAATGCACACGTTTGTTGACCGTTCAATGTAATTTTCATCGAGCCGACTTGGCTCATTGATCAGGAATACGATTTGGGGGAACCGTTTACATTTCACAATCTCAAGCGCACAGAGTGCAACCCTTCCATGGGTTACTGAATGCCCTGACGCTCTTTGGCCTTCTGAAACAATTGTTCCAGAATCCGAGCCTCCTCCTGTTGGTTAAGTTCGGGTTGGTTCAGGTTAGCGATCGCTTGTCGCTTTTCAATCTCGTTTGCCTCACGTCCAAATTTTTCAATGACTTGGTTCAATTGATCCGAGAGATCAATCTCCGCAGCCAATGCCGTTTTTGCTTGCGACTCTTCATCCAGGCGATCCAGCATGTGCTTGAGACCGGGATCTTCGAGTTGCAGCATCAGCGAATCAAACGTAATCAATTCGCCTTCATGAAAACACTGGCAAATGAGCATGTAGATGTCGCGGCAGGGCCCTTCTACGAACTGATGAGGCGAAATGTTCTCGATCGCCTGATCAATCAGTTCACCGCTGCGCAGCAGGATTTGCAACAGCTCGCTTTCCAGTGATATCAATGTCTTGGTAGCTTCTCGCTTAGCGGCCGGTTTTCCACCCGCATCATCGCTTTTATAGGACTTTTGTGTCTTCCTCAGCTCAGTGACGCGTCCCCGAAGTGTGTCCAAATCGATTTGGAATCTCTGGGATAAACGAGTCAGAATTTGTTGAGTTCTTAAACGACTCTCCGAGCTGGTGCCCAGTTGGTCAGGACTGCTGGCAATCGTTCGTAAGATGCTATCGAGTGCTCGGTTGGCTTGGTGGGTATCGCGAATTAAATCAATGCCTTGAGTTTCGATGATGACTTTATGGTCGAGAGCATCGCTGGCTTCGTCGATCAATTTTCGGAATGTGCTGGCACCCTGTTGCTGGACAAAATCACAAGGGTCTTGGCCGTCCGGCAGCGTGAGGATACGTAGGTCTACATCAGCCTGAATGAAATGTTCGAGGATGTCATTGGTGCGACGTTGTCCGGCTTCGTCGCCATCTAAAACTAGCGTAATGCGATCAGCAAACCGTTTGATGACTTGAATATGTCGCTGATTTAGTGAGGTTCCACAGACGGCAGCCGTGTTTTCAATTCCGGCAATCCATGATCCGATCACATCGGTATAGCCTTCGACGATGATCAGGTGTCTTTGAGAACTGAGGATCTTACGAGCGACGTTTAGGCCAAAAAGATTGTCGCTTTTGGAATAGAGCTTGGTTTCGGGCGAGTTGATGTATTTGGCAGGGGCTCGGCCCGAATCTGTTTCTTCTCGTTCAGCGATTTCGGGCAGGATGCGACCGCCGAATGCGATTGAGCGGTCTTGGGTATCGGCAATGGGAAACATCAGTCGGCCGCGAAAGCGTTCGTACCAACCGTTGGTACGGTCACTTTTTTGTATGAGGCCACAAGATTGAAGCACTTCGGGAGAAAATCCAGAAGTGCGTGATCTGTCGAGCAACCATGACCATTGGTTGGGTGAGAACCCAATTTGGAATTGAGAAATCGCTGCCTCGTTGATGCCTCGTGCGGCGAGATAGAGTCGGGCCGGTTCAGCCGCCGAATCATTTAACAGGCACTGGTGGTATTGCTGAGAAGCCCACTGAACAGCCCGGAATAAGGTCGGTTTGTCATTAGGATTTCCAGCGATAGTTTTGGGTAATCGATGGGTACTGAGCTCGATGCCGGCTCGTTCGGCAAGGAGTTCCAAGGCTTGGCGGAATTCTACGTTTTCACGTTTCATGATGAAACTAAAGACATCACCGCCGACATCACAGACCCAGCATTTCCATGATTGCCGATTCGGATTGACCTGCAAACTGGGTTTCGTGTCCTGATGCCAGGGACATAGCGCCGAGTACATGTTGCCATGTCTACGAAGCTGTAAGTAAGTACCGACCAAATCGACAATGTCGGTGGCTTGCTTGACGCGGTCTTTATCGTCGAACGCGAAGGACACGTGCGAACTCCAGAAATGCGGGACGGTTTTACGGGTCACGCGAGCACGCTGTCCTGAGCACTATCGGTTTCAGTGCTCGTGTAAGACTCGGCGCCGCTTCCTTGCGACCAATAACGTCAGTATTCGTTGGCGTGTTGGGTCAGTCAACAAAATTCTAACGGCATCTTCCTTGATGCAGCCCGGCATTCTATTTCAGCCAATCCTATTTGACCAACAGCAACCCGCATCATTTACTGAGACCGATTCTAGCATTGCCAGCAGGCTACGCCAGCACGCCTTAGCAACGGTTAAAACCTCAAAACCAGCAAATCGACGGGTTCTGGCATTCGCGTTGATTAGTCGCCGTCATCAGAGTTTTTTATTTCCGCGTCTTTTTCTGCCGGTTCAAGGGCTGCTTCCGCGTGTTCAAATTCCGGCCATTCTTCACCCATTTCTTCCAGCAAACTTTGCAGGGCGGCGTCCAGGGCAGGGCCGCGTACATCCTTGAAACGAATTCTACCTTCGCCATCGAGCACGTAGATGGTGGGCCAGCCAGTAACACCCCAAGTTTCTGAAATGGGGATATCGGGCCCTTCATTTTGAAAACTCCGCCACGTTACTGTCCCATCACTAACCAGTTTCTGAGGCGTTTCGATCGTGTCATCACTATTCACGCCAATAATTGCGAAAGGTTTTCCGGCGAGGTTTTTAACGAGCGACCGCTCGTGGGGGTACATAGCCCGACAGGGTGGTCACCAATCACCCCAGAAATCCAGCACCACGACTTTCCCACGGTAATCACTCAGTTGAAATTCTTCTTCGTCGATATCCGGCCCGACAATATCAGGCGCGATTTTGCCAATCCGAAACTGCATGGTTAACAACATGGGACCAATTAAGTCACCCAAGGTATTGTCGCGATAGATAACCGCCGAGTGCGATTCTTGCAGAGCCAGCAGAGCTTGTTCTTGAGTTGCAAGATTCGGTTCGAAGTTTTTGGTTTTGAAAAATCGGGCAATGGCCTGTGTTTGAGAGTCCGGGTTATCCACGATGACTTTCAATAAGGACTCCAGTTCAGTGCCGTCATTTATTGAATCGCCAATACCCGGTTCCGCAAAATATTTTTCGGTGAGCAACGCGGCGGCTCGTCGGCTTTTGCGATTGTTCTCGTTGTGCGTAATGACCCATCGCAGTATTTCCACAGCGGTGGCCGCATCGGAGGTTTCGTTTGCCAATTCAAAAAGTGCTTTGGTGGTGCTGGAACGTGCTTTTCGTTTGGTTTTATTGTCGCTGTCGGGATTTTCCCAAACGGCATCGAAATCATGCAGCAGTTTTGCCATACGGGACTCCACCGATTCCAAAGGTTCTGCTTCCTGAGGAGCGGCTTCCGGTTTGCCGTCGGCCTTTGGTTGAGCCTCTTGTGCGCCGAGTTGTGGGGTAGTCACCAATAGCGGAAACGCAAAAGCGATCGCAAGGATTCCCACGCTTGTCTGGCGAATTGCAATATTCATTAGGTTCTCGGGCTACAGGGGGAATTAAGATCCAATGTGCGTAACCGCTTCGAGAATTATACTCTCTCGGTCTCGCAACAGCCCGGCCTGACGAGCAACGATAAAGCGATACACCACCAATGTAACGATTAGCAACGCGAGTGAAAGCAATAAATCGATGGGTACGTAAGTCGAGCCAATGAAGCGATTGACCAGTAAATCGATCCCCGGAGGGATTAACGTGGGCAACAGGCAGATCGGTAATAAGAGAGTCAGCAGAATGTGTATCGTGGCAACGCTCAGATTGATATTCGTCGGCCTCATCGTACCGGAGGAGATCGCCAAGGGAGCTTTGATTGACATCAGGTTACCCATCAGGCAAGTGATCAAAAAAATGGTGCCCAATTGCACCAGTGTCGCGAGAAAGTTATCAATCGGCATGGGAATAAAACACTGCATCAAACCCAAACCAATGGCACCAATCGCAAATGCGAAGGGAGCATACGCGGCGTTTTTTCCAATTAAAATATCGACTCTTTTGACCGGAGATAACAATAAGCAGCGGAATCCTTGTCGGTCGTAACCAAACTGATTGTTCGTCAGATTCATAATGCCGAGCATCGTAAAAGAGATTGCGCCCAAGCCTCCAAAAACTCGCAAACTTACGGGGATGTTCTCCGCGTTGCGGAATGCAAAGCTTCCTCCAATCAATAAAATTACTAAAAGGGGAGACAGTAAAACCATTTTCGCTTCGGGGGCCCGCAATAGGCTGATGAGAGTCATTCCTGTGACGGCGGATTGTTGTTCGTTTAGCAGGGGGAATTTTTTTTCACTTAAACGATTAATCCAAGTTGGTCGGGAACTACCTGGCGTCTGTTTGGCTTTGGTTGAGTTGTCATTGAACGCGACTTCGCCTCGATACAATCGCAAGGTGCTTTTGTAGGCGCGGCGGAGGCTAAAGAAACTGATACCCAGCATCCCTACGAAACATAGCGAGGGTATCAAAACGGTATGGATACCCTGCCCAACCACCATGTATTCAATGCCAATAGCTAACCAACCAAACGGAATGATGCAGCAGGCAAGTCGCACATACTCGGCCAGTTGGATGATTTGCGAATTGAGCCGTTGCTGTCGAGGATCTGTGGGCGATGCAGAATCTAAATCAAGCTCGGTTGCTGTTAGATTTACTGGCAAACGATCTGTCAGTCGTGTCAGTTCCTCGAGTCTTCTATCTAATTCATCACTGGGGGGCTTTCCGTTCGAAAACTGGTTAAGCCACTTATCAAATTCTTCTTGGCTTGCCCGGAGTTCCTCAAGAACGGGGCTTGAATCGGTTTCTGCTAATTCCTCGAGGTTGGTCGATGTTGAAGACTGGTAGGCCATGTTGATCATGTTGGGGATTTGCACCACGATCACAAACATGATGGTTGCAAACGAAAGGATGGCTCTCCGCCTACGCTTATTCAGCATCAATGCACCGAGCCAGCCCCGAAATTGGTAGGTCAGCGCCATGATCATCAGGAAGAATGCAAATAGCAGTAAGAAAATGGGAGCCATTCGCATTCCAAACATGGCCACCATACGCCCAGCAAATCCCAGAAGTGCTGGGAAAATCAAGACTGTCGAGAAACTGAGAAAGGAACTTAGAAAATTATTGATAAAGGCGTTGGTTGGTGAGATCGGTAGATGCAGAAATTTATCCAGCGTAAGTGGTTCTTTTTGCTGCAGATCCGTAAGTACTCCTATTGCCCATGCAGTGAAATAAACCATAGACAGACCTGCCCAAATCAACAGGTAGATGCTGAGCGGTGCTTTCTCCAGTATGGGTAATGGCATTGCAAATCCAGAGACGCCCATAGTGATGGCCGCAAGAAATCCGACCACCACTAGGAAAATCGAGAGGATTTGATGACCGCGTCCGATCTTTCGGAACTGGTTAGCGATGATTCGCCAACGCAACCAAGTTATTGTTCTAAGGTGCGTCAGGTTCACGGTTGGGAGCTCTCCAACCCCGGTTGCGAATCGTCATTCGCGTCTTCCGGCGAAGATTTCTTGTGATCCAGCCAGCTCAGTGTCTCAACGGCGCCCTCGCGTTTACCCACGATTTCGAGAAAGCAGGATTCCAGGGATTGATTGTTTTGTTTGAGAATCTCAAGCGACGTTTGTTGGACCAGTTTCCCTGCAGAAATAATTCCCACGTGAGTGCACAGCCGCTCGACAACTTCCATGACGTGGGAAGTTAGAAATACGGTTGAGCCTCGGGATACAAATTCCGCCAACGTATTTCGAATCACTTTGGAAGCGACGGCATCAACGCCTTCGAAAGGTTCGTCCAAAAATAGCAGGTCCGGGTTCGGTAACATGGCAGCGGCGAGAGCCAGTTTCTTTTTCATACCATGCGAATATTCCAGGGTAAGTTTTTTATGCTCGTTTTCCAATTGCATCAGAGCCAGTAATTCGTCACTGCGTTGTTGGATGACGGTTTTCTCGAGCAGAAACATTCGCCCCACGAAAGTGAGGTATTCTCGGGCTGTCAGGTTATCAAAAAGGGAAAGGTTTTCCGGCACCACACCGATTCTCCGTTTTATTTCAATCGCTTGATCGGTGTCAAACGGATTGAGGCCGAGAATTCCAACCGCTCCCGAGGTCGGAGCGAGCAAGCCGGTTAGCATCTTTATCGTCGTGGATTTGCCAGCTCCGTTGGGTCCCAAAAACCCGTAAAAGGTCCCAGTGTTTACCTGCAGGTCGACATGATCCACAGCCGTTTGGTCGCCGAATTGTCGGGTTAGGCCATGGGTTTCGATTGCGATAGTCATGTTGCAGTGCTTGTCTTAGGTTTGCCGCTGGCGAACTTTATTAGCGGCGGGTGTTTGGTTGAAAAGTGTCAATGATTAGGCGGTCCGCTCCGAGGCGGCGCCTCAGGTATCTAACATGATTCCGATCCGGTCGTTTGGTGGTCGGTGCTCAATGAGTTGCTGGACTCAACGCCGAATTACCGCACTGGTGGAGGTGCCATGGTTCCATGAGCGGAAGCGGTGATTTGAGTTAGTGGGTTACGGAGTTGACGCGAGACCACGCAGGGTTTTCAGATTGATCACATCCGCGTCGTTGCCTTCGTCATCGGTCTTGGGGGTTTCTAAGTACATGGGTATGTCGCGAAATCTTGAGTCTTGCAGCAAGTTCCGGAATGGTTCTAATCCCATTTCACCCTCCCCAATGTGTTCGTGGCGATCACGTCTAGAGCCAAATGGTTTTTTACTGTCGTTGATATGAAAGGCCTTAATCCTCTGCAATCCCACGGTCGCATCCAGTTTCTCGATCGTGTTTTGGTAACCGTCGAAATTACCCAGTTCATAACCTGCGGCAAAAGCGTGGCATGTATCGATACAGACACCGACTCGGTTTGGTTCGTTTAATCCATGGATCATTTGCTCGAGTTGTTCAAATTGCCAACCCAAATTGGTGCCTTGACCGGCCGTGTTTTCTAGCAATATTTGGGTTTCTAGGTCAGGTAATTGAGCATGGATTTGGTTGATCGATTGGCGGATAGCGTTGATACCAGTGGATTCGTCACTCGTGGTGAATGACCCCGGATGAACGACGACGTAAGGGATGCCCAGTTGGCAAGCGCGTTGCAATTCAATCGCCATGGCATCCATGCTTTTTTTTCTTAGCTCGTCTTTGGGGCTTGCCATGTTTATTAAATAGGAGGCGTGCGAGATCGGATGGTTGATTTGTAAATCGGACGACGCGGATTTGAAGATCGTTGCCTGATCATCGGTGATCGGTTTGCCGCGCCACTGGGAATTGTTTTTGGTGAAGATCTGAACGCAATCACAGCCTGCTTTCGCTGCGGCTTCCACGGCTTTGTGGTAGCCTCCTGCGATGGACATGTGAGCACCAAGAATTGCCATATTGGTTTGATTCTAAAAAAATAAAGATGAAAAAAGGCCCGACTTTCAGGGAAGATCGGCCACAATGTTTTCCAGTAATTTTAGCGAGCCAAGCACGATACCCCATATTATCATGGTTCTATTGGTTCTTTTGACATGGCCTTTTTTGATTTTCAGAAGTTCCAAAGATCCCCAGATGACTGCTCCCAAAGAAAACAAAGGGGTGCCTCCGAAAAGCCCAATCAAGGCACAGAGCAGGATCCAGATTGCATGGTTGTTGCGCCGGGAGGGTATTTGAACGATCTCCGCCGTGTTGGAGCGGTTTTCGAGCGGAAGCGGGCGGACATTCTTGGGCGTCAAGTGAGCTAGGTCGGGGAACTGGGCTAGAGCACTTTGCCAATGGGTTGCCGTTACCCGCCGAACTAGGCATTGGGAGGAGACTCGACCTTGCGTTGTCCATTCTCTTAACGTGGCTTGGTCTACCGGTCCGTAAACGGAATTATCGGTCGTCTTAAGTAACCAGGTGTTTCCCGTCGCAGGGTCATCTTGTTTGTTCGTTATCGAAGCGTTCGGTAAGTATGCCGTTTCCCGATCATATCCTTGTTGTTTCTCAGTTTCCTGTGTGATTTCTGGTTCGCTCGATTTCCGCCTCCGATTCCCGGGGCAAGCTTGGATCATACCGCATTTGGGGCATCGAACTTTTTTCTCGACGTCTTTATCATCAACACGCAATTCCGTTCGGCATTCACGACAAGTAAATTCGAGAGACATTCGGCTGAGCTTTGCTGGGTCAAGTTTCATCGGTAAATATGGCTAAGTCGAGCTTGATTCATCATCGTCATTGAGTGAAACTTTGGATGGCAGATTGTGAATAAGTGGCTGGCTGAAAAACGTATCCTAATTTGTTTCAAGTGACATGTCGAAAATTGAACCTACCGATCAAAATTATGCGCCTTGGAAACGGCGGATGTATAAGGTCATTTTTGAGGCTGATACGCCAGCCGGCAAGTTTTTTGACTTGGTCTTATTGTTTTTGATTCTGCTCAGCGTGCTGCTGATCTGTCTGGAGACGATGCCCGAGTTAAGCCATTATAAGGAGGTGTTCGACATCGCCGAGTGGGGTGTGACGCTGCTGTTTTCCGTGGAGTATATCTGCCGCATATTATGTGTTCGAAAACCAAGCCGATATATTTGGAGCTTTTTTGGGATAATTGATCTTCTCTCCATATTACCTACCTATATTGCCGCACTCGCTGGTGGAACGGGGGCTTCGTTCGCGGTGCTTCGTGCCATTCGACTGCTGCGAGTCTTCAGGGTGTTAAAGTTGGTCTGGTTGGTGGATGAGGCAAATGACCTGGGTCGATCGGTGTGGGGGGCCCGAGGAAAAATAATTGTTTTTCTCGTGGTTGTTGTGGTCGCTGTCACGATCGCAGGCGCATTCATGTACGAGTTGGAAGGGCCTAATGGATTGACGGGTGTCGATCCTCCCACGGTCGAATCGATACCCATGGGCATCTATTGGGCTATCGTGACGATGACCACGGTCGGATATGGGGATTTTGTTCCCCAATCAGACGTTGGCAAGGCCTTCTCGGCGTTGTTGATTTTACTCGGTTACAGTCTAATTATCGTTCCCACCGGATTCGTTTCGGCCGAGTTCATTTCGGGTCGAGCGAATCGCCAGATTACGACACGGGTTTGTGATCACTGTATGACGGAGGGGCATGATCTGGACGCGAAATACTGTAAGTACTGCGCCGGTGAGTTGCTGAAGTAATAAATAGAATTCAAGGGCATGAATGGAAATTCGGTCCGTGTTGCCACAAAGCGACGGCAAAACGAACCGGCAATATCGCATGGCAACTGATACAACCGACAACGCAATTGAATTGAACGCTGTCACCAAGACGTTTGCCAATCACGTCGCGGTCGACCAACTGGACCTTGCCGTACCGACCGGTTCGATTTACGGCTTTATTGGCCCTAACGGCAGCGGCAAGACAACCACGCTGCGTATGATATTGAGAATCTTTCAACCCGATTCTGGGTCAGTACGAGTGCTCGGTCAAACCAAGGGGCGGACGGCCGACGACAGGCTCGGCTACCTTCCGGAAGAGCGCGGACTCTATAAACGAATGCGGGTGGGGGATCTGCTGAAGTATTACGCGAAGTTAAAAGGTTTTAATGATTGCCAAGCCCATATTGACGAATGGTTGCAGCAACTGGATGCCTCAACTTGGGTTAATAAACGCATTGATTCGTTATCCAAAGGCATGGCTCAAAAGATCCAGTTTATTGCTGCGGTAGCGGCTCGCCCAGAATTAGTGATTTTGGATGAACCTTTCAGCGGACTGGATCCCGTCAATATGGAGTCCTTGCGAGCGGCGGTTTTGTTGCTGCGAGAGCGCGGCACGACCGTGATCTTTTCGACGCATGATATGGACATGGCTGAAAAACTTTGTGACACGATCTTTATGATCTTCAAAGGCAAGAAAGTTCTCGATGGTACGATTGACTCCATCCAGTCGCGCTATCCGGCCAATCGAGTAAGGGTGCGTTTTGCGGATCCGGAAACACAATTACCTTTTTTGCCGAGCGTTACTGAGTCCTTTCAACATGGCAGGTTACACATGCTGACTTTGCGATCAGCTGATGAGGCTCCCGCGGTATTGCAGCAATTGGTAGCCCATGGAGAGTTGCACTTGTTCGAGGTGGTGAAGCCTTCTTTGCACGATGTATTTATTCAGATAGCAAAACCGGATCCCGTGGAGCTATCAGCCTGATGAGAAAAATCTTTACCATTGCTGCCAGAGAGTATCGTGCCATGGTCGGCACCAAGGCCTTTATTTTTTCGATGCTCATGATGCCGCTGCTGATGTTCGGTGGTATTTTTGCGATGGAGATTTTATCTCAAACCGGTGAAATCAAAGACCAGGAAATCATTGTTATTGACCAAACAGGCAAGTTGTTTACCGAACTCAGTTTCGCGGCCAATCAATACAATCGATCGGTGGATAAACAGGCCGCCGAACAAGGTCAGGAAGAGCAGGCTGGGAAAGAATCAAAGCTGGGGTCCATTAAGAAAAAAAGTAAAACGGATGGGTTAGGGAATTTCTCACGCGGCCAACGTTTCCGATTGACTTTATGGGATCAGCCAAACGTTACCGAGGAAGATCGATTTGCACTGTCGGAAAAAATTCGCAATCAGGAAATTTATGCCTTTGTGGAAATCCCGGAAAAGATATTCAACGTTGATTTGGAAGAACTGATACGTGATCCTAAGAGCCTTCCGGTGGTGAGCTTCTATTCCGAGGATTCCAATTTCTCGGATGCACGCCAGTGGTTGAGTGTCGTGATCAGCGAATTGGTCAAAGCCAACCGTTTGCAAGCCGATGGGGTTGATTTTGAACGCATTAAAAAATTGAGCATACCGACCCCCGTGAAAGGGTTGAGTTTGCTGGAGATGGATTCCAGAGGTCAAATTCAACCGGGCCGAGAAAAGGACGATCTGACAGCAATCCTCTTACCCATGGGCGTCATGATGATGATGTTCATGGTGATTTTCATGGCGGCTCAACCGATGCTGGAAAGCGTTTTGGAGGAGAAGTCGCAACGTATCGCGGAAGTTTTACTAGGAAGCGCCAATCCTTTTCAATTGATGTCTGGCAAGTTGCTGGGGACCGTTGGGGGATCTTTGACCATTTTGGTCGTCTACCTCGCCGGCGGGTATTTTTTGGCATCCTCTCGAGGCTGGACGGATAAATTACCCGTTGATCTAGTGCCTTGGTTTATCGTTTTTCAAATTCTCGGCGTGCTGTTTTTTGCATCAATTTTTATGGCAGTGGGAGCTTCGGTTTCGCAACTGAAGGAAGCCCAGTCATTGCTGCTTCCCGTGTGGATGTTGTTGATGTCGCCGATGTTTATCTGGTTTATGGTGATTCGTGATCCTAATGGGAGTCTTGCCACAGGGTTTTCATTTTTTCCACCGGCGACCCCAACCATGATGATGTTGCGAATGTCGACCAGCGCAACCATTCCCCTTTGGCAACCCATCCTCGGGCTTGTGATACTGCTGGTCAGCACGCTCATTGGCATCTACGTGGCTTCTCGCATTTTTCGTGTGGGTCTGCTTTGGCAAGGTAAGGCGCCGAAGATTAATGAATTGCTGCGGTGGGCTTTTCGTGGCTAAGCGGTGTTGTTCGTTACCTGCTACTGGACCAAAACGGGCGATGTGTAGGCCGCCTCAATGATGTTCGTAGTGTCACTCAGGTCGGGCGATGGCCGAAGATCGCCGTCGTAGATATAGGATTTGCGAACCAAGATTTTTGTTTTCTTATTTCCTTGCCAGGTGGAATCCACAATTTGGACCACCCCCCAACCCACGATGTCGTAATATAGATTTCCTCCGTGGCCGGTCGTGGCATCGTAGATCGGCACGAGTTTTTCTTTTGTATGAGCATTTTGTACGGCTGACTTGATGCCCGCCGACAATCCAGTGTCGCCATTTAACGTGATTGGATCCTGACTATCAATCCACTGCACAGAATCGATCGTTCCCGCGGTTTGTAGTGCATCGAGGTCACTTTGTGCCAAGCCATTGTTGATTTGGTCCACGAGATCTTTCGTGCTATTGGATGTCGGACCGATGTCTACCGTGCCCCAGTTTCCGGGAATGGGGTCACCGAATTCGTCTTCCAAACGACCATCTCCATAGATTGACCAAACGTCGTCGGATTGGATTGCGTCCCAGGTTTCGGACGAAATGGCGATGGGTAAGATGTCTGTCCCCGGACCCAGGTAAACCGCTTTTTGTAAGATCGCGGTGGCGGTTGCGCTGACGTCTTGTTGCTTGGAACCAAAAATACGTGCGAAAAAAAGCGAGACGGATGAGTTGGTTAGGTCATTTCTACGAACGGTGACTTTTACGGTATCGAAAATTCCATCGTCCAAAATTGCGAAATCGGTATAGACCGTTTCGGGATCGAATCGGCCCAGCTGGATATCCGTTTCCAAAATTGTGAATTCGTATCCCGCATTAAGACTGGCATATTCTCGAATGGTCTGTCTGACTAGATCGAGATTCTGAGAGCCATTAGAGGCGGGGGTCAGATCCTGAGTCGCGGCGATAGCCGCTTGGTCGGCAACTCGTTGTAAATCGGTCCGCACGTAAAGTAAGAATCCGTAATCAACAGCAAAAGCAATCAGCCCCAGTAGTGTCGGTAACAAAAAACAGAATAGAACGGCAATATTACCATTCCGCTTTCGATGGAAGTTTTTCGCCAGAGCATTTCCGGTATTAGTCATTTCATTTTTCATGCCGATCACTCCCGCCTGCCGATGGAAATGGACTCGTTGATATCGCCGTTAAAGTAATCCAGTCCAGGAAACCACCGAACCGTCGAGAAATTGAAATGAACTTGAACCCTGATGGGTGTACCCGACTCCAAGGCCGAAAGGTCATCATCAAGAATTTCGTCGCCGTTCTCGTGGCTGATCTGGAGATTGATGGCCTGCTGAATCTCAGCTTCAGCGATATGGGGAAATGCGTCTTGGATGTAGCTGTGGATGACTTCCGTCACCTGGTTGACCGTATCCGTCATGTCGCGAGTTGCGCATCTCGTGCCTTCTCGTGAAGCGTTACAGACGGTTTGCGAAACGTTGATATATTGCGCAATGTCAATAGAACCTAAAGAAATGATGACCAGGATGGGTGTCATGATCGCTGCTTCGACCGTAACGGCGCCGAATCTTCTGCGCGGTGACCTCAGTTTCTTTGAGCGGCGTTTATTTTCTGACATATTTATCCCTCAGTGCTCACTCTCGACTCATGATGGCCAAACCTCGTATCGTTACGTTGGCAAAAGGCCCGCTGGCAAACCAAGAAACATCTTTGCAGGTGATTTCAATTGAAACTTCAATTTCCGTACCTGATTCGATACCCGTTTCAAAGTCAGGCGTGATAGAAATACGAATTACATTCTCATCTTCATAGTTCGCAATGACACCTTTTAAGCGCGCACGTACCAGAGAGGCCCCGGTCTCCGTGTTATTAACGGTTGCCAGAGTGCACTGGCGGCAGCCCTCGCGTGCGGCATTGGTTAACGCTTGTTTGATCATCATCATCCTTGAAAATTCAAATGATGAGAAAACTAAAAATAGGATAAATGGTGCGGTCAAAGCCATTTCGATGGTTATCGTGCCATGGCGTTGGCCACGCAAAGATTTTCTTCCTGACCCGGATTTTGATTTTGAAGAAGAAGAACCGCACGCCGATTGATCGGCGCATGATGGCGGTTGAAAATATTTGGTCGGGTAGGTCATTACCGATCCGTTTCGTGCTAGTGGTTTTTCGAATCAACATAAAAATTAATTCGATGGAAATAGGTAGCCTGGCAATCTCAGCAGTTTTGAGACCCATGGCTTTGCGTCCCGACCTCGCGATCGGTTTGCCTTTCCCAAATAAGTTTCCCCATTTGGGCGATACGGTTTATGAATGGTGGTGTTGGCGTGGAATAGGTTAAACGGGCGTGGTGGTTCCTACGGAGGAGGCGTTTCCGTTATGGAAAAGCGGAGCATCAACGATTCGCATGCGGATGGTTTTGCTGGTATCCACTTCGTCCTTGGTAGATTCATTGAGCTTACATTTAATGCGATTGATGTTCTTGCTAAGGTCTTGTAGATGATCTCCGGGGCGAAAGTGCAAATCAGGAATCGACTCTCCGTCAGCAATTTTTAGTAGGTGTTGGCGGAAACGATGCAAGGGTCCCAAGATCCGGTTTGTGAGAATTAGTTGGTCGAGCATAGCCAGGGGAAGAAAGGCGAGCGAGACCATGAATCCAGGGAGCAAAAACTGCCCAGCGGAAGTAACTCCGCCGGCCTCAAAGTAGAAAATTCCGGCAATTGTTCCCGCCATGGCCGTTTGACAAACGAACCAGTAAATCATTAAGCGGAGACAAAATCCCCCTTGTAGATTCCAGTCGGCGATAAGGCGACGTCGTTTCTTCATTTTTGGCCTTGGAGAAATAAACCCACACAATAAAGGCGTTGGTTAGACACCATTTTAAAGGTATGTCGATAAGTCGATTTGGCGCGAGCGACCTGTGCGGAGATGACTAGATATGTTTGAGGAACGAAGGATTGTAACGGTTAGTTGGCTTGTACGGCGGTTTCGTGTTACGGTTCGGCACACATGCCATGTGCGTTTTCGATCATTAGCCCTTTGTTTTAGTTTTAAGTTCACAGCCATAAGGGGGCGAAAGGGTACCCATGGGCATGGGAAGCTTGACTTGTCGCCTGGTTTCGTTGGGTAATTTATTGCCACCGCGGCTATTCGCGATATACTCGCATCACTGTCTTGGTGGCACCTTGCGTGCAGGGCGATGATTCGTCGCCCGCGAACACATAGTGGTTCGTTGAGATAAAGGAAATAGCCTGAACGTTCTTCGAACGGGTTCGGCTATTTGTGCAAGACAGGGGCCCTGCCACGGCAGGGCCTTTTTCAAAGGAATTAAGTATGTCGCGACGACGATTTGAGTTCTGGAATTGGTTGGTCGAATTATTCGACCGTCGTGGTTTCGGTCTTCGGGAATTCAGTCGTCGAATTGGCGTGGACCCTAATGAAATAGCCAATGTCTCGCTGAAATACACCACATATCACATCGCCAAAAAATCGGGCAAACCGAGACGAATCGCGGCTCCCAATGAGCAGCTTAAAATTTTGCAGCGAAAGATCCTGCGTCGATTGCTGGCAAAGCTAAAGCTTCATCCCATGGCGACTGGTTTTCGCAAGGGCGTTTCATTCGTCGATAACGCCCGGATTCACCAATCGCAGGCGTTGATTGTCAAAATCGACTTGGTCGATTTTTTTCCTTCTATCACCCGCGAGCAGGTGATCCGATATTTTCGTCGGATTGGTTGGAGTCGAGCAACAGCCCGATTGCTTGGGGACCTGACAACCCACGAAGATTCGTTACC
>CAJQPP010000024.1 GCA_905480235.1 uncultured Pirellulaceae bacterium
CACGGAAACGGGTAACGCGAAAGCGATCGTGCCCCGCATGCGACGTCTTAACCAGATCGAATATGAAAATACAGTTGGGGATCTCCTCCGCATCGGCGGTGAGATATTTAACAGCCCCTCTCGCTTGCTATTGGTTGATCGGTATTTCAACCCCACGTCAAAAAAAATGCCGCGTCACGTTTTGGCGATGAGCCACATGAGCTACAAGCAAAAACGTCCGCCTCTGATCACCGGTCTGCCCGACGTGCCCAGCGACCCCCCGGTCGAACATGGGTATAGCAACGACCATACCGCCCTCAGTTTTTCGCCATTGCAAGCGGAACGTTATTTCGAACTGGCCAATGCGATTGTTTACGGTGACACCTTTCCTCGCATCAGTGGTGTGTGGGATTCCATGTTTTTACCCCGCCCCCAAGATCAACAACTCGAACAACAGAAAGCAACGGCCAAGGACCGCTTGTCGGTTTTCCTAAGGCGTGCTTTTCGCCGCCCTGTGACGGACGATGAAGTGCTTCGCTATGCGGAGTTGTTCAATCATCAAATAGAACTCAAGGGCTCTCATGCAGAAGCCATGAGAGACACGGTTGTGGCCATCCTTGTATCGCCATCGTTTTTGTTTCGTCAGGATTTTTCCGCCAACAGTTTTGACGAATACGAAGTCGATCAGTTTGCAATGGCCAATCGCTTGTCATATTTCCTCTGGGCCTCCATGCCGGACGACCAACTTTTCCAAGCGGCCAGCGAAGGCAGGCTCCATTCGCAAACGGACCTGATCCGCGAAGTACGCCGCATGATGCAAGATAAAAAAATCAAGTCGTTGGCTACCGATTTTGGAATGCAGTGGCTGCAATTAGCAGGCGTCAATTCGGCCCGACCTGACCCAGACCTATTCCCGGAGTACTACCACACCAAAGTCTACAACCCCGGCACCGACATGATGATTGAACAACTGCTGTTCTTCGAGACCATCATGATCGAGGACCGCGACATCATGGAATTTATCGATGCCGACTGGGCTTACTTAAATCGAAATTTAATGGACTGGTACGGGGAAAAACCCAACCAGGTTTTGGGCTACACTCCGGACAAGAGCATGTGGGAAGACTTCTTTCGCATCCGTTGGTCTAACAGCCATCGCGGAGGCGTGATTGCCTCCGGAGCGACGTTGGTCAGTACCTCCGCGACAACCCGTACCAGCCCCGTGTATCGAGGAGCCTGGATTTTGGATGTCATCTTCAACCGACCGCCGCCGCCCCCACCCGCGAACGTCCCAGCGTTGGAAGCAATCAAAGACTCCGCCGCTCGCCCGCTCAACGTCAGGCAACGACTAGAAAAACACCGACTGGACCCCAGTTGCTCCGTTTGCCACGATCGAATTGACCCGTTGGGTTTCGCCTTAGAGAAATTTGATCCGATTGGACGATTCCGCGGTGCCTACCCCAACGGACTTCCCATCGATGCCACTGGAGAAATTTTTGGCGAGCCATTTGACGGGGCTGCTCGTTTAAAATCTATTATCAAAACCAAAGATCGAGAGTTTGTGCAGGGATTCACCGAGCATATGCTGAAATATGCCTTGGGAAGACAGCTGGAATTTGCCGATGAAGATGAGACTCAGGCGGTCATTGATCGAGTCATGAAGCGAGGCCGGTATTTTTCCTCAGTTGTGGAAGAAATTGTCGTGAGCGAGTTATTTCGCTCACCTCCCAGAAACTCCCCAATTCAGTTAGGGAAAAAATAGCAACACTCCTGAGATGGAATATTGGTCAACTCCCAACGTCCGGCGACCGTATGCTATGGATGCAGGCACCGCGACGGCGAATGTATTGAAAAGAGCAAGACATGCATAAACCTATATCCCGAAGAACGGTACTCAGAGGTGCTGCGGCCTCCATCGCTTTGCCCATGCTCAACGTCATGGAACCCCTGAAATCTTTGGCTGCTTCAACAGCACCATTGCCAACCTTGGCGGCAGTGCCCAAACGCATGGTGTTCATGTACATACCCAACGGAGTCATCACCCAGCATTGGTTCCCTCAATCCGGCCAAACGGATTGGCTCGACTCACAGAGCCTGAAGCCTCTCAAATCCATTCGCGATGACATCGTGTTGATTAACGGCTTGAACCGCACTCACGTCTCCGGCGAACCCCATTCACAAGCCGCATCCTGCTGGATGACGAGTTCAAGTCCTTACGATCGCCCGGACGGCGCCACCGCAATTAATAAAACTCTGGATCAAGTGATTGCAAGTAAAGTTGGTAGCGCAACACCATTCCCCTCATTGGAACTCAGTTGCAACAGCTTCACCGATAACATGGAGCCAAAATTATTTGACGCCATCTCCTGGTATGGACCGGGGCACGACGCGCGGTCCGAAAACGATCCCAAAAAAGTTTTCCAAAGGATGTTTGGAAAATCAGACCATTTCAATCGCAGCGTTCTCGACACCGTGCTGGATGACGCCAGGTCACTGAAACACACGCTCGGCGTGGAAGACCAGAGAAAGCTCGACGAGTATTTAGAATCCGTGCGGGCGATTGAAAATCGCCTCGATCACCAAGCCGCTTCGAAATCGGGATTGGGTAAGGTGAAATTCGATATGCCGGATAATATCCCGGAAAACCGCGGGGAGTTCCTGCGACTGATGGGAGATTTGATGGTCTTGGCACTGCGTACCGATCAAACCCGTATTGTCAGCCTCATGGTGGGCCCCGAGCGCTGGGAAACACCCCAACTTTATGACGGCGTTTTTGAAAAACCGGTTCAACATCATCAAATGACCCACGACAATGCATTCGATGAAGAGGTGGCATTAATTGATCGCTTCCATGTGACCCAATACCTCTACCTCGTCAACCGACTGAAACAAGCTCAAGAGGGTGAGCGTAATTTGTTGGACAGCACTTATTTTGTGTTGGGTTCAGGCCTCGGTGATGGCAACGCACACTCGTACAACGAACTGCCGATGATCATCGCCGGTGCGACCGCTCATGGCGTCGAGACAGGCCGTCAATTGCAATGCGATAAAGATACCCCCCTCGCTAACCTCTGGCTTACCTTAGCCAACCAAATGGGAGTCGACCTGTCAGCATTCGCCGACAGCACCCGTCCCTTAAGCCAATACGCTTCTTGAGTAACCAAACAAGCTGTTTGCCCTCAGCAATCAGCCTGCTGGGGGAAAAGGCGTTCCCGCTGATGCCAACTTGATTTTTGCCCGCCGCGAACGCTTGCCTATCGACGGCTTGTGCGGTGAACGCGTCGCCGATATTTCCCGGTTGTACTCTTTCCCACAAAGCGGATAAATCGTGACGTTCTGTCTGCCGCGATGTTGCGGTACCCATGCTCCATCCCCAATAATATGGCAACGGAACCGCAATGCCCACCGACCGACCTTTGCCAAGCGACGACAACGACATGAGTAAAAGCACACGCAGTAAAAATGTGATTTCACGGCGTTCATTCACAACCACAGCGGCAGGCTTAGTTCTCGCAGCGCCCACGATAGGCATGGCTCAAGAACGGGAAGACAAGCCCAGCAAGGAGGCCTCCGCAACGCAGGAAGATACACCCACACCATTCGAAGCACCCCTAAATCGCGAATATGGAGCGCCGGACTTTTTTACACCGCAGTGGAAGAACCCCCAAATCAATCGCACAATGGCAGCCGACTTTGTCATCTACGCGCATAAAGATCTCTCCAAAGTACAGCTCTTATTGGAACGGGAACCCCGCCTGTTAAACGCGGCCGTCGATTGGGGAAACGGAGACTATGAGACCGCACTCGGAGGCTCCTCGCACATGGGCCGCAAAGACATTGTCAAATTTCTTTTATCCCAAGGGGCACGAATCGATATCTTCTGTGCAACCATGATGGGAATGTTGGCAACCGTGCAAGAAATGCTTTCCATCGAGCCAGCATTAATTGATGCCAAAGGCCCTCATGGCTTCACGTTGCATTTCCACGCACAAGTAGGTGGCGAAAACGCAGAACCGGTTCTGGAGTATCTGCAATCCGTCAAGGAAATCGAGCTGGGCCCGACCCCACCTTTTCTAAAACGCTCCCAAAGCGATAAGAAGAAATCAAAAAAGTGATTGACGTTTAGCCGCGTTTTAATCACCGGTAGATTCAGACCAAGCACGTTAAGGTCCAGATATTTGCAGGCTTCCACCACCCTGACAGAGGGGCCGGAAGAGCTTTACCACACATCCTGTAACAGGATCAATGAAATCGCCGCGATGGCAATCCCCACGTAGCTTTTAGGTTGCAAATGCTCGCCCAAAAACTGCGTAGCAATGAAGGTCGTCAAAATGATGGCTCCACCGCTGACGACGGGAAACACAATGAATCCCTGATAATCCTGCAATGCCTCGAGAATAAACAAGGTTTGTAGAAAATTCGTCAGCCCCATGGCAAATCCAAAAGCCAATTCGCTACGAGATATCGCTTTGCCGCGAGCCATCAATACGACCGCCGAAGGAATCCCTGCGGTCAAAAAAAGCGAGAAATTGTAGGGCATAATTTCTTCTGCAGTCCCATCCAAATATTTGAATGACTCCTGAGCCAAGCGACTTATTCCGCAAAGCAAAAAGAAAATCACTAAAACAAATGTAGCAATGCCGGGCTTGGCAACTGATGATCGTGACGATTTTTTTTGGCCACCAATCATGGTCAAAGCACCGAGGGCCAAAAATATCCCGACTGCCTGCACCAGACTAGGATGTTCGCCCCAATAAAAAACGCCAAACGCAATCGGGACCAAAATGGATAGCACCGAGATCACCGTCGTGCTCGACGCGCCCACCCAACGAATTGCGTAAATCACAAAAAAGTAGGCGGCAAAATAAGACAGCCCATTGGCAGCACCCGTCAACATGGAAGGCGTCGTCCAGCATTCTCGGGGCGTGTTCCAAAGGAGAGGGGCGATCAATAAAACGGCAACGATGTAATTTATTGCGCCAATGGTCACCACGTCTTCACGCTGACGAACATGTGCCCACTTAATAAAGAGCATGAACGCCGAGCCGAAAAGAATGTTCAAGAGCAAATAGATCATGGCATTCCACGGAAAACCAAACGAACTTTCTCAAACGATGCAGCTTGGTCGAATTCCACACCCTGCAAAAGAGGACATCGTAAAAATAAAAAACCCGCTGCCATGAAAACAGCGGGTTCTATGCATTGGATCGCCGACCGGCGTTTAACCACCATTTCAGCAACCGCCTGGGGCAGGGCGGAGCAGCACGTTTACCGAGTTGGTGTAGGTAGATGCTGAGGTATCAGTATTTCCACGGGAGACGGTTCGCACAGTCGTGCGAGATGCCATCTTGAAGGGCCGGTTGGTGATGAGTTCGCCAATGCAAAAAGCGGTTCCACCAGGTAATGCCACATAGGCAGGCCACGAATAAAGCACGCCGCTATTGAAATTGACTGACGACCGTTCAATTTCCTGTGCATCAACCAACGAGGAAAAGACGGCACCTGCGAAAAGGGCGATCGTCAACTTGAGACTGCGGTTCGACATGTTGCTTCCTGAATTCATTGCAAAAATTGGCCGGTGACAATTACGACGAAAAAGACTCGTCGTAGGAAACCGCAAAAAGTCGTGGATCATTAAACGATTAATAAAGATCCCAATGGAAGATTCAGCTCCGCCAAATCTGCGTGTTTCGTGGCCGTGATAAGACGCCTAAAGGATATCCAGTCGAACTGTGTTGTCGATGCTTAACAAATAAAAAAGGAGCGGCGTTGCGAGGAAAATCCAAGGTAAGAAAAACAAAAACACCTTAGCCCCGATCAGTGGTGCCCAGCCTACCTTCGGTTCAATTTCTGGCTGTTTTCGCTAACGAATAACGCCACAGGCCGCGAGCAGACACCTCACAGACCTCTAAAACCAACC
>CAJQPP010000025.1 GCA_905480235.1 uncultured Pirellulaceae bacterium
TTGCCACCCGATTGGTAACGATTGACGAGGTTTTGGATTTGCCGAAGCTGGGAGTTATTTTGAGGTGTTAGTCCATAATTCTGGCGTTGGTCATCCAAGAAGACCTTTAGGTCGGAGATGATTCTTTGGTTATGCGGCAAATTACGCGCGGCCATCGCCACTGGCGGCGTGTTCTGGGTTCCGAAATTATTCTGTGCTTGGCAAGGCGCAACCCACCCCCATGGTAGGCAAGTCAGTGTGAGGATAATTAATCCTAGGCGGGCGTTATTCATGGTCGGTCTCTTTGATTTTAAGAGGTTAGCGAATCATCGTTTTAGCGAGGGAAAGGATCCCGCTCTACTATCTAATGCCTCTTCTGGGCAGCGCTGTCTCAATTAATTTGAAAAAAAGGAAAAACGTATGCGGCCAAGGATAGTGACGGCTCTAAGAGAGCCCGAAAAAAAAAGGGACCAGCCGCAAAAAGCAACTGATCCGGGTAAAAATTTTTGCAGAAGATAATCGTAGGGTGTGACGTTATGGGATGTGAATCTGATAGCCATATTGACCAGGTGTGAGCGTGTTGCCGTCGTTCCAACGATTAACGGGTATTGGGTAATCCTGCACATCATCGATGTCCCAAAATTGGACACTTCTACGTCGAGTGTTGTTGTTGGTGAGTTGCTTTACTCTCACATGGGCTTCCTGACCAACGGCTACGAGATCAATCGGGGAAACTCGGTCGATGCGATAGGCATGGCGGTCACCGTTACGAAGCAAGCTGGATTTTCCATTGCCCATCAGAACCTTTAGGTTTCCTGGACCTTGATTCCAGATTTCAACCTGCTGGCCGCTGTTGTGCCGCGTTACGATTTTTTGAAGATCTCGAAGGAGTGGGTTATTTTGAGGTGTTAGTCCATAATTCTGGCGTTGGTCATCCAAGAAGACCTTTAGGTCGGAGATGATTCTCTGGTTAGGCGGCAAATTACGCGCGGCCATCGCTACTGGCGGCGTGTTCTGGGTTCCGAAATTATTCTGTGCTTGTGCTTGGCAAGGCGCAACCCACCCCCATGGTAGGCAAGTCAGTGTGAGGATAATTAATCCTAGGCGGGCGTTATTCATGGTCGGTCTCTTTGATTTTAAGAGGTTAGCGAATCGTCGTTTTAGCGAGGGAAAGGATCCCGCTCTACTATCTAATGCCTCTTCTAGGCAGCGCTGTCTCAATTAATTTGAAAAAAATGATAAACGGGTTCGGCCAAGGAAAATAAGGGTTTTCCAGATTCGCCTGGCTCACGTAACGCTCAGTGACAAAAAATTAGCGGGCCGCGAAACCAGTAGAACTGCTGGTCCGGTCGCGGGCCGCCAACCTTTGATGGGGCGGAAGAATGCCGTCACCATGATCAACGGCAATGAGAAGATGAGGGTGGCTATCTGCTGCGGGTTAAAAGCACCAACCCAACGTGGGCTTCTTTCCGGTTATTTAGGCCGTTTTTATCGTTGTTGGATCACGGTATCGCGCTTTTGTTGTCGCTCAGTCCTGCGGCAACCACTGCTTCTGGGCGATTTTACCTCGGGAATCTCCAAGACCAGATGCGGGCAGGGCGCTATTCTTCCATACTCCCCACTCTGCAAGGGTGTGCGGAGACCATGCGCGATAGGCAGGGGATGTTGCTTGTTTTAGGGGTGTAAATCCTGCTGTTCGATGACTTCTTCCGATTCTTCCGAATCCAAAATTTGCAGTTCCTTCTCATCGAAAAATCGACCCAGTGACATGCGGAAAGGTACCAATAAGGCAATCAGTAATGGGAACAGGATACCCAGCGGAAATCCTTGGATCTTAGTGGTCTTTAAAACCCATAACGAGACCAGACCGGTAAATTGCAAAGCCGTGAACCAGTGGATGGTCCGCATCGGCACCGTACGGATATAGTGAGTTTTCGGATACAACGCGGGGTCAGTAACCCACAGCCGTACTCGATCAAAGAAGTCGTTCCCACCTAGCGTGGCGAATCCCATGTATAGAAATAGCCCGAATAAAACGGCGTTGGGAATGAGGTTTACCAACGGAAGGAGGAGCAGCGAAACTCCGATAAGCACATGTACCAATAAAGCGGATACGCGAGTTTCGCGAACATCCTTGATCCGCTCGCGCTTCTCGCCATTTTCATTGACAATCTCCGTTGTCGCGAGACTCTTTACGTGGTTCAAAGCATGAACGGTTGCCGCCACCATCCAGGGCAAGCCAAACAAAGAACCGACCAAAGTAATGCTACCTACCACCAATAAATCCAGATGATAGCCGGCGCCCTTTTTCAATCGATTTCCAGGCGCATTAACCAATCGCGTCGTAATATTCTGATCCAGGTAAAGCAAAATCGTGGCCATAATTGCCGGAATGATTGAGCCGAACCAAACCCACACAGGGACAGCAAACATATCCACCAACCAGGGTCGATCGGTGGATGGCCCAAACGTCTCGGGGACACCAGCGGTTTTCAGCTGCACACCCTCACTCGTACCGATGGTTATCGGATTTCCGAAAAAGTCGATCTGCGCGGACAAGGCACCAAAATAAACCGCAAAAATGGTCATTGCCCCAATGGCAATGGAGGGTCCAAAGTCCGCGAGAAATTCGCGAAACGACCAGAGAAGATAGTGACTGTTTCGAAAGGAGCGGAGGTTTCTGGCGATAACAAAAGTACCGAGAGCCAGAATTAACGTCAGAAACGCCGTGTCGTAAGAAACCGAGTTTTGACCAGGGAGAGGCTCAGTAAATGCATGGTATACATCTTTAACAGCCTCCACGATAAAAATGAGGGCGACTAGCGCGGCAAATATCTCATCGGTAAAACGAGTGAAATATTTCATCAGGTAGCTGAGGTCCGTAACGGCACACAGGATCAGCATGACCCCCGACCATAATCCCACCCACGCGTAAGTTGGAAGAAATGGAATGTCAATTGATTTGCAAGCCAGATACAAAAGACCGGTAAAAATAACAATCGGTCCAGTGCCCCCCAAAATGGTAAGGGGTTGTCCGGATAGCACGGCAAAAATTACTCCGCCAATCGCTGTAACAACCAGCATTTCCGTTGTGCCAATCTCGCCACCCGTTGCGACTGCTGTCAGCAAACCGAAGGCGACTGCGTTGGCCAAGCAGGCGAAGTACATGAAGATGGTCGAAGCGAGCACCTTGGGATTGAAGCCCTGTCGGTAGTCGTCCCAATAATAAGGTTTTCGACGTTTGATATCGTCGAGCAAGCCTCCACAGAATTTTCCCGTTCGCTCTAGACCTTGATCTGACATGGGTGAATTTTCCTGAGGCTTAACTGAAAATAGTCCGAACAAAACCCGAGAGGATGGACTCCTCTCAACGCGTGAAACAAGGAAATTAGGGCCTTTCGTTAAGTAAAACAAGCCTTGCGAAATGGCGTTCGCACTTATGGGCGAAATTTGCAGGGCCCCGATTCGGATTCATCGGTGAGGCATATCGATCTGGTTTTCTAAACACGATTGGCAAGGGAACTCCTTAGCCATCTCAATACATCGACAAGCACGCTCATTGAGAAGGGCACGCAGGCGATTTCTCAAAGGGCGATGCAGGGCCCTTATAAGCCAATCAATCAGTTTAGCGGTTTGATTGTTTACGTTGATACCGAAGGTCTAGGTTTTAAATTGGGCGAAGACGGCGAACAAATCAGGCGGGTTTATCACGGGGGACGGACTTCTTCCGTCACTTTTCTCCGAAACGGTTAAGCGATAGCCCCAAACAACACCAAGCGCAGAGAAATCGCAGCGCCTGGAATGCTAATGTGATCGTGACCCAAAACATTTAGCAAAAAATTCTTGATAAGCGAACCAAGTCCGGGCTCTTTAGATCTCAGCGGCGCGGTGTGTCAGGTGTATAAGAGCGTAAGGCCAGACGGTTGGCGTGGGTCATCAAGCGAAATTATTAGATGGGCTTAGTTCCCAACTCGGAACGGGGACAGGCGTTCGTGAAAAGGTGCGCCTGGGAGGTTAAAATTGACTCGTCCCAAAACCCGGCCCAATTCTCGGATGTGATATTGATAAAGAGAAGTGCAACGATGGCGAGTTTGGGGCATTCCGATGCCGCTTCCGGAAATGGCTGCGACCACCTTAAATTTTTACAGGTACACGATGAGTTTTAATCGAAGAGATTTTATTTCGACCGCAACTGCGTTGTCGATTCCTCTAGCGGTCATCGAATATCCCAAGTCAATGGTTTTGGGAACCGTCGGTACACCCCCCATCCGATTTTGCCTAAACACCAGCACGATCGATGGTAGTGAATTAACGCTGCGAGAGAAAATTGAAATTACTGGCGCCGCTGGTTATCAGGGCATCGAAATATGGATCAGGGACATACAGCGCGCGGTGGAATCAGGTGACAGCTTGAAAGACCTGCAAAAGTTGATCGCCGATCAAGGATTAATCTTGGAGAATGCGATCGGGTTTGCGACGTGGATAGTAGATGAACCAGCAAAACACCGGCAGGGTATGGAGGTTGCCAAACGCGATATGGATTGGATTCGTCAATTAGGTGGTCGCCGTATTGCGGCTCCGCCTGCCGGGGCTACGAAGCAATCGGATTTAAATCTTCAGGCTGCCGCCGATCGGTATCGAAAGTTACTCGAACTGGGTGAACGGATGGAAGTGACACCTCAATTAGAATTATGGGGATTTTCCCAATGCATGAGTCGATTGGGTGAGCTGGCCTATGTGGCGGTAGAAAGTGGGCGGTCAGACGCCTGCGTGTTGCCCGATGTTTACCACATCTATAAGGGCGGCTCTGAATTTTCCGGCTTGAACCTATTCGCCGGAAATGCGATTCACGTCTTCCACATGAATGATTACCCCGCCAATCCGCCGCGGGATAAAATTCAGGATGCGGATCGCGTTTACCCCGGCGATGGGATTGCGCCTTTAGACACGATCATGCAAACGCTGCGGAACAACGGTTTTGCCGGTTCGCTTTCCTTGGAGCTCTTCAATCGGTCTTACTGGAAGCAGGATCCCCATCAGGTGGCTCGGACCGGTTTGCAAAAAATGAAAGAGGTGGTCAATCGAAACTGGCAGGTGGATTAAGATTTTCGGGAAGATCGAGTGAGCCAAACTCAGCTGTTGTGGATGATTTGAAATTGGCGCCCTCGGACCGCACTGCCAATGAGTTATTCAAATAACTTGGGCGGGTTGCATCTAGCCGCAAAGCTGAGCGCTTCAAACTCACCACTGGCGGTTTGTAAGAGGGAGAAAACGCGAAACCGTTAGTGGGAGGCAACCGATCCAGAGCATCAATATTTTCGCGACGACTGTCCAAGCCGATATTTCTTGAACGCTGGACCTTTTTAACCCCCGATGGGTCCTCCACCTTTTCGAGTGATGGCGACGACGGAAGGTCGCGGTGGTAAGTCACTATCGGGTGGATTAGGCCAACGGGTGGAGGGTTGATCGAAGGTCGAATCTCCCCCGGGATGTTGGACGGCTACAAACAAGGTCGAATTATCCGGTGTGAAGCAAGGGCCACAGAGTTCCGCTCCGGTGGGCACATGAAAGAATTGTTTCGTTAGCGCTCGCCGCGGACCGGCAACTTCGCAAACATAGGCGCCGTCCAAAATTCCGCTCTTGTTTTCAAAACCGTCGGTTGCAATCCATAAACGACCTGTATTGTCGAAAGTCAGGTTGTCGGGGCAAGAGATCCAGGTTTCGGGTTGATGGCCCTGATACCATCCGCCGTCGTTTTCCAAATGGCCAGCCAACAAAAAGATTTCCCAAGGGTGTGACAAAGCCGTGTGGTCGGCTTGGTTCCCTACCTGGGGGATGGTCAACTCGATAATGTGGCCGTGCTGATTACCTGACCTTGGGTTGGCCGGCGATAATTGCTCGTTCGTTCGCTCGGTGTTGTTGGAGAGTGCGAGAAAGACATTTTGGGTCACCGGATTTTCTTCGACGTCTTCCGGTCGATCCATTGGCGTTGCGCCCATTAGGTCCGCAGCTCGCCGCGTTTCGATCAAGACATCTGCCTGACTGGAAAATCCGTTGCTAGATGTTAAAGGACCTTGTCCAAAAATCAGAGGCAGCCAGTCCAACAACCCGTCCGGCTTGAATTTCGCAACATACAGAGTTCCTTCATCCAGTAAATCCTTTGCGGCACGCGGATTCTTTGGATCGAAGGTTCCGGCAGTCACAAATTTATAGAAATATTCAAAAGTCTCATCGTCGCCCATATAGACAACGACGCGACCGTCGTGACTGATTGAGGTCGCCGCGCCCTCATGTTTCATTCGCCCCAAAGCGGTACGTTTTACCGGCGTTGAATCGGGGTGATAAGGATCGATTTCCGCGACCCAACCAAAACGATTGGGTTCGCAAGGCGCCTGGTCTAAATGAAATCTTTGATCCAAGCGATAGATTGCCGAATCGCAAGCGTTACCCACTCCATAGCGTGCGTGATTTTCGGCTTCGCCGGGTGCATTCAAAGCGCCTACGAAATATTCATGGAAGTTTTCCTCGCCGCTCAACACAGTACCCCAAGGCGTCACACCTCCAGAGCAGTTGTTGAGAGTACCTGCACCTTTTTTACCGGTTGGATCCTGAGTCGTTTTTAAACGGTCGTGTCCGGCAGCGGGACCGGAGAAACGAACTTCCGTATCCAAGGTAATGCGTCGATTGAAATGGCTTTCTTTGATGATCCGCCAGTGGCCATCGTCGTCTTGCGTGATCTCAGCGATAGAATGTCCGTGCGCGGCTTTCTCGAGCAATATCTGGTTCTCGGAAAGACGCTCCAGTTTGTTGCTGTCGGTAATTCCGGCAAACATTAATTCCGGAATCGTGTATTCGTTATTTACGCAGAGCAATCCGTGACGTGAATTATCCGATCCCCGCGGCAGCGGCATGAATGCCACAAAATCATTGTTGTAGCCAAATTGTTTTTTCTGATCTTCGGCCGACGGATTGTGAAAATTCATCGGTTCGACATCGGCAAATAGAGGATCTCCCCACGCCAAAAGGACTTGAGTTTCAAAACCATCAGCAACACCGATCGTGGCGGCTTCGTCACCGGCCACATTGCTGACCACATGGGGTAACCCGGCGAACCCAGCATCGGTGGGCAGCGCCGGGGAATTGGCTTCGGCGGGGTAACACCAAAAAGCCGTCATGGCTCCTCCGGCGGCCAGAATTCCTTGCATAGCCTGCCGTCGAGTCGTCCGGACCTCGATGATACTTTCTAAAGTCTGCCGCTTCGCTCGTTGCACGTATCGCTCCCAATGCGAAATAGTAAAAGAGATTGTCTTGGACGCCTTCATCGTTGGCCGCAGCGAGTTTTTTACAAGGCGGAAAAAAGGCGAATCCTGCCGATTTCGCGAAAGTTTAATATTTGAATTCAGGGAAAGCCTAAAAATAGCTAATTTTCAAAAAGTCGTTCAATGAAGTGGCATGAAATGCCGCAAAAACCGACCTAAAAATGGCCTTTTCTAAAACTCGAAAATCATTCAGTCTCTGCGGCAAGTTGGTTACCAGAGTATCGGTGACCGTGTTGTAAGAATGAACTATACCCCCTCGGGAATCGGATGAAGTTGCTTAAACAAACCACCATCGCCGCTGCCATCATCGCGACCACGTTGATTGGCAGCAACTTTCTGGTCGCGCAAACGACTCAAAACGTGGGTGCCTCAACCACCACCACCAACACACAGAAAAAAATTGCCTTCCGCTCGACGAACTGGCAGCACAAGCATATCCACGATGTTGCCAAGGCAGAAAAGCTGGTTACCTCGCTGGAAAAAATCGGGTGCGAAGTCAATCAGTTCGATCACAACGGCCACCTCGATGTCAAGTATCGTTGCGCTTCTTGGAAATCGATTACCGTCGAAAATGAGAAATTCCAAAAAGAATGGGCTGGTTGGTTGGCTACCCAAGGGCTGGAAACCATTGTGGTTAATCCCATTCCTGAGCCCGGTCTCGAAGTGGTTCGATTCCGTCGTGCCGAATGGCGCAATGTGCACATGGATGATGCCACCAAGGCATCTCAATTGCTTTCCACGTTGAAGATGATCGGCTGTGAAGCAGACCAACACGAACATGACGGACATGTCGACATTCGTTTCCGTTGCAATAAGTGGCAATCGATTGCACTGCAAAACCACGCTTCCGCCGAAAGTTGGCAAGCATGGTTGAACAACCTTGAATTTGAAACCGAGCATACCCACTAAGCACGGCTTTCATCGAATCAGAGCGAACTTCTAGGGGAGGACTGGGAATTATTCCAGTTCTCCTTTTTTTTGTTTTAAACCGAGCGAAATATGGGAATAAAAAGATAGCCTGAAACGTAGTATCATTGCGTGCAGCTATTGCCCACCTTTTTTACGATTCTACGTTCAGATCCATTCGATGACAGATATCCGTTCCTTGCCTCCCGAGGAGCTCAGAGTGCTGGGCAACCACGGCTACGCATTGGCAACCCGTATGCTGCGGCACCGCGAGGATGCGGCGGACGCCGTGCAGGACGCTATGCACCAAATATTTCGCAAGTCGAAAACATTTGACGCCAGACGGGGATCCCTCAAAGCCTGGTTCTTAACGATCGTCCGCAATCGTTGTATTGACATGCGTAGGCGGTCCGCCCCGCTGTCGGGTAATGAGAGTTTTGATCCGATGGATGAAAAGCGGCTGCCCGCCGATCATATTAACCAACGAAACGAATTGGTTCAGCAGGTCACGGCGGCACTCGCAGCCATGTCAGACAGTAACCGAGAGATTATCCTCCTGCGCGATTTTGAGAAACTAAGTTATTCTGAAATAAGCCAAGTTTTGGGGATTGCCCAAGGCACCGTCATGTCACGATTACATCGCGCGCGTCGGCAACTGAGAACAGATGTCATGTCACACCAGAAACCGGAGACGTCATGAAATCCTGCGAAGAAATCAATGACCAACTATCGGGTTACCTGGATGAAGAACTAACCCAAGGTGATTCCCAAAAAGTGGACGTTCACTTGAGAGGCTGTCCGGCTTGCCAGAAAATCCTCGACGAAATGCGTTTGCTTCGTAATGCCGTTGCCGGCTCCCAGAAGGTTGAAAAACTGCAAGATGATCAGTGGGAGAAAATCGTCAATGACCTGCCTTCCAAGGCCAGTGCGGGGACCGGTTGGGTCTTGTTAATTGCCGGGGTTTTAACGCTGGCTGGCCTGGGAATTTGGGAATTTACCGTCGCTGACGATGTTTCAACCGGCGCGAAACTCGGTGGCGGAGCAGTAGGTTTTGGATTGTTGTTACTTTTTGTTTCGGTGCTCAGGCAACGTTTGATTTCGTGGCGAACCGATAAATATAAGGACATAAAATACTAATGATTGTTGTTACCACTGAAACGATCCATGGTCGGGATATTATCGACACTCTAGGCTTGGTCCGCGGCAACACGATTCGTGCCCGACATGTCGGCCGCGATATCGTGGCAGGCTTAAAAACCCTGGTCGGAGGCGAAATCCACGAATATGCCAAGTTGATGGGCGAAGCCCGTGAACAAGCGCTCGACCGCATGGTCGACGAAGCGCGTGACTTGGGCGCCGACGCCATCGTCAACGTGCGGTTTTCTACCTCGGTGATCATCGGTGGCGCAGCGGAAATGCTGGCCTACGGTACGGCGGTTAAAATATCGTAAAGCGAAGCTTTTTCATTCGTGATTCCCATGGCGACATCTAATCAACCTCCCTTTTACCTCGGTTGTCCGGTTTGGTCCTGTGCCGACTGGAAAGGGCTGGTCTTTCCGGCCTCAGCGCCCCAAAAACTCTGGTTGAAATATTACTCAGAGACGTTCTCGACCGTTGAGGGCAACACAACGTTTTATGCCATTCCCAGTCCGGAAACCGTGCAACGTTGGATCGGGCAGGTGAAATCAGGTTTTCGATTTGCATTAAAATTTCCGAAAGTGATCACGCATGAGCTAGGGATCGGTCACGCCGCCGCGGAAACGCGGTTGTTTCTTGATGTGCTCAGTCAATTACATCGTGCCAACTGTCTCGGTCCAACGTTTCTGCAATTTCCCGAGCGGTTTTCGCCGCAGCAACTACCGGAGCTAAAAGCGTATTTGAGAGATCTCCCCAGAGAGTTTCCGTTTGCGGTAGAAGTTCGTGACCACGCGTGGTTCCAAGGAGCGACCGAGCAGCAGTTGAATGAGGTCTTGGCGGATTTGAAAATCGACCGGGTTATTTTTGATTCACGCCCATTATTCTCTCAGCCTCCAAGCGATGCTTACGAAGTAAAATCGCAAGGCCGCAAACCGCAGTCGCCAGTTCGCGCTTACGCCACAAGCCAACACCCATTCCTGCGGCTAGTGGGGCGTAATGATGTTTTGACCACAGAAAAGTGGATCGAGGAGTGGGTGCCCACAGTGCTAGAGTGGATTCGACAGGGAAAACAGCCCTTTATTTTTACGCACACCCCCGATGATCGCTATGCACCCGATTTAGCAATGATGTTTCACCGGGCATTGGCCCAACAGATCAGTGGTTTGGAATCCGGGTTAAGCATGCCTCACCAAGCAAGTCAGCAAAGGGATCTATTTTAGGAATCGACATTCGTGTTGGAGCCGGCTGGTTGGCCGTTTTGGGGGGAAGGTACCTACCGTTCAGAAGGGTAGGCGTAGTGCATCACAGAGAAATCTCATATAGGTGCGACTGGCTTGGAAGTTGGCCGCGACGGTATCGATGAATTCGTCATCGGTGATTCTTGCGGCATCCAAAGCCAGGATTCCAATATGGTCTTTTCTTTTCAGGTCATCAATAAATCGATGGTCGTCCTCATAGCCCCTCGGTCGTCGCTTCAGGGAATCACCCGCTAAATCAAAACGAGTTCGGAACGCTTTGTTATCGCGAGCCCGTTTCCATCGTGTGGGATATTCATCGATGTGATGTCGAATCTTGTTTAAGGTCACGTTATCGGGGTGCCAAATTCCTGCGCCGCAAAAACAGTTACGAGGTTCCAGATGGAGATAAAAACCGGGACAGTGAATGTCCTTTCCCAATTGATGACGAAAATGAATGCCGACGTTGATTTTGTAGGGGGTTTTGTCTTTGGAGAACCGAGTGTCGCGGTAAATTCGCATGACCGATCCACCCACACGTTTGGGTACTGCCACAAAGCAGGGCGATATTTTCTTGAGCAGGGGCTGAAATGCTTCTACGAATCCAAGTGTGGGAAAGAGCACTTCTGTTTCGTAGCGTTGCTTATGATCCGCAAACCACTCCCGTCGGTTGTTGCGTTGCAGCTCTTTCAAAAAAGCCATCAACGTGGGTTGGAATCCGGTAAAGGGGACGGACATGGGGCTACCCAAATCAGTGTGCTAGGTCGGTCAGCCATTGTGGTACTTGAACGGCGTTACAAAAGTTGATCGAGTTGCTCGACCAACGAGGCGAATTTTTGCATTGCCGCATCCACCGGTTCTGGCGTTTCCAGATCGACTCCCGCATCTCGTAAAAGGTCTAGAGGAAATTTACTGCAACCGCTTTTTAGAAAACCCAGATACTTGTCCAATTCGTCCGCACCGCCGTTTAAGACCCGCTGCGACAACGCGATGGCAGCCGATAGGCCTGTCGCATATTTGTAAACGTAGAAGGAGCGATAAAAGTGAGGAATCCGCATGCACTCCAGAGGTAATTCCTCGTCAAGTACAAAATCGGGTCCAAAGTAATCTTTCAACAATTGACCATACGATTGTTTGAGGGCGTCGACGGTCAATGGCTCACCATCCTCGACCATGCTGTGGATCGTTTTTTCAAACTCGGCAAACATGGTTTGGCGGATAATGGTTGCGCGAATGTCGTCAATCTCATTATTGATGAGATAGGCTCGCTCACGATCATCGGTGGCATTTTCCAACAGGTGCTGGGTCAGCAATTGTTCATTAAAAGTGCTGGCCACTTCCGCGACGAAAATAGTGTAGCTGTGGTACTCAAACGGCTGGTTTTGAGTGGAGAAATGGCTATGCATGGAGTGACCAGCTTCGTGAGCCAGTGTAAAAACATCCCGCAATACATCGGATTTATAATTCATCATGATGTACGGATCGCCGTCAAAGCTGCCGTAGCTGAAAGCACCGCTTTGTTTATTTTGGTTGGGGTAGCGATCGCACCAACGTCCGGTGAGGCCCTGCCGGAGAACAGAGCAATACTCGTCTCCCAAGGGTTGCAAGGCACTGACGATGACGTCAGAGGCCTCATTCCAAGTGTGGCGTTTTTCAATTTCATTGACGATGGGAACGTAAGTATCGTAGTGGTGAATTTCATCAAGTCCCATCTTGCGCCGCCGCAAATCATAAAACTTGTACAGCGTTGGCAAGTGTTTGCGAACGGTTGCAATCAGATTGTCGTAGACCGAGAGTGGGACATTATCGGCGAACAGAGCCTGTTGCAGGCAGCTGTCGTAACCACGCACCCGCGCGTAGTAAACGTCTTTTTGGACGGAGCCATGCAGCGAAGCGGCAAAGGCATTTTCATGCGCCGTGAATTGTTCGTAAAATTGTTTGAATGCCGTGCGACGAACGTCGCGATCTGCGGACTCGAGAAACTGGCTATAAGTAGATTGAGTTAGCTCGACCGATTCACCCTTCTCATTCTCGACAATGCCGAATTTCAAGTCCGCATCCAAAAGTTGTCGAAAGATTTTGCCGGCGGCACCCGACATCTCACCTTGCATGGCGATGATTTGTTCTTCACGATCGTTTAACGTGTATTGCTTGTAGCGGACCATTCTCTCGATCAGCAGTTGATAGAGCTGCATTTCCGGTTGCTGCAGGAATTCCTCCATCTCCTCGTCTGGAATTGCCATGATTTCGGGACGAATAAAGCTGGCGGCTTCGCCTGCCCGGGTGGCGACGTTTTGGAGTCGTCCCATGAGTCGCTGATAATTACTATCCGTTTGGTCTTCGACCATTTTCAAATAGGCGTAATTGGCCAAACGCTCGGCCAGCCGCTCTGATTCACTGTCGTATTTCAGGCAAGCTGCCAGGAACGATGCCCCATCGCCCAGCTTTCCTCTGAAGTCTTCGTAACCCGGCGTGCGAGCTTCCAAGGCCTCAAGACCGGCCTCCCATGCTTCATCGTTGGCAAACAATTTGGACAGATCCCAGGTGTCTTCGGTTTTGACTTCGCTGCGGGGTGGCAAACTGATCACAGTGCTCATGATTTGGGGCCAACATATGGTGGAAAAAGGTATCGCGTTAAAAGGGAAATTGTACGGCTTGGAACGCCGAAAGGAACCGGGATAGAGACGCTTGGTCTCACGCTCACGTAGGGCCGATTTTGGCTTGCCGGTTCCAGGTTGATAAGGCCAGCTTGGCGAGGTTACTTTCCTAGCTCGACATCCCCAAGCAGGAAGACGATGTCCACAGACGCGGAAATCGTGATCATGCCGGATGCCACCGCACCTTCGCTGCCGCCGGGCACATCCGCAAATCGATTGGTCATCATGTTCGAGCCGCGGTAGCTGGGGCCACTTTCTCGAATACTCTGCACCGCTGCCAATTTACAACCGAGTTCGCTCGCCATCACGTTGGCTTTTTGTTTAGCCGCCCTGACGGCCATCAAACGCGCTTCCTCACGATGCTTTCGCAATTCGGAAGATAAGAAACTGACATTGTTCACTTCGTTGACACCCCGTTCGATCAGTCCTCGGTAGATCGCTTCAAATTGGCTGAGGTTTTTAATGGTGACGGAGATATCCCTCCGCGCCGAGTAGCCAATGGGTTGGATTTTTTGTTCCGCCGAGGTATTGGCTCCAGCACCATTGCTGCTCTGTTGACGCGATTTATTGGGAGTTTCGAAAAGCGGTTGAATCCGAATGACATCCGTTCTTATAAAACGGGCCTCGATCTTATTTTGGGTCAGATATTGGGTGACGGCTGTGACTTTGGTGTCATTGTCGCCAACGGCCGCTGCGAGCGCCAGAGCACGGGAATCAATCGAGAATCGCAAGATCGCTTGATCGGGTAGAACGCGTACCTCTGCCGTTCCGGTGACTGAAACAGTAGGGAGTTCCGGTTCGTTCGCGGCAACGATGGAAGCTTGGGCAACGAGGACGAATAAAAGCGTGGTGCGGAGCAGAAGAGGCATGTTTTTTTCCCGGGACTAAGCAAAAGGAAATTGAAAGACGGTCCGTATTTGGCAAGTCCTTGGCGGGGAAGGCTTAACTATCTACCTCGCAGGGGACCCTGCTGAGAGTAATCGATCTGTTTACCTTCTTGCCATTGGCATTCGCCAGTTTCAATATTGTAGGTAACCGTCTTGGCGATGGCATGGCCGTTGGTACCGCCTCGTGGATTCGCATACCAGATTTCCACATTGGCTCGTATCGGAGCATCCAGCACCACCAGCACATTTGATTGTGAGAAACTAATGCGCTCAGCGGTGGCCTTAAATTGACTGCCGTTGATCCGAGCATTTCCCGTGGCCAGCATGTCGATCGTCGGCTTGGATCCTTGAGGGGTCCACTGGTCGAGCGTCAAAAGGTCGCAATCCATGGCCATGCCCTGATTACCGGGTTGTTGCAACATTCGCTCAGCAGGTTCCGTCTCCCAGTCCATGGCTTGAGTGTAAAATGTGTGAACATTCCCTTGGAACTCAAGCCGGCGGCCACCCTGTTGGTGTTTCTTGGGGTCCAGGTTGCCAGTAAACGAGTCGTCATATTCGACGAGTATGTAGTCAATATTTCCCGAAGCGGAACTGGCGGAAGCCAATTGCGTGGGTGCGCCGACTGCCAGACTTTGAGCGGAACCTGATTTTTGTCGCGCTACGACTTTACCGCGGCCGTTGCACTGAACCGAGCTCGATAGAGCATCGTAAGTGACCCGCGGCGCTTGGATCTCTTGACTGGATGTGGGCGTTCCTTTTGAGTCGTAGCTGGCGGTCGTAATCCATGCGCGAGGATCGATGGAGGGTTTCCAATAGTCCCCAAATTCCACCTCGCCTTGCGTCATGCGACCGACCATGATTAATCGTTGAGCTTCGATATCCGGAGCCCCATTATCGGATTGCATTTCCGCAAAGTCGACTGCCCGGTTCAAGGTGATGGAGAGTCCTGCACAACGGGTGGCCGTCGTGGTGACGGAGCCGTCACCAGCATTAGTCTGACGCGACTCGGACAATACATTGGTTTCGAAATAGAGGGTAGAACCGTTGAAGACCATACCGCCCTCCCAGGTAACGGTGGTGTCGCCCGGGGCCAAAATTTTTGGTTCGCTCGGGCTGTTGTTCCGCAAGGAAGGTACGTTTTGGGGATTGGGGGTTCCTTGTGTCATTCGCATTCTACCCGGGCCGCGGACCCAAAGCTGGTTTTCCATCTGGTCGAGAAAGATATTATCGCCTTGGAGTCGTAGCTCTTCTAACCAGACCGTCACTTGCTGACCCGCTTTTCCGGTCATGGCCAACCGGTACTGATCTTGCGGTTGGGATTCCACGCGAAGTTGGTCGCCGCGAAATTCCATGGCCGTCTTTTGCTGTCCGCTGGCGTTTCGTTGCTGTTGTTGAACGACGACATCCCCCGTTACGGTCATTTCCGCAACTTCGGTGCGTTGTGGTCCACCGCGCATCTGCAATTGCACTTCATTCCCAACGAAACGTGTGCTGCGATTCCCTGCGGACCTTCGTTCTATCTCGCTCAAAGTGATCTGAGGCTGAGAGCTGTTGGATTGCCAAGTGGCAGAGTTCGATTTTTCCGGTGTCTGCTGAGTGCCCGGGGGGCGCCGCCAAGTTAAAGGCTGGTCATTGGGATCTTGCAGAGAAAATCCTGTGGCGGCTGCGGCAGCGGCGGGTTGAGGATCCTGAAATTGAGGGAACGTGGGACGGGCTACGGTAGTGCGGAGGATTCCTGCTGCCGAACGCCCGGCCTGACTCGTTGCCGGCTGAGGCCAAAAGGCCTCGGCTTTGCTGCAACTGCCCACCAACTCGGGTGATTCAATGGTTACCTGACCCGTAGCGCGAAACATCGCCGGCTCAAACTGCCAGCGCGTCTTACCCCCCGAGAGGTTGGTTTGAGGCACTTCCCAAATCCAAAAATCCATTTGATCGGCCTGCACCACTGTCTCATCCATTTTGAGATTGCCGCGATCGAGAGTGAGCCATTTCCGATCACCATCGGAACGCAACTGGAGTTGTTTCTGCCAACGGCAAACAATTTCTCCCTGGCCCTGTTTGTCTCCCGCGCGAGTGAGCGAACCCGGACCCAAAATATCGGCATCTCCCATGCGACCGTCCGTTGTGAACTGGTACCGAATTTCCTTCGATTCAATGCGCTGACCATCGCGAATTAAAATGACTTTTTCAGAACTCGTTAATTCCACCTGATTCAAACCCAGGTCGTAATCAATCGCATCCGCCAAAAGTTGCGCTCCACGGGAATGAGATACAATGCTGGCCGGATTTTGCGGCGTTCCCGCAGCGAATAGCCGTTGCACTTTCAATTTGCCGGGCTTTTCACTCGATGTCGCAGGCACGGCCATTACCACATTCAATTTATCACAGGTAAGCTGATCCCCGGAATTATCGGCAGGCCTCACTAAAACCTGTTCCTCGAAGGAAACGGTTTTGGTTTGGAAATCGAATTGCATCGGCCCCTTGCTGGTAATCAAAAATGAACCGGAAGTGTTTCCCAGCAAGTCATTCTTATCCTTCTCGGGTGAGTCGAATTGAGTTTTTTGAGGCGGACTTTCGCGATGGAGATAAAGTTCGTAAAGGCGAGCCAACTCAATTCGTTCGACTCCCGAAAACGCATTGGAATTATTTTTTGTGTGGGACCTTGGGCCAAATAAATCGATGGTCAACTGACTTCCCCGACCATAGCTTTTGCCGAAACGAAATTCGCAATCACTGTCAGTAGAAATTCGTTCGGGAGAAATCTCGACGCTGGTGGTCAAAAGAGATATCCCATCCTCTTTACCGGGGCTGCTAGGTTTGCGGTAAACCTCGACTTGGCCGATGAGTTCTCCATGCTGCAACTCACCCATGTCACTACCGGCAGACATGGGACGCTCAAATTTTAAACGCGCGACAGGAGCCCGCATCACGACGGGTACCGCATTCTCAGAATCCTTCTCGCCTTGCGCTACCTCGGGTTGAATGAACATGGAGAGAGGTTTCAACTCGATGCTGCCATCCTCCAATACCTTGTGATCCTGAAACATGATCTTGGCTTGCGGAGTCGCCAAGATGGTGCAGGGTTGGTGCTCCCAACCGTCTGTGGGGCAGTAGGTAAGCAAGTCTTTTTTGAGACCGTCGGATTGTTCGAAGGTCATGTCCTGCCTTGGCGGGGGTACAAAGCTCTTCGGCGGGCCTTCCAACAGAGGCGCAATGACGAAGCCGTAGATGCAGTAAACTCCGACAGTTACCGCCAGCGCAATGAGGTATCGAGGGATTAGCGTTAAAAAATACAAATTCGGATTCCGTTCCGTGACTAACTGCCCGCTACTGTCCTCGATACTTACGAACCACTTCCGACCATCGATCCTGCGTTTTCAAAATCAACTCGATCAACTCCCGTACGGCGCCAAAGCCTCCCGGTTTACTCGTTATCCAATGAGCGGCTTCACGAACCTCGGTCGCCGCATCAGAGACCGCCACGCCAAGTCCTACCTGGGTAATTAATTGCAGGTCGGTCAAATCATCGCCAACGTAACAGACCTGCTCGGGTGTTAAGCCGTGTTCCTTCATGATCTGTTGAGCGATCGGAAGTTTGTCCGAAAATCCTTGCCGCACCAATTCCACACCCAGCTCAGCAGCTCGAACCTTGACAATGTGGCTGGTACGTGCCGTCAGCAACCCAAATTGCCAGCCCACTTGTTGCCACAGCTTGATGCCCATTCCGTCACGCGCATGAAACGATTTGATTTCGATGCCTTGGTTGTCAAAGGAAATGCGACCATCCGTTAAAACGCCATCGACATCACAAAGGATCATCTTGATCGGAGCAATCCGTTGTTCGAGTTTCATGAAAAGTAGGTCCAAGGTGAGCGTTACAAGGCAGCCAGAGATAGCGAATTTCGTGTGCACGGATTTTAGAGATACGCGGCGATCGCAGCAACGTGGACGACCCGGTATCGAGATCGCTAGCTGATGGTTGCTGGCAAGCGGGTACGGACTGCCGCGGGAGCTGCAATGCCGTTTGTGAGCGTGCCCTGTGGGTTATTAAGGAACCGCTTTTGACACGCCCAGCGGGAAACCCGTCTTGTGTTGCTGCCCGCAGCACCAAAAAAAAAGCCCCAACGGAAAAGCAACCGCTCAAATGAAGAGCTGGGGTTTGCCAGGGGCGGCGACAAGCGTGGGTTTGCTTTAGTCTTTGGGGCGGGTTTTTTCTTCGATGCAGTAAAGAAATGTCTCACCGCGAATGAGGATTTGATTGCCAACCAGTGCCAGAGAAGCATTCACGTTATCATCAATACGATTAGCGGCAAGCAACCGGGGTGCTGTGGTTGCCTCATCAGCGACATGCTGAAAAACGATGGTCACGCCTTCACGATCGGTGATGTAGATCCGATTGGCAGCCGCCACCGGTGACGCATAAATGTCCCGCAGGCCTTGCAGGCGAAATGGTCCGGAGCGTTCTTGGCCCGTGATGACGTCCCGACGCGAGAGTATATTTTGGTAGTGTCGCAGATAGTATACGGAGCCCTGGTACAGCAGGGGTGAGGGCACGTACGGCGTGCGTTCTCGAGTGAACCACAAAATGTTATCGGAGTCGGTAATATCACCTTCCGCCCCCTCCAGTTGAATTGCGAACATGGCGCGTTTTTCGTAACTGCTGCCGACAATCACGATACCGTCAGCTGCAACGGGCGTAGCCACAACATTGTTAGAAAGCCCGCCACATTCCCAAAGGGTCTTGCCATTACGAATGTCGTAGGCGCGTACTCGATGGGTTCCGGCCACGATAATTTGAGTTTGGCCTGCGTGTTCCACGACGATGGGAGATGACCAAGAGGTGATTTCAGATCGCGGTTGCCGCCAGATTTCTTTTCCGCTTTTAGCATCTATTGCGGCAATGAAAGAAGCCTCCTCATGGTCCCAATTCACGACCAGCACGCCGCGGTGCAGGACGGGCGAAGCGCCTTCGCCGTGGCCATGTTTGGTGTGCATCTTTCCGAGCATTTTCTGCCATATCACCCGCCCCTCAAAATCGAGGCAATAGAGACCATAGGATCCCAAATGCACGTAGAGGTACTGGCCATCTGTAACCGGAGAGGCCGACGTCAGGCTAGCGGTGTAATGGGCACCTTCTCTGGGTAGTTCTTCATGGACCTGCTTTTTCCAGAGGATAGAACCATCTTTGCGATTAATCGCCATGACCAGGAATCGGTGTTTTTGGGCCACCGCCAGATTATCGTGGGCACCGGGCCTTTCGCTATATTTTGGTTCCTGTTTTTCGCCGAAAGGTTCTGCCGCAGTCAAAAAAACAAGGTCGTTCCAAACGATGGGTGTGGAATGGCCGCGACCTGGAATTTTCGTTTTCCATTTAATGTTTTCTGTTTCACTCCAGACCAACGGCGGTCGCGCAGCGGGTGCCTCTCCAGTGCCAAGTGGACCGCGCCAAGCAGCCCATGATTCGGCTTCCGCAGCGATTTGCGCGTATCCTAGCGAAGTTAAAAGCAGGCCCATTCCGATAGATAGAAGGAAGATTTTCATCTCTTCATTCTACAGATTTGGCTGGAGCATGGTTCGCACCAAAACGGGAAAACCTGTTTTTGGGTGCCGGTATGACGCGGGAGCAGGGCTCACCACTTCTGTGGTGAGGCCTTGGCCTGTTTGTTCCGATGAACCAAATAACCGGATCGCGTTATTTGACGGCATCCATTTCGAAACGTTCTTGCAGCGACTCCACATCGACATCTTCTTTCCGTAGAGCCTTGATCGCCATGACGACCGTTTCGGCTCCTTCGATGGTGGTGATGCAAGGAATGCCTTTTTGCACGGCGGCAGCTCGGATTTTTCCTTCATCCGTTCGAGCCCCTTTTCCCTTGGGCGTGTTAAAAATCATGTCAACCGTTTCATTTTTTAGATGGTCGATCAGATTGGGATGACCTTCTACTAATTTCTTGACACGTTCTACGGGAATGCCTTCGGCTTCGAGGCGTTTGGCGGTGCCACCGGTAGCAAGGATTTCGAAACCGAGTTCGTTTAAATCGCGAGCAATATTCACCGCACGTTCTTTGGCCCGATCGGCGACGCTAACAAAGACGCGCCCGGAGTCGGGTAAAACGATACCCGCAGCCAGCAAGCTTTTTGCATAGGCGATGGAAAACCGGGGGCTGCTACCCATGACTTCGCCGGTACTGCGCATTTCTGGGCCCAGTGCGATATCAACACCAATGAATTTACGAAATGGAAATACGCTTTCTTTGACGGAAACGGTTCGCGGGATAGGTATTTCGTGAACCCCTTGTTCTGCCAAAGACGTTCCGACCATGACCTTGGAGGCGATTCCGGCGATGGGTTTTCCGGTTGCCTTGGCCACAAAGGGCACGGTGCGACTGGCTCGCGGGTTAACTTCCAAAACGTAAACCGCGGGTTTCCCATCTTCAATTTTTACGGCGAATTGAATGTTCATCAGGCCCACTACATTTAGCCGACTGGCAAGTGCCAGAGTGGCTTGTTTGATCTCGTCCAGCACCGGTTGTGCCAGGCTGTAGGTCGGTAGTGCACATGCCGAGTCACCCGTGTGCACTCCGGCCTCCTCAATATGTTGCATGATGCCTGCAATCACGGCATCGCGTCCGTCCGCAATGCAGTCGACATCGACCTCGATGGCATCTTCCAGGAACCGGTCGAGGAGCACGGGTTGACCCTGCGCCACGATGAAGGCCTCTGTAACGAATCGTTTGAACTGAGTGTCGTCGTAACAGATTTCCATGGCCCGCCCTCCGAGCACGAAGCTGGGGCGAACCAGCGCTGGAAAACCAATCTTGTTAATGACCGAACGCGCTTGTGCCATGTTTCGGGCGATACCAGAGGGAGGTTGCTTCAGGTCCAGTTGTTCCATAATGACCTGAAATTTTTCCCGATCCTCTGTAGCTTCAATCGTATCGACGCTGGTGCCGACAATCGGGACGCCTGCATCCGATAACGCGCGAGCGAGGTTTAAGGGGGTTTGGCCACCAAATTGCACGATCACGCCGTCCGGCTGGATGCGGTCACAAATATTCAAGACGTCTTCTACCGTCAGCGGTTCGAAAAACAGCATGTCACTGGTGTCGTAATCGGTGCTCACGGTTTCCGGATTGGAATTGACCATGACCGATTCATATCCCAGTTCGGCCATGGCGAAACTGGCGTGGCAACAACAGTAATCGAATTCGATGCCCTGACCGATGCGATTGGGTCCACCGCCGAGGATCATGATCCGTTTGCGATCAGGATTTTTGGCAGGGGTTTCGTTCTCGTCTTCGTAGGTGGAGTAATAATAGGGTGTGTAGGCTTCAAATTCGGCGGCACAGGTATCCACAGATTTGTAGGTCGCGACGACTCCGAGTTCTCTCCGGTAATCGCGGACTTTCATTTCGGCTGTACCGACCAAGGTAGCGATCTGCCGATCAGAGAATCCGAACCGCTTAATGCGTTTCATCATCGGGGCATCGATTTTATCTAACGCAGCCAAGCCGCGGATTTGGTCTTCGACCTCAATAATTTCGGTCAATTGGTCAAGGAACCAACGGTCGATGCCGGTTAGTTGATGAATTTCTTCCATCGACATACCGCTTTTGATCGCGTACCGCACGTACCAAACACGACGCTCGTTGGGCCAGGAGAGTTTGCCACGAATGGCATCGAGGTCCGGTTGTTCGGGCGTGCCCCATAAATCTTTGTGGTCGCAACCGAATCCAAATCGGCCGACCTCCAAACCTCGCAGCGCTTTTTGAAAGGATTCTTTGAACGTCCTGCCAATCGCCATCGTTTCGCCAACGCTTTTCATCTGCGTCATCAACGTGGCATCGGCTTCCGGAAATTTCTCGAAAGCAAAGCGGGGAATCTTCGTAACCACGTAATCGATGGTCGGCTCGAAACAGGCCTTGGTCACTCGGGTAATATCGTTGGGCAATTCCCACAGACGATAACCAATGGCTAGTTTGGCCGCGATCTTGGCAATTGGAAATCCGGTGGCTTTGGAAGCTAAAGCGCTGGAGCGGCTGACCCGGGGATTCATTTCGATCACGATCATACGATCGGTCTTCGGATCACAGGCAAATTGAATATTCGACCCACCTGTTTCCACACCAATTTCTCGGATGACAGCCAGACTGGCATCGCGCATCCGTTGGTACTCTTTATCAGTCAAGGTTTGAGCTGGAGCAACGGTGATGGAATCGCCCGTGTGCACACCCATCGGATCAAAGTTTTCAATGCTGCAGATGATGACGACATTATCATCCATGTCGCGCATCACCTCCATTTCGTATTCTTTCCAGCCGATGATCGATTCTTCTACCAACACTTGATTGGTGGGGGATAAATCCAGTCCGCGTTGCACCAGCGAATCGAATTCGTCTCGGTTGTAAGCAATGCCGCCGCCGCTGCCGCCCATGGTAAAGCTGGGGCGAACCACACAAGGCAGGCCAATTTCTTCGATGACTTTGCGAGCATGCTCGAGTGTCGTTACCGTTTCCCCTCGGCAGACCGATAGTCCGATCTTGTTCATCGCGCGTGAAAATAATTCGCGGTCTTCGGCTTTATTAATGACATCGGGTTTGGCACCGATCATCTCAACGCCGTATTTTTCCAGAATCCCGTGCTGCTCCAGATCCATGGAGACATTCAATCCGGTTTGACCCCCCAAGGTGGGCAACAAAGCGTCCGGTCGTTCCCGCTCAATAATTTTGGCTACGGTTTCCCATGTCAGCGGCTCGATGTAGGTGCGATCTGCCAAGCCGGGATCCGTCATAATGGTGGCCGGATTGGAATTGACCAACACCACCTCATAACCTTCTTCCCGTAGCGCTTTGCAGGCCTGAGTTCCTGAATAATCGAATTCGCAGGCCTGTCCAATAACAATGGGTCCCGAACCGATGAGCAGGATTCGTTTGATGTCTTCTCGCTTAGGCACGAATGATTCGTCCTTCTCTCAGGAGGATGTGACGGGTGCAAAATTTCCCAAGCGTAACAACTGCACACCGGTGTGTTCAAGGGTCTAATTGAAACCGGTGCCAAGACGCCAGTCTCGGATGACGTGAAATCGTGTGAGTTTGGCCCAAGTCGCTATCCCGCCTGCCGATCGATCTGCCAGAAGGCCGTATTTCTTGGCTGTTTTGTGGAGGTTTGCCAAGCGATTCGGCGGGGCTGTCGTTTTTTGCAGAAGGGGGACGCGATTCAGACGGCGTATTTTGTTTCCAAAAATAAATACCCAGAGGATTCCTCTGCCCAACAGGGGCTGATTGAGTGAATTTAGGGAGCTGGTAATTTCGCCATAATAAAGTCGGGAATTAGGATCGCTCGAGGAGGTTCACCGACGGGGAACCGGCAACAGGCGAGTAAAAATGTCCCGTTCACCACTCTTCGTCCGGCGCGAGTTATTTCGAATTGATACTCAACTTTGACGCCATCGTTTTGTGAAACTAGCAGCCAGACCTCCAGTTCGTCATCCACCGAAACAGGCTCATGGATTTCAACGTCGGCGGCTACTCGGGGAAACCCAACCACCCCGCGCTCGTCTTCCATGACGATAGAAAGTCCCAACGATCGCAAAAAGCCGTATTCGGTCTCTTCCATCATGCGGACATAACTGCTGAAGTTGGCGAATCCCGATTGATCGGTATCGCGCCAGCGAACTCGGTAACTACGACGGTAATCGACGTTGATGAGGCGTGACCCATCCATATGGCGTACTTTTTAATTCAGACGATGATGTGGTTTGGTGGTTTTCTAGATTCGATACTAGTCGGGATTGGATGCCTGATAGGTAGCCCGACTGCCCGCAGCATCGCGTAGTGTGTTGAGTTCCTTTGTCAGGTTATTAACCCGACCGGTTTGTTCTGCCGCCACGTTGTTTTTTTCTTGTGGATCAAGTTTCAGATTAAAAAGTTGGAAGGGTTTCGTGCCGGCCTTGCCCCGCGGTTTTTGTCGTCCGCCGGAGCCATTCCCCGCAATCAGTTTCCAGTCACCTTTGCGGAACGCCAACATGCCCGAACCGGACTGGTGAATCACTGGCGCGGGACGCGTGGTTTCGGCACCGCGCGCCATCTCTAGAATCGAGAAACTGTCTTCCGCTTCTTTATCCTCGAGGGCATAGCCGGCAATTTGAGCACACGTCGCGTACAGGTCGACTTGGCAAATGGTTTGCTCAGCGGTCGTGCCGGCTGGGATTTCGCCAGGCCAACGGACGAAGAATGGGACATGGTGTCCGGCTTCGTAGATATCCGCTTTGGTGCCACGCCAGGGACCGTTGGCCCGATGATTGGAGGCCCGGTAACCTTGAATCGAATCGTTGTCGGTATGGTCGACTCGATCGTCGTCGTAGCGGAACATGTAGGAGCCATTATCGGAGGTGAAAACAACAAGCGTGTTTTCGTTTTGGGCTTGGTCGTTCTTCTCGATGGCAGTCAGGATCTGTCCAACGGCATCATCGACTTGGGCAATGAAGTCACCATATTCGCTCAGCGATGTCTTTCCGCGAAACGCTTGACTCGGTTGCGTTGGTTTGTGGGGTGCCGTGAAGGGGACGTAGAGAAAATAAGGCTCTTTTTCCGGACCATTTTGATCAATAAATCCAACCGCCTCTTCCACCAAGCGATCTAGAACCTGGTCGATAACAAAGTCCTCAGCACGGGGGCCCTTGCGTATGAAGTGAGGAAATTTGACAGCCGGCTGTTGCTGGGTCGGCAGTGCGGTGAAACGGTCGTTGCGAATAAATACGTAAGGCGCCATATCGAGCGATGCGCTGACGCCGAAATAATAATCGAAACCGTGGTGAATCGGACTGTCCGTTATGACTCCCTCAAAATCAATGCCTGGATCATTTTGCCATTGGGTGATGTCAGCATCGCTCTTGCGCAACGGCATGTTCATACCCAAGTGCCATTTTCCGACGGCGCCGGTTCGGTAGCCCGCTTTTTTTAACATGCTGGCGATCGTCGAGCGTGCGGGTTGTATCATGGGTTTGCTGTACCCGCCGAGCACACCGCGTTTCATGGGCGTTCGCCAACTATAGCGACCGGTCAACAGGCTGTATCGGGTTGGCGTGCAAACCGCGGAGGCCGAGTGGGCGTCGGAAAACGTGACACCCTCGGACGCCAAACGATCTAGATGAGGGGTGGGAATTCGTGAGTCAGGATTCAAGTGCCCGACATCGCCAAATCCCATGTCGTCTGCCAAGATGATCACGATATTTGGTTTTTCAACAGCCACCAGGGAGGGTGGGATCGCCAGAATACAAAGCCAGCTCAGGCAGCAGCAAAAAAAGGCGGGGAGAATTTTCATTTCGAGACCTCGGTTTCGTGAATCATATGAGCTGCCTGGGAAGTGCTGACGGGCTTTCATTTCCCCGCGGGACGGCCCCTGTGCGTTGCTGAGTCATCCGGTTTCCATCATCATGGGTTATGGCCAAGATGATTGCCAATAATTTAACAAGTATAGGGCTCAACCCAAGTCGTCGATCAAGTTCATGGGGCCGGCGAAATTAATCAAACTTGAAGGTTTTAGAAATTGAACGATCGTCATCCGCAGCGTAAAGACCAGAGCCTGATTATAGGCGGGGAAACGGAATCCACAGAGCCATGGGTGGATTTTAATCAAGCGGCCTGGGATGAGTTAGCGGCACAAGGCAATCCGCTGGCGCGGCCGGCAGAAGATCACCTGTTTGCAAATCCCCTCAAGTGTGTGGATGGGCCCGGCTGGTTGGGTGATTCGATTCGCGGACAAAAGGTGCTTTGCCTGGCTGCCGGCGGCGGCCGTCAGGGTCCCCTATATGCGGCTGCCGGCGGTCAGGTGACCGTGGTGGATATCAGTGGTGGTATGCTGCAAATGGATCGACAAGTGGCTGCGGAACGGAAACTGGATATCGAGACTGTTCAATCCTCGATGGAACACATGCCGATGTTTGGCGAAGGAGTTTTTGATCTCGTCATTCACCCGGTCAGCACCTGTTACGTACCGGATTTGACGAATGTTTATCAAGAAATTGCGCGGGTGCTTCGCAGCGGTGGGTTGTACATCAGTCAACACAAACAGCCGGCGAGTTTGCAAACCCAATTGAAACCCGACGGCGCGGGCTACACGCTCAGCGAGGAATATTACCGACAATCAGCGTTACCCGTATTTGATGGCAAGTCCCCACTGCGTGAATCGGGAGCCAAGGAATTTATTCACCGCTGGGAGCAATTAATAGGATTGATGTGCCGTGCCGGATTTGCCATCGAAGATCTGCTCGAACCCATGCATGCCAAGCCGTCAGCTGCCGCCGGCTCTCTAGGACACCGCAGCCGTTTTGTTGCGCCTTATGTACGCATCAAAGCGCGGCGGTATTAAACGAGCCAATCAAATTCAAGCATCGTTAGAGGCATCCTCTGCAGTTTCGGCATCCGCTTTCAGCTGGGCAGTCAGCGCCGCCTCTTTCGCTGCTTTTTCCTGTTTTTGTTGTTCGATACGGGCCTTGATCACGGATTGGCGATCGCCACCCTCAATTTGTTCATCCTGCAGGCCATTCTCGATTTGTGCTAAGATTTCACCCATTTTCACGCGTTCAAATTTAAAGTCGTCAAACACGTAGGTTTTCGTGTTGCCATCTTGTGCGTAATGGATGCGGGTAATTCCCTTTTTTTCCCATTTAGTTTTGTCAATTTTGCTTATGGATTGGTAGGGAATCGTGTGACCTTTGCTGGTGGTCAACTCCGTAGCATCACCGTTGACCCACGATCCCCGTGCGCGGAACCACATAAGCAAGCAGGGCAGGGCAATCACAATACAAATCAATGCGTATAAGTATTGGTTGGCGATCGATTTTTTGATTTCATCGGGCTTCTTCGGTTGGTCGGTCGGCCAACCTCTCTCGGCCACGATTTCTCGCCAGCGGGTGCGGTCCATACCCTCGTAGTCTTGGCTGGCTTCGCTGGGCTGCCAATAGACTTGAGAACGCTCAAGCTGAGATGGATAACCAATCAATGCGTCATAGAAACACCAGCCAGTAAACGCCAAGCAGCCGAGTGCTATGAAGAGAAAACGGCGAAAAAATTTGGGGTCGTAATTAGCCCGTACTGACATGTTCGTATCACATTTAAGGTTTAGATTCGGCAACTACACTATTATGGCTCAAGCCGGTGGGATGCAAAATGCGATTGTCGCAAAACGATCGAATCGAAGGAGAAAATTCGAGAATTTCTGGATCAAAGGGCGGGCTGTTGCTGGGTCAGGCAGTGGAATGATCCCAAACCGCAAGCCAAGTTCAGGGAAGGGAGGCCAATTACCCGCCGACCGGGGAATGCGGCGGTAAGTAAATCAATCGCTCGGGCATCAGCTAACGGTGAATCAAATTGCGGCACCACGACGCCATAGTTGCAAATGTAGAAGTTCAGGTAACTGGCGGGGATTTGTCGCCCATGTAACTCGATGGGCGGTGGCAGAGGTAAGTCCATTCCTTGCAGCTGGCGATGTTGAGCTCCGAACGTGGATTTCAATTCTTCAATAATTACTGCCAAGTTTGACTGCAAGGGATCTTGAGGAGCGTAGCCTTTTGCCAGAATCACGCATTCCGAATCTGCAAACCGTACTTGTTGATCAATGTGGCCGTTGGTGTCGTCTCCCAGCATTTCCGCGCCGGAGAGCCAAGTGATACTCGTCGCTCCTGTCATCGCGGCTAATACCCGGGAAAGATTGGCTTGGTGATTGGAGAATTCCAATTCACTGATCGGCTCCTCCAGCGGCACGACCTGGCCATCTCGAAGGATCGGATTACGATTAAAATTTAGCAGGCAGGAAATAGTCGTGAGCAAATCACCTTGATCATTGATTTCCAAGGCTCCGCCTTCGACAACGTAAGGCGTGGAGAACATGTTGGTGCCGGCGGCGCGACAGATGTTTTCAGCCGCGCGCACGTCATCTTCAAAGGGAGGGTATTTCTCGCCCCATGCATTGTATCGCCAGTTGATACCCGCCACCGATGCGGATTCAGGTTGTATGACAAAGGTCGGACCGTAATCGCGAATCCAGGCGTCGTTGGTGGAAATGTCAAAGAGCTGCAAATGCTTAATGTGTTGCAGGGCAGCCTCGGCTTGTGCCAATGCCTCGCCGGTGGCGATGACACAGACGGTTTCCCCTTTAGAAATCGTTTCTACCAAACGCACAAATTCCTGCTGGGCAGCGGGCAAGTTCTCCGGCCATGTCTGCCGATTATGAGGCCAGGCCAGCCAAGTCGCTTCGTGCGGGTGCCACTCAGCAGGCATGCGAAAACCCAGTTCAGCAGGTGGCGTTTTATCACTACTAATCATCCGTCCACCTTTTTAAGAGGCCCTGATAAGCATCGATGCGACGGTCACGAAAAAAGGGCCAGTGGGTACGGGCTGTCGCAATTTCATTCAGGTCACAATCCGCGATGATAGCGTCTGCTTCCGCGATCTTGGCGGAAGCTTGTTCACGGCCATAGGGATCGCAAATAAAAGACCCTCCCCAAAACTCGATATGATCCTCGCGGCCGACCCGATTGGGGGCAACTACAAATAGGCCATTAGCAATCGCATGGGAACGCATCATTGTCTTCCAGGCATCCAGTTGGCTGTCGCCAAACGGTACGCGGTCCTCATCCAGCCAGCCGATCGCGGTAGGGAAAACAAGAATTTCGGCACCATTCATGGCCGTCAAACGCGCTGCCTCAGGGAACCATTGGTCCCAACAGATGCACACGCCGATCTTTCCAAAACGTGTGGTCGTCGAAGGAAAGCCGAGATCGCCCGGTGCGAAATAGAATTTTTCCAAAAAATGGGGGTCGTCCGGGATGTGCATTTTCCGATAGTGTCCGACCAGCCGGCCATCGGCATCGATGACGACGGCGGAATTGTGAAATAAGCCTGCGGCGCGAGATTCAAATAATCCAGCGACGATAACAACCCCTTTGGTGGCGGCGAGTTCGCTCAGGCGCTCGGTCGTGGGACCGGGGATCGTCTCTGCCAGCTCGAAAAATCGATGATCTTCGGTTTGACAGAAATAAGGGTTGGTAAACAGCTCCTGCAAGCAAATAATTTCTGCACCCTGATCGGCCAAAGCGGCAATCTGGTGGAGGGTACGGGTGAGATTTACCTCCGTGTCCGGCTGACAGGCCGACTGGATGGCAGCTATTTTGACCAAGGCACATTCCTTTCGAGACCCGGGAAGTTTTCAGGACTTCGAGGGCCCTTTTTTCCGATGAAAGAAAAAAAAGACACCCGCTTTAATTGAGTGGGGTTGGACGGCACAATTAGCGATCTCTGAGGAGGGCGTTTTTCGCTGCCCGACAAATGAATTGGACGAATCTGACCCGAATGGTACCCTAACGAGCATGTTGAAAAAACCGCCGCGAGGCCTGTTTGTTACTGGAACTTCCACGGAGGCCGGCAAGACATTTGTCGCGGCCTTGATTGCCCGCTCGCTCCGCGCAGCCGGTCATCGTGTGGGAGTCTATAAACCGGCTGCCAGTGACTGCATCAAAGTTGGCAGCGATATTATCTCAGAAGATGCGGCCGTGCTGTGGGAAGCAGCCGGACGACCCCATACGCTGGAAGCCGTCTGCCCGCAACGTTTCCAAGCGGCTTTGGCACCCCACTTGGCAGCCAAGGCGGAGGGCCGTGAGATCGATGCTGCCCAATTGCGCCAAGGCTTGGAGGATTGGACCGATCATGCGGACATCATGGTGATCGAGGGCGCGGGAGGTCTAATGTCTCCCATCGGTGAACGAGATTTTGTCGCCGATGTAGCCGTCGACCTCGGTTACCCCATGATTGTCGTCGTTCCCAACGTTTTAGGGTGCATCAATTTTACCATGCAAACATTGATTGCTGCCGCCTGTTACGGAAACGGTATTCCGGTGGCCGGGATTGTGATGACCCACCCGGAGGGATTCGAGGGAGACGAGAGTCGCGGTACCAATGCTGGCGAGATTGCCAAACGTAGCGTGGCACCTCTGTTGGCCAGCGTGCCGTATGGAGCCGAAGATTTTGATACCGAAATTGACTGGTTAGCGTTAAGCACCCAAGGATCATCGGTGCCCCGGCCAGCCTCTTCCCCTGCCCCCTGATATGGCCTGGATCGATTACTTACCGAGCGATGCGATCCCGGAAGACCACCGTGTTGCGGACCAGGATCATATCATTCAGGTGCATGGAGTGAACGCACCCGTGATGAAACAACATTTCGAGCTTTATGCCCAACTCATGCGGCGACCCGGTCCCTTGACCTTGGTGCAGCGGGAAATGGTCGCTGTGGTTGTTTCTGCTATGAATGGGTGCCATTACTGACTGCAACATCATGGCCGTGGTCTACGGCGACATCTTTTGAAGTCCGGTTGGACCGAGCAGAAGACAGATGAACTTGTGCAGGATTTAACTCAAGATTCCACCTCGAGTAAACTCAGTCCCGGCGATGCGGCTTTGTTGGAATACGCAAAGAAATTGACCCAGCACCCCGCAGGCATCGAGGCCGCGGACATCGATAAGCTGCGCGTTGTGGGATGGGACGACCAAGCGATCCACGACCTTTGTGCTATCGTCTCCTATTTTGCATTTGCGAATCGCATTGCCAGCGGATTGGGCATTGAGCTCGAAAAATCATAGCACGCTCTACTCGCAAAATATCGCCAGGCGTGATGGTACGAGGCGCAAAAAAAGAGCCGCATAGAATGCGGCTCTGATGAGGAACTCGGTGTTTATCCCACCCACTCGTTTATCGACGAATCGATTCTGTCATGTACGAACGAGCTCCTGTGCGAACTTGCCTTAGCAATTCCGCGATATGCTCGTGGTTCGCCCGAGATTGGGTAATCGTCAATGAAATCGATGGATCGGTGATTTGGATCATCTGCGAGTTTGTCCAGCTGGCCGGCGAGACGTTAGCCTTGATGTATTGCATCAGACGTAACGTGGCCGAATGGAAGGGCGGCTCCATTAAATCTCCCACATAGTAACTGACCGTTACCGAAGCGGTCGTAGCGGGGGTCAGCGGCATGGTGGGTGACCGACGTGGTTGCAACCGTAAAGTCTGCTCAAAATCCGCTTGTTGCACCCGGTTCATTCCATGTGGCATGGAGGAACGCCCCTGCATCGATTGAAGTTGGTGCCGTAACAAAGCCACTTCTCGTTGCAGGGAAGTAACGTACTCGTTTTGGGGCGTGCTGGTCATGGCAGGGGTCGCTGGCACAGAATGCCCGTACGCAGGCGTCGACCGCCATGTGTTGGGGCGCTGGTTTTGTGGCAGGTTGATGCGGGATTCCACGTGTAATTGAGACAGATTTTCTGCCATGCGCTGCATGTCTTTTTGGATGGTCGTGATCATCTCTTCGATAGCCACTTGATCCCGTTGCACTTGACGTAAGTCCATGTCAGTTTTGCGTTGCGAGTCGATGACCGGTTCAGATGGGTTTCTCACGGCCTCGGGAAGGGGCAGCGAATTACCTGCGGCCGCTGGTAATCGCGCCAGTCGATTGTTCTGAGGATGCAGGGCAAAAGGCTTGTTCTCACTAAAGGTTTGCGCCCGAGCTGCCGGTAACGGTTGGTTGTTGGGCCGGTTCTGCAACATGGCTTGGTGGTGGGCCGTGTCGGCAGTGGTTTGCAATGCCATTTGCAATACTTGGCGCACGTGGGCCGGATCATGGTCGCTGGCCGACAAGTATTTCACTAATTGAATGGCGAGTTGTTCGGGTTGGAAAGGGGTATTCAAGGATTGTTCGCTAATGAAGAAGGCTGCCCCTTGCTGGCCGCCAACCGAAGGTTCCGCGTTAAACGACGCCGTGCGACAAGCCGCGTTGACATGGGTGTCCAAACAATCACAGGGAGCGACACAGTTCGGGCAACTGGGACAGGTAGCTGGGACGCAGTAAGGGCAGTTCTCACAATCCCCTTCCAGGCAGGCAGCCGCCACGCCTTTGGCCAAGCCCGCTCCGAAATCGACACGCTCCCAATCACCGGAGCTTGTCTCTGCGGTTTTCTGGCAGTTGCAATCTTGCGCGTGCAATAAAGGTGCGGCTAAAAAGACCGCCAAGACGACTAGTAAATTCGGTAACGTCCTTGTCATGGAACCTGTTCCTCGTGAAAGACTGTGGGTTTTCTGGGATGCCGTGATTGTTACGGAGAAGGCAAATTTCAGGCAATATCGATCTGGCGACACGTTTTACAGGTACCAGCGATTCCCCGGAGGCCGGCAACTCCATCCACATACGTCCGCTGTGAACGGCATTCGAGCACCAGTAAAATAAGTGGGTTCGGTTATCGGCATCCCCCAAGAAACGCACGAACCCAGACGAATGAGATCCCGTTTGCTAGCTATCGCAGCCTTGACTAGCGATAGAATGAGCAAGAGCGAGTTCTTTCCAAGGTGAAAAGCGATGGGACTCACAATTCCGATAGCAAGAAAACTGCCAGCGTGGGCACTAGACCTTTGCTTGAGTTTGGCAGATTGTCAGCCGTACCGGCCAACTGAGTCAATCCATTTACCCGCTTCGATAGGTGTAATCCCAGCGTCGCAAGGCCGCCCATCCAACTGCCGTAATGCGACGCGAGTGATTGCCATGATGCAAAAGGAAAAAGATGAAAAACGGTTCCGTTAAAACGCTTATGGCCACTGCGTTAGTCGCCTGTGTCTCGGGAATGATGCTGGCCTCCCCCGTGCAGGCACAGCCAGACCGTGGCTCGTTCATCGACGCCAATTACACCAAAACAGAGCACCGCATTCCGATGCGTGATGGGGTTGAGCTACATACGACGGTCTATCATCCGAAAGACCAGTCACGGGATTATCCGATCATGTTAAAGCGCACACCGTACAGCAGTCGGCCCTATGGGCCGGATGCGAAATCTAATCGGATCGGCAATTCGAAGTACATGGAACAGGACGGTTACATTTTTGTCGTACAGGATGTGCGTGGGCGTTGGAACAGCGAAGGCAGTTACGACAACATGCGACCGCACGTGCCGGGTGACGAGGGAATCGATGAAAGTTCCGACACGTACGATACGATCGAATGGCTGTTAGCCAATGTCCCTCGTAACAATGGCAAAGTAGGAATTAGCGGAATTTCTTATCCGGGTTTTTATTCAGCAGCCGCGTTGCCCGAGCATCATCCGGCGTTGGTCGCTTCCTCACCACAAGCGCCGATCGCAGATTTTTACTTTGATGATTTTCATCATCAGGGTGCTTATGTTTTGATGTACTGGAATGCCACTAGCACGTTTGGTTATCAACACAACGGCCCCACGACGGAAAACTGGGTCCCCAGAATGGATCCGCGCCCTCGTGGCAACGCCTATGATTTCTTCATGGAGTTGGGCCCCCTCAAAAATTCGGCGGCCTACCAGGGCCAAGACAACTTCTTTTGGAAGCAGCTGGTGGAACATCCCAACTATGACGAATTTTGGCAACGCCGCAGTATCATACCGCATCTTAAAGATATTCAGACGAACGTGATGACCGTCGGTGGATGGTTTGATGCAGAAGATCTTTATGGGCCTTTAAATATTTATCAGGCGATCGAAAAGAACAAGTCAGATGACGACCACTTCAACGTGCTGGTCATGGGACCATGGAGCCACGGTGGCTGGAGCCGAGACACCAACGAAACCACGGTCGGAAATATCTTGTTCGGAGAGGGCATCAACGATACTTATCAAAAGGAAGTGGAAGCTCCGTTCTTTAGGCATTTTCTCAAAGGGGAGGAATGGAAGCCGGACTTTGAGGCGTTGATGTTCGATACGGGAAAGGGACAGTGGACAAAATTTGATAGTTGGCCTCCGACACAAGCCGAGACCGCTCGCGTCCATTTCCAACCGGATCAGGGACTTTCTGGCGACGTTCCCAAAGCTGGCGGCATGGGAGATGGAAAAGCGTATGCGGAGTTCGTCAGTGACCCAGCCAACCCTGTTCCCTACCGCGACAAAAAAGATATCGCGATGCGTTTTACACCGCGGCCTTACATGACGGATGATCAACGTTTCGCCACGGAACGCGATGACGTACTGGTTTTTCAATCGGATGTCTTGGAGTCAGAAGTTACCCTGGTCGGCCCGATCAAGGCACATTTGAAAGTCTCCGTCACCGGCACGGATTCGGATTGGATTGTCAAACTGATTGACGTTTATCCGGAAACAGGCCCCTCCTATCCCAAGTCCACGGGCGACGCGGACCTCAAGGGCTACCACCAAATGGTTCGCAGCGAAGTAATAAGAGCTCGGTTTCGTGATGGATTTGAGAAAGCGCCGAAACCTTTTGTGCCGGGGGAAGTCACGGACGTGGTCGTGCCATTGCAAGACGTTTACCACACGTTCAAGCCAGGCCACCGCATCATGATCCAAGTGCAAAGCAGTTGGTTTCCGCTGATCGACCGCAATCCTCAAAAGTACGTCGATAATATCTTCAAGGCCGAATCCACCGACTTCATTAAGGCCACACATCGGCTTTACCATTCCGCCGAGCACCCTTCATTTTTGGAAGTTCAAATGCTGAATTCTTCCCCTGACGATATCCAACCCTGACCCGCGTTCGTTTTGGCACCGCGGTAAACGCTTTAGCTGTGGGTAATGATTTCCAACGCTGAGGCGTCGACCTCGGGTGCCGGCTTGGTCGTTTGCAATCCCAATTGCAAACGCACGATCCAGCGTCCGTTTTCATCGCCGCAGATTTGCCAGGTGGGTAAAACTTTCACCGATTGGTGCACCAACTCAAACCCGCCTTCTGATCCGTTCACGGTTCCCACGGGACAACTCCAGAGGTCGCCAGGCTGATCCCATGTCAGGTGAGCGTCCAGGCCCAGCCAGCCATCGCTCAAGGAGATTCCGCAGCAATCATCAAGGCACAAAGCTTGACCTAACTGGCCAAGGTTTTTCCCTTCAATATCCGAGAAAAATCGATCGTCTTGGCCGTCAGGCAGGCCGGCAAAATTGAACTCAATACCGAAACGGAAAGTCTGGTCCTGCGGTAGATTTTCCAGCATGTAAGCAATCGTCATGGTGGAATTATCAGATTCCAACGTGATGCCCTTCGTGACTTTCACCGTATGTCCAGCCAAATCCCCGGTGCGATTCATGAGTACTTGATTGCGTTCCGGACTGCGCCTCAGGGTACACTCGTAGGCGCCCCGTGCGAAATCTCCAAGCGGCTCCGTTCGGCATTGAACAAACGCTTCGTGATTCGTGTCAGCTGGCCAGAAATGATCGACCAAACTTTTGCAAGGAGCTTGGTCGTAGGCGATCATGCCGTCGAGTCCCTCTTGTTTGAATTTGACTTGATCGTGAATACTGGCCGCGGAATCGTGATCGGTGTTTGCACCACGGCGAATTTTTTCGTGGTACACCTCCGGGCGTCGTTGCAAGCTGGCCAAAAGATTATGACCAATCGAACGCACATCCAGTTCATAAAGATGGCCCCCGTGGGCGGGACGGAACCAGCCAATCAAATGCGGGTTCGCTAACATGACTTCGTTGGCCAAATCGAAATCGAAATCGGCGGCTTCGATACGACTTTGATTAGGTTCGGTCGAGGCTTGGTCCAGCAAATTGTCAGCCACGATCAAGTGGTGAAAAATGGCATTTCGCAGGTGCGGCAAATAAACGCCGCCAAAGGCGCCGTGCCAATAAGCGCAATTACATTGTCCGCGGTACAAATGATCGCGAGCTTGGTCCAGCAAGCTGGAATCCCAATCCGCAGAGGCCGAGTCCAACCGCTTGCTGACGTACATCATGCGTGCGTACATCTCATTGGTTTCGGGGTACTTGCATTTGAAGTTTCGCCAAAATCCACCCTGAATAAAACGGCGAATGCGGGGCCAACGCCAATCCGTTTCCATTTCGTGCGAGATGCCGTCGAATTCCTGCTGACGCTCGACGGGCAAAGCCCACTCGGTCATCTCTCGATAACTGGCTGAGGGTAAATAGATTTTACCCCGGGCCGGGGTATGATCGGCTGCTTCCGACAAGGTCGTGCATTGCAGCCAGTCCTGATTGGCGACCAGTGCGTCGAAAAAAGACCGCAGCCAACCGTTATCATAAACGTGTTGTTTGGTTTCCGGCCAAGTGCCAAATTTTTCACCATCGTCGGCAAACACGACGGTCGCGTCGGATCGGGTCTCGGCAATTTCACGCAGGTATTCGATGGTTTCTCCGGGGTCGCGGAAGGGAATCGTATAGCGGAGTTGTTCGCTGCCAGGAAAGACACGCAGTGTTTGCCCCTGGTCCTCTGCGATATAGGCGCCGTGTAGATCCTCGTGGCCCAATCCAGCACAGCGAAAATGGTAGTCGTCCAAAATGGTATATTCGATGCCGCTCTGCGCAATGTCATTTACTAAACTGGCTTCCCAGACGCGTTCGGGAACCCACATGCCGCGGACTTTAGTATCGAATCGTTGGTTGAGCCAATCGGTGAAGCGTTGAATTTGCCCACGCCGATCACGTGACGGAATCATCGTGAGGATGGGTTCAAAAAAAGCACCGCCCAAAATCTCAATGCGTCCCTGGCTCACCAAGCTGCGCACGCGATTCAAATACTCCGGGTGCCGCTGCTGAAGCCATAATAAAAGCGGGCCGCTGGTGTGCAGGCCAATTTTTATGCCCTCGTAAGACTCAAACAGATCAAGGAACGGCAGATAGCTGTCCTGGAATGCGTGTTCAAATACATCGTCGAAATTACCAACCGGCTGGTGGTTATGAAGCACCAGGCAAAGCCGAATTTTGGGATGAGCCATGAATCAGTCGAAAATAATTTGAGAAGGGTGGGGGAAGGCGTTGCGAATCGCAATGCTAGGGAATCCTTCCATCCGTGCAAACCACAAAATAAGAAGAGCGGGGATGCCCCAAAATGAGCAGTATCGGCGGTCTGGGGAGGCAGGCTATCTAGCGAGATTTAGCAAAGTTGCGGAATTGTTCAGCGGCGGTTTCTGGAGCAACCGGGTTAACCCAGCACTCCGTGGCCAATTCAAAACCGGCGGATTGTGGAAATCGAGGGACCAAGTCGATAAACCAGGGTGCGTTCATGTCGCGGCAGGGCGGTAAATGGAAAATGACATTGTAGGCCGGATCATCCAGGCAGCGTTCAATTCCCTCGATCCACTGACGGCAAAGCTGCGCCAACTCGTTGCGTGAGGCAGTATCGAGCTCGGCAAACGGTAAGTCGTTTTTGGGTGCGATCCGAATCTGATTGGAATGTCGGCTGGCAAAGGGGCAAAACACGAGGAAGCGTGCGGTTTCGCAAAGGACGCGATCACCTTGGTCTGCCTCCCAGACGAGTCGGCTTTGCCAAACGGTTTCATCTCTGTCTGCCAACGCCTGTCGCATTCGGCCAATACGGTCGTAGACTTGCTGGGTGCAAATGGGCGAAGCAATCAGCTGAAAGTGCGAGTGTTCGATCGAGGCACCGGCTAAAGGTCGGCAATTCATAAACAGACAGACATGGGCGATGTCGCTGCGTTCTTTATGAAAATTGAGACGGGATTGCAGAACTGCAAAGCTTGTCGACAGTTCCTTATCGTTTAGGCCACTCAGGCTCACGACATGCCGCGGCGACAGCACGATGACCTCCTGATAGGGCGCAGTGGGAGCCTTGTCTTCTAGCCCGCCGGAGGGGAACGATGCGGCATGATGCCCCGGCATTTCTGGACCCACCACAGAAAGCGACTCATCCAAAGCCGGAAATTTATTGGGGAGAATGCGGACGATCCAATCAGAACCCTCGTCGTGCTGAGGTCCGCTGGCAGACCATTCCTCAATTGCAGGAGGCGTAACCGATTCGTTTCCTTTGCAAAACGGACAATCTATCCCTGCACGCCGCTGGGAAAACTGCTGAAATTCGACCGGTCGTGAATTTCGTTTTTCCGCAATGACAGCCCACTGACCGAAAATCGGATCGTAACGCAGGTCAGACATGGCGCTCTTTCTGGGGATTCGCGAAAAAGCGAATTGTACCTAGTTTGCATTTCCTCTGCAGGGTCAGGCCGATTGAGGACGAAATCGTGCACGATGAATGGCTTGATAAGCCGATTCATAGCGGCGGGCGCTGGCGGCCCAGGACCAATCATGGTTCATACCGTTTTCGACGATCTGTTTCCAAATCTCGGGCTGGGCATAAATTTCGAGGGCTCGAGCTAACGATTCCTTCAATTGATGCGAATGAAAATCAGAGAAGCTAAATCCATTGGCCGTGCCAGCGGACAAGGTTTCATCGGTGAAATTGACGACAGTATCGGCCAAGCCACCGGTTTCGTGGACCACCGGAACCGTGCCGTATTGCATGCTGTATTGCTGGTTCAATCCGCAGGGCTCAAAAAGACTAGGCATCAAGAAAATATCGGAACCCGCTTCTACCTTGTGAGCTAATTCGTTGGAGAACTCCAAACGTGCGCAGATGGTATGTGGCGCGGTTTGAGCCAGTTGTTGGAGTTCGTTTTCCAACTCACTATCTCCCGTTCCCAGAATGGCCCATTGCACGGGTGTCTGGTCGGCAAGCCACTGTTTGGCGACTTCCAAAATTAAAGCCCAGCCCTTTTGGGGGGCAATTCGTCCCACAATTCCAATCAGCGGTTTTTTGGGATCCACGTCTAAACCGAACGTCTTCTGCAAGTCTGATTTGCAAACGGCTTTTCCGGTTTGCCAATCCGTTGCCGAATAATTGGCGGCCAAGTGAGTATCTTTGGCCGGATTCCACTCATTGGTATCGATGCCATTCAGGATGCCGATCAAGTCTTCCGAGCGCTCTCGCAAAATCGTATCCAAGCCATGACCCTGTTCCTTGGTTTGGATTTCCAACGCATAGCTTGGGCTGACCGTGCTGAGTTTGTCCGCAAAGACAATGCCTGTTTTCAACAGATTCAAACGACCATAAAATTCCATTTGCTGCCAGTTGAAATATTGCCAGTCGATGCCGGTGATCAGCATATCCCAGTGCCAAAAGTTACCCTGGTAGGCCAAATTGTGGATTGTCATCAAGGTGGCAATCGACTGAAAACGCGGATCCTCGGAGTAGACCGTTTTCAGATAGGCCGGCAGCAATCCTGTTTGCCAGTCGTTGGCATGTAAAACATCCGGAAACCAGTCTAGGTGCTCCAACGATTCCAAGATAAAACGACAGAAGAAAACGAAGCGTTCGCAGTTGTCCTTGTAATCTTCTCCGGAGTCCTGATACAGGCCTGCGCGATCAAAGTATTCCGCTTGATGGACTAGATAAACGACCACGTCGCTCTGCGGCAGTTGACTTTTCCATAACGCACCCTCCACGATTTTGCTGCCGACGGTAATCGGAATGCGGATGCCCGTATCTTCTTGGGCGATGCCCGCGTTCTCACAGGCTTGATAGGCGGGCATGAAGACGGCCACTTCGTGGCCGAGCTTTTGAATTTCGGTTGGAAGTGCTCCGCAAACGTCGGCTAAACCGCCGGTTTTGGCAAAGGGGACGACTTCACTACTGGCCAATAATATTTTCATGACGGGAGCTCGCTAAAGACTCATCAGATTGTAGCGACCACGTTGGTTTCATGCCATTGCTCCCAGGCCGTGCTGGCGGCTGCGATTAAGAGGCCATGGACTGGATCGCGGTCGCGATTTGCTTGCGAAATTGTGTTTGGCTCGCCAACGGAATATGCCACGAGGGGCCCGCCCAGGCATTTGATTCGGATATTTGCTCTGCTCCGCCTACGGCGGACATGATGATTCGCAATTTGGCGTGCGTTTCGGTAGTGGCCAGGATTTGAGAGTCCTTCGCCAGCAGGACGAGCCATTGGCCAGCTCTGGGTAGAGGGGTTTGCAGGAGTTCTCTGGCCGCCGCTGCATTTTCAGGTTCCGCCCAAATAATTTGAGCACGGAGGTCCATTTCCATCGCCTCGAATGCGAATGGGCGGGGTAGCGCCACGGCGATAATATTGGGTCGCTGACGCAATTGCTGGGCTAGTTTGGCGAGGGAGATCCCGATCTCTGGGTGCAGCATATCGGGCGCAATTTGGGCGGCGGGGTTCAGGGCAAAACTGCGAAATGCCATGCGCGGGTGGGGGACCCACAACGCTTTCGTTTTAATGATTTCTTGACCGAACAACAGGATGTCCAGGTCGAGCGGTCGAGCGTCGACGCCGCCTGTCCGCTGCCGACCGGCTGCGGATTCCAGCTTTAGCAGGTGCTGGAGGAGTTGTTGGGGGGGTAATTGGGTTTCGACGAGTAACGCGCCGTTCAAGAAAGTGCCCTTGAGGGGCCCGACCGGATCGGTTTTCAGAAGTTCGCTGGTGCTTAGCAGCTGCGTGCTTGGAAGCTGGTCAATTTTTTCGAACGCTTGGTGAATCGCGGCGCGACAGTCGCCTTGATTGCAGCCGATAGCGATAAGGCACTGAGTCATCTTGGATGGTGCGCTGCGTGCGGTCTCAGAAACAATAAAAAGGGCGGTACCACATCATGTGGACCGCCCATGCTTGAGTTCGAAATGATGCGAAAGTCAAGCCAACAAAACTCGTGCGTCCGGTCGAAGCCATCCTGGTTCGAGTCGATTGGAATTAGTTCGAATCCTTCCGAACCAACCAATCTGACGGACACAAAATAATGGGTGAGGGATCCTTCCACGCCAAGTGGCAGACAGTCGGGTCCATCAGTCGCTTCACCCAATAAACCTAAAATGCGGGAATGTGAGGTAAGGCACGATTTATCAGTACTATCAAAACCGGCATGGTTGCGATAACTAGCATTTCGCTTTGCATGCCAGACGAAAACTAAAATTGGCAACAAGCGTCAGTCAGGTTTTGGCCTGTTCCGTTGCTCGTCTTTCCTTGACCAATTCCTCGGCGGCACAAAGCGTAACAAAAGATCGCGGCAAAAGCTCTAAAGAAGTTTAGAACTCGAAATGTTCCGAGAACAGAGGCGACAATTTTTATCGGCTAACAACATGACCACGAAGCATTCACTAGTCAAAGTTGATTTGTTTCAAACGAAGAATTCAATTCAAGTAACGGCGTATTGTGTGGAACTGAAAACGATTGTCAAGGAATCTGAATACAAAATTTCGGGAATCCTTGTTTTGTTTTTTTTGCATAAGTTTTTGATTTTTGTTGCGGGTAGATTTTGCTATCGATCGCGGCACGAAAGATACGCTGTCCCGCAAAAAGTTGCCGCTCCTTACACTTGACAATGCATGTGCCAGCGCGCTTGGGCATTCTTTCCGTGTCTATTAACCGAGCCAGCGTTACCTATAATCTGCCCCAGATTCAATTGTCCCGTTATCCTATTTCGAATGCTGTCATGTTGAAAATCATCAACGTTCCCCACCCCACGCTTCGTCACGTTTCCAAGCCGATTCAACGAGTCGACAAAAAATTGAAAATGATGGTCGAAGAGATGTTTGAGTTGATGTACGAGAGCAATGGAATTGGATTGGCGGCCAATCAAGTCGACTTGCCATTTCAATTGGTGGTGATCAATCCCACTGGTGAAAGGGACTCAAAAGAAGAACGGGTTTTGATTAACCCGATTGTGCAACTACCCAAAGGGAACAGTGAAGCGGAAGAGGGTTGCCTGAGCATTCCGGGTGTCTATGGAAAAGTGGTACGGCCGGCGGAAGTGCAGGTGATGGCTTATGACTTGTCGGGCAACAAAATGGATGAAGTCGTTGGTGGCACGTTGGCTCGTGTTATTCAGCATGAATTCGATCACTTGCAAGGCGTGTTGTTTCCCGATCGCATGACGGAGGCAGCGCGGCGGGCGATCGAAGGTGAGTTGGCGGCCTTCACACTGGAGTTCGAAGCCATGCGGAAACAGGATGATGGCTTGACCGAGGTGAATATTAAAAAACGCCTCGCCGCTTTAGAAGCTGAGTACTGTTAACACTTTCTTGGCTAGGTGGTTGCAGTAAGGTACGAGGGAAAGGTAGACATGGCGTTGAAAATCATAGTGATGGGGACAGGGCCGTTTGCCGTACCCACGCTAGACTGGCTGGCCCGCAGCGAACACGAACTTTGCTTGTTAGTCACACGGCCCATTGAGGATGCGGGAAAGCGGCGGAAAACGGCTGCCAATCCCGTTCGCGACTATGCCGAAGGATTAAGTGATGTGGGCGTATTTGCGCCGGCGAACATCAATACGCCCGAGGCCATTTCGCATCTGACGGCTTGCCACGCAGATCTTCTATTCGTGTGTGACTATGGGCAGATTTTGAGTCGAGGCTGTCTCGCCTCCACACGCCTCGGTGGAATTAATTTGCATGGCTCGCTGTTACCCAAATACCGGGGTGCCGCTCCCATCAACTGGGCGGTCTATCATGGGGAAACGACGCTTGGCGTGACCGTCATTCACATGACACCCAAATTGGATGGCGGGCCCGAGCTGGCCAAGAAATCGCTTTCAGCCGGTCCGTTGGAAACCGCGGAACAACTGGAACCGCGGTTGGCGGAACTGGGTGTGGCGGCGGTTCAGGAGTCACTGACTCAGTTGCAGGATTGGGATGGCGTTTCCGAGATGGGTCAACTTCAGGACCCTAGCGGTGTCACCCAAGCGCCTCGCCTGAAAAAGCAGCAAGGTAACCTGGACTGGCGTCGCTCAGCGAGGCAACTGCTAAATCAAGTTCGCGCCTTTCAGCCGTGGCCAGGCAGTTTTACCCATTGGTTGCCCACCGACGGTTCACCGCTGCGATTAATCTTGCATCGCGTCTCGGTGGCCGAGACGGAGGCAGATGGAGTGCCGGCCGGCACGGTGGTGGATGTGGATAATTCCGCCATTATCGTCTCCACGGGTGAGGGTTGTTTGGCAATTCACGAATTACAACCGGCCGGCAAGAAGAAAATGCAGGTGGCTCAGTTTCTTCGTGGGAAAAAGGTGACGACGGGCGATTTGTTGGGGCCCCCAGAGCCCAAATAAATCGGTTTCTCGATAACGTCGGTCACCGGATGGGTTATCATACGCCGTCCCATCAACTTAGCCTTTTGAGAGAAATGAAATGCGTAGAATTTTATTGCTCGGCTTGTTGGTCGCACTGACCGGCTGCGGCGAGCAACAACCTGAGAAAAAGAAAGAGGCAGACAAGCCTGGCAAAAAAACCAGTCAGGTCACGCCCCCCGAAACCAAAACAGAACCTCAGACCGCTGCCAAACCCGCTGTCACGCCGCAAGTCAAATCGGAAGTAGCGGCAAACGATAAGGCGGCCAGTGAAAAAGCAGCCACCGAAAAAGCGGCCACCGAAAAAGTGGCCAGTGAAAAAGCAGCCTCCGAAAAAGCCATCGCTGCGGCTCCCGTGAAGCAAGAAGACGCCGAGCAGGAAAAAGAGCAAGCGGCTCAGGAACCCGAGGAGGAAAAAGCGTCTAACGTCGCCGGCATCATGAAAAGTTTTGCGGATGACCGAAAAGCTTTCATGACCAAGTATCGCGCGGCGAAGCCTGCAGACCGTCAAGCCTTAGTCGATAATGAATTGCCCAAACCGCAATCTTATGCAGAGGCCATGTTGCCGTTGGTAAACGCCGACCCTGCAAGTGATGAAACGCGCACCGCATTAATGTGGATGCTCAGTCAGTCGGAAGGTGAGCCCAAAGAAACAGCGGCCAAATTGTTGGTGGCTCACCATATGGATTCCGAGGACCTGGCAGGCGGGCTCTTCGGTTTGACACGCCAACCTCCAACCGCCGCAGTCCAAACGATGCTGGATGACATCATTGCTAATGCTTCCGAAGAACAGCGTCGGCTGAAAGGAATTGCCTCCTTTGCAAAGGTCATGCAATTTTATAACGGTCAACGAACCTACGATTTCCTCAAGGGAAAAGTTGACTCGGCTGAAAAAGATGGCAGCGATGAAGCGACACTGGCAAAAGCGCAAGCGGACTTGGACGATTTCATGAATCAACTGTCGCTCGCGGGACAGGCTTTCTACCGTACCGGTAAGATGGCAGATGGTCTCGAACTGCCCGACCAACTCGAAGCGGTCAGTGATAAATTTGGAGACGTTGTTTTAATGGAACGCGGACCCCAGAAGATGCTGATTGGCGACGAAGCCAAAGGTACCATCTTCGAAATGAGGTATCTGGCAATTGGGAAAACAGCTCCCGATATTAGCGGCGAAGATCTCGATGGAGAAGAATTCAAATTAAGTGACTATCGAGGCAAGGTCGTGGTGTTGGACTTTTGGGGCGATTGGTGAGGCCCCTGCCGGGCTATGTACCCTCACGAGCGGTCGCTCGTAAAACAATTGGCAGGAAAACCTTTTGCACTTCTCGGCGTCAACAGCGATAAAGATCGCGAAAAAATCCGCGAAACGGTCAAGGAAAAGAATATTACTTGGCGTAGTTTCTGGAACGGGCCGCAAGGCACTCGCGGACCCATTTCCACAGAATGGAACGTATCCGGTTGGCCAACCATCTACGTGATGGACGCGGAAGGCGTCATTCGTTACCGCAACGTGCGCGGGGATGCCATGGATCGTGCTTTGGAGACCCTGTTAGCGGAATTGGGTCATGAAGTGGCCATCCAGCATGGAGACGAAGAAGAGCAAGGCGAAACCGCAGGCGGTCAGTAAGACGCCGCGTTGAGCCATTAAAACAAAGCGAGCCCGAATGTGAATCTCACGTTTGGGCTCGCTTTATAGAGTGATAAGGCTTTTTCGGGTGATAGGTTATGACGAATTACGTGTCTTTATTTTTCTTTTTCGCGGGCTTGTCGGCCTCGGGCGACACCGGATCTTTGACATCGACGGGCGGTTCTGGTGGCTCGGTCGGTAATTGACCTTCCTGACCTTCGGTGACTAAGGGCTCGATCTGCACGGATTCGACATCCAGAGCCGCGTCGATCCGGATTTCAGGCATTAAGATCGCGTCCCCAAAACGACCTCGGAAAATGCGTATATCTTTGTTACCGCCAGCGTATTTCAGGAAGGCTTTGTAAGCCTCCGGGTGTTGGACCTTGAGTGCGTCAACCGAAGCTGCTTCGATTTTTTGCGTGATGCCGATGGTCACCTCAACCGCCTCAGCACCTTCGGTGGTAGCAGGGAAATCTTTGGCCGACATGTATAGATCGGGGTGCTTTTCCATCAGTAAGTCCATGTCGTCAGGTCCGTACTGCCGCGTCAACCTCATGAGAATACCCCCGCCGGCAGATTCTTCGATGTAGGTTTTCAGCCCGTTCTCCTCGGCACGTATTTTCTTAATGCCATCTTCCATCGTCACTTGGACCGCGACGCTGTTACCTGTCGAAAACATGGTGGTATCCATGATAACGCCTATGCCGGAATTCACGCCGCCCGTTTGGACCGGCGGGATAAGCCGCTGAGCGGTAATCTCCGGCGCGACAAAAAAACCTGTCAATACGATCAAGCACAAGCCGATAGGGTATCGGAACCACGCAGGCGAAAGAGCATATTTCATGACCGAGCTTCCAATTAGGAGTTCAAAAAGGGTTTCACCGATTTTTGGTCTTTCAAGATCCACGAGTCAGAATGATACTCATTTGCTCGTAGAAAAGCATCTCGAATCGTGAGCTGTTTGGCGAACCAGAATCCCGATCTATCCTCTATCATTCTCCAAGCACGCCTTGGTTCAACCATTATGCCATTAGTTACGATCAAGGACCTGAGCATTCGTTTCCGCGGCCCCTTGTTGCTGGACGAGGTTTCCTGCCATTTAGATGCTGGCCAGCGGATTGGACTGTTGGGCCGCAACGGTGCTGGCAAAACGACGCTGTTACGCATGATTGCCGGCAACGTCGAGCCGGATAGCGGTCACATCGTGATCGAATCGGGAAAGCGCGTCGCATTCCTGCAGCAGGATGTGCCTCCGGCCGTCGATCGTAATATTCGCCAGATTGTTCAAGAAGGCTTGCGCGAGAATGGCGACATGCTAGGTGGCAATCAAGCTGACCCAGTTGAGCGGATCCTTTCCATTATGAAACTAGCGGCGGAGGATTCGTTTGGTAGTCTTTCATCCGGCATGAAGCGGCGTGTCCTGTTAGCCAAAGCGCTGGTGTGCCAACCTGATTTGCTGTTGCTCGATGAGCCGACCAACCATTTAGATATTCAAGCGATTGACTGGTTAGAGTCTTTCTTGAAAAAATTTGGCGGCACTCTGATGTTCGTAACACACGATCGCATGTTTCTCCGACGAATGGCCAATCGTATTCTGGAAATCGATCGTGGCCGTCTGTTTGATTGGTCCTGTGACTATGACACATTCTTGCGACGCAAGGCAGAGACTCTGGCAGCGGAAGAAAAAGAAAACGCTCTGTTTGACAAAAAACTTGCGGAGGAGGAAGTCTGGATTCGGCAGGGGATAAAAGCGCGTCGTACCCGTAACGAAGGCCGTGTTCGCGCCTTGGAAAAAATGCGCGATGAACGCAGCAACCGCCGCTCTCAAGTTGGCAAGTCCCAAATGCAGATTCACACGGGGCAACGCAGTGGGCAATTGGTGGCTGAAGTAGAGGATGTTTCGTTTGCCTATCCGGACGGCAATTCGATTTTAGAAAACTTCTCCACCGATATTATGCGGGGGGACAAGCTGGGGATAATCGGTCCCAATGGCGCCGGTAAGTCCACTCTGTTGAAAATATTGCTGGGGCAATTGCAACCGCAAACGGGAAGCGTACGACAAGGCGCTAATCTGCAGATTGCATACTTTGATCAACTGCGAGAACAATTAGACGAAGAGCAAACCGTAGAAGAAAACGTAGGCGATGGTAGCGACGCGATGGTGATCAATGGCGCCCGAAAACATATTTACGGCTACCTACAAGATTTTCTCTTTTCTCCGGAACGATCACGGACCCAAATTAAATTTCTCTCCGGCGGTGAGCGGAACCGTATTCTCTTGGCGAAACTTTTTGCCAAGCCCGCTAATGTCATCGTCTTGGATGAACCGACCAACGACCTCGATTCTGAAACACTGGAAATGCTGGAATCAAAATTAGTGGAGTTTGAAGGGACCATTTTGGTGGTAAGTCATGACCGCGAATTTTTGAATAACGTGGTCGGCAGTGCGATTGTATTTGAAAAGGGTAATGTGAAAGAATATGTAGGTGGTTACGATGCCTGGGTACGGCAAAGCCAGTCACCCAAGGGTGAAACCGAGGGCAAGCCGGGAGCAAAAAAAACCAAACCCAAAGCGAAGACTACGGGGCCACGGAAGCTCAAATATGCTGAAAAGCAGGAATTGGAAAAACTTCCGCAGCAGATAGAAACGCTGGAGACGCAAATCGGCGAATTTCATGGGGTGTTGGCCGACCCCGCTTTTTACCAGCAAGATTCGAAAAAAATCGCCGACCAGCAGGCACAGCTAAAATCACTGGAAGACGCCCTGAAAAATGCCTACGATCGTTGGGAAGAGCTGGAATTATTAAATCTCTAGCGACCCCCGTGGGATCGACCGCCCCTCGGATTACCGCGTCTCGTTGTACTTTGCCATTATCTCGTTTCCACAAATGACCTGCCTCGTGATAAACTAAACCGCGTTGCTGTTGATCTTCATCGGAGAAAAAGAACTTTGTCCTCATCCCCTTCCAAGCTGTTATACATTGAAACCGTTGGCTGTCAGATGAATATGCTCGACAGCGAGATGGTCGTTGCCAGTTTGCGGGGCGATGGCTACAGCGTTACGGATACTCCGGAGGATGCAGACACCATCCTTTTCAACACTTGCAGCATTCGCGAACAAGCCGAGAACAAAACTTACAGTGCCTTGGGTCGCATGCGGCAACTCAAGGAAGACCATCCCAAAAAAGTGATCGGTGTGATGGGATGCATGGCGCAAAAGGATCAAGGCTTGATTTTTAAACGAGCCCCCTTTGTGGATATCGTTGTCGGCCCTGGGCAACTACAGCAAATTCCCGATTTGATTCGAACGGCCCAATCTCAAGGTGGTCAACACACGGCGGTCAGTTTGGGCCGCACCGATGGCAAGGTGGAACAAGTTAAGCGCAGCCATGAGACGTTTGATCCCCTCCGTGATCCTGAAATGCGACCCACCCCGTTTCAGGCCTTTTTGCGAATTCAAATTGGGTGCGATAAATTCTGCACGTATTGTGTGGTCCCCATGACGCGGGGACCGGAGCAAGGAAGGCCCCCGCAACAAATTTTTGAGGAAGCTAAAATTCTCGCAGGCCAGGGTGCCAAAGAAATTACATTGCTGGGTCAAACCGTTAACAGTTACCGCTTTCGCGATGGTGATTCCCACACCTCTTTCGCAGAATTATTGCACCTACTGCATGACGTTGACGGCATCGAGCGGATTAAATTTGTCACGAATTATCCCAAAGATATGACCGTGGAAGTGTTGCAGGCCGTGCGTGATTTGCGAAAAGTTTCGCCCTACCTGCATGTGCCGCTGCAAAGCGGAAGTGATTCAGTGCTCAAGCGAATGAAACGGGGTTACACCGTCGGCGATTATCGCGACATGATGGGGCGGATCCGCGAACACCTGCCCGGCGCCGCTATTTCCAGCGACTTCATCGTCGGTTTTTGCGGCGAGACCGAAGAAGAGTTCCAGGAAACCATCAAACTGACAAAAGAGTGCCGCTTCAAAAACAGCTTCATCTTTAAGTACTCCGAAAGGACCGGTACCAAGTCCCAAAAACTGATGCTTGACGATGTCCCTTACCCTACCAAGCAGAGAAGAAATAACGAACTGTTGGCCGTCCAGAACCAAATTAGTCTGGAAGACAACCAGCAATTTGTCGGAGCCCCCATTGAGGTGCTCGTGGAGGGGCAGAGCAAAAAATCGGTGAAAGACAATGAGTCGGGCGAGATTGTACAGCTAACCGGTCGCACGCATTGCGACCGGATCGTAGTCTTCCAGGGTAACCAACGATTGGTGGGTCAAATCATACCCATTGGCATTTACGAAGCCACAGCCTTCACGCTCCTCGGCACGGTGGTCACGTCAGAAAGCCGCCCACAAGTTGTCCAGCTGTCGCTGTAAACATGGCGGCGGTTTCACAATAATAGGTGCACAGGCTGGAGGCGGTTTGCCAGGCTCTGCGGTTTTCGCGCTCGTTGCCGCACGCACGGTGCGGCTTCTTTCTAGCGACCTCAGCTGTAGCCGCTGGCCGGAGCACCGCTGTTACAACCCGGCGCACCAGCAGCAGGCGGACCAGAAAGCGGATTATAAAGACTGTTTCCCGCGCAGCCGGCAAACGTCAGGGTTGCGGCAATGACCATCAGTCCAAAGATTTGGCGTAGCTTTTGCTTGGTCATAATCTTCCTTTTCAAAATTTTTCGAGGGGGGCTTTTTTGGGGTTTTGGCTGGCGAACGCGCATAACGTATCCGCACGCATTTACCTATCGACTGAATACGCCGCGAAAGTATGTTAAAGTTCTAAGCGACAGCAAAATTTGATCAGGTCATCCAACATTCGCGGAAGTACAGGTAATCGATGAAATCCAGGCAATTTTCATTTGACAATAGGTTGCGATGTGCACTGGTGGTGGTAGCTGCCAGTGCAGCAATGTCAGCAGGAACTTTGCTAGCCCAATCGCCCAACCCGCCGCTCGTCCAGCCGATCAAAGTAATGAGTTTTAATATTCGTTATGGAAAGGCAAACGACGGCGACAATCATTGGAACAAGCGACAAGCGCTGGTCTCTGAAACGATCCGCCTGTATGACCCGGATCTGTTGGGGCTGCAGGAAGCTTTGCCTTTTCAGTGCGCTTTTTTGCGCGAGCAATTTCCGGAACTAGAGTTTGTCGGTCGCGGGCGTGAAGTAGCTGCCGATCGTGGCGAGTTTTGCGCCATCATGTTTCGCCGTCAGAGATTTGAAAAATTGGACGAGGGACATTTTTGGTTAAGCGAAACCCCGGAACAGCCCGGCAGTAAAAGCTGGGACTCCGCGCTGCCGCGCATGGTAACGTGGGTCCGTTTGCGGGATCGCAAAACCCAAACCGAAATGATTTTTGCCAATACCCATTACGATCACATGGGCCAGCAGGCTCGTCAGTTTAGTTCCCAAGTGATCCGGGATTGGTTGGGGAAATTTCGCGATTTACCTTTTGTGCTTACCGGAGATTTTAATTCTTCGATTGGCTCCCAGCCGTACCAGCGGCTGGTTCAAGGCGAAACGGGTGAGCGGCCTTTGGCAGACACTTTTCGCGTGATTCATCCGCGAGCTGATTCGCAAGAAGGCACCTCCAGTCGCTGGACGGGTAATCGTGAAGGCGCGAGAATCGACTGGATCGTGCACTCGAGTGAATTTTCCACGCTGAATGCGTCAATCGACTATCACAATGACCGCGGTCGATACCCTTCGGACCATTATCCTGTGCGTGCCACGATTCGTTACCAGAAGTAATCCTGCGATCGAGACTTGGATCACCGATCCGGCATCGGGGGTCCGCTATTGCAGCGGCAGTTTCTTGGGTTCTGGAATGGTCTTGGTCCATTTGTAGATGATCAAAGGAGCCGTTTTGACATCGACAGTAATTTCCGGAGCCGAGAACCAGCGATAACGATTGACGCGTTGGCGGACGTTAGCATCTTTCCACAACTGCATTTTCCAGGCGGGTTCAACCTCTTGGCTGCCGACTGTTAATTCGAGCTCCTCAACACTTCCGTTACGGTCAATCAGCAAATTGAGTTTTTCATCGACTTCAGCGTCTTTGATGCGGTCATCCAAATCGCCTTTTAAGCGCTTTCCATTGACTGCCAGGACTTCGTCCTTCTTTTTCAATCCGGCTTCGCTGGCGGGGGAAGATTCTTCCTCTAACCCGATCCAAGGTTCCAGTTTGATCTTGGGCAGCAATGATTTATCGGCATTCTCTGGCAAAGTATCCCCGACTTGCATGGCCAGCCAATCTGCTACGGTCTGGAAATCGAGTTCGTCGGTCGAGTCAATAAATGACGTGAACCACGGGGTGAGATCCTGTTTGGCCAGTTCGCTGCAAACGCTACGAAAATCCGCTGGCAAGTAACCCGTTTCTGCGTATTGCTCGTACATCACTCGCATTGCGTCATCGAGGCTTTTTTGTCCTGCCGAGGCAGCTCGAATTTCCATATCGAGAAGGAACCCTGCCACAGCTCCCTTGCTGTAATAACTGACTTGCGTATCCCGAGAGTTTTCTTCCGGGCGATAAAACTTGATCCAAGCGTCATGCGAGCTATCTCGTAGACTTTGTACCTTTCGTCCTTCTCGTCTTTGCACGCCCCGAATTTGGCGGGCCAGTATTTTTACGAATTCCTTGGGTTCCAATAAACCGCAACGTACGAGCAACAGGTCTTCGTAATAACTGGTGATTCCCTCGGCCACCCATAAGCTGGGCGTATAGGCTTCGACCTCATAGTCGTATTGGACCAAGCTGCGAGGTCTTAACCGTCGAATATTCCAGGTATGAAAAAATTCGTGACTACACAGACTCAGCCAGTTGCGATAACTGCCTGGTCGTCTCATGGATCGTTGACCGGTCATCATGAGGCAGCAATGGTCATGTTCCAAACCGCCCCCGCTATCGTTTAGGACATTCAAAAAGTAGTACCGGTCGTAGGGAACGCAGCCCCAAAAATCGTGATGGGCGGCAACCATTTTTTTCAAGTCGGCCGTCGCCTTTTCGCCATCCCAGTTTCCTTCGTCATTGACGTTGACCAGATAGTGAGGAACACCCGCTACCTCAAATGGATAGACCTCCACTAACCCTGCAACGAGCGGGCTGTCTACCAGCTCGTCAAAATTTTGGGCGACGTAGTGATTGGGATCATCATCGATGGTGTGCATGCTTGAGGAAGATCCCGTCCATGCGTCGGGCAGGTCCAATTGAATTTTGTGAGGGTAACCGACTTGCTCGGGGATGGTCAAAAAAGTAGCCGCTCCGTTGAGCACGCAATAAGTATTGTCGGCAAAATTTGTGCGAACTGAGGCGTCCTTGCAAAACAGCCGATACGTCACCTGGAAAACATCGTGTGATCCGTTAGAAACCGTCCAGCGATTTTTTCTTGTTTTAATCATCGGCAGTGTTTCATCGCCGGCGGTGGCTGTGATGCGGTCGATGTGCTTGGCGTACTCGCGAACAAGATAAGAGCCGGGTGTCCAAGTCGCCATCATTAACTCGGTTTCTGGACCGGTGGCGTGGACCGTCATGGTGACCGTGACGTAGTGGTTATCTACGTCATTCAAATCGACTTGGTAAGCCGGTCCCTCTGGCAAAGCTGTGGGTGGTGCTTCTTGGGCCGAGAGGCTGGCAGTTGAGAATAAAGAAACTAAGCCGATAACCGATAAGAGCTTTAACGCGCAGTGCATTTTGAATTTGTCAAAAGTTGAATTCGCTAAGGGTTTCATAGGAGACCTCATTTTACCATGAGCCGGGGGTTGGCTGCGAGAAATTGGGGGTTCTGGTCCCTGAATTCGTGGTCCGACAGGAATCCCCGGCTTCCACGATTGCCCCACGCCTGCGTTTGGTAACAATGACACCAGATTTAACGTCTTGGTGAGAGGTTTTTGCATTGAATCGTCCATTGAATCGGATCGCGATATTGTTGCTGGTTGCCGCGTCTAGTTTGCTGACGCCGGAATTTTTACCGGCCCAAATTGACGTCGAGGCCATTCAGGCCCGCGGTCTTATAGTATCTCAAAGTCCCCACCTGACTCTCATTACCGACGTGCGGGACCGCGCCGATGTGGCAGAATTCAATGATGTATTTGAATCCGCCATCCAGCAGTGGTGTCGTTATTTTCAGGTTCCGCAAGAAGCGGTCAAAGATTGGCACCTCACCGGTTGCATCATTCGAGACCCAAATCAGACGCAGGTGTTTGCTGACGCGGGGTTGTTTCCGGACAACTTGCCGCCTTTTCCGGCAGGCTATCAACAGGGCTCCATGTTCTGGGTCTTCCTGCAGGATGGTGATTACTACACCCGGCATTTATTAATTCACGAAGGCACGCATGCTTTTATGGAAAAGTTCCTCGGAGGTTATGGCGCTCCATGGTATTCCGAGGGGATTGCTGAGTTACTAGGACTTCATCGTTGGCAAGATCAACAACTGAGCATCAAACACCAAGTCAAAACCAGTGACGAAGTTCCTTTTTGGGGTCGGGTGAAATTGATCCGCAAAGCTCACGAAGCGGACCAGGGAAAAACCCTCAACGAGGTTTTGGAAATGGAGAATCGGAGTTTTCGAAAAGTGGACGCCTATGGCTGGGCATGGGCCGTCTGTCAGTTTCTAGATCAACATCCGGAATATCAAAAACGATTTCGAAAACTACCTGCGATCGCTAATTTGCGACCCTCGGAATTTAACCAAAAATTTCGTGAAGTGATGGGAGAGCAATGGCCTGAAGCGGCTCAGGAATGGTTGAATCTCGTTACGGAAATGGAATATGGTTACGACGTGGCGGGCGCGACACCGATTCCCCTTTCCAGTACTGCGACGACAGAGGGAGGGACACGATTTGACTTGGCAGTCAACCGTGGCTGGCAAGAAACAGGTATCCTGGTAGAGCCAAGCGACCGGTTTCGGGTCACGGCTGACGGCATGTATCGCGTCAAGTTGGATGACCAAGCCTGGCCCTGCGACGCGGGTGGAATCACCCTCGAATATTACGCCGGCCGACCTCTAGGACGTCTAATTGCCGCAATTCGAACACCCGAGAACGATTTTCTCAAAATCATGGACGTGGGGCTCGCACGGGAGATCACTTGCGATTCCAAAGGGCAGCTTTTATTCCGCATAAACGAGTCTCCTGCCGCTTGGGCCGACAATCAGGGTCAATTGAAAGTAATTGTCCAAACGCTTTCAGATTGACGAAACCCTACTGCATTGACCACAATACGCCTCGCAGGGCGAAGGTGATAGAGTCGAGACGGGGCGGATTTCAAAAGCCCGACCCATCCCACTGTCGAGTTACCTCTGCGGGGCCATACCTGATGGCCTGTGAAATTTCCATCGGGATCCATACCACACGTTGAGGCACGAATGAACTTCTTGAACTCTCTCGATCCAGAATTGAATGCTCACATCATCTCGGAATCCCAGCGGCAGCAGGATGGCCTGGAGATGATCGCCAGTGAAAACTACACCAGCCCCGCCGTGATGGAAGCGGCCGGAAGTATCCTCACGAACAAATATGCGGAGGGCTATCCCGGTCGTCGTTATTACGGCGGTTGCGAGTTTGTCGATGAGATCGAAGACTTGGCTCGGGATCGAGCTACTGAGTTGTTCGGTGCCGAATTCGCCAACGTCCAACCCCATTCCGGGTCCCAAGCCAATCAGGCGGTTTATTTGACGCTGGTAGAACCAGGCGATGCCATTCTCGGCTTCGATCTGGCGCATGGCGGCCATCTGACCCACGGCATGCACCTTAATCTGTCCGGCAAGCTATACAATTTTCAACACTATGGCGTGACCGAAGATACGAACACCATCGATTTCGACCAGGTAGCGCGGCTCGCCAAAGAACACAAACCCAAATTGATCGTCGCCGGAGCGAGTGCTTACCCTCGTGAGATTGATCACGTCAAGTTTCGCGAGATATGTGATGAGGTGGGCGCCACATTGTTCGTTGACATGTCACACTACGCGGGCTTGGTTGCCGGTGGTCAGCATAACAATCCTGTGGAGGTTGCCGATTTCGTAACCACGACGACCCATAAGACGTTGCGGGGTCCTCGTGGAGGATTGATTCTGTGCAAGAAAGCCGCCGCCAAGAATATTAACCGGTCGGTATTTCCCGGCATGCAAGGTGGGCCGCTGATGCACGTCATCGCTGGCAAGGCAGTCTGCTTCCATGAAGCATTGCAACCCGAGTTTCGCACCTATGCCAAACAAGTGGTGGACAATGCCAAAGCTCTGTCCGAAGAATTGATGCGCGGAGGACTGCGGTTATTGAGCGGTGGAACCGATAACCACTTGATGCTGGTCGATGTTACTGCGGTTGGATCAACCGGTAAGATCGCGGAAAAATCGCTAGAAGCTTGCGGCGTCACGGTCAATATGAACATGATCCCCTACGACAAACGAAAGCCCATGGATCCCAGTGGTATCCGCATTGGGACTCCTGCGTTGACGACACGAGGCATGGGCGTTGGACAAATGCGAGATATCGGGGAGTGGATTGTAGCCGCGGTAAAAGACCCCGATAATGAGCAAAAATTAGAGAGCATTCGAGGCCAAGTCTCGGATCTTTGCTCGCAATTCCCAGTGCCCGCCGCAGCAATCACCGTCTAGACGAAAAAGGAAACGATGCAAAAGCGATTAGAAGGATTGCTACGGGATACTTGGTGGCTTTGGTTGGCGTTTATCGTGATCGCCATCGTTATGTCCATTCTGGTCAGCTTAGTATTTTTGGTGACGTTCCCAATATTGGTCGTCTCATTCTTTTACTACGCAGGTATTCGTTACGACGACGACGGAAACCACAAAGAAAGTGGGCCTGCTTAGCAGGCCTGCTCGGCAGCCAAAATTAGTGACCCGCCCAAAGCTGGTTACGGCGTCTCGCGGTCGCACTCGGCACCGATCAATCGGCACCAATCCCATTCGCTGCTGGCCCAAGTCATTGCGGCCAGAGTCAGTAATAGAATTAGCGAAGCGATGGAAAAAGGGTGCACGCGTGGAGGTTCGTGTGGCAACGTTAAAACATGAACGTTGTTTTGCGATCGCATAGGCACTTGTTGCCACCCCTCAGGCGTTTTCTGCCAAGTGTGATTGGCATCTGCCGGAATTTCCTGTTGGTACAAACGATAAGCGGCCAAGCGAGCCGGAACGATGCTTTTTTTTCGTGAGGCGGACGAAAATATCGTCGTAGGAGATCCATCTCGGTTTTGAACGGTGTCGTTCTCTTGCGCCGTGCCGACGGATGGAAGGCTCCAACCAAGGACGATGGTGGTGATGAGTAAAACAGCAATTTGAAAAGAAGTATTCATCGGCTGAGCTTTTGAATCGGTACGATTTGAATTATTCATGCCAAACGAATAATGCAAAAGCTATGCCAATGTCACGTGTGCGGTCTGTCATGGTTATCCGGCCTGATTTGCGTGCCGCAGACGCTTTCTTGGATAAAAATCGCAACAGTCCTTATTTTGGTGTCGCAATTGGTCAACATCCGCTGCAGGCTCGATAATGTAAGAAGGTGGCGTCATGTCACTAACCCTGTGATTGATTGCCAACGGAAAATCAGACATGAGCTCTCAACAAACAAAACGTAACCGGCGCTTGTTTCGCCAGGCCGAAGGCTTTCTTGAGTTGGCGACACTTTTCGATGATCGGTTTCCGTTGAGCGTGGAAGGTAAATCTAATTTGGCAGAGCAGTGCCTCGCCACGTTGGCGCAAATCCAAGAGGCCGGGATGCGGGAATTTCGAGTTTTCTATCTCAAAGGCCAGGCCTTGCGGCTGGCAGAGCGGTACTCCGAAGCGATCGATGCACTCGAACGTGCTTTCGAACTTGATTCCTCCAACATTCACACCTGTCTCGCTCTGGCGTGGTGCTTTAAACGGTGTGACCAAATCACCTTAGCGGTGGACACCATGCACGAAGCTCTGTCGATTGATCAAGAAAGCGGAATTGTGCAGTACAACTTGGCCTGTTATCTGGCCCTGTTAAACAAACCGGAAACGTCCTTGATCCACTTGGCCAGAGCGATCCAAATTGACTCGCAGTACCGAGAGCTTGCGCAAGAGGAATCAGATTTTGATCTGATACGGGATGATCCGGATTTTCAGGCGAAAACGGCTGCCGCACTTTAGAGAATTTCGATCGGCTGCTTCGCAATGCGTCTTAAATAAGCCAAGCCGCTTTTCCGGCGGGCATTTTTCACCGATACTTGGGGATTCCCAATACCCTCAACGCGTGATCACCATGATGAAATTTCTCCCCATCTGTCTGTTTGTATTGACCTTGCCGTTCCTTAATCGAGTTCCGATTTCGCATCCGGTAACACCGATTCAAGAAGAAACGCCAGCGGCAGATCCTTTCCAACCGGTCGACAATATGCACCATTTTATGGAGTATATTTCGGAACCCAGTTACAAGGGATTAAAGGCTGCGTTGGCAACGCAACCGAAAGGTCGCAAAGGCTGGAGCCCAATCAAGAGTGGCGCCTTGATTCTGGCAGAGACCAGCGCTTTAGTAGCGGAACGCGTTCCCGAAGGAGCGGACGCGGAAAAGACCAAGCAATGGAAACAAATATCCCTGGATGTTTATAACGCGGGCAAGGCCCTATATGGTTCCGTGGGCGATTATGAACAAGCGAAAAAGCACTACAGCGTCATGATCGATAACTGTAACCGCTGTCATCAGACATTTGCCGATGGTAAGTACCAGCTAACAAAGTAACGGACCGCTTTGATCGAGTGATGTTAGACGCGCCTTGCAGTAGCGCAGCGAGGATGCGATTCGCCGAACCCGACTCCGGTAAATCCTCGAGCCTGCGAAAAATCCGCGAGCAATCGCGAAAGCAAACGGGATTGATCGCATCCGCCTTTCAAACACTTCAACCCGGGGGAACGATGTTGTATTGCGCCTGTAGTTTTGCCCCAGAAGAAAATGAAGCGGTAGTAAATACTCTGTTAAACCCGTTTGGCGAGCAGGCGGAACTACTGGAAATAGAAATGCCTATTCAGCACTGGCAGCCAGGCTTGGAGCTTTTCGAGGGCCAGACCTTTGATCCCACGATTAAACACTGCCGCCGGATCCTTCCCAACGAATGCTTTGACGGGTTCTTTATGGCGAAAATTCGCAAGGCCGATTAATACAGGTGCACAGACTTACTAACTCTGCTGGCCCAATCGCTGCCGTATAATTTCCAGATGATAGGCAACATGCCCACCCATGATGAACAGGTTGGCGTTGGCGGATACCGGGTAATCCGATGCCGTCCCGACATTGGCCAGAGAAGCACTGGTTAATCGTTTAGCGAGCAACACATTGGCGCGACGCAAATTTCCAAATTCGGCTAACAGCTCGCTCATCGAAACCGCTTCGTAATCCAGGTTTTCCACGTAGGAGATGTGTTCCATGCCAGGATTGGGGGTGGGATCGTTGACAGCGATGCGCAATACGCGGGTCCCAAAAATTCGCTCACAATCGATCAGGTGACCCATCAGTTGCTTCAACGTCCATGTGTACGGGGGATGAAGTCGACTGTCTTCTCCAGGTGGTAAATCACCCATGAGGTCAACCAGTGTGTCGGCCTGTTGAGCAAACGCATTGAGGAAGTCTTGCGGTTGAAACCGGCTCACGTAGGTTTCATAAAATTCACCATAGTCGCCTGGCGTGGGAGGGCTGAACGGGGTGGTTGGCATACTGGATTCTCTTCAGGCAATGGGATTTAGCAGGCGGTTATCGAGGAGCTTAAGGCACCAAAGTATTCGCATCCAATTCACCCCGCAAGTTCATTCCGTCTTAAACGCGTTCACACACCGGCTGGGGAGTGGTGCTCTACTGCTCTGGCACAAACGTGACTTCGGCTTGACCGCGCGACAAGTCCAAAAATCCAATCAACGCGCCATCTGTCCGGCTGACGACAATCGCTCCATCGAGTTCAGGTGGGTAAGATAACGCGGGGTTGATGAGCCAGCGGTCGTCCTCGAGCGAATCGATATTGGTGGACGCTAACGGCACTGCAGCGGCTTGGGGGTCGGAAACAATCAAGCAATCCTCTGGCGATTCGGGGCGCCTCAATTGGTTGACAGGCCATGGTTTCTGATCAATTTTTTGGGGCGATAGCTCATAACAGAAAAGGCTGCCAAAGGGCGCAGCACGTGAAGCAATGTAGGGAAACTCTGCGCCAGACATTTCCAACATCGTGGAATCGGCAACGCGTTCCTCAGGTGGCTGCAAATACCGTGGAAGGCCAATCAGCTGACCATTTTCCAAAAGCACGAGCCAACCTTGTCGTTGTTTTTTCCGAGTGAAGGTGAGGCTTTTTTCTTTCCAGCGGAGAATGGATCGAAATGAATCGGGACGATTTTTGCCAAGCGGCAACATCTGCTCGCCAATGGCAATCTTGGGGGTCCAGGCCAACCAGTTTTCTTGGTAACTGTCGTTGCAGTCAAATCGATCTCCGGTTCTTGCTTTGCGCCCTGGTCGGTCAGGCGTTGCGAAACTGACACTGCCTACAGCCAGCGATTGCAGAGAGTCCGTTTTCAGTTGAATGCCGGTAACCCCAAAATCGGCGTCGACTCCGATGTTGCTCCAAAATTGAGAATCGACGCGCACCAGTTCTTTGTATGCGGGCTCGATGAAGACTCGCGCTTGAATGGAGGAAGCGTCGGAGGCCAAACGCGCCGAAACCACATGCCCTACCTTTAGGCCACGGTAGTTGACAGGTACACCCGCCCGCAGGGCCCGTTGTTGGTCACTGGTTAAGACCAACTCTAAACCCTCGGCTGAGCGTTTTTTGGCAGGCGGAGCGTACTCCGCACCTTGAAAATGTCGGACCAGCGGTGCTTGCGCTGGGCCGGGGAGAAAATCAATGTAGGGTCCGCTGATTAAGGTTGCCAAACCACGAATTTCTGACAGCCCTAATTCGGGCCGCTCGATCCAAAATTGGCTTCCCGAACGGGCCGCATTTGCGGCGGCCCCAGATAGCCGTACCGAAACGGTTACGCTGTCCAGTTTTTCCGCCAGTTGAACGGCCGTAACTTCCCCTACCACGATCCCCAGATGACGAACGACGGCCCCCGTCGCGATCCCATAGCCATCTTCGAATTGAATACTAATGTCGCTGCCCGTTCCGTCGCGAATGACCGGTGGCGATTCGATACCAACGAATTCAAAGCAAGCCTCAGCGGTTTCTTCGCCAGGAATGACCCCCAAGTATTTTGCCCCGACAACGGTATCTAAGCCACTAATTCGGCCCAGGCCTAACTGCGGACGTTCGATCCAGAATTGGCTCCCCGTGCGTGCTAAGTCCAGCGCGTTCTGCTGTAATTCAACATGTACCGTGATATTGCTCAAGCCTGTGTTCACATCGACGTTCGTAACTTCACCCACATCGATTCCACGAAAATTCAAAGTATCGCCTGCCTTGATCCCATACCCATCTTCAAAAGCGATCGTGATATGGGTTCCTGTTGATAACCAGGACATGGCCAATAAGACGAGCGCAATGACCAAGCATGCCAGCGTGGCTAACCACATCCAGGTGGCCCCAAAAGTTCTTTTCAAAAAGGATGTACGGGGTTGGATATGGGCTACCGGAATGGGGCCGCTCCCCGAGTCAGCGGGGCCGTTCCCCGAGTCAGCGGGGCCGGTAATGGGTTCAGTCGGTTGATCGGTCATGGTTATTTATTTTGTTTTAAGGGGATCGATGCTGCGCATCGCAGCGTCGCAAATCTGTATTGGAATCAGCGCTCTTCCTCGGTCCAGATGAGGTGGGGATCGAAGCAAATGGAGGCAATCATGCTCATGGCCACACATACAACAAAAGCGATGACCGCGGGTCCGAATTGGAATTCAACCAGATTGCCAAGTTTTACAAGCATCACCAGAAAGGCCAACAGCATGACATCCATCATTGACCACTTACCCGCGTACTCCATTAGTTTATAGGTAATGGACTTGTGCCTTCGGTGGATCAACGAAAGCCAGCTCAATTCCAACATGGTAAGAATCTTGATCAATGGGAAGACGATAGAAAACAGCAACACTACGAGGCCTACGAACCAGTCTCCGTGCTGAATTAATTCCAGCGTACCGCCTAAAATACTGGAATGATATTGATGACCCAAGCGTTCAATTTGCAGGACTGGCAAGGTGACTGCGGGGAAAAAAAGCAGTAGCGCGCCGAGGGCTGCAGCCGCAGTTCGCGCCGCGGATTTTTTGGTGTCGGCATTCGAAGTGATGCGGGATCCGCAGCGCGTGCAGACGGCCATGGAGTTGGGCGACATCTCGGGTATTTGATGAATCAAGCCACAACAGTGACAAGCTTTCAGAGATCGCATTACGTCGGGTGTCCAAAAAAGTCAGGCTTGATTACCGCGATGACTGTGTCACGAGACACTTGGGTACAGTCGCTTCGTGAACCGAACATAGTCTATCAAACCTGATTATTTTGCTTGAGAAATATTTCACAATCGCTAATGGCCGCTCGTGAAAAAATTCACGAGCAGTCGCAAGGTTTTTTGTGCTGCGTTTGAGGGAGGAGTCCCTAGTCTTTAAGTAACTGCCTTTTTTCGGTTTTCTCGCGAGGTCCCTAATGTATAAGAGCTTCTGTCCTTCCGCGGTATCCAATCTCCACGCCTACGAGATGATGAATCGCAATCTCATTACCCTGGCTCCAGACACCAATGTGTTTGCGGCGGTCGAGTTGTTAATCGAAAATAAAATCTCTGGCGCGCCGGTCGTCGATGAAAATGATTGCTTGTTGGGAGTCTTTTCCGAAAAGTCTGTGATGAAAGTGTTGGTAGAAGCGGCCTACGAACAAGTTCCCATCGACCGCGTCGATTCCTTGATGAATCGAAATCCGAGAACTATCACGGAAAATACATTGCTGGTCACCATGGCACAGATTTTTTTGACGAGTCCAGCACGGCGTTTACCCGTGATTCGCGATAACGTGTTGGTGGGCCTGGTCAGTCGCCGAGATGTTATTCGTGCCGCCACCCAATTAACCAGCGCCCACGGACATGAAGGAAAGCATTTGCTGTATTTATCCGCGCTGCGGTCCATGTCAGATGCCCCCAACGTCTAGGGTGCTAGATGCGGGTGGTTATCAACCCAGAAGATGATCCACAGACAACGCGACTGGCGATCTCGTTATAGAGCTTGGTGGCTGCCATCCGCTTTGCCAACAGACGAAAAATGCCATGTACACGTGGCAGGGAAATCCCTGCTGGGTTGCGTCAGGGTTACCAATATTAAACCTTGTTTTCTGTCGAAGGTTAAATCGGTGCCCTGACAAGCCAACATGTCAAATTCGCAATCCGTAAAGCGGCAGCGTAGTTTTCGGAGTTCCACGGGTTCGACCTGAATTTGTGGATGGACGAGCCTATCCATGAGGTGTGTTCCTGCATACGGCAAGCGATTCCGGCGGAGAGACACTGACCCTCGGGGGTGAGCGTTCCTGACCAACGACATTTCCTACGCGGCCAATGAACAGGAGCCCCCGATGTTTACCGTGTTATTCGGAACCAGGTCCTGAATGGGAGGGCAAGCGGGCTCTTCGCTTTCGTCGACGGAGGTCAATCGCGTTGCTTCGATCGTTTCGTGACAAAGTCGGTGCACAAACAGGTCGTATTTTTTTCAAACGGCTGCGTCAGTGATTGGCCCGGTCCTCCGACACTTAATTAAACAGATTTCTGTATCCGAGGAAGCATCCGTCACTCGTTACCGGATTTGACTTTCCAGCGCAGATAGGCGTCGAGGAATGGCTGAATATCACCATCCAAAACACGGCTAAAGTCGCCAATTAAGTGGCCCGTGCGTGCATCCTTGACGCGTTGATCGGGGTGTTGGAAATAATTACGGATTTGCGATCCAAATCCGACTCTTGGTCGATTTTGATACTTCAGCGCTTCCTCTTCTTCCCGCTTGGCTTCCTCTAGTCGCGCCAGCTGGGCTCGTAGCATCTTCCACGCGGTCGCTCGATTTTTGTGCTGGCTGCGCTCATTTTGGCATTGAGCGACGACCCCGGTGGGGATGTGGGTCAATCGCACGGCGCTGTCGGTTTTATTGACGTGCTGGCCGCCTGCGCCACTGGCTCGATAGGTATCCACGCGAACGTCAGCCTCGTTGATCTCAATATCAACGCTCTCCGATATTTCGGGCGAGATATCGACAGCGGCAAAACTGGTTTGTCGTTTTCCATCGGCATTAAATGGGCTGATCCGTACCAAGCGGTGCATGCCGTCTTCGCCCTTGAGGTATCCAAAAGCCATCGGGCCGCGAATGACAATCGTGGCGCTATTAATCCCAGCTTCGTCATTATCATTGCGATCCAGCAAACCGACGGTGTATTCGTGTTTTTGGGCCCACTGACTATACATGCGAAGCAGCATTTCGGCCCAATCGTTGGCATCGGTGCCGCCATCGCGGGCATTGATGGTCAGGATGGCACCGGTGTTGTCATGCGGTCCATTTAACAGGGATTTCAGTTCCAGATCCTCGAGCGCCGCTTCCAGCCTGCGCAACTCGCCTGCGACTTCGGCTTCAATATCCGAATCTTCTTCTGCCATTTCCAATAGCGCAGCCAGATCATCACTTGCCGCCAGCATATCGGTCAGGGGCCCCGCCACGGCTTTTAGCGATTTGAGCGTGGCCACCGTTTCCTGGGCGGATTCCTGATTGTCCCAAAATCCGTTTGCCGCCATCGTTTCGTTTTCGATGACGCGAATCTGTTCGATGCGTTGATCGTAGTCAAAGACTGTCCCGTAATTGCGTGATGCGTCGCTGAATCGAATCGGCTCGGTCAATGAGTTCTGCTTCCACGGCAGGGCTCCTGAAAGCTCGGTAAAATCGGAAGGGACAGCCGGATTTTGCGTCCGGAACGCCCACAGCATAGACGAAAACGCTTAAGGGAACAGGCCCGACGGCCGTCGGCGAGCCTCGGCGGGCTTCTTCCGAGCGGCTAACGGTGCTTCCGCTACCGTGCTGGGAGCCCAAGGTCGCGGGCAGCTAGGCATGGAAATCCTCATCGCGATACCTTGAGATCGGTAGCATCCCTGCCGGTCTTACCGTTTTTATTGCCAATTCCGGTCACAAATCGCTCTCAGATGCCCCGGCCAAGGTCAGGAAACCGAATATTACGGCAATTGCGGGGAAAGACGGGGCAGAGCCCTTCGTATAAAATAGAAAAAAGACGATGTCAGAAGTACATTGGTAATTCAGTTCGTTCTGATCCGTGATCACCGTCTGCCACCACTCGGACCAGCATCCTTGGGGATGCGAAAAATCACCAATTGATTGCCATAGCCTGACGTATCAAGCATGTAGGATCTTACCTGCTGCTAAACAACGGAGAATAAAACAACATGGGATCACCCAAGAAAGAATCCAGTCCATCCGAGGAGCCATCCAGTGGTTTTAAAAACGAAGTAACGGCCGAATCGTTACGCAATCGTTTATTGAAACTCAAGGATGAGAATGCGGTTGATAAATACTTCCGTGCGCTGGTGAAACTGGAAGGTTCCGATTTGCATATGAAGGTGGGGCAACCGCCCATCATTCGCATCCACGGTACGCTGAAACCGATGAACCGGGAACCGGTTGGAGCGGAGGAGATGATCGACCTTCTCTTGCCAATGTTGGATGACCGAACCCGTAAGATCTTTCAGAAAGAGGGCGGGGCTGACTTCGCATACATTGTCGACGTGGACGGTGAAAGTTGGCGTTTTCGCGTCAACATGTTGCAACAACTGGGTCGAATTGGTCTGGTCGCCCGTCGCGTGAATAATTTTATTCCCAACTTCGAAGGCTTGCACCTTCCGCCGGTGATCGAAACGTTGTGTCACCACGATCAGGGCATGGTTCTGTTGGCGGGTGTAACGGGTTCCGGGAAAAGTACCACCATCGCTTCGATGTTGAACTATATCAACCGGCACTATGTGAAGCATCTGCTGACTCTCGAAGATCCCATTGAATTTGTGTTCAAGGACGATAAGTGCCTAATCAACCAGCGTGAAGTTGGTATTGATGTCGTGGACTTTAGTGTCGGCATGAAACACGCGGTGCGAGAGGATCCGGATATTATTCTGGTGGGCGAGCTGCGTGACCAAGAGACGTTTATGACGGCCATTCATGCCGCTGAAACGGGGCACCTTGTGTTCGGTACCATTCACGCGTCTACATCGCCGTCTACGATTGGTCGTATTCTTGACCTGTTCCCGGAGGAAATGCATTCGGCAATTCGCAGTGCCATGGCCATGAATATGAAAGCGATCATTGCTCAAAAACTTTTGCCCTCCATCCGAGAGGGCGTAGGTCGCGTGCCGACCTGTGAGATCATGACCTTCAATCCAACGGTTCGTAAACTGGTTCTGGAAGAACAGGATCACAAATTAGGCGATGCCATTCGCATCGGTTCGGAAGAAGGAATGCAAGACTTCACCATGAGTCTCAAGCAGTTGGTTGATGATGAATTGATTGATCGACCGACGGCATTCCAGGTCGCACCGAATCGGGATGCGCTAAAAATGGCCCTCAAGGGCATCAACGTTTCGCAGCCTGGAATCCTTTGATGAAACCAAGTTTGGTCGCGCTCGCCGCGCTAATGATTACCTGTTGGGGTTGCTCGGAGTCCTTGCTGGCGGTGGAAAATCTACCGCTTCAGGGCAACCAACTCCTGCAATCCACGATCGCTCCTTTGGCTCAAGCCGATGCATGGTGGCCGGATTACCCTGCTGCCAGCACGGGCGGGGAGCATGGTATCGACCGTGGTCCGGGCGGTTACTTCAGCCCAGTAAAGTTAATCCTGTTAATCGTTGTCTTTTTGTTATGGGTGCGATTAGTAGATTTTATTAATCGGGATGCCACACAGTTCGGCGAGCATACCGGGCAAACGGCGGAGGTCTGGAACCCGATTTGCGTGTTTGCGTTTATCGGAGGCTTGATCGCCGTTCTCTGCATCCCCCAGTTTCTCGCGGGTTATCCGATTTATCTCGCGGCAGCGTTTCTGCCTTACGGTATTTACCTGTTGCAGCGGAAAGGAAAAATTCCGTCGGAGGCAAAGACGGGCGAACTTTTTGCGGAATCAAAGCAAGCCGAAAGCAATCTCCCAATCGATCTGCAGGCCGCGGGGCAGTCAGGCGATGAAAAACAGGGCAATTTGATCAAAGCTCGGCAATCACCTGTCTTCGAGCAGGTGGCCGAAATGTTATACGAAGCGGCTCGCACCCGCGTGGAACAGATTCTCTTGGACTTCTCTCGCGAGTCCGTCACGCGGCGCGTTCAAATCGACGGTTTATGGCACCCTATGCCGCCGCTCGATCGCGAAACGGGCGATGCCATGCTGTGGACCCTTAAAGTACTGGCCGATTTGAATCCGGGGGAACGTCGACAGCTACAAAAAAATGTATTTAACGGCAAGATAGATCGCGAAAAAGTGGAATTTGAGCTGATATCACAAGGCACGAAAACGGGAGAACGCGTCGTCATTAAAGTGGTGCCGTCATCCAGTCTGAAACTGGATTTGGCCAGCTTGGGAATGACCGACGATATGATTGCCACCCTGATGGGCAAGATCTCAGATCCCGGGATGGTGATTATTTCGGCACCTGCCGGGCAAGGTTTGACATCCACCTGGCAGTCGACACTTAATAATGCGGATCGATTTACCCGGGATTTTGTCGGTGTGGCCGAGGCAGATGACCGCGAAACCGAGCGGGAAAATATTGACATCAAGCGAGTCGTCGCCGGTCAATCAGCGTCCGAGCTGCTGCCTAGCATGATCCTCAAAGAGCCCAACGCTTTTGTGATGCCCAAGATTGCGGATCAAGCGACCATGGAACTGCTTACCGAGCAAGTTACCGGTGGCGACCGTACATTGATTACCAAGATCCAGGCGAATAACGCTGTGGAAGCGCTGCTGCGTTTAATGACGGTCAGCAGCGATCGTTCGCGGTTTGTACGCAGTGTCACGGTGATTATCAACCAGAGGTTGGTGCGGCGGCTTTGTGACAAATGTAAAACACCCGTGCAGGTCAAACCCCAAGCGATTCGCCAAATGGGTGGAGACCCCAATAGCGATACCGTGTTGTATAAGGATTATCAATTACCCCCGGTCGAGCAACGCGTGGATGAGGAAGGCAAACCGGTAGAAATGCTACCTTGTACTTCCTGTACCGGGATTGGCTTCAAAGGCCGGACTGCGATTTACGAGGTTCTGGTCGTCAATGATGCAATTCGCCAAGCCCTGTTAAAAAATCCCAAACTGGATTTCATTGGGCAGGTCGCTCGCCAACAGGGAAACTTGACGTTGCTGCAGCAAGCTTATCGAGCCGTGCTGGATGGACGCACGTCGATGTCCGAAGTGCAGCGCGTATTTCAACCCAAAAAATAACCCATTGAAGTTATGTCCGAAGAAGAATTACAACCCATCCCGTTGAACCACCTTCCGCCCCTGACATTTGTGGCAGCAGGGGACTCCGTTGACGAGCGAGAAGCTACGCTCCAATCGGTGACGCCCTCTCCGGGATATCCGCATCTCGTTTTTCTGCTGGCGGATGCCATCACGAAACGATCCGATTTGATCCTCATGGACTTTACCCAGCAACAGTGCGCAGTGAAGTATCAAGTCGACGGAATTTGGTACAACATGCCACCTCTGCAACGAAATATCGGCGATTTCATGTTGGCCTCCATGAAGCAATTGGCGGGTTTGGATTATCAGGAGAGGCGGGCCCGACAAGTCGGCAAGTTTACTGCCGAGTACCTACGCTCGAAACACAAATGCACACTGACATGCCAGGGCGTCGAAGCCGGAGAGCGGGTCGCGATCGAGGTTAGCCGGAAACGTCCGCCGACCGAAAATCTGGAAGAGATTGGCATGCGCACAGGAATGCGGACCCAACTGGTCAATATTCTGAATGAGCAGGGTGGATTGGTTTTATTCAGTTCGCTGCCAAGCGACGGTTTGTCCACCACTTGGAAAGCTGCTTTGCAGTCAACGGACCGTTTCATGCGGGATTTTATGGTCCTTGAAGAGAAGCAAAAAGCCGAACCTGAAATTATCAACGTGGAACCCATCCTCTTTGATTCCGCCAAAGGGGAGACGTTAGATAGCGTGATGCCTAGCGTGCTGTTGCGGGAACCCAACGTGATCTGCATTGCAGAAATGACCAATGTCTCGGTTCTCAACCAGATGATTGATCTTACGAATAACTCAGAACTTACAACCGTCAGCCGCTTGCACGCGAAGCACGCCGTCGAGGCTGTCATGCGGGCATTGATGTTGAAGCCAGATCGCGAAGGTTTTGCTCGGGCTCTGAGAGCCGTTACCGGTCAAAGGCTCGTGCGAATGCTGTGCACCAATTGTCGCCAACCTTACCAACCCAGCCCAAAACTTCTCGCTCAACTGGGGCTACCCGCTTCGCGGGTACCGGTTTTGTACCGCCACTTTCAACCTGCTGCCGGGGAAATGATGGATGCCAACGGGCAGCCGATCGAGATCGAGCCCTGTGAGTTTTGCGGTGGCCCAGGTTACTTTGAACGGACCGGTATTTATGAATTGCTGGTCGTCGATGAGCGGTTTCGACAAGCCATGTTGGATCCTCAGCCCACCGTTCAAAAACTGGCTCAGGCAGCCGCCCAATCAGGGCACATCTCGTTGCGAGACGAGGGAATCGTGATGGTGGCTCGGGGAGATTTGTCACTGGAAGAACTGCAGCGAGTATTAAAGAAATAGAAAGGTCGGTTGGAAAATGACAACGGGTTTGACCATCGCCGCCATTATTCTGGTGCTCCTATGCACTTGGTTCATGGGTTTTTGGAATAATGTCATTACATTCGTGAACACAATTTTTGCGGCCTGCATCGCATCGAATTATTTCGAGCCGGTAGCAGATGCGATCGATGGAGGCACGAATTCAAGCACTTACTTGCTGGATTTTGTAGCCATTTGGTTGTTGTTCTTTCTGTCGTTTATCATCCTGCGGACGGTGACGGATATACTCAGCAAGCATAAGTTGAATGTTGATAAGTGGCTGGAAATGACCGGTCGAACCGTTTTCTCACTGGCCACGGCTTGGGTTTTCGTGTGTTTTATGCAATTTTCCTTTCACACTGCCCCCTTTCCACCCGGCGAAGGTAATTTTCAGGCGCGCCCCAATAGTGTGAATTTTGCAGGAGCTCCGGATCGTTTATGGCTCGGTTTTCTGCAAAGCCGCTCGCAAGGTGCATTGGCCGCCGCCCTACCAACCGGCTATGACGCCAATCAATTGAACCCGGCCGACAGAGATTTGGGGGCCATGGTATTCGATTCCAAAGGCGACTTCATTTACAAATACTATAACCGTCGATTAAAACTGTCTCAGCAGGATGCTTTGCGGGTCCCGCGTTAACACCCCTCGAAATTTCTCGGCAGTAGTTATGGCTAAATTCAACGAGAGTGCGGACGATTCACTGTCGGAGCTGGAATATAAACCCATTTTTGGGCTCTCTATCGTCGCTTTCGTTCTGAGTCTGTTGGGAGTCGCCTCTGTCATCTCTCCGCCAATGGTCATCCTGAATGTCATTGCCGCCATTCTGGCAATTTTCTCCATTAGCAAGATTGAGATTTCCAAACGCTACGCCGGAATGAAAATCGCCCAAACAGCGCTCTTTCTGGCAGTGTTATTTTCAGCCTTTTCGCTTACCAGCACCTTCGGTCGGTCTTGGTACGTTTGTTATCAAGCCAAGCTTTGTGGCGAGAAAGTAGCGGATTTAATCAGTGAAGGACGCTATCTAGAAGCCTTTCAATACACGGTGGAACCCAACAAGCGCAAGCCTCAGGGAGCGGATTTAGAGCAGCTCTATAAAATTCCCGAAGACATCAGCATGCAGCCTAGCCAAGAAGTCATGCGCTATGTCAGCTGGATTAAAAACCCACCGATTTCCATTATTGAGGAGGATGGTCGCCAAGGCGATCTTCAGTTCCTGGGCTTTGGCCGAGTCGAAATTGACACCGAATCCAAACGCATCGCGGTCTCCTGTAATTACCGATACCAACCGAAATCGAGAGATTTACAGGCCTCCAAATTTGAGATGATCTTTCGGCGAATCCTCGAACCAGACTCGAGCGAGGCCAATTGGCAAATGCTTGGGTTTGGTATTCAGGAAGGACCCAAGGGGGAAATTGAGATGATCAAAATCACCGGGCCCCAAAAAGATGAAGAGGAAGCAGAGGCCGTGGAAGAAGGAAAAGAAAAGCCCGCGACCGAAACGCCAACAACGGATGCCGGCAAGCAATAAGCCCGCCGCTGCGAGAGTTACCCAACGTCATGTCTATTTTGCCGACCCATTGAACGCCCCATTGAGCGGCGAATGAGTATGGCGACATGCTTGCTGTTCGGGCCCCTGCCCATCATCGATCTGCCAGCCACCGGGGTAAACGGTCTGGCCGGGGCTTGGACAAAAAAAACGGTCGCGAGTAATACTCGCGACCGTGGCATGTGAATTCGAACCGTTTGGGGAAATTCGTGGCATCGATCGAAAACGCCAGCAAAAACCTGCAGCGTTTTGAAGAACTAGCCACCACCCATGTTGACGGGGGGTGGATTCAAATTCTGCACGATCGTTTCCTTCTGAATGGGAAAATTCAGTTCGGGATCGAGAGGTTGGCCAGCAACGGCGGAGTAATAATGATAGACCCCTTCAAGGTCAGGATTACGTTCGATCATGAGGGGTGGGAATTTACTGAATACGATATGAATATCGTGGTTCTTGACTAACAACCCGCTTCGCCAGCGATAAGTTTTGACGATGCAATCTTCACGCATGCTGTCATCGGTTCGGAAAGCTTCTTGACCAATGACTTCATCGATATCCTTGCTGGTGAAGTTACTGGGGTCCGAATCATTATCGATGACTTTGACAGCCTCCCAAGCCGTTTGGTAATTGGGTCGAGCTACGCCAAATTCGTAGGCACAACCAAGGCCGACAATAAGCAGCAACACCAACAGCAGAGTCAGTCGAGTGGAGGACCCTTTGCGGTTAATTCGTGGTTTTTTCGTGGCAGACATGTTCTGGTCCTGATTTATTAATGACTCGGATTGCTTGCGAGAGGGATCTCCTGTGGAGCATTCTCATTCGCAGCTTATTTTAATGACTTGTCATTCGGCGCGCAGTCTGAAATCTGCGAAATGTTCAACGTTTTAAAGCGTATCAACGATTTCGGGCACCCGAGGGGTCGTTTTGTACGTTTGATGACGGGATTCGGCGGGGAACCACGAAAAAACGCAGCTTTTTGCGTGGCTGAGAATCCCCTGCCAATTATGCCTTGCCGGAAATTTGATCCAACATTCGCCCCGGAGAGCCCATCGCGTTATAGCCGGCGTCAACGTGCAAGACCTCGCCAGTGATGCCATTGGATAGATCAGAAAGCAAGAACATGCCAGTTTTGCCAACCTCGTCATGGGTCACATTGCGTTGTAAGGGTGCGACCTGTTCGTACAGATGCAGCATATCTCCAACGCCAGCGGCGCTGCCTGCCAGAGTCTTAAGGGGACCCGCGCTGAGAGCATTGACCCGTACATCATGCAAACCAAGATCGAATGCCAGGTATCGGGTCGTGGCTTCCAAAGCTGCCTTGCAAATGCCCATCACATTATAGCCGGGGACACATTTTTCCCCGCCGAAGTAAGTCATGCAGGCGATCGAAGCGGAGGGATTAAGGATCTCTCGAGCCGCGTTGCAAACGGCGATCAAACTGTACACGCTAACATCCATCGCCATCTTGAATCCCGCACGGCTGGTTTCAATGGTGTCACGCTGTAAATCCGCGCGGTCGGCGAATGCAATGCTGTGCAACAGAAAATCGATGCCACCCATCTCTTGTTGCGTGGTCGCCATGATTTCGCGGATTTGATCATCATCCTCGACATTCAAAGGTGCCATGAATTTGGCGTTGGGATGCCCCTTGATGGCTTTTTCCACGCGGCGACGATTCTTCTTTTTGTCGTCATCTGGACGGTCGGGTAGATGAGAGAATCCGCACTCTCCCCCTTCGTTCATAATATGCTCAGCAACCGCCCAAGCGATGGAGCGATCGTTGGCGACCCCCAGAATTAAACCTTTCTTGCCGTCAAATAAACCCATCGTTCCGTAACTCCGCTTGGCGAATTGAATTGGTTTTCGGATGGCCGTGCCCCGGATGCAGGGTGCCGACCATTGTTGCGTGGACTCAAAATGACTACGATCCAGAATCGTAGCAAGTCCGATTGATTACAGGTTCGGATGTCCCGAGCCTCGCTTGATTCTATCCGCTGTGAGCTGAATCGGGGAGATGACAGGTTTTTCTGCTGGTGGGACGCGATGCCGACTTTTCACACCCAAAATATTCAACCTGAAACGCTCGGATACCGGTTGCTGAGCGACTTTATCGGGATGTTGCAGAATTGCCAGGGTGAATTGTCATTCTTGCAGATGGCCCTGCCTCGAGTTTCCGCGGAACAACCTCAGTCCGCGTCCGTAGCCGTGGTGCAGGGCATCAAAGGCCAGTGGCGAAAATTGGTGACGGTGGGGCGAGCGGTTGATTTGCCAAGCGAATTCTTGGCCGATGTCTTGGATCGTAATCAGGCGCTGCAGCAAGACGAATGGTCAGCCTGTCCCCTGTTTCCTAACTCGGATCAGCTGCTGCTCGTCAAATCGCAACCGGTCATGTCGGAAATGGAGTGCTCCAGTTTGGCGGCGGCCTTGGCCGCGGGTTACGAGATTGCTAGACAATCGGCCGTGGATCGACAGCGTTCGCAACGTTTGGTGGCCATGCTGGAAATGACTGTTCGCTGGAATCAAACGCAGGAAACCGGGCAGCTGCTGCAAACGATGGTGGAAACATCGACACAGCTTTTGGATGCCGAGCGGGCCACCATTTTTTTATTGGATCCCAATTCCGCTACCCTGATTGGCCGGCCAGCTTTGGGAGTGGAGGGCGGCGAGTTGCGAATTTCGGAAGGCACGGGCGTCGTAGGAAAAGTAGTGCAAACGGGTCAGCCACGGCGCGTCGACACCGATATCGCCAATGAGCAAGCGCAGATCGATCGCACGGTGGATCAACAACTTGGGTTCCAAACTCATTCCATCTTGTGCGTGCCGATGGCCGACCAATCGGGGAAGACCATTGGTGCGTTTGAACTACTCAATAAAAAACAGGGTAATTTCTCTCAGGCAGATGAAGAGGCATTAACGGAATTGGCAGCTCACGCGGCTGTGGCAATTGGAAATACCCAACATGTGGAAAGCCTCAAGACGACTCAAAAACAAGTCGCAGATCAAGCTGCTCAAAAAGTGCATTTGATCGGTGAATGCCCCCTCATTATCGATTTGAAAGAGACCATATCGCGGGTGGCAGCGACGGAATTGGCCGTTTTGACCCTGGGAGAAAATGGAACCGGGAAAGAAGTGGTCGCGCAGATGATTCACTACTTGAGCGAGCGTCGCGACAATGTGCTCGTCGCGGTGAATTGCGCGGCGATCACTGAATCGCTATTGGAAAGCGAGTTGTTTGGGCACGAGAAAGGGGCGTTCACCGACGCACACGAGGCGCGGCCAGGTAAATTTGAATTGGCGGATGGCGGCACTCTTTTTCTGGATGAAATTGGCGACATGAGCCTTGGGGGGCAAGCCAAATTGTTGCGGGTTTTGGAGGAGAAAGTTGTCGTCCGAGTGGGCGGGTCACTTCCGATCACAACGGATGCCCGAGTCATCGCGGCGACTAATCAGGACTTGGCTCAATTAGTCAGGGATAAAAAATTTCGCGAAGATCTCTTCTTTCGTTTAAATGTCGTCAACCTGACGTTACCGCCGCTGCGCGAACGGGGCGAGGATGTGATTCTGTTGGCGAACTACTTTTTGAAGGATTTCTGCGCCAAAGCGCGACGTCCGGTACCCAAGTTTACGGCGGCCGCGCGGAAGAGATTGTTGGCGCATAGGTGGCCCGGTAATATCCGCGAGCTGCGCAATATGATGGAACGACTGGCGTATCTTTTTACAGGTGAAAAAATTGATGCGGGCGACCTGTCCTTCATCATGAGTCCCGGCTCAAACGAACCGGTGGTGCCACTGGATCTACCATTGACCGACGCGACCCGCCAATTTCAAGCGGACTACATTGAGCGTCACATCAAACAATCCCGAGGCAACATGACTCAAGCCGCGGAACGTATGGGGCTGCATCGCTCGAATCTGTACCGAAAAATGAAGCAGTTGGGGATGGAAGATCCAGAGTTTTAGGGCTGTTTTGCCGCTACCGAGACCTCGTTGAGACGCTTTTTTGGGCCGGCGCGAGATTCTGTCCTACGGACCCTCGGTGGATAGCCCGGGTCGAGAATCTCGGGCGTCACGGCAAGAGGAGCCAAAAACCGGGGTTTTTTGGGGGTATGCAGCGTTTACTGGCGATTTTGCCCCTCGACCGGAAATAGCCCTTCGGCTAGAATCTGCGATTCCGAATTCGTCAAACAGCACCATAAAAAGTCTGAAAAGCAGCCCATCATGTACGCGATCATTGCCGACGGCGGCCGTCAACACAAAGTAGAAGAAGGTCAAACTCTTGAAGTTGACTTGCGACAAGTAAACCCCGGTGATCAGGTAACGTTCGATCGCGTCTTGGCGATTGGTGGGGAAGAGGGTTTCAAACTGGGGACTCCTGACGTCAGTGGCGCTAGCGTGACTGCGAAAGTCTTGGATCAGTCCAAAGGCAACAAAGTCTTCGTGCAAAAATTCCGTCGCCGCAAAAACAGTAAACGCCGCACCGGCCATCGCCAAAAATACACACGCGTGCGAATTGAAAAAATCGCATAACCTATTCGGTTTACTCGAATAGCCAGTAGATATAAACGGCCTTCCGAACTAAAGCGGATGGGCCGTTTTTTGTTGCGCGACGTTACTTTCTCAAGCCGAGATCCGAAAGTAATTTTGGGAAATAGCCGATCGCCATACCGGTGATCAGACCAATGCCATGCGCCCAGTTAGCGACGTTATCGATGAAGCCGGGTGACATGCAGAGCACCAGCCAAACTAAAAGAATCACGACAGTGGACATCGATACATACATACCGGCTTTGGGATCAAAGGTACTCTTCATCCAGATGTATCCAAACAGCCCATAGATCACACCGGACATGCCTCCTAAGCTTATGCTCCAATGGTTGATGTAATTCGCAATGGCGGCACCATCCCATTGCTCCGGCGTTAAACATTGCACCATATTGGACGGAACGGCGATGATCACCACCAGAACGGCCAACCAAACCGCGCTGTGGCGGGACTCGATTTGGCGGGCAAAATATACCAGCATGTACATGTTGAACAACAAGTGCATGATTCCGAAGTGAATAAAGACGGGCGTGATGGTCCGCCAAAGCTCGCCACGCTGTAAACTTGCCAAACGCAAGCGATTATCCCATGACAGGCCATTCGTCACTTCCACCGGGTCAGTAGGAGGCGCGTCAAGGACAATCTGCTGGCCCAGCGCACCGCTGATCGAACAAAACGATAACGCCCGCATGGTCGCCCCATCTTTGTCCTCTCCCAAATTGGTCATGAACAACGCCACAATGACGCAAATTACGACAAGCGTCACAGTAAAGGGAGCCGTTTTATGGATCGGCGCAGTCCACCGATCACTGGTCATTTGCACGCGATTGGCTCTGGCCTGTTGCAACTTCTTTTCATTGGCCCGCATCATCTTTTGAGCCAGATCAACGGCCTCGTGATACTTCACGTCTTCAGGGTTTGCCTGAAATTCGCCCAGCAACGCCTTCGCGCGATCCAGAGCATCTTCATCTTTAACCCAAACCTGCCAACGCGGTTCGCCTTGCTCGACGTGATTACCGATCTCGTGCGTCGTGAGATATGCCGAAATACGCTCGGCGTGTTGCTGATTGTCGACGCTGCCTATCAAACGCATGGGATCAGTTTCTTAGGGGGGTCAAAATTTAATTGCTGGGCGAAGAAGCTGGCCGAAAACCGCTAGCGAACTCGCGATGGAGGCCTTTCTGCCGTTTACTAACTTATCCAATCCAACTGCTTTCACCAACCGCAGCCCGCCAACAGATATCACGTGGTGTCTAACGGCTAGGTTCGAGCTTGCCAGAAACCCCGAATTCATGGAAAGTCCTCGCCACGTGTCTCCAGCGAGGCAGGTAACGTCCATCAACTCATGAAACGAGTGCGCTATGTCCACCGATTCGTTTTCAAGTTCCAGCGAAGGCACCCCGGTATCCTCCCGGGAGCGTCGTCGGGCGGTGGGGCCTCATCCAAATCATCAAGATGGTCCGCCCATTGATCGCAAATTGATACAGGAAACCCGCGATCAAATTCGCGCGATGGTGGATGAAATAACGATCCTGTCGCAATCTGAGTGCTCGCCCCAGGAGTTTTACCAGGGCTTTTTAAGCCGCACGACGGGCGCACTGGCTTCCGTGGGAGGTGCGGTTTGGAGTCTGCAAGAGGGGGGTGGACTAAAACTGGAATATCAAATCAACCTGGCAGAATCGGGGTTGGTTGAAAACGAGGCAGCCCAAATCTCTCACGATCGTTTATTAAAACAAATGGTTTCCAGCGGCGAACCCGATTTGGTACCGCCACACAGCGGCGTTGCCGCAGACGAAGGCGCCAGCAATCCCACCGATCATCTACTAATGATAGGGCCCTTGGTGGTGGAAAAAAATGTGGTGGGCATCGTGGAAATATTCCAACGACCGGGCGCTGGCCCGACCACCCAGCGAGGTTACTTGCGATTCCTCGTGCAGATGTGCAAAGCAGCCAGTGATTATTTGCGCAATCAACAATTACGTCAGTACGGTGCGCAGCAGGCGATGTGGAATCGCATGCAGACTTTTATACGAGCCATTCACGGAAGTCTAAACACTCGTGATACGGTGTATGCGATCGCCAACGAAGGTCGCCGGTTAATGGATTGTGATCGTGTCAGCGTGGCGTTAAAGCAAGGCGCTAAAATGCAGGTACAAGCCATGAGTGGTTTGGACACGATTGAACGTCGCGCCGAACAAATCAAAAAACTATCCAAGTTAGCAACCATGGTTACCAAAGCTGGTGAGCCGTTGTGTTACACCGGCGATGATTCTCACCTGCCTCCACAAATTGAGTTTTGTTTGCACGACTATCTTGACGCTTCGCACGCCAAGCTCGTCATCATCGAACCACTTCGAGAAGTCAATCGAGAGCTTGGCGATGACAGCTCTACCCGGATAGAAACGGAGCACCCAGGGCGTGTGGTTGGCGCGTTGATTGTGGAAAAATTAAGCGAGGACAAAGCCACCTCAGATTTACAGCATCGCGTGCAAACGGTTGTGACTCACAGCAACGATGCGTTAACGAATTCATTGGCTCATTCCGGCATGTTTTTAGCACCGGTTTGGACGTGGTTGGGGAAAACTGCCGCCTTAACACAGGCTCGAAATCTGCCAAAAACGCTAATGGCGGCTGCCGTGTTGTTATTGGTGATGGCCGCGTTGTGGGTCGTGCCTTATCCATTTACGTTAGCCGCCAACGGCGTATTGGTTCCCGAGAACCGCAGCGAAGTGTGGGCGGATGTGGACGGTGTCTTAAAAGAGATTCTGATTCCCGATAACCCGGATGCTGTCGTCAGCGCGGGCGCAGTTTTGGCTGTCATGACCAACAACGACTTGATGGTGGAAATTCGCAATTTACAGGGCCAACTTGATAAATCCAATGAAGAAGTAAACAAACTCAAACGAGCGCAACATACGCCCATGACTCCTGCCGAGGCACGCATGATTGGCGGAGAGTTAGCGGAGGCAGAAACGTTACGAACAAGTTTGATTCGCCAGTTGGAGCTGAAATCAAATAAAGCGGACTCATTAAAGGTGCGAGCGCCTGTGACAGGGCAAATTTTTAATTGGCAGCTCCGCGAAAACCTGCTTCGCCGACCCGTCAGCCGAGGCCAAAATTTGATGACGATCGTACACCCTGAAACACCATGGGAAATCGAATTGGAGTTTCCCGAACGCCGGGTCGCCCATTTGTTAACAGCTCAGCGCGATGGGTCCGAAAACCTGCGAGTGACATTCACCTTGGCCTCCCACCCCGGAAATGAGTACACGGGCCGGCTGATCCATGTGGACAATAAAATGGACGTACGGAGCGACGAAGGGAACGTGGTTTTGCTGCGAATCGGTTTCGATAAGCAGCAGTTCCCTCACGATTTATTAAGAAGCGGAACGCGTGTCACGGCCCAAGTGCACGCCGGCCAGCGTAGTCTGGGATATGTGTGGTTTCACGAACTCATCGAAACGGCCCACAATACTTGGTTGCTTTGGTTTTAGCGGGTCACAAGGCGAGCTGCTTTCCGACCCCTACAGTTGCTAGCTCCGTAGTGGTGTGTTTGGCTCAACTCAGCGTCATCGTCGTTCCGATAATATGGAAGTTGTGCTGGTTAGGTTGAATGATTTGAGGATTAGTTGATGAACATGCTTTGCTTACGTCACGCGGCAGCGCTCTGCTTTCTCGGGCTGATCGTGCCGCACTCTCAAGTCTCAGCTCAACTAGAACAGCGCGGCGAACCTGGGCAATACCAATCGGTTGCGGCCCCGGTCAATCACGTGGGTCAGGGCCATGTTGATTTAGAATTCTGTCGCGTGAAACTCATTCAGGAAGTAGAAATTCCGGCTCAAGAGAGCGGTCCGTTAGTGCTGGTCCCGGTCAACGAGGGCCAGGCGATCGGCGTCGGCGATGATCTGGCACAATTGGACGACGGCTTGGCACGTCTGCGTTTGGAGACGGCGCGAACCAAATTGGACGCGGCCAATGAGAAGGCCAACAACAATATTGATGTGCGGGCTGCGACCAACGCCCTGCAGATCGCCGAACGAGAGCGGCGACGTAATTACCAGTTGTTTTCCAAAGGGTCGATGCCCAAAGCGGAATATGATCGATCCGCGTTACAGGCCAAGCAGGCCGCTTTGCAATTAGAGCAGGCTGAACGGGATATGCAGGCGGCTGGCAAAGAGGCTCAAGTAGAAACATTCAATGTCAAAGCGGCCGGTGACAGTATCCAACGGCATCGAGTTTGCTCGCCGATCAGCGGTGTGGTCATGGAATTGCACAAGCAGCCTGGAGAGTGGGTCAATGCCGGCGAAGATGTGATGCGGGTGGCACAGATGGATCGTTTGTACGTGCAGGGTTTACTGGATTCCAGCCTATTCAATCCTCACGAAATTGAAGGGCAAAAAGTCACGATCTCGGTACCGGTAGCGCGGGGTGAATTTTTAGAGTTTCAAGGCCGCATCGTTTTCGTGTCACTGGAGAAATATAATGCCAAGTCTTATGTCGTTCGAGCGGAAGTCGAAAATCGACAACACGAGGGCCGTTGGCTATTGATGGCGAACGAAGACGAAGCTCGCATGCGAATTTTTCTGGGTGAGAGTATTGCCGCGCGAGTATCTTCTAATCCGAAAGCGAATTCCCATCGCTAATAGAGTCAGCAAATATTGGCTGATTCTGTTTTCGTAAAGGTCTTAGCGTGAGGAAAACCACACGAACGGTTTTCCATTTTCATCCGCTCGCACTTCATACTGGATGCGCGGCCTTACTTGCCCCACGATACGATTCAGGATTAGCAGGTAAGACATTTTTTCAGCCTCTAGATTGATCCTCACTTTTTCCACATCGAGTCCGCTGCGGGCCATTGAGTTGTAGTCATAAACAAAGGGTGCCTGCATGGCGCCTTGAATGGCTTTCAAGGTCGCGCCCAGCGTGTAATTGCGAATGTTCACGGGAATTCGTTCGTATAACTGGGGAAATGCCTGGCTGTTCCGCGTTTTGGGTGGCCAACCTACGGGCCAGTGTTCTTCCACCTTGCGGGTATCGGTGATCACGATCTTGGTTTCTTTCCCCTGTTCTCGAGTCGGAGCCGCCACCAGTCCCAACGGTCTTAACGCGGCGGCTAGTACGGTGCCCTGTGACAAACCCTGCAGTTCATCTTCGACGGTGTAAGCGTCTTGCAGAGCTTCCCGCGCGCTGGGGTCTATGAAAAAGGGCGTTTTACAATTTCGTTGGACGTCATCCAGGATCTTCTTGGGAGTCACGCCCAACGTGGGTTTGTCGTAGACGGGTTTCAAGGTCTTGTGCAGATCAACGAGTTGCTTGGCCGTCAAACCAAAAGCCATTTTGGGTGCCAGAGCGACTTCCGCACCATCGGCACGGATGCTTTCGACATACGCCTTGATCTTGGCTGTTTCGCGGAGAGAGTAACGCCCAGCTGGTAACAGGAGTTGATTTCGCGAGTTGATCTTTCCGGTAATGGTGTATGACGAGCGACCTCCGGCGGATTCGCGTTTATCGATACCGATTCGTTTGGAACGATTGGTTTGTCCCAGGCGAACGTTGTCAGCACCGGCCTCGGAAAGCGCTTCCATCCATTTTTGACCCGAGCTAATCAACGTGCCTTGCTCGGCAAGGATTTCCAGTTCGACATAATTTCGGTTCTGAGCGGTCACGGAAGGAAGCGCCCACAACGCGCAGCAACCGATCAGAAAAAGCGGCAGTTTTTGAACCATACGACGCTCCCGTAAAATGGATTCGTTCCGTTGATTGTAGAAAGTCAATGCGCGGAAGGGCAGGGCTGGGAAAGGTAGTTGGCAACCCTGTTTGCGAACGGTCGGCGGCCAAGCTGACAGGCTGATCGAGCCAGTTTCGAAATCCGACAGAACAAATAACCCCAGCAACGCGGTGGCGTTGACGCGGGTAATTTGGGCCTAATCGGAAATGCCGTAGCGTCCAATGCACCAAAATGCTTTGAAGAGATCCTTAAAGCCAATCTTTTTGCCTTCGGCGTAACTGCGTGGATTATAGGAAATCGGAACTTCTTTAAATCGGTATCCGCGACGAGCCAGTTTGGCAGTCAGTTCCGGTTCCACACCAAATCGATTTTGCATGACCTCAAGAGAATTCAGAGCATCACCACGAAATGCTTTGTAACAAGTTTCCATGTCCGTCAGTTTCAAGCCACTGAACAGATTGGATAATTTTGTCAGCAAACCGTTGCCCCACCGATGAACCCGAGACGTGGAATCCGCGTGTTGAAGAAACCGCGACCCGTAAACAACATCCGCTTCGTCGCGGAGGATGGGTCCCAACAAACTGGGGATTTCCAGTGGATCGTATTCCAAATCGGCATCCTGAATCACGACAATATCTCCTTTGGCGTGATCGAATCCCGTCCGCAAAGCAGCTCCCTTGCCCTCATTCTCGGATTTCAAAATCAGCTTGATGCCCTCAACGTCTTCCAATTTTTTGAGGATCTCAACGGTGCCGTCAGTGCTGCAGTCATCGACGATTAGAATTTCTTTATCGATGGGCAAAGCGGCGACGCGACTGACGACCCGAGCCACGGTATCGATTTCGTTGTAGACCGGGATCACAATCGTCGTCAGGCAGGCCTGCTCTTGTTCGGCAGATGCGTTTCGATAGGTGTTCAGTTCAGAAGCTACCAATTCTTCGACGCCCTCGATGCGAGACATGATCTCTTGCAGCATGACATCGTTGCTGCTTGTGGAGTCAATTATTTGAGCATTAATCATCGTAGTCAATCAGTCCGGATTATTCGGGATAGGTGGGATAGGTTACAAACTGTGAGGTTTTGCGCCTCGTGGCGTGTTTTTGGACCGGGCGAATGGCCGGCCAAGTCACACTGTCGGACGCCCGCTTGTCGTGGACGACTCGCATCGCGTCAGGCAAATGATCGGGATGTTCAAGATTGTCGTAAGTCGTGCTGCGGCCCCACACTTGGGCAATGGCGTCTTGATAAAGCAGCGCCCACTCTTGCTTGTTGTCATACATGTGTTTTTCGGTTCGCTCACCCTGTCGCTTCAGTAATACCAAATCGGGGCTGCCAAACCGCAATACGCGGGCTGGGTCAACATCCAGTGACTGCGCGTCTCGATGCCTCTGCATGCTAGGTGCGTTGCCATACAAAAAGTCAAAATGCATGTCGATAATGGGTTGCGGGTAGCAGGTCCGAAATCGACCGTCGAAAGCGACTTGGGATTTTTGATTGGGATCGTCCAGATAATTGTCGCTGCATAATGCCGCAATCGAATATTGGGCCCAGTCATAACTGACAACCAGTTTTCCATGTAATCCATGCTGCCTCATGAAGTCGATGGCATCCACGGGGAATTGATCGCGTCGTACCTGCAGGTCACTCAAGCGATTTCCTAACATCGATCCCGTTACGATCATCAGCAGGATTAAACCGGCACGCAAAAGAGCCTGAGACCATGCGGGTGGGAGTTCAGTGGATGCTGCGGGTTTCGCCCAGCGATCGAGGGTTGATTTCAAATGTGGGCCGATCCAAAATCCGGCCGCAATCGCAAAGAAGGGAGCGTGACGAAAATGAGCGATGGATTGCCAAAACAATAGGGCCAGGATGAGCGATTGCGTTGCGTCATGCTCGCGGCGTGATCCCCAAAGTGCGACGCCGGTGACGCCGATCAAAAACCACAGCTTCAAGCCGACGCTGCTAAAAAGGGGACTCGTCGACCAATCAGAAATTTCGGGCCGCGGACTGCCTAGCGATTCCAGTAACCACATCTGCAAACCCGCTCCGTAGGGATTAGCAAGGGTCACAATGCCAATCAGGGCGGCCATCATGATCAAGCGGCCTGCCACGGTCCATCCGCCACCTTCGCTGATCGCCTCCAAGGCCCGCATTCCCAGATAGGCAATGGCTACCGCGATGCCGGCTACGAAGCCGCCGTGGGAGTTGGTCCACAGAAAAAAGAGCGGCACTAAAAGCCACAGCACTTTTAAGCGGAAACCACTAATACGGTGCTCTTCCTGCGGAAGTCGTTGGGCTTCGGATTTCCGGAAGCGTAAAAATTTCAAGTGCCAGTGATCTCGCCAACCAGCAAATCCATACTGCAATAACAAAATCAGGACGGTAAATGCGACAAAGGAGCTTAACTGCGGACGAATACTCCAGTGATATCCAAGGTTGGCGGCTACGAGTAACGTGAGGATGGAAGCAACCACGATCCCCGTACCCTGTTTCAAGTTAAAGCACATGATCGCTAAAATCACGAACAGGCTGAGTAGGAATTTACCGACGACGAGCCCCAGTGGGCCGCAATAATCGACCACCAAAGCCATGGCAATTTCCGAGAGATTCTCGTGATTTATCCAGCGATAGCCTGCGGCCGTAAATGAGTAACTGGTGGTGTCGGCAATGCTGTGCGAAGCCAACACGTCGCGTCCAAATTGGACGTGGCCCCATAGGTCGGGATCCGCCACATTGGGTGACATTGCCAAGGCGGAAGCGATGACCACGATGACCAGATACAACAGATCCACCGAGGTGATGAATCGCGCCGCTTGTCCGCGGGTTAGCTTGTTGTCAATGCCTGTGGTCATGCGACAAATTGTCTGAGCAGTCAAAAAATTGGCTTATTTGAAAACATAGGTTGAGAAATCGGCCGCCGCTAATGGACCAGCACTTGTTTTCGTAAGACCCGTTCCGGTTATGATGATGAGGCGAGTTGTAGGGCTCGCCCCCCGCTCTAACCGGTATCGAGAAAGTCCATGACAGAAAAGAACACAGAGAATATCCAAGGCATTGACCTGCACCTCAGCTTCCCCTTTGCCAGTACTAGCAACTGGATTGGTCAGGAGGAGATTTTGCAGCAGGTCCTGGCGTGTTGGCTGGTCGTCGATGAACACGACCTGCCACTGACGCCGCGTCTGGTCGGAGCCCCCGGAATCGGCAAGACGGCGTTGGCCACCGCGGCTGCGCAGAAAATTGAGCGCCCGCTCTATATTTACCAATGCACGGCTGATACCCGACCGGAGGACCTTTTGGTGACCCCGGTACTGTCCGGGAACGGGAAGATCGCCTATCACGCGTCGCCGCTGGTGACCGCCATGATCCGCGGGGGTGTCTGCATTTTGGATGAAGGCAACCGCATGAATGAGAAATCCTGGGCCTCGTTGGCGCCCCTGTTGGACCACCGTCGTTACGTGGAATCCATCGTGGCGGGGATTACCATCGCGGCACACCCGAATTTTCGCTGTGCGGTTACGATGAATCAGGACGAATCGACGTTTGAGATCCCCGACTATATCCTCAGCCGTTTACAACCAACGCTGCAGTTGGGGTTTCCAGATCGCCAAGACGAGATGGCTATTCTCGAGTACCACCTGCCGTTTTGCCGAGCCGAGATGTTGGAGATGACGGTGGAGTTCTTGCAGCAAGCGCACGAATTGAAACTGGATTTTTCACCACGCGACGGTATTAACTTATTGCGTTTTGCCATGAAAAGACTGGCGCAGAATGCCGATCACCCGGTCAGCCAGGATCAAGCTTGGCGAGAGGCATTGGAAAAATGCTTGGGTGAAGAAGCTCTGGATCTGGAAAATCTGGCTCAACAGCGGCAGCAAACGTTAGGTGGTCAAATGTTGCCCATGGGTTTAGGGGACTTCTTTTTTAGTCCGGAAGATCCCATGCATCCCGATTTTGAGGACGACGACGATGACGATGACGATTAAGGCGTTCCCACAGGCGATGCCCGCATGAGCAACTGCTTTCACGACATTTTGAAAATCGGTCCGCGTGTTACGGCCTTGCCGGTGGTGCATGGCAGCGGTGATTTTTCATGGGCGGTTCGCAATGCGATGTTGGCGGGCAATTTCGATTGCTTAGCGGTTCCTATCCCGCATTCATTCTCCGGTTGCCTTGAATCGGCCATCCTGGAATTGCCCACGCCTGGCGTCGTCACGCAGTTAGAGCGTCAGTGGTTGTCCACGTCGGATGAGGATTTGGATGCTGATCCAGCGGCTAGTTTTGTGCCGGTCGATCCTTGTCAGCCCGTGATTGCGGCTTTGCGAACGGCGATGGGAGAGCGGATGCCCCGCCGCTACATTGATCTGGAGACAGCCGACTATCATGTTGAAAATGCCTTGCTGCCAGACGCCTACGCGTTAAAGCGAGTGCCGCTGCCCCAGTTTGCCGCAAGTTTGCTGCCGTTTCTGCCACGCCCCCAAGATGCTCAGGTCATTGAGCGTATCCAGCATATGGCTTGGAGGTTGCGGGAACTTTCGGTTGACTTTGAGAACATCCTCTTTGTGTGCAACGTGATGCATTGGCCATGGATCCGTGAGGCGTTTAATAATCGCGAATTGAAACCGGTAGAACACGATCCCGTAGAACAGGCCACTGCTTTTTCGGTCGAACCGGACTCGCTTTACTTTATGCTCGGTGAGCTTCCCTATATCACGGGATTGTACGAGCAAGCGCGTGCGGAGTTATCATCGGATGACAATATGAGCATCGATGGTGTGAAACTGCTTTTGATCGCGGCCCGTACGCAGTACCGAAAAAATTTCAAAGGGCGAGCGCGAAAGGTCACGCCCTTTTTATTGCGACAGATGTTGAAATATATTCGCAACCTGACTTTGATCAATCATCGATTTACCCCCCAATTATCAACCATTGTGATGGCTGCCAAACAAATGGTGGGGGATGGCTACGCGTTGGAGGTGCTGGAAGTTGCCAAGATTTATCCTTTCGACCGAGCTGCCCCTTGGGAGGCGCTGCGAATGGGGATCGATCAGGCGGGCTTTCCCGATGGCGAAATACGCCAGACTAAGAACCGTTTGGCGGGGCCACCATTGGCTTGGCAAAGCATTCAATTGGTACCCAAGCCGGCCGATCAAGATCGCCAAAAATGGAAACAACAGTGGAACCCCCACTCTCAATGCAGTTGGCCACCCGAGGATGTCTTAATCGAAAATTTCCGCGCTGCCGTTTTTGAACGGGCCAAGCAGGTCATGGGAGCCGATTTAGCCAAGACCGAGAAATTCACGACGAGTGTGAAGGATGGAATTGATATACGGGATACCTTGCGGCATTGGTACGAGGGCGATATTTACGTCAAGGTTTTACCGCCCAATAAAGGCCAGTTGGACGCCGCAATCATGTTGTTCGATTCCCCCGCGGATCCTCGGGAATACCCGTGGCGGACGACTTGGTTCGCAGAACACAAAGGAGAATCGACGTTGGCGTTCTTTGCTACCGATTTTCAACAGCAACCGATCGGGCCGGGCATCTGCTTAGCGAATTATGGCGGTGCCATGTTTTTGTACCCGCCCATATCGATTCCCGATATTTGGCATGATCCCGAATTTGATTTCACCACGACCTTGGAAGAACGTCTCATCGCAGCCACCTGTTTTTACAGTGAGTGTCGCCACGTCGCGATCCTCAGTCCCTTGCCTCCGGGAAGCGCCTGGCAAGGCATTGCCAAGCATTATAAAAAAACCTTGGTGCATATCCCGTTGGCCCAATTCGGCGACTCGACTGTCCAGCAATTGCGGATGGTGCACGTGCTGAACGGAAAAGAGGTGCGCAGCTACGCGGCCGATTTTATACGCCGCGCTTGATCGGAGCGGCGCCGGGTAAGCAAGCAATTTTGAGGCAACCCGAACGGAGCTGCTTATTTTGCCGGCGGTTTTTTTTGGGTTTTCGTGGGGTGCTTTTTCTGTTGGTGCTTCTTCTGCTTTGCCGCCGCCAACTCGCGACCAAACGGTTTACTGGGATGCGGTCGGTGGGCGCTGCGCATGATCGTCTCCATTCGGGAAACTACCGCTGGATGAGCGTCTGCCAAATTTTGGCTCTCACCAAGGTCCTGCTTAAGGTCAAATAACTGGATAGCCCCGTCGGGATGCTCGTTCACACGCAAACGAACGGCTTTCCAGTCCCCCAATCGCACGGCCTGTTTGCCACCGCCTTCGTAGAACTCCCAATACAGATAGTCATGGGCAGCCTGGTGAGCGTCTCCCTGCAGTGTGGGCGCGAACGATATGCCGTCGGTACTCTGATTCAGCGGTTGACCCGCGAGTTCGCAAGCAGTGACAGGAAAATCCCAAAACGCCGCCACATGATTCGAACGACTACCCGGTTCTATCCGACCCGGGGCCCAGGCCACGAATGGCACGCGTATGCCTCCCTCAAAAAGATCACGCTTTCCCCCGCGGAGCGGCCCGTTAGAGTCGAAATGATCCGGATGGGCCCCTCCCTCAAAATGAGGCCCGTTGTCACTTGAAAAGAAAACATACGTGTTATCCTCAATGCCAAGTTGTACCAGCTGATCAAGAATTTTTCCCACCGAGTGGTCAAGATATTGGACCATGCCGACGAACGTTGCCCGGGGATGGGATTCTGCCCGATAGTGCCGTCCTGGCGGATAGGGTTTTTCCTGGAAGCGCTGGAGATGTCGATCTCGAAACGCGGCCGGTGCCGCCAGATCCGCATGAGGTTGCTGTAACGCGACGTGCAGAAAAAATGGCCCATCGCGGTGCTCGTTAATCCAATCCAGGGACTTTTGTAAAAAGACCTCTCCACTGTAAGTCTCTCCGTTCTTGCCTTGGTTATCCGGGAAGTCCACACGCTGACCGTTATCCCACAGCACCTTGGGGTAGTATCGGTGGGCGGCATTGTGACTGAGGAATCCATAAAAATAATCGAAACCTTTTTTGCGGGGCAGCAAGGCATCTTTTGAGCGGCCCGCCAAACCGGACTTCCCGACCATGGCCGTCTGATAGCCGCGGTTTTTCAAAAACCGCGCAACGGTCAGGTCCTGGTCGTCCTCACGAAATTGAATGGGCCCATTGAATCTTTGAAAGACGTGGCCGGTATGCTGGCCTGTCAATAAACAGGCTCGCGATGGAGCGCAAACCGTTGATCCTGCATAGAACTGAGTAAATACCATGCCTTCGGCCGCCATGCGATCGAGGCAGGGCGTTGCGAACTGAGTTTGCCCATTGAATCCGACATCGGCATACCCGAGATCGTCTGCCAAAATAAAAATGATATTGGGCGGTGTGGGTGCGACCTGCATGGAAGGGTCGACAAGCGTCATGCAAAAGCATACGAAACCAAAGAGAATGCTGTTCATGGAGGCTTCCATGGGATGGGTTGGGATGCCAAAATTATTAATGCGAGTATCGACATTCTAAATACGTGGGTCCCAAAAAGAAAAGCAAATATGAAATGCGTTTCCTTTTTTAAAGTTGGTTTCCCGGTCTTACTGTTTTTTTGTACTGGGTTGCCGTTCGTGTCGGCACAAATGAAAACACCGACTGTGGCGGTGCAAAAAATCTGGGACGCCGCGCCGCATAATGCGTTCACAGATTTGGTCCGCTTTCAAGATCAGTGGTTCTGCGTATTTCGCGAGGGAGCTGGCCACGTCTCCGCAGACGGTGCATTGCGCGTCATTACATCGCGGGACGGCGTTGATTGGGATGCGGCCGCCAGGCTGACCATGCCGGGTGCTGATCTGCGAGACGCCAAGATTACCGTGACGCCCGATCAGCGGCTGATGCTGTCCGGGGCGGCCGCTTATCACCAGCCAGCAGATCATACACACCAATCGTTGGTTTGGTTTTCGGACGATGGCTTTCATTGGGGTCCGCCGACCCAAGTCGGTGATCCTGATTTTTGGTTGTGGCGGGTGGTCTGGAATGAGGCGACCGCATTGGGATTTGGTTATGGAACACGCGCAGAAAACCGATCGCTCCGTCTCTATCAAACGCAGGATGGGAAAACGTATGAAACGCTTGCGGCCAATGTTTTTGATGAAGGGTACCCAAATGAGACGGGGCTAGTTTTTCGAGACGACGGCAGCTGTATATGTCTGCTTCGCAGAGATGGAGAAAAATCGTCGGCGCAATTAGGCGTCTCCCAAAAACCCTATCGGCAATGGGAATGGAAGGATTTGGGAGTACAAATTGGTGGGCCTCAAATGATTGAGCTTCCTGATGGCAGATTGATTGCAGGGGTCCGTTTGTACGACGGAGGCGCACGTACCGCGATTTGTCAGATCGACCCGCAAAAAGGCTCATTGAAAGAACTGCTGCTGCTGCCCTCAAGCGGCGATAACAGTTACCCCGGTCTGGTCTGGCATGCGGGACGATTGTGGGTGAGTTATTACTCTTCGCACGAAGGCAAGACCAGCATCTATTTCGCCAACTTCGCATTGCCTGATCCGTAATGCCGTATTCAACCTTGGTCACGAGAAGGCTGGTGGGTATTGGGGGCTTTCAGGAAAATTGCTTTTCCTAAACTCCGCGGTAGGATACGGTCTCTAGGGTCGTGACCCAATAATGATTGCGTCATGCCGCAGCACGATGACAGATCCTGAAAGGCCAAGAGATGATCCGCCAGATATATGTTGGTCTCCTGTGTTGTATTTGGATAACGGGGTTGGGCTTCTGCCAAGCTCAAACAACGGACCGTGGGTTGGTTCCGATCAACCAGCTTTCTCACGACGACGGCCGTGTATTGTCAGGCGCTAAGGCTGGTCAGCCTGTTACGGCGATTTCGCCCGCCTCCGAGCCTGGCCAGTCAAAGCCGCCTAATGTCGTTTTTATACTGGCCGATGATTTAGGCTGGCGTGACCTTAGTTGCGAAGGCAGTACGTTTTACGAGACGCCTAACATTGATCGTATTTGCCGTGAGGGCATGCGATTTCGAAATGGTTACGCAGCTTGTCAGGTGTGCAGTCCTTCGCGGGCAGCGATCATGACCGGCAAAAGCCCTGCCAGAATCAAGATCACGGATTACATCGGTGCGCCGTCTGGGGACCAATGGAAACGCAATACAAAATTGTTGCCCGCGTTTTATCAACGCCAGCTTCCGGCGGAAGAAGAGACGCTTGCAGAGGCATTTCAAGCAGCCGGTTATCAGACATTTTTTGCCGGCAAATGGCACCTGGGCAATAAAGGTTCCCATCCAGAAGATCACGGATTTGACGTCAACGTGGGCGGCTTTCGCGCGGGAACACCACCAGGTGGTTTCTTCGTGCCATATAAAAATCCCAAGATGGACGATGGCCCCACGGGTGAGTGTTTGCCGGTGCGATTGGGTGAAGAGACAGCGAATTTCATTCGCCAAAATAAGAGCCGCCCCTTTTTCGCCATGCTCGCTTTTTACAGCGTGCACGCGCCCCTACAAACGAGCCAGCCGCTTTGGGAAAAGTACCGGGAAAAGTACTGGGAAAAGGCCCAGTCGCAGCCTCCGATTGAGCAGCGTTTTATCATCGATCGCACCATGCCGGTGCGGCAGGTGCAGGACCATCCGGTTTATGCAGGCATGGTTGAATCCATGGATCTGGGAGTAGGAAAAGTATTGACGGCGCTCGAGGAAACGGCATTGACTGACGATACCATCGTGATCTTTACCTCCGATAATGGCGGCGTCTCTTCGGGGGATGGATTTGCCACTTCAAACTTGCCTTTGCGTGGAGGCAAAGGGCGGCAGTGGGAAGGAGGGATTCGCGAACCGTATTATTTCCGCTGGCCCTCGCGAATTGCAGCGGGCTCGTCGTCCGAGGTGCCTGTGATCGGCATGGATTTTTACCCGACCCTCATGGAGCTTTGCCAGTTACCGCCGCGTCCTACTCAAACCTGTGATGGCGTCAGTCTAGCGCCCATTTTTGAGGGTGGGGTAATTCCTGAGCGAACCCTATTCTGGCATTACCCCCATTATGGAAATCAGGGAGGTGAACCCTCATCCATTTCCCGATTAGGTGATTGGAAGTTGATCCGTTATTTGGAGGATCAACGCGTGGAGCTATACAACATCAAAACGGACCCGGGCGAAGCAAAAGATGTGGCTGCGAACAACGCCGCGCGTGTCGCTCAGATGACGACCGCCCTCGACCAGTGGTTGTCGGAAGTGCAGGCCGAGCAACCGACACGCAACTTAAAGTTTGATCCCGAGGCTTATAAAAAATGGCAAGTAAAAATGCGCGAAGAACGCTTGCCGATCATGGAACAAACGCACGCTCGATTTTTGAAATCCGGTTTCCAACCTCGCAAGGGTTGGTGGGATCAGCCAGCGCCGGCCCAAAAATAATCATCCGCAGGGAGTTTAGGACGATCGGCATGGCTTGCGAGCAAAGCGGTTCTGCCGCCGGTATCCTATCACGGAGCAGCCAAGCGAGATGTCATTTCCGGACAAACAACCCGAAGACGACGATTCGATAAATGGCCATGGCAACGACACCACTGGCAAAACAGTTTGCCATTTGGGCTGGGTTGTTCGGTTGAGTAAGCCATGCCAAGAGGCTGGTGACGCTTAATCCTAACGCTGCTGCATATAGATCCTGCCGAGGGTGTCCCAACGCATAAAGGCCGTTTGCCAAGATGAAGTTGATGCCGATGCCGATCATGGCGAGCGCTAAAATATTGATCGTGTACTGATTACCTTGATAACTGGCGTCGAAAACGATCCCCAACAATGTATCGCCAGTCAGCGAAAGAAAACCAGCAAACCCGACGAGCAAGGCGGTTACAATCAGTAGGTACTTCGTAACGATGCGGCGCACGCCGAGCTTGCCCTCTTCGGAAAAAGCTCGCGCGGCAATGGGAGCTAAAATGCCGGAGAGCCCTAGCAAAAGAGGGTTTGCCAATAAAACCAACGTCAGACAAGCTGCGTACAGCCCGGCCGCCGCGTCTCCTTGAGTGGCAATTAAGTACCAAGGGGAAAAATACATCATGGTCGCCGTAAGCAAGCTCGCCCCAGCGGCCCATTTGCCAAAGCTGAGTTTTTGGGCAAAGTCGGCACGCATGCCGTCTCGCTGCAGCTTAAAGCTGCGGCGAAACTGAAAAGCGCATAAGACGATCACAGCGCTGGACAAACCGGTAATTAATAAAGCAAGCAGAGCGCTAACCGCGTCTAACCAGACCAGGGTTAATAAAAGAGCCAGCGTGACCGCCGAGAAAAGGCCGTCCAGCAGTGTGGCGATGCGGATCCGCAGGTGAGCAAATAGCCAGCGACGCGTGAATTCACGTAAAAGCGAGGTAGGAGTGATTAACGCTAGAGCCAGCAGGATCGGAACAAAATCGCCGTTTACCCCGAAATACCAGAGGGCGGCCGCCGCTCCACCAAGTAACAAAGTGACAATCGACAGGTAAATCAGCACGAACGTCAGAGCGCTGCCCGCAAATGAAAGCTGGCGCAGTTTATCTAACTGCGTGGTGCAAAAGGTATAGGGCGTCGTAATTAACGATTCTTGGAAGCCCACAATCGTTACCAGCAAGCCGAAACCTGCAGCGTAGAGGCCCAGTTCCGCGTCCGACCCATATTTCCCCACGATCACCGCGATTAAGAACCGGGTTGCGCTGATGGTGGCCTGATCCACCAAAGCCCAATAGGGGAGTGTTGAATCGTTTTTCATAAGCAGGCATCGTAATTGCGGCGAACGGGTAACGCTATTCCACTCTCTTTTAACCCTTTGGGGAAAGTCTGGCGGGCCGGCTCAAGAAAGATCGCGGATTTTGGGGCCTTGCGAAAATCGTCCAACGGCCAAGTGCGATACGCGCGTGGAGTCACTGAGGTGCGAGGTCGTAGAAGTCGATGAATTTGTGACCAGCCGCAATATTGATATTTCCAGAAGTTCGCAAGAAACGTGATGTTCAGGGCCAATTCAACCGTAGATCAATAGATTGGAAAGTCGATTTGGCTGCGCTGGCCGGACTATTTGGGTCTGCGCTGACTGGGCTGATCGCGGGGCCTTGGGGCTTTGCTGAGCTTTTTGCCTTGCGTTCCGTGGAGTTTGGCTTTATCGATGGGATTGGGGGCGTGGTCGGCGGCTGCGAAATTGCGGCTAATGGCTGCTTTTTTCGTATTGCGGGCAAATCGAGTTTCGGTATATTTACAGGTTTTCGCATCTCCGCCAGTGTAGCTCAGTTGGCAGAGCAGCGGTTTTGTAAACCGCAGGTCGTGGGTTCGAGCCCCTCCGCTGGCTCTTGATCCGCCAAATAGGAGATTGAATATACAACGGGGGGATACCGAAGCGGTCAAACGGGACAGACTGTAAATCTGTTGGCTCATGCCTTCGGAGGTTCGAATCCTCCTCCCCCCACTCCAATGATTTGGCTTTTATTAAGATCGCTTGCTGATATCGTTCGTTATCATAGGCGTGCCGGAAGATGCGAAATTGGGACCGATTGTGGTCCTTGATCGGACGAACGTAGGTTAGAATTTTTTTTGAGTTTGATGATTTGCCGGCGGTCGGTCCCAGCGGGGATGGGCAGCAGGTAGGTTTTTTAGATAGATTAGCGGGTGTAGCTCAATGGCAGAGCCCCAGCCTTCCAAGCTGGTCGTGAGGGTTCGATTCCCTTCACCCGCTCATCAAGCAGGGCTTTGTTGTTGAGGATGTTGAGAACCCCGTTTGTCGATGCTGCTGTAGCTCAGTGGTAGAGCGCGTCCTTGGTAAGGACGAGGTCATGGGTTCAAGTCCCATCAGCAGCTCTGAATGTTTTTTAGTTGGTCGCGTTGGCCGACGATTTCGTTTACTTGGTTATTATAGAACAGGTGTAAATAGCGATGGCCAAGGAGGAATTTAAGCGGACAAAACCGCATGTAAACGTTGGTACCATTGGTCACATTGATCATGGGAAAACAACGACTACGGGTGCGATCGTTGCAGTGCAAGCTGCCAAGGGTCTGGCCCAACCAATTTCCTACTCCGATATTGCCAAAGGCGGTACGGTTCGCGACGAAACCAAAACGGTTACGATTGCTGTTGCTCACGTTGAGTACGAAACTGATTTGCGTCACTATGCCCACATCGATTGTCCGGGGCACGCTGACTTTATTAAGAACATGATCACCGGTGCCGCCCAAATGGATGGTGCGATCTTGGTGGTGGCTGCTGATTCGGGTCCCATGCCGCAAACGAAAGAGCACGTGTTGCTTGCTCGTCAGGTGGATGTTCCCGCTTTGGTGGTTTTCATGAACAAGTGTGACCTGGTCGACGACGAAGAGTTGTTGGAATTGGTCGAAATGGAAGTTCGTGAGTTGCTCAGCAAGTACCAGTTCGATGGCGACAACGCCTGTATCGTTCGCGGTAGTGCTTTGCCGGCTTACAACAAGCCTGATGATCCCGAGGCCAGCAAGTGCATCTCGGAATTGATGGACGCCATTGATGAGCATATTCCCGAGCCTCCTCGTGAGGACGACAAGCCATTCTTGATGGCTGTAGAAGACGTGTTCTCGATCGAAGGTCGTGGAACCGTTGCTACCGGTCGTATTGAGCGTGGTGTGGTTAAGACCGGCGAAGAAATCGAGCTTATTGGTTTCGAGGGTGAGCCTCGCAAAGTGGTTTGCACGGGCGTTGAAATGTTCCGCAAGATTCTCGATGAGGGTCGTGCTGGTGACAACGTTGGTTGCTTGCTGCGTGGTATCAAGCGTGACGAGATTCAGCGTGGCCAAGTGCTGGCCAAGCCGGGTTCGATTACGCCTCACACCAAGTTCGAAGCTGAGATCTACTGCCTTGGTAAAGACGAAGGTGGTCGACACACTCCGTTTTTCAGCGGTTATCGTCCCCAGTTTTACTTCCGTACCACGGATGTGACTGGTACGGCTAACCTGGTGGATGCTGAGATGTGCATGCCTGGTGACAACGTTAAAATCGCCGTGGAGCTGCATAAGCCTATCGCGATTGATGACGGTGTTCGCTTTGCGATTCGCGAAGGCGGTCGTACGGTTGGATCCGGCGTGGTCACAAAAATCGTCGAGTAGTTAGAAATTTATCGTTGTCAGTCAGCGACCGACTCGAGCTTATCGTGCGGTCCTGGCGACGACGTTTTTGTTTTGAATAGGCGCGTACCTCACCCACTGGTGCGGCATACCGTGATACACAGGGGTGTAGCTCAATTGGCAGAGCACTGGTTTCCAAAACCAGCGGTTGCGGGTTCAAGTCCCTCCGCCCCTGCATTACTTGGAGATTAAAGGAAGCGGCGATGCTGGCCCCTCAGGAGGGGGAGCCTGCCGCTTCTATGAATTCAGCGCAACAACGGATTTGATTCGCTGGGAGAGTAAAAATGAGTTCTGTATCGAAAAAACAAGCCGCCTCCAATGGCGTCAGCCTGATGGGTTCGATGTTCCAGACGGGGTTGTATAAACCTCAGCAGGGTCGCATCGTTCGCCAGGTGACTTTCGTATCGATTGCGGTGGTTTCGCTGCTAATTGGTGTGGACGTTTCAAACATGTCGTATTTTGAAGACCTGTTCGTAGGTTCCAATTACGCAGTGTTTGGTTTGGTGGCGGGCATTGGTGTTTGGTTTGCGTATCGCATTGTTAATTACCCGGTTTTCACGGATTTTTTGATTGCGGTGGAAGCAGAGATGAAGAAGGTCTCCTGGCCCGCTTGGCCCCAATTGTGGGCGGCGTCGCTAGTGGTCATCTTCGTGATTTTCTC
>CAJQPP010000026.1 GCA_905480235.1 uncultured Pirellulaceae bacterium
GGGGCAATGTTGGTGAAGGGCCAACATAAGTGCGTCCATTTGATCATTCGTTAGACGACCTGCACCATCACCCCGCAACCATCCATCAATAAGCGGTAAAATTCTATCCTGTGGTCTTAATTGTGCGCCTCCACTAGATTCCGTTCTCAAATTACGAAATGGGCTGGGTTTTTCCGAGCCTTTCCATGTCGGAAGCGGTGTGTTGTAGAGTAACCCTGCTAATTGCACTTTATCTAGATTACCCTTTTGCATAGTGATTTTTAGTTCGTCAGCAAGCTGCGCGAAACTCATCGCGTCATGGTATTTCCGCAGTAATTTGTATCCCATTGGTGAACCGACTGCTTGATTCGAGTTATCACCTCCATACAAAATAATTTGATTCTTTCCAAATTTTGTGAGAGCGTTGAAAAATCTCTTACCAACATGGAAAGAGGAAATTTCCTCAAGGTGCCGTAATACCGTAGATTGATAGTGACCACCTCGTGGCAGATTCCTACCTGAGTGTTTTATCTGAATTGTAGTATTTTGAAACTTTATCGGTGCCCCACTGTGAGTGACAAGGGTTGGTTTACTCACGCGATGCTTACGGTGAAATAAACTCATAATCTTCTCCCAACGTATTTCCGAAAACACTAATTAAAAATGGTCTTAGACTAAACCGAAGTCATGGAGCTAAATCGCGTAACCAACAGGCCAGAATAGCTATACCCTAACCTGTTTGTGGAAGCACAGTAGTTTGGATTATACCAAAGGTTACGTTGTTGTTTTACAGCCCATCAAACTCTAAGAATGGCCCCATACCCTGAAATCATAAACTTCTACAAACCAATCAGCCATTGATAATTTTGCCAATATTAACCCCGATCAAGTTCACTAATTGAAATCGAGATTTAACTCCACAAATCAATTATCAATAGGATTTTGCGGCAATTGAAAATTGCAGTTTAGTTTAGTTTTGCAATTCATTGAAGTCACTCCTTACGTAAACGTGTTGAGCGCGACATAAATTCGAACAAACGGGCGCGGGGACGTAGGCTCGCGAGAATCGGACTCCCGTCGACGCCATCGCGTCGATTACCGGCGTTTGGCCACTTTGCACTTTGTGACCATAACATCCGAGCCAAGGTGAAAGATCCTCTTGGAATAACCAAAGGATGTTGGGTTGGGTTTTCTTTTGGTCGGTCTGTGCCTCAATCAATGAGACGGGTAGGCAAGTGACCACCAGAACAACCGCCGGCAAAATTTACTTCACGGATAATCTCCCACAAAAAAGTGAACCGCTATTGTAGTGGTAATTGCCGTTTAGATGGGCAGACAGCGAAACCGTGATGGGGCTTAGCTCGTGATAGGACATTCAGGGGCCAACATACAGGTGTTTTATTTCCCCAATCATGCCGGCACTTGCCATAGATGGTTTTCAATGTTTTTTACTGAGCAATGGGCTCCGCGTTACCATAACTCGACCCCCATTGATGAAATCACCGTTGTAAAAAGCCACCCTTTCACTCCGACCATTGACGATTTCTTACTTGCGTATGTCTACCGATCATTCCACGAACTCTGGCCATAATGCGTGGCAGATGAGCAGGCGGTAAAGTCAAGAAATAGTAATCAGCGATTTTTGAAAACCATTGAGACCGCCGATCACCAAGCGAAGATCATGAAACGATAACCAGTAATCCGCAATCTGAAATATTTCTCCTGACTCGGTATCGAGCCGTCTCCGTTACCCCATTTCGCTCAATAAAGATTCGTTATCGACCCAACCAAGGAAGTTGCCTGGTTGCGAATCTAAAGTCGCGGAGGCCGCCATCTTGCCGGCAGGCAGATCCCACACCTTATATTGCCCTCCGTAACAGATTCTCAGACAACGACCTTTTGGAGAAAAAAGGAGCATCCCGACAGGCAATTTCCCAAATCTCAAACAAGAAAGCACCCTTGTATGAAATTTTGGCTTGAGTGCGCGAAATGAAAAAAATTCATGACAGGTCGACCGGTTTACTGAGTCTTACTAACATAGTCATAGGTTGCACGCCGATAAACTTGATTTTTCTCTGCACCGGTGACTGACCTAAATGTTCCAAACTTTCACTTTTTACCTTCCAGGCCCTGATGATCCACAAATGGCTTAACGCGCAACGTGAGACAGCATCCAACAATAATCGCCCAAACCGTAACAAGCAAAGCTTTGGTGATTTTGAGAGGTTAGAGGACAAACGCCTGTTGGCATTCACGGGGACCATCGATGGCAACACCCTAGATATTGTCCAAACCGCTGATGACGGTGACGCCTTCATTGATATACGCGAAGGTGCTTGGACGGTTAGGGATGACTCTGGGACAGTCAACTTAGGCACCGCCGACAACGTCAACGTGGAAATACTGGACTTTTTCATAGACGGGTTTTTCGTTGAATTACACACTGAATTACCGGGTGACCTATCCGTTGATTTGGGAGAGGGTTGGGCCCATTTAGAAATGACGGGATCCGTCAATACCGTTCTTGGAGACCTCAATATTCAAGGGGGAGAACATGGGCAAACCGTAGATCTGGGGGTTTGCGCCCCTTTACAGGTTGGCGGCACGGCAACCATCGATTTAGGGGCTGGCTTTGATCAAGTTTCCCTCAATCGATTTAATGGAACGATCGGAAACGATTTTAATTTGCGAGGCATCAACAACTTCGTCACGGGAGAAGATAACGGATTATCCGTAGGTGGCGATTTTAATTTTGCGTTCGTGGACTTTATTAACACCCAAGTCGTCTTTGAGGGCGCGTTGAATGTAGATGGAGATCTAAATTACTACCCGATTGGATCCGAAACAGGACACTCGCAAACCATCACCCGAGAATTTCGCTTAGCTCAAAACAGCACCATTAGCGGAAATATTTATGTGAATACTGGAAACGGTGACAGCAACGACATCAATCATGTTGAGTTGGTGGGGGCGTTCAATGGATCTTCGATCGACGTCGTTGGTGGCTTCGGGACGGATGAGGTGACCTTCGGAACCGCAAATCTCCCGGCTATCGTGAATGTAAAGCTGAAATCGGGTGACGATGTATTCAAAATCAACCCATGGACGATGACCCCCGAATCGCTGCGAGTGGACTTCGGTAGCGGCAACAATCAACTTATTAATGGTTATGGTCGTGGATTCGATTTTGACGCCCGCCTATTGAATCTTGATGGCTTCAACGCGTTCTATGATACGTCCACCGGCAATCTCGATATCAATCAGGTAAGCGATTCTGGCGATATCAAGATTGATAACAATGGAATGGATCAAGAAGTTCGCTACACCGTGGGTGGGGACACCACAACCTTTAGCACCGCGAACGATATTCGTCTGGTAATGCTAGATAATACCAGTACTAACGTCGTCACGGATTTTGCAAATCCGCGAGTTGGCAATACCGTTATTCAGTTACGAAGTGGCGATCGCGAGGTTTCCTTTGAGGGTTCCAGCAATGTCTACGAAGGCCTTCTGAGAATTGAAGCCGCCGATGGCGTTCAAAATGTCGACGTTGCCGTAAATGCTGATTTGAATGTCAATGGCACGTTCATCTTCAATGGCCGGGATGGCAGCGATGAATTGATGGCCTCAAATTCAGTCTCCGTTTCGGAGGCAATGTTATTGCGGGGCGTCAATAACTTCGTCAATAACGCAGGTCTCGATGTCGGTGGTGATTTCAATATGATCTCGCTGCTCGAGAACCAAGACACCCGCTTGATCAGCAACCATTCGTTTAATGTGGGCGGAAACTTTACCTATTTGGGTGGGGCCGGTGTCGATGCGATTAATTTCAAATCGACGGGAGCCAGCATTGACGGTTATGCCTACGTTGACCTCGCAGAATCTTCAGTTTCTACACTGAAACAACGAGTCATTTTGACCGGTGGATTCTCAACTTCGAAGTTGGTTGTGGACGGTGGTTCGGCGGCGGCTGGCAACGTCTTTACCACGGATGTGCAGACTCAGGTCATGGATGAAGTCATCGTAAACTTTGCCGGCAACAGCCATAACAACACCGCCTCCTTCTTTGGTGACTATGGCGGGTCCTATGGAACCTATCGCGGTGGATCCGGAAGTGATTCCGTTACTTTTGGTACAGCCGCAATTGATACTTTGTTCGCCTCGTTAATGGGTGATGGCGATGACGTGTTCACGATCGCTCCGACGGCTGATCTGGACTTCCTGTATGTTGACTTTGGTCATGGTAACGACAACTTGGATAATCAAATGGGAAGTTCCGTCCCCTTTAGTCATAACATTTTCAACTTGTAAAACTCGGAAACTTCCGAGCTAGTGATGCTGAAACACAGCAATTAGGAGGGTGAATTTCACCCTCCTTTTTTGTTGGACTTTGATCGACAAGCAGCAAAGGAGGCAGGGGCCCAAAAGTAATACCCGATCGATTCCGCGATCAATCGGGTTGTCATTGGTGGCTCTACCAACGGCCACACGAAATCGGGCTCGTGAAACGTAACCCATGTGGCCCGCGATAAAGATCATCCTTATCTCTGCACATCGACGAAGAGAGATCTTGTTGCAAAGCGTTCAAAACAACAAGTGATTTGAGAGATAAAGCCCGAGCCCACGCTTGCTCGCGAGCAGCCTTCTTTGGCCCCAGCGCCGAAGTCACGAATTGACTCCGGCAATCCAGCTTGTTCCAGGACCGCGGCCGTGGCGTTTTGAAAGGCCTTCTCCGAGCAGTCGACATCACGAGTGACGGAAAAATGAACCTTTCGGTTTCCATTACTTCTTTTCAATCTCGTCGGGAGCCGTTTCCCCTTGTGGTATGAAAATCATGGAGATGGAATTGACGCAGTGACGCGTGTTCTTATCGGTGAATTGCTCTCCAAAGAAAACGTGCCCAAGGTGCCCATCACAATTCTCGCATAAAATTTCGGTGCGGCGACCGTCGGCATCAACTTCCCGTCGCACAGCCCCTTTGATCTCATCGTCAAAACTCGGCCATCCGCACCGACTTTCAAATTTATCCTCTGATTTATAAAGCGGGGCATTGCACTGGCGACAGATATAGGTGCCCTGGGATTTATTATCTGTGTATTCGCCGACAAAGGCACGTTCCGTACCTTTTTGTAAAATCACCCGCCGCTCTTCGGGCGTCAAAGGGTTGTACTCATTGGGTCCCAAATCCTCCGCCATGCGTTGTCTCCTTTTTCTTTGAATCTCTTTCTTCAAGCGATCGGCTTTTCCAGCCGCGTTACTGACCGTCTTCATGGAAAGACTAAGTTCTCTAATGATTTGATCCAAGCTCTCCTTTGAAAGGCGAGCGGGTATTTGATAATCACTCCCCTCTGCGATCTTCAAGGTTTTGGGGTCAAGTGTTTGGCCAGTGACTTCGAGGAACGTTTTGTACGTTGCTTCGTCAGCCAGCGTCTCCTGCATTGAATTCCAATAAATCAAATCCGCATCCACAAACTGAGCGGCAAAATCGCTGTAGGATTCGATATCCACGCGAGCTTCCGTCTTCCAACCGGGCTCGTAAGTCTCCTCAATAGATAACTGACTTTCGCTAACCCGTCGCAATACTTCCTTAAACACCGCACGATCTCTTTGCATGACAATAAAGATCGAATCGTCGAATTTCAATACCTTGGCTTGGGCCGGCGGCGGAAAGAACGCGCGATCAATCTGAAAACGCATGAGCGCTAATACTTGGTAATAGCCGGCATCTGTAAAATCACCGTCTGCGAAAGCCTTTTTTGATTTCCCCAGAAGCTGTGTGGTATTAGCCAGTTCGATCTCCACAGCGGTGCTCTCCGCCCGATTTGCAAAAACCAAGTTGGTAACCACCAAGATCAAAAACAGAGCAGGGAAAACGATAAACTTGCTTGGCAAAGCGCTCATTGTACAGTCCTTTACGGCGTCGATTTAAGTTCGTTTTAGAATATAACGGCTGGAACGCAAGAGACGTTTGAAATTCGTTTACAGGCTCGTGCAATTCCGCAACATCGATCGCAGCGATCGATTTTTTGTTGTTTTGCACAATCTCAATGTCGGTGTGTCGGTTCCCAACCGGCCTTGGCAACTCTCAAAAAATGTCAAGCATCGTTGGTAGACCCTGAATTTTAATTTGTCGGTGAGCGTTTTCAATTTTCAGTTTTCAGTTTTTCCGGGCAAAAGCAATTTGCTTTTATTAGGTAGTCGAGTCAACCGATTACTCGCGTCCAGCGATCTGGACACTGTATACGCAAACCCTTTGCACATTGAATGGGGTACATCGATCCATGTAATTGGAAAATTTTACGCACCCTATTATCCAGCAGGAAGATCTTTTTGTTCTTGAGAATAAAGGAGGGTTTCAACAGCTTTCCAAGGCATGGCAGGGCGCAAAAGGTCAGGCGCGTTACCCATGACAACCGGTGGTGGATTCAAATTTTGCACGATCGTTTTTTTCACAGTCGGGAAATTAGCTTCCGGATCTAAAGGTTGCCCAGCGACTGCTGAATAGTAATAGAGAGTTGGCACTCGGTTCTCGGCACTTTCTGCTGACTTCAAACTGAGTAGAGGATTGATTTTGGTAAACACGATTTTGACTTCGTGGTTTTTCACCAACAGGCCGCTTGGCCAACGGTAGGTGTACACCACACTATCGGATCGAAACGTCTCGTTTACTGAAACCGGTTCGCCGATTAATTCCCTAATGTGTTCACTCGTGTAATTACTGGAATCGCCAGCGGCATCAATTTTTTTGATCTCATCCCAAGCTGCATTGTAGGCAGGACGAGCAACGGAGAATTCGTAGATACAACCAATACTTAAGATAAGCAGCACCAACAAAAGAATGGTCAAGCGAGTAGAAGACGCATTTCGGTTAGTTTCTGGTTTTTTGGTTAGCAACATTTTCGAGTCCTGATGGTTATTTGTCACTCGTCGCAGGACGTCCCATAATTGGCCAAGCCTCCACCACAGGTAGGGATTTACATCTTAATGACTTGTGCTTGGTCAGGCAAAAAAAAAGTGTCAGGTGCCAAAAAATTCAACGGGTTCGGCTGGTTGTCGATTTCGGTTTTCCGTTTTGATTGTCAGGTTTCAGTTTTCTTTCGTTTTAATTCGTTGCTAAATTAGCGACTCTACGAAACGGGTCGAACAGATGGCATCCACCAGAGTGGCAATCAGAGCTTGGTATCTCGAAAACGGAAGGTCAACTCCCCCGAGTCTTTTGGCATCGCCTACTATATTTACATCACCAAGGTCGATGCTCACTCACCGCTCGTCCTCAAAAACACTACGGAAACATCGCTGCCGAGCACCGCTTAAGTCGACGGTTTCCATTGATTAGGTTTGGGAGGACCATTTTTCGCTCAAGCACGAAAAACAACATAATCAAAAA
>CAJQPP010000027.1 GCA_905480235.1 uncultured Pirellulaceae bacterium
CCAATTTGCGCCCCGCGACTCCCACCAATCCCACGACAGCCAACAGCAATTCTTTGTTTGGCGTTGGAGCCCAGAGTCTGCCTCCCACACCGAGCAACTCGCTGTTTGGTGCCGGTAACACCGCCACCAATCCCCCCCAAAGCAACTCGGTTTTGACCGCTCAAAACAATGAATTCAACCCCAACTTTGGCGGTAACGAGCAACCCTTGGGACCGCCGATGCCGCAAACCGCGCCCCCCTCGAGCAACTTCAATCAACCACAGTTAACGCTGCCTCCGATGAATTCGAATGGTTTCCAACCTGCCAACACGCAACCCACCAATCAAAATTTTGCACCTGCCCAACCGACCCATCAAAACTTTCAACCTCGACCGCCGCAAGGTTCCGAATTTGACACACGAGCTAACCCGAAATCACTCAATGGCTTTGCGCCTCAAACTGCCAATAATCGCCAAAACAACTCGGGCTGGATCCCACCCGCGACATCCGAAAAACCAACTTTTCCTGGTAACCAGGTTGCCGCCGAGCAAGCCCCCCAAAACTTAAATTGGCCCAACCCATACCAAAATTCGCAGGCTACAAGCCCACCTCAAATCAATCAGTTCGCAGGCTATAACCAACCCCGCCAAACAAATATTCCAGGACAAGATATTCCCCAAGTCACGCCATTGCCCCCACGCCTTGCCAACCAACCTGTGAACCAGCAGGCCTTTATCCCTGCGCAAGATTTCACAACCAATGTCACCGGTCCTCCGCAAACTCAAGAAGTCCAAACTGCTATCGTCGAAAGCCCAGGCAACGCACCGATGCGAGCTCCTGTTGCCCAGCTAAATCAATTCAACAGCTTCCTTTATTTTCTGTTGTTATGCTCAATTGGCTTGAATATCTATTTGGGGTGGATTTCACGCGGGTTCTACGCCCGCTATCGTGACCTAGCCGATGAATTGCGTGACACGTTCTCAACGGTCTCCTAGCATCGTACGACCGTTTGTTTACGGTTTCACTTTCTGCCTCGCTCCGAGACACCGCTGACGGTTCGCTGCGGCTTGTCCCACATGATGTCACGAGGCAGATCCAATAATCCTCGGGAGACGCAATCTCCCCTGTAATTTTTCACCTTAAGGTCCGGCCCTGCGGTGCGTCTAACGAACCCATCGTGAATTCGAAACGCCAGCATCTCCTTTTCTTCCGCATGAAAATGGTAGCAATTCGGTTGCTTTGAAAAAGATTGCATTTCGGTATTGCTCCAAAGCGGAATTCGATACAGAATGCCGCCGCTAAAAAATCCCGCGAAGTTGGGTTTGCCTACTCGAAGGACTGAGTCCGGTAACCCAACAAAAAATCCCATAAGCAATGGAGTGCTTACAATGCACAAGCGATCGGCTGCCTTTCTGGTACTGACTTGCGGAATCGTTTTCCTAACATCCTCCACGATTCACGCCCAAGTTTGCGTTGTGGATGTTGCGAAAATTTTCGAAAGCGATCCTCAATTCAACGCTTCCCTGGAAAATCTAAAACAACAGGCAGAAGAATATAAGATGTCTCTGCAGGCACGCGGTGAAGCATTGCGTGCAGAAAGCGAGCAACTCAACAATTTCGAGATCGGCTCACCGGATTACAATCAACTGGAAACCAAACTGGCCCAAGCTTCGGCAAACTTGGAAGTAGAACGCCGCAATAAAACAAGAGAATTTGTGAAAGCAGAAGCGAAGCTTCACTTTGACACATACGAGAAAGTCACCGGGGCCATCAATACTTACTGCGAAGAGAAGGGTTTCCGGGCTGCATTGCGATTCAGCAATTTGGATGTCGACCCATCGAATCCGCAATCGATTATGCAACGGGTTAACGAGTACGTCGTTTTCCATCAACCTCGAATCGATATTACCCAAGCGATTATTTCAGCGGTTGGCGGCAGTGCCGCCAAAACAGGGAACCTCAATCCCGACACTCAAAAACGATAACGTTTTGCTTGAACCGCTCTCTTCTCCTATAAAAATCGCAGGGGCTTTAGATTTGAATTCCTTAAGAAATCAAAACACAATTGGCAAATCAGTCGCGGTAACTGGTTTTGGTTATTGGTCCGGATTGGACGTGTCCGTCGAGTTTTTCCCGGCGCCGGCCAACCACGGCATTCGATTTGTTCGCTGTGATCTACCCGGTCAACCGGATTTACCAGCGCGGATCGTCCATCGCTCTCATTCACCGCGACGAACGACGATTTGTCGCGACGGCGTCAGTGTGGAAATGATTGAACACATCATGGCTGCCCTGTACGGATTGCAAATTGACAATTGTAAAATTGTTGTCAATCAATCAGAGATGCCTTGCTTCGATGGCTCTTCTCAAGCGTTCGTAACCGCATTGTTAAAAGCCGGAACACAACCACTCGACCAACCACGCAGTCAATTAGTGGTTAATGAATCGCTCCGCATTGGAGATGACGAGCATTGCTGGATACAAATTGAACCCTGCGATCATCTCAAGATCACTTACCATTTGAACTACGCTAACCAACCGCAAATTGGTAAGCAGGAGTTTGAAATCACAATTGATCCCGATACATTCGTGAACGAACTAGGCGATGCTCGGACCTTTTTGTTAAAGCATGAAGCTGATTGGTTGCTCCAACAAGGTTTGGGACAACGCGTCAGTTACCAGAATGTTCTAGTTTATGGCGAAGACGGTCCCATCGATAACCGTTTGCGTTATTCGAACGAGTGCGTCCGCCATAAGATTCTTGATGTCGTCGGAGACTTTGCCCTCAGCGGCTACGAAGTCTGCGGGCACATCACAGCATCACGTACAGGGCACCGCTTAAATGGTGAGCTGACGCGACGTTTGCTGAAACATGGTCAAATTATTGACCAACATGCACCCCAGTTCATTTCATCGCTGAAATCCGCCTGACCTTATTGCCCAGAGCTCCAACGTGGACGACATCCTCTCCTTTCAAGAACATGCTGATCAGCGTCGGTCGCCGGTCATTTCGAAACTTGCCTCGGTCCATTCCAAGGCAATTATCGGTGACAACGTTGAGATTGGCCCTTTCTGCGTCGTTGGCCCGGACGTCACCATCGGTGCCGGTACCGTGTTACGAAATAATGTGACCCTCTGCGGGCATGTTACTTTGGGGCAGCAAAACACCATTTATCCAGGCGCTGTCATTGGAGCAGAACCCCAAGACGTGAACTATAACGGTGAGCCAACGGAAGTCATCATCGGCGATCGCAACGTAGTACGAGAATGTGTCACGATCAATCGGGCAACCGACAAAGAAAATCATAAAACCTCCATCGGCAATGACAACTTTTTCATGGGTTGTGTTCACATTGCCCACGATTGCACCATCGGCAATCACATCAAAATTGCAAACGCCACCTTGTTGGGTGGACATGTGCATGTGGCTGACCACGCAACCATATCGGGAAACGCCGGCGTTCACCATTTCACCAGTATCGGCAACTACTCATTCGTAACCGGAGTCGGTAGGGTCATCCAGGATGTACCACCCTACCTGTTGGTCGAAGGTAACCCCTCAAAACCTCGCTGCGTTAATGTCGTGGCATTGAAAAGAAATCGCTTTTCCAACGAGACTATTCGCAAAATCAACGAAGCTTATCGTTTGATCTATCGTTCAAAAATCGGTTTGGACAACGCCCGTGATATCCTGCGTGGCAAAAATTATCTGTGCCCTGAAATCAATCATCTGTTGAACTTTATCCAGTATCAACAAGACGGCAAAAGTGGCCGAGGCCGCGAGCAAATTAGGAGAGCCGCGTGAATCAACTCAAAATTGCGGTCATTGGTGGTGGGCACTTAGGCCGAATTCACACACGACTGCTAAACCAAAACCCACGGTTCGACTTGGTATCCGTTGCCGATACCGAAATTGCCACTTGTGAAAAACTAGCAGCCGAATTTGCAGTGGATACCACTGCCGACTATCACACATTGATGGGAAAAATAGATGCTGCCGTGATCGCCACGCCTACGGCCTCTCACTACAACATCGCCAAAGATCTTTTGGCCCATGGCATTCACGTGTTAATCGAAAAACCGGTTACCAACACGACCGCTCAAGCCGAGCATTTGGTGGCCTTAGCGGCAGAGAAAAACCTCACGATTCAGGTCGGACATGTGGAACGCTTCAACCCTGCTTTCCAGGAAGCTCGACGCTTAATTAAACGCCCAAGATATATCGAAGCCAATCGCATGAGCGGCTACACGATGCGATCCACTGACGTCGGCGTTGTGTTGGATTTAATGATTCATGACATCGACTTGGTGGTTTCGTTAGTGAACAGTCCCTTGGTGGAAGCCCGAGCGATCGGAGTTTCCGTTTTCGGCCCCCACGAAGACATCGCTCAGGCCCGTCTGGAGTTTGAAGACGGTACCGTGGCGAATCTGACCGCCTCGCGATGCAGTTTCCAACCCGCCCGAACCATCTCCTGGTTTAGTGAAGAGGGTTTTGTCTCCGCCGACCTAGCAGCCGGTAAAGTCCAACAAGTCGGCTTGTCTTCGATGATCGACACCAGCGATTTTCGGGACATCCAACAACGGGATGCATCCCAAATATCCACCATTCAGTCGGATTTATTCAGTCAAGTACTCCCCACAGAGAACGTCGCCGTAGAACCACTCAACGCGATCGAATGCGAACACTTAGATTTTGCCGACGCCGTGCAAAACCAATGCTCACCCATGGTCACCGGCCACCACGGCAAACGCGCTGTGGAGATTGCTGAGTCCATTTGCCACGCTATCGACCAGCACCGATGGCAGGACGGTGACGGACAGCGCAGGGGCGCTCAGGCCTTGAAATCTGACCTGCTCACCATGCCAGTCGCAGATCAACGACGGGCTGCCTAGTTCACTGTAGCCGCGCCGCGCATGTAGCGAGCATTCCTAAATCACGCGTTGGTCGCACCCGCAGGTGCGACCCGCGATCTTTTGATTACTCTTCGCTAAAATCACCGGCACGGATAATTACCAAATTGGCGGGATCAATGTGCTTCTGGAAAGCGGATTTGATGTCCTCTGCCGTCAATGCCGAAATACGCGCTTCGCGATCCGCCGTGAACTGGAAAGTACGATCCAAATAAAGATTGGATTTGATTTGGCCGGCAATCGAGCCATCTCGAGACCGCCCCACCTTCTGGCTCTCCAACCACGCTGTAATCGCTGAATCAACTTCTTCTTTTGTAGGACCTTCGCTTATGAAACGGTTCAGTTCCTCCATCGCCGATTTTTCCACGGCATCCATATTGACGGGATTGGTGATGGCATTGATCGAAAACCGAGCATCATCGCCCTGCGTGGGAATAGAAACAGAGGAGCGAACTCCGTAAGACAATCCTTCTTTTTGCCGAATCCGATCGCCCAATCTTGAGGAGAGCGTTCCTCCGCCCAAGATAAAATTGCCCAAACGCAGGGCTTCCGCGTCGACATCACGATCGTTTAGAGGAAAGGCCAAACCGGCTGCAAAAACCGCATTCGCCATATCCGGCGTATTGATATCTTGGCGGGAACCTTCCATATCAGCACGGGCTTCTCGAACGATCGGTGCGTATTCAATTTCTGAGTTCCAATCAGCTAACACTTCATTGAGCGTCGACATGACGGACAGTTGGTCAAAGTCACCGACGACCGCAATTTCACCCGTGGCCGAGGATAATTGATCTCGGTAAACCTCTTTGACCTGCTCGAGCGTCATTGAATCGATTTCACCAATCATCTCTTCAATGGTGGGTGTATAACGAACATCCCCTTTGGGATATTGCGACATGGCCCGCGACATTCCCATCATTGCCTGCATCTGCGGCTGTGACTTCATACTCTTCATCATATCAACCATGCGAGTTTTCATCTGATCGAAATCGTCTTCGGGAAAGGCGGGATTCCTTAGAATATCGCCGAGCAAGCGAATGCCTTCATTGAGAGAACTTCGTTTCGCGGAGATGGAAAAGGTGAGCGCACCTCCGCCACCGCCCATGCCACCTCCTCGACGTCGGCCACCACCACCCGGTGAAATACGAACACCAAGTTCCGTCATCTTCGCGCGAAGTGCTTGGCGATCCAAACTCTCCGTACCTGCCATCAGCATGGAAGGAACCATGCCAGCGGCGCGATTACTATCCTGCAAAGATGATTCGTTTCCGTAACGTAACGTCAACGAAAGATCGACCGTCTCGCCCCGATTTTTCTTTGGAAACAGACCCACCTTAATTCCACCCAGTTTGGCGAGGTTCAAACGAGCGTCCAGATTTTCTGGGGTTGGATCAAAGGCTTCCCCCGAAGCGACCGCTTCGCCACCTGTATAATCTTTGACAACCTCTGCAATCGAAGCGACTGCCGGAATCTCCATGCGCTGCGGTGAATCGGTGGGAATGAACATCCCCAAAGTACGATTATGAGATGGGAAATAGGTCTGCGCGACGCGTTTCACATCGTCGACCGTGACGTCCTGCAAGCGGTCACGTTGCAAAAACAAGAGACGCCAATCCCCTAACGAAGAGGCGGAACTGAGCATTTGGGACATCCCGCTGGCGTTGACCAACATTCGCTCGTATTGCCTCTCGGATCGCTTTTTGGCACGCAGGACAGCCGCCTCATCGATCTCCATCGCCGGTAACCCATCAATCGTTGCCAGAAGTTTTTCTCGCGCCGCTTGCAAGTTACCTTCGGTGGGCGAAACCGAGAAAAAGAATAGCCCTGGATCGTGGGCACTATCAGATCTGGCAGAAGCGCTGGAAGCCAAATCCGTTTCGATGAGTTCCTTCTCCAGCAAACCGACTTTATCCTCCGAAAGCACACTGGCCAAAATCGAGAGTGGCGCCCAGTCTTTATGTGCTGAGGCTGGCATATGAAAGGCCGTGGTCAACGAACCAATTTCCCCCACTCGTCGCAATACAACTTGTCGAGGCCCATCTTGGGGAGGCTCTTCGGTATAGGTTGCATCCAATTTACGTTCGGGAGCAGGAATCGATCCGAGATACTTATTTACCAACTCCAACGCTTTCGCTTCCTCGAAGCGCCCCGTGATGATCATCACCACATTATCGGGTTGATAATATTTACGATAAAAACTGCGTAGATTATCCACTGGCACACGCTCGATATCAGAACGGTTTCCGATCGTCGTTTTGCCATAGTTGTGCCATTCGAATGCGGCCGCCATGACCCGCTGGCGGAGCACACTTTGCGGGCTGTTTTCCCCTCGTTCGAATTCATTCCTGACCACGCTGAATTCCGACTGCAAATCCTCAAGCTTGATAAAACTGTTAACCAATCGGTCCGATTCCATTTTGATTGCGAATTCAAGATTTTCATCGGTCGCCGGTAGAGTTTCATAATAGTTGGTGCGGTCCCGGTTGGTCGTGCCATTGAAAGACGCTCCATGATCTCGCAGTTGGCGGGGAATGTCCGCAAACGTAGGAGTCCCTTTGAAGACCATATGTTCTAGCAAGTGAGCCATACCCGCTTCGCCGTAACCTTCGTGACGTGAACCGACCAAGACGGTCATATTGACAGTTACGGTCGGTTGAGAGGCCTCTGGAAATAGAACCACACGGGCTCCATTTTCGAGCTGATACTCTGAGACGCCTTCCACCGACGTGACTTTCTTAATGGACTGGGCCTGAGTTACGCCTGTGACGGCAAACATCAGCACGATGGCAAGCAAACGGGTCATGAATAGGCTCCTGAGAGAAATGGCGAAGTGAATACCCGCCAGTGTAAGCCTTGCCAATACGAGACTCAATCACTTGAGCAAAACGAGATCACGAATCGACCTCGGTGGGCACGGTATGAATTACCACACATCCATGGGATCGCGGATTTTCAATCAGAAATTACCTGCGGACGAGTAAGCAAGAAAACCGCTCAAAGACCATTGTCGGCGCGATCCCCATCCAGCGAGTGACTATGCGAGATCGCGATCTTCAAACAATACCAAGGCCAACAACAAGGCAATCAATCCGTACAGACCACTGTAAACAATGGCCCAACCAAGATAGATCACGGGCACAGGTACGCCGCCGGTAATCGCCGCATTGATGTCAAAATGGTCCAACACCGGGAAGACGATGGAAATCAACTGACCAAAAACAACAACACCCTCAAAAGACTGGGCAACTTCTGCCGACTGCACGATCAATGGCGTGAGGTGTCCAAGAATGTAAATCGCAAAACAGATCAAGAAGTTGGCCAAGATTCCCAGTCGCGTTGATATCACGACACTGATGGCCGCAAATATCATGGACTCCAAATACGCAAGGATCATCCCTGGCACGGTACTACCTGCCTCAACGTGACAAGTTTGCCATGCGAAATCGCGAACCGTCGATTCGCCGCTATCGTAAACGGGTTTGTAACTCGTGGCGATGAAAAACATCAAGCCGATCAAGATAAATAACAAGGCAATCGTCATGCCGATACCAACGTATTTACCGAGGATAAACTGTCGCCGACTGACCGGTTTACTAAGCACGGTCAGGGCCGTTCTTCCCTCAATCTCTTCGGCTAAAGATTTACTGGCTGCCCATACGGCCAGAAATACTCCCAGTACCCGAATCAGAGTAAGCCCCGAGTCTTTGTACATTTTGATATCTTCCCCAAACGTATTGTAGGGAATGTAAACTGATACCACGACGAACGCACAACCAATCACCAACAAAATCAAGAACACAGGTTGGGACACCTCGGTCTTAAACGTCGATTGCGCAACAGCAAAGATCTTGGGTACCCCGGCCATGAGAAAGATATATCCCAAGTAGAGCACGACGACTCCGAAGGCTGCCCACAGCACCATGCTGGACTCAGGCACCTTGGGGCCGATCATCCAAACAATGGATACTTCTGCGGCACCATCGCCGCGATTGTTGATGTAAACACCATTGATGGGTTCGTTCCCGAAACGTTTGTCCTGGCCATCAGGTCGCTTGACGTAGGTGTTGAATTCCTCGGATGCCGCCAAATCCAAAAACTCGGCCTGCTGCATCCCATCCTCAAAAGGACGCGATGCCAATTCAATCGGTTGATTGGTCTTAACCTGTACCCAACGCAAATCATTTCCATCAAACGCAACTTCGTCGATCAAGGCCCCGCCGACAGGCGTTCCAGATTCGACGACAAAGGAAGCACGTTTTTCACCTAATTCTGGCAACCGAACGAGCGTATCAAAAAACTCGTTTGGCTTCTCAACAAACAATAATCTTCCAAAACCATCGTTGTAGGCCAAAAACATGCCGATTAACGAAAATGCAATCGCGAACAGAGATACAAAAGAAGTCCAATACAACATACCGTTCCACAGAACGGTTGAAACTTCAGGGTTATTTTTTCGGGATACCGCCGCGACCGTTCCAAAACCAACGATTAAGGATCCGCCACCAAAAAACAGAGACAACAGCATTAACTGGCGTCCCCAATCCGCTGCACTCAAATCACCTTGGGACCAAAATCCCCGCGGAAAGGTAATCCCAAAAAACAGAATGCAAAACAACGCGGTCGACAAAATCAGCGAGGCAATCAAACCCGCAGGGGTCTTGTGCAGGGTATTAATTCCCTTGATCCGCCCCAGAGTAACCAAACATACCCAAAGTACTAAGACAATCAGGAACCCTAAACCGATCCCGGTCGAGAGCGTCCAAACAGGAGTCAGCCAGTTAGTGATCTTTTCAGATTGAGCCAGTAACATCATCAAACAGGGATCCTAAAGGGAAACTCAAATTTCGCGACAAACCCAACGACTTGGACGTGGCCATTGGCAGGCACATCAAAGCCTCGTCGCGCTAGAACGTAGCAATCAAAGAAAATAAGGACGGAGACCTATGCCGCTTGGTTAGGCAACCGGCCCAGTCGTCCCCATTCTGGCAGGACAACCACCTGCGTTTCAACCACTATTATGCGCTTCGCTGGGAAACTCGACCACTGGGCGTTTGTAGGAATCACCCTCTATCGGGAATTCCGGTTAAGAGCATTTTAAGGGCACCTAACTTTCTTAACTTAACACTCGGAAATCATAGAATTCCCCGCTTGGTCGCTCCCTTTGAATCTCCAAACCGTTCACGTTGCCGTGAGTCGCCGCGGAAAGCTCATCCACGAAAATCTGAAGTTCCTGGGCCTTTCCTTCCGCCACCAACAGAACGCGGCCGTCGCTTAGATTTTGAATCCAGCCAGTAATGGGATGATTTCTGGCCCGTTGGACCGCGGTGTATCGGAACCCTACGCCTTGGACTCGTCCCGAAAAGAAGACACGCCATCTTTCAAACATGGTTCGAGAAATTCGCAGAGAATGTTAGCATCAACAGCGGTGAACTGGGCGACTGACCAATCTCCGATGCCGAAGTTTCGAGCATGACACAAAAAAACCCCACCGCTTGCAAAGCAATGCGGCGGGGCCGGAACAGAGAAGAGGCCAAAGTTGTCCCAAAGGGCTGCCCCAAAGGACGGATATATCTCCGTATAAGATATATTCGATACTAACAGCTTTGTTCCTGAAGTCCAGCATTTGGAAAAATTTCACGGCCGCCATTCCGAAGTAATGGCTCGTTCCATCTCGCCAGCAGTCCAAGCACCTGTCAAATTTCAAGTTATTCCGTTCCGCTCCTGCTAACGCCTCGACCACAAGGGATAAATATTTACCCATGCACCCCAACCCCCAATCCTATGTTGCAACGTGTCAGTTGGTCGCTCAACTCGGCGGACAAGAACTCATGCGGCACCGAGCTGCGTTTGAAACTCGCGAAAAAGGGCCTAAGGACCTTGTAACGGATGCTGATTTTGCCTCGCAACGTGCGATCCACGATGCGTTACATGCGACCCACCCTGAACATCATTTTCTTGGGGAAGAAGACATTGCGCTACCGATGGTACGAAATCAAAATTCCGAATTCACTTGGATTGTTGATCCGTTGGACGGCACGCTGAATTATGTGCATGGCCTGCAGTCATTTTCCGTTTCCGTCGCCCTGCGCTATCAAGGTCGCATTATTGCGGCTGCCGTTTTTGATCCGTGGCTGAATGAGATGTATTCAGCCGATGAAAATTCCCCCGCTACACTGAATGGCCAGCCGATCCATGCCAGTGACTGTTGCGATTTAACCAAGGCATTGGCGGTGGTGAGTTTGCCGCCGGCGATTGATGAGGAATCTGCAGAACTGAAAGACTTTCTAAGCCTCTTATTTGCAACGCGTTCATTTCGTCGGCTGGGGTCTGCAGCGCTCAATCTTTGTTATTTGGCAGCTGGCAGGCTGGACCTTTACTGGGCCACCACTTTGAAGAGCTGGGATATCGCCGGAGGGCAATTGATTTTGCAGCAGGCCGGGGGCTGCCTTTCGGATGTTGAGGGAAACCAACTCGATCTTGAACAACCCCGCATGCTCGCAGCGGCCACTCCCGAGTTGGCGGAACAAGCCATCGGGCTGTTGCGTAAAAACCAAACGACATAATCTCAACCGCTCAGATCCAGATTGCCGGTGATGCTATGACCGCCCCCGCTGTTGGCCCGCGGATGTCGAAAGTCAATAATCCAGCAGTCGGTAGGTCATAGCCGCAAACGGCAAGAATAAAATGATCGGTAACCAAGCCGCTAACGAGGCAGAGGAAAGCACGCGTGATGCCCCCATTCCCTGACATGCGATCGCCACCAAGAACATCAACATCACAACCGTCAAACAGATCCCAGCCGAGAAAAACAAGTTACGTTCCCCTCGGGAAATCACCAACGGCAAGCCAATCAATAAAATGGACATATCAAAAATGGGTTGCACGATCCGCCAATGAATATCCACTTTCAATTGATTTGACCATGAGGAAGTATCGTGGCTGCGTTGAACCATCTCTCCCAGCGTTGCATTTCGGGACATCTCTTTGGGAAAAGCCAAATACAGGGTGTCGACAGATGAGGCGATAAATACTTGCTCCGACCCAAGCCACGAATTTTGCTCCGGTAGAAAAACAATTTGGGGAGAGTCTGTGAGATTCGCGCCGGGTTTAATATCGCTGGTTACCTGGCTAAGCAAATACCCCGCCGGGTGGTCTTGATTCTCGGGTAGGTAATGTCCTAGGCCCGCAGAGATGGTTGACCCCAAATGTCCCAGTTCAGGGGGCAGGGTAAAAACGGGTCCCCGTATTTCTTGATTCACGGGCATCACTTCCTTGCCACGAATGCTGATACCCGTTTCGTGATCGTCGATCATGGCGACAGATCGTGCCTTACCTGCGGACAAATCCTGCGGTTGCATGGCAAGTAGATTGCGGAAAGCGGGAATCAACGTTTCACGGTTTACCATCGTCAAAACCACAATCGCCAATGTCGTTAACACCAGAGGCTTGGCGATGCGGCGTTTGGATATACCCGCCGCTGATATCGCGGTTAGCTCATTCGAGCGTTGCATGAAAGCCACAGAAAAAATGGCCGCCACCAAGGCAATCAACGGGGCAGTGCGGTCAAAGAACTGCAATATTCGTGGCCCATAATAAGAGCCAATCACATTCACCAGACTGCCGGAGCTTCCCATCTCAAGGAACTCCTCCAGATTCGTGAATGCATCCACAACAATGAAAAGACCCGAGAAGCTCGTAAAGCAAATCAAGAAGATTTTCAGGAACCCGCTGATGATGTATCTATCGATAATCGACATAGCGTTTTCAAGAAGACTTTAAGGACGATTAGGGATGACAACTTAGACCGGAATAGGATTATAATTTTTTTGGGGACTTGGGCCGATAGCAATCTTTCCTTGGTAAGGGGTATTTCGCTATGGATTTTCACTTTATTAAACCGGAGTCCCATCATTGGACCTGGAATCAAGCGTGGCCAAACCTGCTGGCACCCCCGATCTGTGTGGCATGCGAAACCGCCTTGCCGAGTGGCGAACCGACTCACTTCTGTCGCCCCTGTTTATCCCTTATTAACTCCACACAACCGCAGAAGGTCTGTGTTGGGTGCGGCGCCCGTTTTAAGGGCGAATTGACCGCAATTCCGGATTGCGCTTTTTGCCAATCTTGGCCCCAGCGTTTTGCCAGCGTTACGTCACTTTCCAATTACGAGGGCTTGGTGCAAGATTTGGTGATACGCATGAAAACGCGGAACGGCCAAGTTACCGCCCTGCAAATGGGTAATTTATTAGCCCAGTACCTGTCAAAAAATGCCGCAACGGGTTTAATGAAGCAAATCGACTGGGTGACGCCCATACCCATTCACTGGCAAAGACGCTTGCGGCGCGGATTCAATGTATCGGAATTGCTCGTGGAATCGATTTGCCGCGTACCGTTTTGGCAAGGCAAATCCAAAAAACTGCTGGTCACAGCGCGAAAAACCCACAAACAGGGAACTTTGTCAATTTCACAACGATTCGAAAATGTTAAGAAGTGTTTCAAGATTTCCACGAAAACCGATCTACAGGGAGCAACAATATTATTGATTGATGATGTCATGACATCCGGAGCTACCGTCCTGCAGGCCCTACAGATATTAAAAAGAGCTGGGGTAAAAGCGGTGCATTTGGGTATCATTGCTAGAGGCACCGGTCGGCAATCCTCGAACGTGCGAATTAAAAATGACTTATGAGGTCAACACATCCCCGCAGGATCTTTCTTTTAGAACCTTCCTTGCCAGCTTGAGAACTAACCCCCACGGAATCGATTTTGTCGCCATCCAAGTCAGATAACAAATCGCGTTCGAATTCGACCCCCAAAAGCTGGTGGTATTATTCGTTCCTACCATTCCGCAAAGCCGTCATTCGCGGACTGGCGATTGTCACACCGCCCTTGCTGACGATCGTTTTATTCCTCTGGGCTTGGAACATCATCGATTCTTACGTGCTTCGACCCGTGGAAGCAATCTCCAAGCAGTCCATCGTGTGGGCAATATCGGATGTTCGTGACGACATTCAGGTCATGCAAGAAATCAAAACCAGCGCTCGGAATAACGCAGGGATTGATTACACGACGGATCCGCCAAGTTATCTGGCAGAAGATGGTACGCAGCTCGTCAAAATTAATCAGAAGTGGATACCCAAGACCGTTTTTCTTTTGGTAGCCGCCAATCCAGGAGAACCTCGTCCAGATACTGCTGCCGCTTATTACCACCGGTTCGTACGCTTGGAGTACCTGCCGCGTCATTTAGTGATCCCAGCATTCCTATCGGTCTTTGTTCTGGCAATGTACTTTTTGGGACGGCTTTTCACATTTGGTATCGGGAGATGGTTATGGGCCTACGTGGAATCCCTGATTGGTCGCGTACCGATCGTCAGCAACGTTTATTCCTCCGTTAAACAGGTCACGGATTTTGCCTTCAGCGAAAACGAAATTCAATTTACGCGAGTCGTGGCCGTGGAATATCCAAGAAAAGGTATTTGGACGATCGGTTTTGTAACCGGTGAAAGCATGCTGGATATTCGCACTGCTGCCAACGAGCCAATGGTTAGCGTACTGATGCCAACCTCCCCCATGCCAGCAACTGGTTTTGTAATCTCCATCGCCAAAAGCCAAACCATCGACCTGGATATCACCATGGATCAAGCCATTCAGTGGTGTGTGTCCTGCGGTGTCGTGGTTCCAGCCCATCAACAATTGGCCCCACTCTCCGCTTCTGCAAATCCGCCTGCGATCTCGTTACCGCCGACAGCGGAAACAGATGGCGACCCAAGTTCCGGGGAATCCGAAGTGCCTCAAGACCCACCCGCCGATCCCTAGATCTGGAAAATGCTGGCATTCGAAGCCAGCATAGCACTCGCTATTATCTCAGCCTGATTTTCAACAATCTTGGTAACTTTCGGCACAATCGTTGGACTCCACCTAGCTTACCTGACGAAACCTGATGATGAGCTCGACTGTTTTTGGCAAATCCTCGCGATGTTGCGGGTGCCTTGTCAGCGAAGCTCAACAGGCAAATGGTGGAACTGGAAATGAAAATTCATACATCCCGATTTGGAAACGTAGACATCCAACCTGACGACATCCTGTTTTTCCGAAGCGGGTTGTTAGGTTTCGAAGAATGTCAACATTGGGTCATTCTTGCCGACGCTGCGAACCCATCAGTGGCATGGCTCCAAAGTATGCAATCCGCAGAAATTGCCTTACCCGTGGTATCTCCGCGACGCTTCATTCCGGAGTATCAGGTCCGATTGGATCCAATCGATATCGAGTTGCTACATCTCGGCTCTGTCAACCAAGCCTACGTGCTTTCGATCGTCAGTCGCGATCATGACGTACTAACGTTGAATCTGAGAGCACCTATCATCATCAATCTTGACCGTCGACTTGGTTGCCAAGTCATTACGACGGACCAGCAACCGATACAATACGAATTGACAGCGTTACCGCTGCCAATGCGTCGAATCGCTTAGAGCGACCGCAACACAGGCGTTAGTTTCGTCATAAGCGTGAGCCCTAAGAATTATAGCAAGCATTCTGTTGCACTCTGTCGATGACGGAATCAGCAGCAGTTCTGGCACGTCCGCCGAACAGTCGATTTCCGAAGTCGACTTTGCAGGGAAGTACTGCTGGATTTTTGTGATGCTTTCACAAGCATTTTTCCTGTTTGTTTATAAATTCGATTTGGCCCTGCACACCTGGAGTTCGTCATGTTAGTCCTTTCAAGACACCGCGATGAGTGTATCATGATCGGCGATGACGTAATGATCACCGTCGTCGACATTCGCGGTGATAAAGTTCGCCTTGGGATTGATGCTCCGAAAAACATCCCGGTTCACCGGCAAGAAGTTTATGAGGCGATCAAGCGGGAAAACAAGAAAGCCAGCAATATCGGCCCCGCAGAAACTCGGGACATCGGAAAATAGAAACGGTGTCAAGCAATGGCTTGGCTTACTCTCAATACGCCTTAGCGCGAATTTCTTTTCTGGGCGAACCTCTGTGACGTCCAACTAGGCTGACGCCTGACCTGCTTCCTCGAGGACCCGCTTGACGGTTCGGACTAGCAGTTCTACTCGGATCGGCTTAGTCAGGTACGCGTCTACTCCCAAGATCTCGGCGTAATGTCGATGGCGATTACCATCATTTCCGGTGACCATAATGGCCGGAATATACTGCTCCATCTCCCGCATTCCCTCTAACACTAACAACCCGCTCCGTTTGGGCATCATTAAATCGAGGATAACCAAATCCGGCTTAAAAAACTCGATGCAAGCAAGGCCTTGATTGCCGTCTGGCGCGGAGACTATCTCAAACTTCGCCTGCTCCAGAGCTTCGGTCATAGTACGGATCATTGATGGATCATCATCGACGATCAGAATCTTTGAAGCTTTGTCTTGGCTCATGGTCAAACTCACCCTCTGTCTTAAATATGCCCCGTCTTTGCTATCCGACATTCTAACAACCATTTAAGCAACCGGCAGTACCTTTCGCCAAAACCGCATCTTTTGACTTGACGTCAATTTCAGCAGCGAGAGGGTCCTCCGCGTTTTCCGTGCATTCACTATAACGCGAAACGACAGTGACAATTGCTGGAGATCGGCTCTGTTAGACGATCATAAGAAAAGGGGAAACAGGCTATTTCCCGTCTTCCACAACACGTTCAAGCCATTACAGGAAACCATTGCCATGATTTGGCGCGCTCTTTTCTTAGCTCTTGGAATTACGATGATCCTCCTCGGATCTCAGCTGTTTTTTGTGGAACAGGTGGAGATTAGGCGATTACGACCGGCGACGCCGAACACTGCTGCCAATACCGGGGGCGCTTACGACTCCCCATTCCAGAACGCTTCTAATCAGCAACCTGCTTCCGTGCCCCGCACGGTGACCATCAGTAGGAAAGAGTGGATGCCTTGGAGTCTGTTGGCGATCGGATCCATTATCGTGATTTACACCTTTACCATCCCCCGCCGTGGCGGAGACTGATTTCCAGTTGACACAATGAGGTGTCGACAAATGTTGATCGGCTAAATCACTCCTTTCAACATTATCTAAATCTTGATAACTCTCCACGTTTCAGGGCTTCATGGCGGAGCTAACCGGTCAAAAAGGGGCGGTTCCCACCTAGGCTCGCAGCAAAACGCAACAATAATGTGCTCTCTGCCTAGTCGGTAACCAGGCCGGCAAGACCGCTGATTATCAACGCACTTCACAACACCACTCACTAAAATTTGTCCGGCGTTAATTTTGAGCATGGATGACTCCTCCGAAAAACGAAGTGGCTCCTCCAGACGGAAGAGACAGCGCATCCACGCATCCTCCTCCCGCAAAACAAAATCGAATACCCGAAATTTCGGTGGCGAAGCCTCTAGCCAATCCAAGATCCCAATCATGGGATCGCTCCCTTTAGCCGGTGACAAACCATCTAATGGAGGAACCGGCAAACATCGCAAAAAGAAGACAACCTCAGCCGCTTCCAACTTCTTTCAGTGGTTGGGAAGAATCATTGTTTTGGTGTTGGTTATCAGCTCCCCTTGGTGTTTCGGCGGGGTCTCACAAACTGCCCAAAGCTGGTTTTCTGGAATGGCAGTTACAGGATTAGCAGCTTGGTGGTTTTCCATGGTGCTGGGTTCGAGGTCGACCCATCGATTTCCTTTTTTGGCAATACCGGTCATCCTTGGTTTAGTTTTGGTCGGTTTACAGACCCTTCCATTAAGCGATGATTTGGCAAGCGGACTTGCACCACGGCAAGCCGAACTCTACGAACAATTTTCGTCACCCGTCCCCGGAGAATTGCTAGAGGACAAAGCAGATCCAATCTCCGTCAACGCCCGCATTACGATGGATGTCGACGGCACAGCCAAGATGTTTAACCTTTTGATGCTAGGTTTGATTTGTCTGATCTTGGGATGTTATTTTTTTAGCTCCCGACGCTTCGTCTATCTGTTACCTTTTGCAATCACCCTCAACGGAGTGGCCATCAGTCTTTACGGGATTGTCCAGCGCCTGAGTGGTGATTTAACTATCTACGGCTGGGAGATTGCAGACATCGTGCAGCCCATCGGCCCCTTTGTAAATCGAAATAATGCCTCGGGATATCTGCTCATGTGCCTGGCTGGCAGTCTGGCACTGCTATACGGTGCTTTTCACTCCAGCACCCAGGCCGGCAAAGGTCCTCGACTAATCGTGACCAAGGAGTATCCAATTTGGAAACGAGCGGGACTGCATTTGGGTATTTTTGTTTCCGAACTAAATGCTCAAAAACTTTTAGCGGCATTGGCCACGCTGATCATCACGACAGGCATTCTATTCACCGTCTCACGAGGTGGATTTCTGGCATTGGGAATCGGCTGCGCCAGCGCGGTCACCTTCTATTGCCTCTCACGTAAATCGTCACGGGGTTTGATTGGCATCACCCTCGGCCTATTGTTGGTATTGGGAGCGTTAAATTTCAGTCAAACCGGAGACCAACTCTCTCAACGTTTGGGAAAACTTTCTGACTCGGACCTTCTTAATCGTGACCAACGTGCTCAACACTGGTCTCAAACGGCGCCAGCTATACTGGAATTCAGCCCGCTCGGCAGCGGCTTGGGAAGTTACCTGAACGTACACCGATTGTACCGCGTCGACGATGAGCGGCGTGTTTTCTACTTTGCCGAAAATCAGTATTTCCAGACGCTCATGGAAACCGGTGTCATCGGTTTGCTGCTCCTGTTTTCAGCCATCATTATTTTATTCACATCTCTTCGATTTTTGGCAAGGAACGGCAATTCACCCAAGACTGCGTCCGTTTGTTTAATGGGTACGTTTCTCCTAACAAGTCAAATGACTTCAGCGGTTTTTGACTTTGGTTGGTTCATTCCCGCCAACACGATTTTATTAGCGACGATCTGTGGATTCATCTCAGGCCAAACTCACGCATTGGCTGACCGTTTAAAAAACCAATCCTTTTTCCGTTTTGGCTTGCCCAGATGGGTCGCATTTGGATTGATGCTTGTGATTTTCTGTGTCGCATTATTTTCGTTTGTGTCATCCCGGCATTATGCCACTATGGAAAGAAGCCTGGGCGACACGCCTCAAACCGATAATTACGATACGATGAGTTTGGAGGAGGTTAGCACTCGCATTGAAGGACTCAAAGAGGCGGTCCAACAGGTACCCGAAGCGAACGGTCTGCTGCGTCTTGCCGAACTTTACCTTTATCGCTATCGCATTCAATTATTCAATGCGATCCTCGAAAGTGACGCCTCAATCTCTGCGGACCAAGACACCCGGAAAAAGATATGGAACTATTCGACGGGCATCGATCGACTCCATCGACTTGTTTATCAAGCGTGGTTGGCAGATGACCAACGGGCGATCAGAAAACTGATTCGCGATCCACTAATCCGCGAAAATCTATTGCCTGCTGCATATTATTTGAAACTCTCACGTTCTCGATCCCCGTTAAACCCGGCGGTACACGTCCTGCTTGGACAAACGCATGCCGTTTCGCCAAGTCGAAATGCCGATCTGCCTCATCTTCAACGCGGTTTAGAATTGGCCCCCGCCAACGCCACAATTGCACTCATTTGCGGGATTCTAAACCTGCAAGCGGATCGCGTTGATACCGCTTGCCTTAACCTCCAAAAGTGCTTGCAAATAAGCCCGCAAAACTACCGCAAAGTTATCTCGGTGACGTTGCCCTACATGCCAGCGGAGCAAATTGCGAGCAAAATCCTGCCGGATAACGTACAGTTACTTTACAACTTCGCGGAAAATCAGATGGCGTCAAAATCGCTGGAACCCCGAAGATCGGAACTCTATAAAAGAATCGTGAGGCTTCTTGAAGAGAGTCAGGATTGGCACAAAAATTCCTTGGTCATTTTGTCCGAAGTACAAGAAAACCTTGGGGATTTACCAGGCGCCATCGAAACAGAGAAGCTCTTGATCAGTCTGAATCCCGACATTTTGGGATTTCGGCATCGATTAGTGAACTTGATAATCAAGCGTTGCGAGGAAATCATGGAAGGTACTGACACGCTCCAAGATAGGCAAAAGGAGCTTCTTGATACCATCGCAGCGGGCAAAAACGCCTGGGATGACCTCAAGCGAAAAGACAGGGCTGAAAAACGCCAAACCAAAATAAAAAAAGATCGCAAACGTCTTAATGAAATTTCCGAAGAGGCACGGAAATTGTATCGAGATTAAGAGCAAAACTCAGAACCAACTCGGCAACCGACACGCCTGCTTTATTGACCGCTTCAAGGCTGGTATATGAGTCCGACTACCACGAAACACAAGACAGCATCTACTGTGCTCCCTTTTCATAAACTCCCTAATGCTTGAATTTTCACCTATTTCAGCCGTAATTTTCGCAGCGGTCTCCGCTCTCTGCTTAGGGTTGCTAATCGTACCCGTGGCAAAAAAATGGGGGCGACGTTTCGGATTGGTTGATGCGCCAGATCAAAAACGCAAACTGCACTCCAACTCGGTGCCTTTAATTGGCGGTATTGCCGTTTTTGTGACCGTGCTTTTGACGTTGATTTTAATCAGCCTAGTCGGCCAAGATTCTGCCTTTTTATCCTTTGCTAGGGACAGAAAACTGCAAGGTTTGTTGTTTGCCAGTTTGATAATTTTAGCCGTCGGAATCGTTGATGACCGTTTTGCAATTCGAGGTCGTCAAAAACTGCTTGGTCAATTCTTGGCAGCCACCGTTTTGATATGGTTTGGTTATCGCTTCGATATCATCTCTATTTTTGGCATGCACTTTCATGAAGAATTGCCGTTTGTTTATATTTTAATTGCCTATGCTTGGATTTTGATCGGTATTAACTCCGTGAATTTGCTCGACGGGGCCGATGGATTTGCAACGACCATTGGCATTGTGACGAGTGTCGCACTATGTGTAATGGCATTAGGTCTCGCTTTCGCAATTCCTTTTGACGCCGAAATAACAGAAAAAAACATTCAGGCATCTCACTTTCGGGACGCGATTCTTTGCGCTGCGGTGGCGAGTGGACTATTAGCATTTCTCAAATTTAATTTCCCACCTGCGACCGCTTTTCTAGGGGACGCCGGCAGCATGTTGATTGGTTTGTTTATTGCAGCAATGGCAATCAAAAGTGGAGCAAAGCAGGCAACCTCCTATGCCTTCTTAGCTCCGATTGCTTTACTCGCAATTCCCATGTTCGATACCATCGCAGCCATCCTGCGGAGAAAATTAACCGGACGCAGTATCTATGACACGGATCGCGGGCATCTGCATCATGCATTAATTGGAAAAGGATTTGGCCCAAGAAAGGCACTGCTATTATTTTTCGCAATGTGCCTGATGACCGCAACAGGCGGCACCATGGCCCTGATTAATCAAAAAGCAGAATACGCTGCCCTTGCAATATTGTCCGTCGCCGTATTTTTATTCGTTGGACGGATATTTGGGATTGCCGAGTTCAAACTGGTTTCCCACCGCTCCAAATCTGCGGTGCGCTCTTTTCTTGCATCCCCCAAGTCGCTCAAAGACTCCGCCGAACACACGTCTATTAGGTTGCAAGGCGAAAGAGATTGGGAACTCTGCTGGCAAGTCCTTCGTGAATTCGCGGAGAAACACCAAGTAAACCAGATGACTTTCGACCTGAATCTTCCGTGGATTCACGAGAGCTTTCATGCTCAATACAAAAACACGGATAAGACAAAAAATGAATCGGAGGAAAGCTGGCAACTGGATTTACCGCTAACGGCCGACAATAGGTCGATCGGACGCCTAAATTTAAAGGCAAATGTTTACCAAACTCACTTTGGACAACTGAGTATGGAACTGGCGGAGGTCCTGGCATCGCTCGAAGATTACATCGTGGAAACCATGGAGTCTCACCTCAAAGTGACGGATATCGAAGAATTGGTCGCCGAGCAACAATCTATTGAGTTTGGGGAATCCGCTGCCGAGTCGAAAAACATCGATATTGGTTGATTTGCCGAACACAAAACTGGTTTCCACGGCATTCGTTGCTCCCGGCGATAAATTTTCCTGCTTGTGAGCCCTCTCGATTTGTGAATAATTCGTCGTCTTGAACCGCCTCAAGACAACGACGTTTATCTTTTTGGTTTTCGGGAGAACGCTTTTTCATGGTTTTGTTTACCCACGCCTGCCCCCACTGCGGTCGAAAGCGAAGATTGCAAGTCTCTCTGTTGGGTCAGAAAGTAGCCTGCTTCCAGTGCCAAAAAGAGTCCGTTGCGACGGATCGAGATAACGAATCACTAGCGATGCTCGACACAGTCAAGGCTCATGCGGAACTGACCGAAATGCCGTACGAACATGCCGTTCCCAATCGAATGCCCAAGTAAAACACGGGCTTGGGTGACAAAAGCCTCACCGACCCATCGTGTACGGTGAATGAATTTTGCGAAATGTACTGAGCGCTTTCACAAAGAACCCCAAAACATTCACTTTCGCCCGACGTCAAACCAAGCCAACAGTTGACGAATTCGCATTATCTGCCGATCATAAAGGTAGGACGGGGCTTAGATTATCCCCCTTTGGTCTGATTGATTCCCATATTTGCTGAGAATAACAATGATAAACATCAAGTTAACGACGCCTCAAAACGCATTCCAAGGAATCGTTGTCGCGTTATTGGCTGGACTGATGGTCTCCATGATTGCAGTGCCCGCGAATGGTCACGGTATTTTCAAAAAGACGTTAGAAAAGAAATACAAGCCTCAAGGCCTCAAAGTGACCTGCAACATGTGTCATGTAAAAGGCGAGAAGAAGACCGAAAGAAACGAAGTAGGGCAAGTCTTTTTCGCACAACTCAAAGGCCAAGACTTGTCGGCCAAATGGGATGCAGTAGAAGGCGATGACCGAAAAAAGCTCGAAGTTGAAGTCATGACGCCTGCGTTCTTGGCAGCTTTAGACCAAATTTACGAGCAAGAGAAAAAAGGCGAGATGAAAACCAGTTTCAACACGCAGATTCCGGCGGGTGAAGTTGCAGGCTCCAAACTGAAAAAGAAAAAGTAGGGTCGAAACTCAACACGGCGACAAAAAAGCCGTAGATGGTTTCAGTGGTCCTGCCTGGCAGGCGGATAGCGCCGTACGGGCTTTTATCGCTTCCAAAGTCGGGGGCCAAAACGGGGAGACGGAAGAATCCCCTAGATTTCCTACGAAAATCTTCTAAGGCCCGATTTAAATTGTGCCGACAATTTCTTACGATATGGACGTCTATCGGAAACCGTTAGACGTTCCATAAGTGGGGGCGATTAGCTCAGTTGGCTAGAGCGCTTCGTTTACACCGAAGATGTCGGGGGTTCGAGTCCCTCATCGCCCACTCTCTTTTTTATTGTTGTCCCTTTGCAATCTAATGCATGGGCTGGCGGATTTCTCATGCCTTCCTAAGCTGCCGCGTTATACGTCGTAAGCTCGG
>CAJQPP010000028.1 GCA_905480235.1 uncultured Pirellulaceae bacterium
GAAAAAACCAGCCAAGCCCTGCAAGAATTGGTGAAAGCGCTTTCGACTTACCTGCAAAGCATTCTTTTCACCTTAGTGTCATCTCTATCGACGCTTCTGTCTTACGGTGTCTTAATTTTGATTTTTGTGTTCTTCCTTTTATCGGAACATGGACAGAGTAGCGATAAACGCCCCCAACTAATCAAAGAGATTGAAACACAGGTCCGTAAATATCTGGTGATGAAGACGGTCATTTCTTTTTTCACCGGGCTGACCTTTGGGTTTGTGTTATGGATCTTTGGTGTACCCCTGGCGATTTTGTTTGGAACTTTGGCATTTGCGCTCAATTTCATTCCCAACATTGGGCCGTTGGTAGCCAACGCCTTACCCGTGCCGTTTTTGATCTTGAATTCCCAGCTCAGTCCTTTCGCGGCGATCACCTGTTTAATCCTTATCTCAGCGATACAATTCATTAGCGGCAATGTTATTGAAACACGATTGATGGGTAAGTCATTTGACGTCAGCCCCACCGTTCTTCTCTTGGCCCTGATGTTTTTTGGATTGATCTGGGGCATCGTGGGAATGTTTCTGGCAACGCCCATCATCTCGATCGTAAAAATTGTTCTTAATCAAAGTCAAAGCGGACGTACTGTGTCCGAACTCATGGCCGGTCGTTGGCAAGACGAACCCCTTGAAGGCCATACATCATAAAAGTGAAAAACATGCCCGAAAATGCTCCTGATAACGATCCCAACGAAACCAAAGAACACACACGTAAATTCTTTTTAAAAGAGCGGATCGAAGACAAGATCACCGCCGCAGGAAGTTCTCATGTGGGGTTAAAGCGTAGTAGAAATGAAGACCATTTCGTCATCATGAAACGCAGTCGGAGTAGCGAAATACTAGATTCAAACCTGCCTTCCATCGAGCTTCAAAATGGGCGTGATGAAGCCTATGCCCTCGTCGTTGCGGATGGCATCGGAGGTGCTGAACTAGGTGACGTGGCTTCGAAACTGGCGCTCGAAACCGCCATCGAGGCGTCTGAAATGGCCACCAGCTGGCTTATGAAATTCCGGGATTTCGATGCCCAACGAGTTCAAGATCGAGTCGATGCGTACATCGAACGGATCCAAGAAAAATTCGATGACTTTGGCTTGGATCATCCTTCCGCCAACAAAATGGGCACCACGTTAACCTGTGCTTACATTGTGCCCCCACACGCCATAATCGTCCAAATCGGAGATTCCCGTGCCTATCTTTTCCGCGATGGTGAACTGAAACAATTAACCCGCGATCACACAGTACAACAACTGCTGTTGGAACAGGGCATTCCTGACGAGCGAGCAAAGAAGTTCAGCAATGTACTTTTGAACAGCCTGGGGACATCGAGAAACAATGTCGAGTCCGAGATTTCAAATGTCGAACTCATGCCGGGAGACCGATTAGTGATCTGCTCGGATGGTTTATCTGATATGGTCGATGATGAAACCATTGGTGAAATTCTCAGAAACCACGCCTTAGATGATGCGCTGCAAAAACTAATTCAGGCTGCTCTCGACGGCGGTGGTAGAGATAACATTACCGTTATCCTGGCAGACCTTACGCGTCAAAAAACGCAGTCAATCGAATGATCGTTTAGGTTCCCGACGCGAAAAATCTTGCGGATCCGAGACACGATTTCAAGATCCCCTCAAATCCTAGGGAAGATAATAAGTGCAAGCGAATTGGACTCGGTTTGCCGCACCCTTTTGCCCGTCGAAATCTACTCGCGTTCCATAAAGGTACTCAATCCCGATCGAGGACCGTTCCGTAGGCGTATAGATAAGGTTGGCCGCAAAATAGGTTACCCGTTTTAATTGGTCACCCGCCAAACCATGTTCGTTAGTGATGCCATTTTCGGCGTACACAAAGTTACTGGAAAACTGTTTATTCCATTCATGTGTGGTTCCCAGCATCCAACCTACCGAACCCAATATCGTTCCTCCACCTCCAAGGGTAGGAGAAAAATCGGGGATGCCTCTGAAACTGCCAATCCCTTTCCCCCAGAGAATTTCCGAATAGCATTTGTTCCGATTGGTCAATTTAGTTACTTGGGTGAAATTCAGCCCCCAAGCAGCACTATCGACGACGGGCTGACCTTTCCTTTGGTAACCGATTTCCCGGAGGACCCCAGCGACTTGAGTCTGCACAAAATCTCCTTCGTAGCGAAGACGAAAAACACCGTCAGGGGTTTGTGTCCTTGCCTCACCCACGACATCGTCGGGTACTTCGATAATCGTAAACGGATCTTCAATTGCTAATGCGAGAGCTAAATTGGTTCCGTAAAGATTGCGCTGAGTCCAGCGAATTTGTGCTCGCCGAGTGTTCACAGAGGCAACCTGTCCCTCAAAATCTAGAGTTGCTGGAGAAGCAGCGATGTCGGCCAAAGTGGTCCAAGTCTGTCCCGCCAACCACTTGCCATGTTGCATGTAAGCATGCCGCAAGCGAAATCTATTTTCGCCTAACTGGAAATTCTCACGCTGATTAAAAAAGAAGTCGCCTTCAACAAAAACCCGAACGGGACCCCGTGGTGACTCCCAACGTGTGTCTGCGTTAAAACGAGTTTGCCGGGCATGCAGTCTCGCGTTCTTTCGCGGCAAAGCACCAATCTCAATCGTCGCTGTATCAAAAGAATCCGTGGAATTGATCGGATTAAAATCGTAGATTGCATCAAGCTTCACAAACCCGCCAATCTTCATGGCGACTTTGCCGTTCGTGATGATCAATCCCTCGTCGAAGTTATCGCTGAGCCCAAAAAAATCTGAACCGATCCCCTTACCAGGATTACTTTCCTGAAAAAAGGAAGAGGCGGAACTTATTTCCCCGTCTGCGACTGCGTAGAATCCATCCTCGTTTAAGGCGAAGTCGTCTACACCGGTCTCCGTGCCTTCGCCGCCTTCAACGTCTTGTAACTCTTGCGCAGAACCAGTCGCCGCCAGTTTGACCACGGGAACGGTCAGCACGCCGTTACGCGATGGAATCGTCCCATCGGAGGACGCCTGCCCAAAGACACCGCTAGCAATGGCGAGCGTGCTGTAGGTAAAGGTGAAGGCAAAAATAGCGATGCGAAACCGAAAGATAACAATACTCCTCATTAGGGGTGTAATCTAAGTTTTGCATCGGCACGCTCCAATGTTAACCTTTAACGATTAGGGTGACTTTAGCGGCAAGTACCCTGCTTGGTTAACTCGCTTTCATTTGCCAAGCGGTAGGTTAGGTCAGGTTGACCGAGCGTCGGCAGGCAGCTGGGACTAGACGCTCTCCATTCTGGATTGGATCAACGGGACCACTTCCTCCGCTGTGCTGGCCTCAGAGAGCAGTTCTAAATCTTCCTCACCAATGGCCCCCTCTTTAATCATGGTGTTGAAAACAAAATCTCTCATGGCGTTCCAAAAGTCTCCCCCCAAGACAATAACCGGCATCGGGTCAATCTTGCCGGTTTGCATCAAGGTCATCGTTTCGAAAATCTCATCCAGCGTTCCAAACCCACCGGGCAATAGAACAAATGCTTTGGAGAGTTTAATCATCATCATTTTGCGGACGAAAAAATGATCAAATTCGACAAACCGATCGACCCATGGATTCGGTCGCTGCTCGTGGGGCAGGCTGATATTACAGCCGATAGATCGCCCACCTCCCTCACGGGCACCCCGGTTTGCCGCTTCCATAATTCCGGGGCCACCACCGGTAATGACGGTGTAGCCGGCCTTTGCTAAATTGCGCCCCGTATCGCGTGCCAGCTGGTAATAGGGGTGTCCATCGAGAAAACGGGCGGAGCCGAAAACAGCTACGCAATCGCCCAAATCGGTTAACTCCGTTCTTGCATGCATTATTTCCATGAAGACACGTCCAGCCCCCGCCAACTCCTCGTCTTGCGACTGAAGCGTCTTCAGGAAGAGCCTTTCGGCATCATGTTTTTTCGTGATTTCATCCATCAGTTTCATCCATTCTCGGGGTAAATGGTGTGTCAATGTTTCATAAGACCACGCTTACAGGCTGACAGCGACGAAAACTGATCGACGCAATAGGCCCGCGGACATATTCCCGGCGTCCTTTTATCTACCCGCCTGTTTAGGACGTATCCTTCAGAGATTTTGTAATACGCGAAAAACTATGCTTCATTTCTCCAGCGGCCAGCGTCAGGGCAGAAACCACACTTTCGGCTGACTCTGTGAAGATATTTTTTACCGGTTCGTACTGATTCGTTAGTTCCTCGAGCTTAGAGGACAAGCGTTGAAATTCTTCCCGAGCTTCAATTTCCGCCAAATGAATCTGCACTTTCAATTCTTCGCTATCCTGCACAAGCGTTTCCATGAGATCTTGCAAAGGTCTTTTTTCAGCTGCCATCGATGACTCCTATTCCGAAACTAGCTTTGAATATTTCGTTTTATTTCAACTAAGCGAAGCCGCGGGTGCAACAAAAACGAGTACGGCCTGCCGCCCATACTACGGCCACACCCTTCATCCTTTAATCGTCGACGTAAGCACCCGTCTGGGCGAGTGTCAGTCTCACTAGTCGATGCCCCCAAACAGACGCCTTCAGTGAACCGCTATAGATCACCCAGCAAATCTGGATAACGGCTTGATTGGATTACAGATGCTCCGAGCGATCATCGCTATCCGGTATCCGCAGCTTATCGATGACTGACGACACCGACCTAATTGAGGCCACTGCCGATTTCGGGCAGTTCGAATTCGCCGTGAGACGCAGGGGTTGGCTGGGTTTGTTTTTCCTGGCATTGTTCAATGTGCAGTCGAAGAATGCGGACAATCTCACACACCCCGGCGTCCGAGTGATGTAATTTGGTGTGCTTGGCGTGAATAATTAACTCGGATTGGGCCCCTTTTCGGATCGCGCTATTTACGGGCACGACGCTATCCGACATTCCGGCGCCCACCATCGGCACCCAGGATCCAATGATCGAATGCTGGGGCACGCAAGGGTTGGTCGGTAATTTATCCATGGCTAAGAGCAACGGACTTTCTGGACGCAACAGATCGATACTGGTGGGAATCCGCCGCGAAAACTCTTTAGAAAATACACCGGGGTTATTTTGGATGACCTGTTCATGAGCGCGTGTGGTCTCATCGGTATCTTCGACCAGACAGGATCCCAAGCGCCCCACGGGTCGCCGGGCCCAAGGTGATCCACGATGGGGTGTACCCATATAGATCATCCGGGCAATAGAGGGGACGGGCTCAAAGAAAAACGCTTCCCCTAAATTCTTGCGCGTCTTCGGTGACATCACAACCTGATTGAATGGCAGCGAAGAAACCGTCTCCCAGAGCTGGTTCTCACATGCCGCAATTTGTAATTTGGCAACCAAACCACCCATGCTGTGGCCGACTAAGACCATCTCGGACATGGCCGGCTGACAACCTTCGGGATCATAATTTAGACGCAGTTCCGTCAAGTGCCTTCGCAATATTGCCGCGCCCGAAAGAAATGGCTCACCTGTCGAATACTCAAAACCTAAAATCTGATACTTGGCAACCAAATCAGGCCTAGCCCTTAATTCATTGGCCATGTTCGCCCATGTGTATCGGTCAGATAAAAGGCCGTGCACAAACACCAAGGGGATCTTTCCTGGTTGGTAGGGTTCAATCATGAACAACCCGGTGTTCTCGCTGTTGGAACCAGGTTGCACGAATGATCTGATGTAAGGGTCATCTACATCCTTGAGCGCAAACGCAATGGGAGCCGTTAAATCTCTTTGGATGGGTACTTGGCGGCCCTGTATTTCAGTGGTCCCAAATCTCAATGAATCGACCAACTCCAAGGTAAAGGTATCTTGAGGTTGATCACCGGGCCGGAGAAGCATGGTCGCAGAATAGGTCTGTTGTTGCTTTTGAAAAGGAATCCCGGGCCTTTGCTTGTGCACCGCCACCAACGGGACCCCCAAACCATCTGCCCTGTACTGACGGGTCACATCATCTGTTTCATAAGTTCCAACGGGAACCAGCCGGTCAATTTCCAAGGGCCGCCAGGGAAACCCTCGCACAAATACGGGAACGGTATGCTGCCCATCCTGCATTTCGATCATCAGGCCCTTCTGCGGATCGAACCTGCCATAATCTTGGCCTCTTTCAACCAATTTAACTAGCGAGGAGTGATAGATATCCCGCGCTCGCACATTCAATTGTGTTTTGTTTTGAATGTCGTAATCGACGCAGGGCCAGGCCAGGACGGCGGCTTGATAATAATAGTCGACACAACAGGATTGATCGGCTTTATCTCGTTGCACCGCTTCCGCATAGGCTTGCTCCCAACGCGATAATTTTTCGCCGGAAAGCAAGTGCATGGATTCGGGTGCCACCACCTCTGGAGGACGCCAGTCGGCGCGTTTGCTAATGCAACGACAGCCGCTCGCACTTAAAAACAGTGCCCAGGCGATGCCAAGGATACACCAAGTTTGGTTTTGTAAGAGAGTGGTTGGCATCGCCGAATCAGTCACAAACGCGCAGAAGAAAACCCATTTCCCAAAAAGGTAACGGTTAGGTACGGCGGCCTATTAGTCAATTCGACCAAGCCAATTCGGCGGCTTAGTGCATTCCTTTCCGAGCCCACCATCTCGCATTCGCAGGGCCGGTTGTATAAGCCCTCCCAATTAATCGGGCTGGCAAACTCCGCCATCCACCGATCGCACGCTCAGATCAGAGTTCCCATTAACGTACCTGCCAAGCAATCAGGCTCAGGCCGTAGCGACGGGAATGACCCAACACGGTGAGTGGCCCATGAACATCGCTTCGGAAAGCATCCCATTCGGCGTCGCCAAGTCGGTCAGATGGACGGGACAACGTTCGCAACGAAAGGGAGATCTTGCATACCGATCCGTCCCTAACTTCTCACGACAAATGACTATTTCTTTTTCGGAGCAGGCTGTGGCCCAAAAGAACCCTTGCTCTTCGGATCCTGCACACAACGAAACCCTAAATGTGACATTCCCGAATCGGTGCTTTGGTTACCGCGTGCACTGGGTCGGTAAGCCGAACAATACGAATCGTTACAAAGAAATGATCCACCGCGCAACACACGTTTCGGTGCATAAGGTTCTCGAGGATCATAGCTTTTGTCGGGACCGACGGGATTCTCAAAGAGGTTGTTTCCCGTCATTTTCAGCCGAGCGTAGGTGTCGGGTCGATACCAGTCACTGCACCATTCCCAGACATTACCGGACATATCATAAAGTCCAAATCCATTTTGCTTAAACGCCTTAACCGGTGCCGTCCCGATGAAACCATCCACCGCACTGTTTTGGTAAGGGAAGTCCCCTTGCCAGATATTGGTCTGGGGCTTGGTTTCGGAAAGCGGCGTGTCTCCCCAAACAAACATTTTGCCTTCCTCCCCACCCCGCGCTGCATACTCCCATTCCGCCTCTGTAGGCAAGCGTTTACCCGCCCATTCGCAATAGGCGACCGCGTCGTCGAAACAAACGTGCACAACCGGATGATCGGCCAACCCATCCAAGTTGCTTTCGGGACCCTCCGGATGTTTCCAATCTGCACCGGGTACCCATCTCCACCACAAGTCATAGCGTTCCAAAGGCACAGGACCTTTGGGGGGTGTGAAAACCATCGCCCCGGCCACAAACAATGCTTCATCAGGTTGCGGTGAACCGGGCGGCAGTTGCTTCATGATTTCTTCCATCGTCGGTACTTTTTCCGCAACGGTTTGATAACCCGTTTCGTCAACAAACTTCTCAAATTGGGCGTTGGTGACTTCGGTTGCATCCATCCAATACCCATCCAGCCGCACGCGATGCAACGGTTTCTCATTCGCGTTCGCCAGCGGATCTAGACTACCGCGAACAAATTCACCACCTGGAATCCAAACCATGCCTTGGGGTGCCTCGCCGGGTGGCTTGGCGGATGGCATGGCGGCTTGCTGACCGTCTGCTTCTGGGGGCTCACGATCCTTCCAGTTACTGGAAGGTTTCTGGAGATTCTTTGAGGAATTTGGGAACTTAGGTTCAGGCTTGTTGCAACCGGCACATCCCAGCATGGCAACAATAGCGGCGACCTGAAACACACAACAAAATCGAGTGGAAATTACTTGCGACATGACAACTTAGAATAAAACGATTGCTTAAAAAGGTTTCAGGTAGTACATCCACGCGTTAATCCGCGCACTTACCTTGCTGATCACATGAAACGGTTTTCCTTTATCTGTGTAAATGGAAACGGTTCCATCGGTACCCAAAGCGAGCGACTTTACGGATTCCAAATCGTCGGCCTTGAACCGCACGAAAGAGAGACCCGATGAGCCCCAGTCGGTGGGTGACATCAGTTTCCCGCTTGGGCTAATTTGCCCTTCGCCGGAGGCTTCAATAATATTTTCGACCGTGCCCGTAAAAACCTTGCCCGGTACGGTTTTGAAGGTCATTTCGACCGGGTCACCCGGCATAACATTACGTAAGATATTTTGAGGAAACGTCGCCACCAAAAAGGTACTGCTGGTATCGACGAACGTGCCTATCGCTGCCCCTGAAGAGGTATCTGCCATAGTGCCTTCACGAGCGGTCCACTGAGTCACAAACCCGTCCGCTGGTGCAAAAATCGTGCACTGTTTCAAATTAAATTGCGCAGTGTCCTCGGCCGCCTTTAGGCTGGCGATCTGCTCGCGTGAAACCAGCAACGCCTGATCGGCTTGTTCCTTCGTTGCCACAGCTTGATCAACCGCCGCCACAGCCGCATTGTATGCTTCGCTAAGCTGCTTCACTTTGATTTTCGCGATAGCTCCCGCGTTAATTTTTTGCGTCTCTTGGGCTACGCTCAATTCGGCTTCCGAGGCAGCTAAACTGGCCTGCAATTTACGGATGTTCGCTTCGGCGCCACGAATCGCTGCCTCCAGTACTCCCAAATTAGCTTCCGCGGCTTTAAGGGCACCCTGCGCTTGCCGCAGATTTAATTCATAAACGTCTTTTTGAATCTCAAAGAGTACGTCTTTACCCCTCCTGAGGGGGACATTTGGCTGGGCCACGATTTTCGAAATCGGTCCTTTCACCTGAGGAACCAGGGGCACGGTGTACCGCGAGACCATCAAGTGGGTAGAGCTGGGGGAAGAAAACTTCCACAGCACGAGGATTGCGCCTAATACAACAAATCCCGCGGCCGTGAACAGACCCACGTTTACGGAATTTGGTTTGATGCGAAAAAGCTTATAACAAACCATAATTAAGGCGATGTAGGCGATAGCGGCAAGTGCGATCATGCGTTCTCACCTCCCTGTTTCTTAGACTCTGCAAGCTCACGCTCAAGTTCGCTCACGCGTTTCTCAAAGGACTCTAGTTGGTCGTTGGCCGATCGAGGCTCAACCGGTTGAACTGCAATGGAGACCGGGTTAGTAAAGGCCCATACCATAGCGATGGGCCAGCCGATCCCACCTAATAGAATTCCCAGCCAGCCACAGATTTCAATCGCGGCAGCCTGAGGGTGGTGATGCCGTTTGGCGATTTTACCCGGCATGCCGCCGAGCCAAATCAACAGCCCCACAATGATACAAAATATGAAGGCCAAAACGCCCCATGCAAAATAGGTGAGTGCGTCCAAGAATTGCCCCTTCGAAGTCTTTTGTAACAAGCGTCAACCGATCTGAGCGGGTCAGTCTAACAAGACACAGGAGGGCAACGCAAACCCTGATGTTTAGTCACGTGAGCGGCGGATAGCCCTGACCAATTGAAACCCCATAAAAACGGCAACGAGGCACCCACTCAAACCGAGAATGGATATCTCATTGACGGTGGGTTTGACCTTATTACTCAAGATCGATGCGGAGCCCATGAAAAGGGCCGCCGTAAGGATCCCCGTAATCATACGGTTGATTAATACGTCCAGTTTTCTGTGCTCCAAATGCACATCAAATCGCCCCCGTTTAATTTGATTTAAAATGTCCGCTAATTCACGGGGTGCCATCTCTGCGAGTCGCGTCCAGTCCGCAGCGTTTCTGCGTGCTTTTTTCATCAAGCGGACAGGTGAAATGCGGCGTTTCACGATCATCTTTTTGTGCGGCTCGAGGATCTCGGCAAGACTGAACTGTGGATTGAGTTCCCGTGCCGTTCCCTCCAACATCACCAGCACCTTGATTAGCATCGAAACTCGAGAAGGCAGCAAAATGTTGAAGCGTCGCACAATCTCCATCATGCGATTCAAAGAACCACCCACGTCAAACTCATCCAGTGACTGCCCTCCATAGATGGCGACATACTCGCTCATCTCGACTCTTAGTTGGTCGGTATCCAAATCCTTCGGAGCAGAGCCCAAAGCACAAATAGAATCGCAAAGCCCAAGGGAATCTTGGTCGCTGGCTGCGATCATGAGATCCTCAAATTGCTCGCGTAACTTTTCGTCAATCCGCCCCACCATGCCAAAATCCAAAAGGCCAATCTTGGAACCCGGCATGGCAAAAATATTGCCTGGATGGGGATCAGCATGATAGAAGCCGTCCCGAAAAATCATCTCCAAAAAGACATTTGCACCACGTTCTGCCAGCAAACTTAAATCATATCCTTGCTCGGTTAACTTATCCGCGTTTGCCAAACTAATGCCATTGAGCCTTCCCATGGTCAAGACGCGGCGCGAAGAACAATCGGCGTAGGCCACGGGGATAAATACGTTTTCGTCCCTGGCAAAGTTATCGGCAAAACGATCGAGACTGCGGCGTTCCTGCGTAAAATCCAGCTCTGATAACAAGGTACGAGAAAACTCTTCCAGCGTATCCACCGGTTTGAAACGGCGTGCATCTTCGGAGTAGGTTTCGGCGAGTTGGGCAATGGCATGCATAATATCCAAATCGCTGCGGATCTTTTTTTCGATATCGGAATGCTGAACTTTAACGACCACCTGAGTTCCGTCATGCAAGGTCGCAAAATGCACCTGCCCGATCGAAGCTGAGGCCGCCGCCACTCCATCAAACTGGGCAAAAATCTCTTCCACCGGTGCCCCTAGATCGGCTTCAATAATGCCACGCACAACTTCTTCAGAATCGGCAGGTGTCCCCGATTGCAACAGCGCCAACTCTTGCATGACATCAGGGCCCACCAAATCCGGGCGAGTACTGAGGATCTGCCCCAATTTAATAAATGTCGTCCCCAGCTCCGTCAGCGCCAGACGTAGCTTTGCGCCTTGGGTCAATTCACTGATGCGATCACCATCAGGCGATTGAAAATGCTTTTGCAGCCAATCGATGTTGACATTTTTCAACCAGCCGGCCAGGCCGTACTTGGCGAAAGTCGATACGATCTCCTGAAACCGCTTACTGCCTCTCAGCACACGGGGGATGGACTGAATTTTAATCATGCCGGTCAATCATCTCGCAAGATTGGTAAACGGTTGGACCCGCAATGCTCGTGACAAAGAAGGGGGCCATCGGAAGGTACGCCAAGGCACTTATCGTGGCGAATCCGACCGCAGGTGCCAAGCCGCGATCAATTCCACAAAATGTCACGGCCGTGACGCTTAATCGTTAAAGTTTGGCCAGCGTGACAGAAAGTACGCACAACCCAGAACCCGAACAAGGGACAGCCCGTGAATTCACAACGAATCCGGGGTAAATCCCCGCATATTCTGGTGAATTCAGCGTCAACCCCGGTTACAATGTGGAACAATGGAACTCTTCTATTTAGAAGCATAACAATATCAACGCGGCGAGAGACCACTTTTGGGTGGTGCTGGCCGCAAACCATCCCTTCAATAAATGAAAAGCAACGGGAGAAATTTAATGAGATCGCTTGGAACCAAAGCCTTGCTGTTAATCGCGATGGCTGTTGGAACGATTTCCTCCTCGAACGATCTGAGTGCACAGCAGTCAGTCAGCGAGTTGGCTAAAAAGTTCCCTGGCTACGTCAATGCAGTGATGTCGGTCAACGCCAAAAAAATACGCAACAGCGCGTTGGCGAAAGAAAAAGGCTGGGCGGATTCCTACGAAGGAAAAGTTTCTTCGGGTTTGATCTTCGTTCCCGATAAGGCGGACGAAGTCCTCATGGGCTCTGCCATGGATTTCCAAACATTCCATGCTCGCACCACCGCCATGTTAATCGAAGTCCCGAACAAGCCTGACATCGAGTTGATTCGCAAAGCCACCAATGGAAAAATTGATAACATGCTCGGCCTGCAGGTGGTGGAAACGAACGACGATCATTACGTCGCCGTTTTAGATGACGATACCGTTGCCGCTTATCGTCCGGCGATTCGAACTGATTTTCTGCCTTGGCTTTCGGATCTGAAAAAAGGCAACACGATGGACGTGCGACCTTATCTCGCCGAAGGCCTGGCTTACAGTGACATGGGAACCGAAATCATCATTGCTTTCGACCTGAAACATGTCATCAGTCGCGAAAAAATCTACGATGACATCAAAGGCAGCAAGGAAATTCAAGATGCCGGTTTAGACCCCAAAGTCGTATCCGGCCTCATCGCCTCGATTCGGGGTGTCACCCTGGGTGTCACGGTCACTGACCACATCACTGGTGCCGTAAAAATTGATTTTGAGGAAGACGTTTCTTCTTTGAAAACGTTGCACGGCGGAATCGCCAAAGGCGTGCTAGAACGAATCGGTTTGCATGTGGATGATTTCGACAACTGGGAGCCCAAGCCAACCACGCCCAAGCAACTACAGATGCTGGGTCGCCTAAGTGAATCCAGTTTCCGACGTTTAATGGCAATTGTTGACGCAGCACCCAGCAACTCGATGGCCATGTCAAGCGACGGTTCGTCTGCCGCTCCTGCATCCAACGATCCGGCAACCATCAACCTGAACTACTTCAACGCAGTTGACAATTTAGTTAAGGAAGTCAAACCCAAGCTAAGCGCGGGTAACGCTTATACTCGAAACGCTAAATGGTTGAGAAAATTTGCTGAGAAAATTGACCTGCTTCCCGTTATGAACGTGGACGCAGACGTTGTAGATTTTGGCGTATACGCCGCCAGCATGTTACGAGACGCGTCCCAATACATGATCGACACCAACTCGGAAACCAAAACGAAGATTCAGGGGCTGATTGCTTCTGGTGCTCGAAGCGGTGGCGGCGTTGGCTACGGTGGTGGTTACGGTCGCAGTTACGGTGCCAACTACGGTGGATACCGTTGGGGTAATCGTTATGGACGAGGCAGCCGCAGCGGCCGGGGTACCGGACAACGTTTGCGGGACGCCACCAAAGCTAACGACAAGACGGAAGCGATTCGAACCCTTTCTCAAATGTTCACCGACTACGATGCTCAACGAGCTGACTTGCGACGTGAGCTGGAGCAGAAGTATCAGGAAGAACCTCGCAAATAAGCGAAACACTCTTCAAGAGAGTAAACAAAACAAAAGCCGCGTCGAAATCGACGCGGCTTTTTTCGTTTTCAAAATTAACGGTTCAACACCGTCTTCGCAGGGGTTCGCCAGGCAAACCACATGGAATTGGCCCACTAAAACGGCACGCCGTACTTCTCAGTTAGATCCTGCCGCACTCGCTCATGATCCGCATAGACCTGGCTCATCACTTGACTCGCGTCCGAATTAGCTCGGCCGATTTCACGATCCTCGATAGCGAAGTTTTCTTGCGCTGAACCGATGTGGTAATTGCGGCTGTACATCGGTGCGTAACGATACCGCACATGACCACCGTAATTGTATCGACGCGTCGGTATGGCGGTCACGTTTACATCGCCGCCGGGCCGAATGGTATTATCAATTTGCTGCTCGGCAATGCGATCGTTCGTCATATGCAGCGTTCCGACCACGTTCTCCAAAGAGCGAGCGACGTACTTACCATGTTGCACGAGTTCCGGATCCAGATTCATCGTCGGAGTAACTGTCAATCTCCTTACGTAATTGCTGATCCACAGGGCATTATCATTCAGCGTATTGGTTGAATGACCCTGACTAAGGTCATTCAGCATTTCCGTAATTTGATTGAAGTACTTCTGGTTTGCCTTAATCTCTCTTTTCCGTTTACTGTCTGCCAATCGTTCCGTTGCCGACATGCGAGGGCGTGCAGGCTCGGCCTTTGGCTCTGCCGGTTTTGCGTCGGCATTTTCTTGACCGCTAGACGTTAGACCCGATTTCCCGGCAACACCACCAAGGCTATTGAGACTGAAAATTCGTTGCATGATGCTCGGCGTCAACTTACCGGTCATGCTGATACGATTTTTGTAGACCTCAATTTGCCAATCGTCGAGATTTCCCAAGTTCGCCCCAGCTGCTTTTAACGCTGAGGAAACAAATTGCTCGGCATGAGGCTTCAAGGCGGTAATTTCTTCAGCGAAGTCGATGGAGATTGCACAAGTCTCGTAAACCAACTCGCTCTCAATCGTGACGCCGCGAATACTCGTGATAATCTTCGTGATCTTGTCGTAATCGGCCTTGTCAAAAATCCCGGACTGCTCAACCGCACGGCTAACAATGGACTTGCCAAAGAAATTGGATAGATCTACCGCAAAAGTAATCTGGGGTTTCGATTTCCCAAATCGCTCAGCCACCTCGTTTAGATAAGGTGATAATTCCGACGATTTATTGCGGCGATTTAACCAACGAGCGGCGGATTGTCGATTCATGGGTGAAACGACTGTCACCATGTTTTTGGAATCCACAAACACGCACGCTTCATTGATCCAGACAATATCCGTGTCACCAATCTGGTCAACCACACCATTGCGAGCCTTGGCAATCGCATCGGCAGAAACGCTATCTCCCAATTCCAATACAACCACTTGCTTTAAGGGAGCCATGTGTTGAATATCAAATTCCGTCCCACTGACGGCATACTGAACTCCCTCAGGCAGTGCCATCGGTGAAGAACTGTTGGCTGCTGAGTAAGTCGTCTTCCATTTCTCCATGACCGCTGGCGGAGCGTCCCTGACGGCCTTCCCGTTAATCAGGAAAACAGAATTGGATTCAGCGGGTAAACGCTGAATCATGTCAGTGAGCTCATCCTGCCCACTCACAGAAGCCGTAAAGGCCAGCGTCAGCATCAAAATCAGTGATTGAATGTGTTTCATGGTTTGCACTCAAAAATTCTTGTAATTGGAGGGGTCAGAAATCGATCATGCCAGGAGATTGATTGGGGCAATGCAAATCCTCCGGGGAAATGATCGCCGATATTTTATCCCACGGCTGGGCCCAGTGGAAAATTTAAACGGAAAGGCCACTTTTGGGAAAGTAGCTCACAAAAGACTATTTAGCCGTGAGTAATTTCGACTTTTCCAAAAACAAACGCTAGTCAAAGAGAGGGATTCCCCGGAAATCGTTGCATCCCCGAGCTCCCAAACCAAAACTGACCCGTGAGCCTACTAAGTCACGCTCGCGGATTTCCTTTTTCATAGTTTTCTAAAATGGAAAGTAACTTCTCAACGGACACTTGCCAAAGCGTATCCCGAACCCTTGCGTTCCACCTTTAATATCACGCTGGCGTGTCAGCGGCAGCGAATTGGGCAGCCCGAAGGGCAGGCCGGTATACCCTTGAGTTTACATCGATTCCAGCGGTCTCCAGGGGAATGATACGGGCAAAACGAAGCTCTGTTATACCGCTTGAGGTATCCCTGAAACCCAAAGCTCATAATCAACCTAACGAACTTGCAGAGGATCACCATCCGTCACCGGCATGAGCGATTTATCGCGAGGAATCAAAGGTCCAACGAGCCACCGAAACTCTCACACCAGTGAGAATTGACGAAGCGGTGTTCCCGTCAAACGGACCCGAGTATGTAACCGTTCACCTAAAAAGGGCATAAAAAACCAATTTTGAAAACCGAGAGCCCCATTTCAAAGTCTTTCCATTTATGCCGTTTCCCTAGTGCCCACACCAAAAACACATAAAACGAGACGATTCCCAGTGAAAACTCAGTCTTGGCACGTATTTGATCATTTGTTAACGTGCCATTGTTGTGGGACAAATCGACGCCATTTCGACCGGGTCTAAGGATCTCGACCCGAGCAGAAACCGGTGCCGATTTGTTAAGCCACCACATTGGATGAAAGGTAAGGAAACCTAACCCATCCTCGCCCACGCCGGCGAGGCACAGGAGTCCAAGATGGATTCAATGACTGATTTTGGAATTAACATTCACATTCGGTGGATGATTCGTCGAGATATGCCGGAAGTGCTGCAAATCGAGCAAGGGAGCTTTGAGTTTCCGTGGTCGGAAGAGGACTTCATTCGTTGTCTTCGGCAACGAAATTGTATCGGCATGGTGGCCGAACATGACAACCGCATTGTCGGTTTCATGATTTACGAACTTCACAAGAATCAACTGCACATTCTGAACTTTGCCGTTCGTCCGGATTACCGGCGGAGAAATGTTGGACGCCAAATGGCGGACAAACTTATCGGTAAACTATCTCAGCAACGCCGCAGTCGGATCGTTCTGGAAGTTCGCGAAACCAATCTGGCAGCACAGATCTTTTTCAAACATCTCGGTTTTCGCGCGATGTCAGTCCTTCGTGACTACTACGACGACACCACCGAAGATGCCTACGTGATGCATTACCGTCTACAGTCCGTTGCCGAAACGGTAGATCCAGTAAATCGCATTGCTCGCTTAGCGGGCTAACGCCCAACGAAACTTATTAAACAACCAACCGCCAGGATTTATTTCTTGGCGGTTTTTTTCTGCTTCAATAACCGCAGCACTGTCTCCCTGGCCATCGCCAAGTTGCCCAACACCGCTGCGTCCGTTGCAGCGTCTGCCCACACCGTACAAACCGGCATGTCGGTTTCTATACAGGTGCCTGGGCAAGGAATATCTGTCAGCGACGGCTCCGCTACCTTGCTCAACAGCACCAAATTGGCATGAGTTTCCGCGTCGATGACGATCGGATTTTCGGCGTCCCAGTAAACGTACTCCTTGCCGAGTAAAGCGGTCTCTCGAGGCGGTTCAAATTTTGCTTGGCCAATTGGTTCGAATGCATTGAGATGATGATGAAATAACGAGTAGCCGGCAGAACGCTCCAAAATTTCCATCGAAGCGGTGTACCGTGGATTCACCTCAAGTAACCAAGCCACGTCTTCGCATACAATGAAATCGATTCCGAACCAACCTAGCAACCCGCAGGAACCAGCAATCACTGTTGCCATTCCCCGGAGCTGTCGCTCAATCGCCGGGGATAAAAATACCGGCCCATAGGAACCTGAGTAAAGAAAGGGACGAGTGCTGGAAACGCTGGGAATCTGTCGACAGACGCCCATCAATTCACATTCTTTTGCCCCCGCAACAAACGTCGCTCCGCAAACAACTCCCGGGACATACTCTTGATAATAAACCGGTCTTGAATCCCCTTTCCCGGTCACCAAGTTGGCGGCTGTATGCATACGTCGTACATGCTGCCCACCTCCAGAACGAAGCGGCTTTTCAAGCCATTCCCCGCTTTCCAGCCAGTCTCTTGAAATGGAGAGCACGGGTATATGCGCTGCACGCAAACGATCGGACAATAGAAACGGGTCCAACACGTCAGCTAATGCTTGCCCCACCGGAGAGTAAACCGGTTTACCTGCGAACGGATCCTCACGACCCGCTACTTCATTTTCGATCCCCGCCCCAATCAAGATACGAGATGGAGTGGACTGGTTCGTTGCTTCGCGAACCGCAGCCTCGCAACTGCGGACTTGCCGAACATTACAAATTTGCTGAGCATCCCAGTCAGCAAACAGATCAATGCCCCGACACCGGTATCCCGCTTGGCGAACGGATCGCGCCATGGCCCGGCAGGAGGCTGCAACCACAAGAAACTCCTCATTTTCGTTGTGCATTTTACTAATGTTCCCCGAGTAAATTCGGGCGGGTTGCAATTGGTATCCGGTTTGCTACGCTCAGCGGTTAAATCGTAGGACAAAACCCTCGTTCCGTGGGGGTGTCAATGGAAATATCTGAGACTGGAGATTGTAAATGTCAATGCACATCGGCGAAGCCCTGGCAGGCGATGGAAATGAAGTTGCCCACATCGACTTGTTGATCGGCAGCAAAGACGGACCCGTAGGCGTCGCATTCGCCAATGCTTTGGCGCGACAGAGCAAGGGCCATACCAATTTACTGGCTGTAATCGCTCCCAACCTAGCCGTTAAGCCCTCGACTGTTATGGTCACGAAAGTGACGATCGATGGGATGCGACAAGTCGGCCAAATTTTTGGCCCTGCCCAAGAAGCCGTCGCCCGTGCAGTCGCCGACAGTGTCGAAGAAGGCATTATCCCCAAAGATCAAGCAGAGGACTTGGTCATTGTTTGTGGTGTTTTCATTCACCCCGCAGCCGAAGATAATAAAAAGATCTACGACTACAATTATGAAGCCACGAAAGAATCGATTGCCAATGCGATGGGTGGAAAACCATCCGCTGACGACATGATCGCCGGTAAGGCCGACGCCGCTCATCCATTCCGCGGCTTCTAATCTCTGCACCCTATTTGATCGAAAAACCAAAAAACGAAGCCCGATTTTCAAGTCGGGCTTTTTTATTTCATGAGCACAAAACCAAAAATCCTGATTCAATTTGATTCCGACCAACACCCCAGCGTCTTTGATTCGGTGGTGGCCATCGATTCCGGTGTCGACCAACTTTTGCCGTTCGGTTCGATGGAAGCTGTCGATGTTCGTGAATTGGTTCACGGGGCGATGTTTACGCGTGGCGGGGACTCACTGAAAAGGACCGCAATTTTCATTGGTGGTTCCCGGGTCAAAAGTGCGGAACAAATCCTGCGGGCCGTCGTGGATTGCTTTTTCGGAAACGTCCGGGTTTCGGTCATGTTAGATGCCAATGGGGCCAACACCACTGCGTCTGCCGCAGTGCTTTGTTTGCAGCGACATCTATCTGTAAACGAAATTACCGTCGGTGTCCTTGGGGCCACCGGTTCCGTCGGCCAACGTGTCTGTCGACTCCTCAGCTCCCAAGGGGCGAACGTGCGCATTGGCTCACGTAGTTTACAACGAGCGACAAGCTTGGCATCACGCATTCAAGATTCTGGTGGTTGCGGGTCACTTACCCCAATGACTACAGACGGGCCGCACAATCTCGAACAATTCATACAAGATTGCGATGCGATAATTGCCACAGGAGCCGCGGGGGTTCAATTACTTAAAAAGGAAAAATGGCAGGATCTCAGTGCCTGTAAAGTCGCTATCGATTTAAATGCCGTTCCGCCCGAGGGAATTGAAGGGATCGATGTTACATCAGCAGGGCAAGTAACGGCCGGCAAACTGGTTTATGGTGCGATCGGAGTGGGCAATCTGAAAATGAAAATCCACAAGCGTGCCATTGCCACGTTATTTGAATCCAACGACCACATTCTCGATCTAGACGCGGTCTATGACATCGGCAAAAAATTAGAAGAAGCCTCAGACTTCTGAGCCAACGGATTGCACCAAGACGATGCACAACACGACCAAAACAATGACGCTGACGATGTAAATTATGGCAACCCGCAGATTTTTCCGGCGGCCCTTTTGTTCTCGACTCAACGATCGAATCGGTGCCGAAGCGCCGCTCTCATGATGGATTCTGGTTATCTCGGTATTGATTTCAAGTGCCGCCGGTGTGGACACCTGCCCCGCTAAATCCAGCGTAGCTTGGCTTTCCATTGAATCAGCAACCGTATAACGCGGTGGCAACAAATCGCGGGCCCGTGCCGTCAACTCGGATTGTTCGTCTCTGACTGCGTTTTTGGCATGCACGACGGTCGCGCGGCCGGAAGCTGCGGCCTCTTTCTTGACGACTGGTTTGGCCGCCTGCCTGGTCTCGTCCTCGGAATCCGATTTTCCGAAAACTTCTTTTCCCGTGACCGCGGTAATGGCCTCATCAGGATCCCGGGGAGTGAGCACGTATTTTTGACGGCTCTTGCAATGGGGACAGGCCACGCTTTTTTCCGACATCGCCGGCTTGAGGCCGAATTTATCATCACACTTCTGGCAACGAACCTTGATAACTCCTTGGCCCGCTGTGTAGGTGACCGTTGCGACAGGAAGCGCACCTTCGTCCTTGAAAGCCTGATGGCATTTGACACATCGAAGCTTCTTGCCGACATCGCTTTCGCGAACTTCAAGAACTTGGTTGCAATGAGGGCAAGTAACTCGTATTGGGTTCATTGAAGATTCGTCAAAATTCAAACTATCGTATGGAATACGCGAGCGCCCGCGTCACCTAATCCGGGAACCCTAATCTTGTTCTCATCAAACCGGCCGTCAATGGCACGTGTGTAAAGTGCGGTTTCCGAAAATCCTGCTGCGATTTAAGCGACACCTTCTGAAGACGCCACAACGGACCAAAAAAGCTTTCCCAATCCCCCATTCGAGCATCGACTCCATCGTCATGCAAGCAGATTCGCACGCCGCCAACATGGCCCGTCTCCTTCATTATAATCCCGGCCCACAGAATGGGTACCAAGCCAATCTGCTGAGAAAACCGGCCGCATCATTGGCGTTTCGATCTGAAAATCACCCCGACTCCTGCTGCGGGTCGCTTCGATAGCAACGCAAGTGCCGAGTTAAGAAATTGCGCAACGAAATTCCGTTGAGACAGTCTTTTTATCGCGGACAACGGCCGAGTGATGGATCGCCAAGGCATGGTCGATGACGCAGATCTTCATTTTTTCCATCTCGATGGCTGCAAAACATAGCGTCGAACGTTTGGCACTGAATATCAGCAGCCTACTCGAGGTCTGATCGTCATAACATGGAACCTAGGCTCTCGAAGACCGGGAGCCAAAAATTGAAAACCCTTTGGCACAGCGTCTGAGCCAAAAAACAAGGGATTTCAGAGTTAATTTCCTTGCTGCATCGGCATCATTGCCATGTGCGAAGTAATCATTTCTACGTATAATTCGAGAGAATTCCATCATTCTCTCGTTCAATAAACAATGTCAAACATTTACTCATCCGGCGACGTCTACATGCAACCCACCGGCTTCGGAGCTTGGATCCGCAGTCCTGGTGTCCGAGAGACGATTGAGTCTGTCTTAATCGCCGTTTTATTGGCACTGCTATTTCGATTTTTTGAAGCAGAAGCGTATGTCATCCCCACCGGGTCGATGGCTCCAGATTTACAGGGCCGTCACATCGATGTGGTTTGCAATGAATGTGGTTACAACATTCTTGCGGGTGCCAGCAAGGAACGGGGACGACAGGTCAAACGGGTCGTTTGTCCAATTTGTCAACATCCACAGACCCTCAGACCCGGGGACCGAGACAACCGCCCTTTTTCTGGTGATCGTATCCTGGTCAGCAAATTCGCCTACGATTTCGAGCAACCTGATCGATGGGACGTCATCGTTTTTAAATATCCCAATAACGGTAAGCAAAATTTCATCAAACGCTTGATCGGTCTTCCAGACGAGGGTGTACTGATCGAAAAAGGTGACATCTACGCCTACGACCAACCGACGCAGACATTTCAGGATCGAGAGATCTGTCGTAAGCCTCCGCAAAAACAAAAAGCCATGCTGCAAATCGTGGACGACACCGACCACATTGCAAAAGCACTTCTGCAGGCCGGATGGCCGAGTCGTTGGCAACAGTGGAATGGACAAGCAACGGATACGGATTGGGAGATCAGCGAAGACCTAAACCAGTTCAGCCTCAACAATCCTACTGACGAAACCCGCTGGCTTCGGTACCGACATCTACAGCCCCGAAAAGAGGATTGGCAATCTGCCCTTGGGCTCAATGTGCCAGAGCTGCCCAAACGGATGCAAGGAGAAGTCCCTGCAGGTCAGTTAATTACCGATTACTACGCGTACAACGATACACCCATCAACGAAGCCGGAGATTTTTCACCCTATGTCGGCTTGCACTGGGTCGGAGATTTGGCGGTCGAAGCCAATGTTGACGTTAAATCCGAAAGCGGTGAACTCGAATTAGAATTGGTCGAAGGCGGCATCAAGTACCGCTGCAATATTGATGTCAGCAACGGCACAGCCTCCTTTGCGTGGAAGAATCCATTCAATGAGGATTCCGTCGTATTGGAAGGCACAACGTCCTTTCAAAGTCCTATTAAACGACCCGGAAAGTATGACATTCTTTTCGCCAACACCGATAACAAACTCTCACTCTGGGTCAACAACCGTTTTGTCGGCGACTGTGAATACCGTCGCACAGGTGATGTCGTACCTCGATGGAGCAAACAAGATGCCGGTGATGCAGAACCTGCCGGCATCGGGGGCAAGGCGATCGACATGGAAATCCGTCGGCTCCAAGTAATGCGAGATATTTACTACACCTCAAAGAATCTCACTCGCCAAACCGCCTTTGGCGAAGACAACCCCTCCTTTGAATACGACGGTTTCGATGGCCGGAACTCCAGGGTTATCTCTGCCATCCAAAGACTTTTCCAACAGCCTTGGGAATGGGGCGGAGCGGCCGCGGAGAGATTGTTTTCTTCCCGCAATCGTGATGAATCCTATATTTTTCCTTTGGCAGAAAATCAATTTTTACCCATGGGAGACAATAGTCCCCAAAGTAACGACGCGCGAACCTGGGATGGAGCTCGCTTTATCGATGGATCGTACCTGTTGGGAGAAGCGCTGTTTATTTATTGGCCGCACGCCAAGACATCGCCTCTACCATTCTGGCCCAATTTCGAGCGCATGAAGTTTATTCAGTAGTGGTTTTGGTCGAGCAGAATTCATGGAGGATTCGCTTTGTCTATCTTACAAGTTAACGAACTAGTCAAGACATTTGGACGTCGCCGAGTGGTCGATGGCGTCACGCTCAACGTATATCGTGGTGAAATTGTCGGCTTACTAGGCCCCAATGGAGCAGGTAAAACCACCACGTTTCGGATGATTTGCGGCCAATTAAAACCGGACCGAGGTGCCGTCACACTGGCGGGCAAAGACGTCACGGAATGGCCGATGTTCCAACGAGCAAGATACGGGGGCATGGGATACCTGCCTCAACAATCGAGCATCTTCGCAAAATTGACGGTTCAACAGAACCTTATCGCCATGATGCAGTTGCTTAAAATGGACCGGAAAACACAAAAGCGACGGTGTGACGAATTACTCGAGCAATTCAAAATCGAAAGGCTGCGCAAATCAAAAGCAGGCAAACTCTCCGGTGGAGAACGCAGAAGGTTGGAAATTGCGCGTTGCCTGGTATCCGACCCTGAGATCATCATGCTGGACGAGCCGTTTGCGGGCATCGATCCCGTTACCGTTCAGAATATTCAAGAAGTGATTCAAGAATTGAGAGAGGCCGGTCTGTCGATATTAATTACGGACCACGCAGCCCGTGAAATCCTACAAATCACCGATAGAACCTACGTTGTCAGCGAAGGACAGATTTTGTGCAGCGGCTCCGCTGACGAGATCGTCCAAAACGAGGAAGTCAAAACAAAGTACCTCGGTGAAATTGACTTTGTTCGATCCGCCAGGTTGGATCAACTGAATGCGGTAACAGCGCCTCCAGTTAATGTGCCGCAAGAGATGGCTGAAGAGGATGAATACGTCGAGGCAGGGGAGGTTTTCGACGCAAAACCGCTTGAACGCACGGATGTAATCGCAGACTCAAATGTTCCTATCGAAGACCAGGTTCCAACCATTCCCTTGCCGACGGTCGCCTCGCAAGTTTCGGCCACGTCTCAACCCCTTGCCACCAATCCCGCAGCTTCCACAGTAACCGCAGATTTCGAACAACCGGCTGACTCCCTGCTAGAAAAAGAAGGCAAGAAAGACGCTTCCAAACCCCGATTGTCGATCCGAAAACCAAGGATCACTAAGACAGAACTGTTCTCAAATATCGAAGCGCCGTTCAATTCGAAAGATCTTGAATAGGCCTAAACTCGGTTGCTCGCGCTCACTGCGCTAAAAACGAAGGAATTACTCCTGAAACGAGACACCCGCGTCGGTCATCTGCGGCCAGCAGGGCAGGGGAGCCGTAAACTCGATCGTTGCATCGCTCTCAGGATGTACCAAACCAATTTGCCATGCGTGTAAGCACATAGGATCGTCATTGATTGACAGCGTCTGCGTCGCTGACATGCGATTCTTTAAGAGATAAGTAGGATCACCCACAACAGGATGCCCCTGGTGCCAGAGATGAATCCGGATTTGATTGGTTCGCCCGGTCCGCGGAGTCGCTTCCAGCAAAGCATATTCACCGCAAGACGATGTCGCTAAAACACGGCAATCGGTACGACACTGTTTGCCAGTATCTGATACTCTGCGGCCTCCGGCAATCGTGGGTTGATCGGTAATCGGAAGGTCAATCGTAAATTCAGATTCAACAGGGCATCCATGAACGAACACAAGGTACCGCTTAACAACCGTCTGCTTTTCAAATTGTGGTTGAATCGACGAAGCCACTTTCCGAGTGCGGCTAAACACGACGACCCCCGACGTATTGGCATCCAATCGATGTGCCACGCGTAATTGGTGATCGTAAATTTGACTCAGCAGCCAAGTCAGCGTATTTCGATTGAAGCGTCCGCTCGGGTGCATCGGGAGGGGCGCAGGTTTATTCACCACGACCAAATAATCGTCCTCGTAGATCAGATCGATTTTCCCATTCACATCCGGCTCTACCGTCGCCGGCAAGAGATGCTCCAAACGCTGTCCCTCTCGGACCGCATCGTGTAAGCCCATGGCTTTTTCATTTAACAGGATGAACCCCTGCTCAATCCTACTTTGCCAAACTTCGCGGCCAATATGAGGGTGAAACTCACTCAAAAAATCAATTAATTGATAATGATCAAAACGACGGGGCACGTTTAAGGGACGGAAATTATCGTAGGGCACCGACCCTGGCAAGGGACTGACGATAGATCGAATCTGCAGGGCCCGCATGCTACGATACATTTGCTGCCGCTCGTCAGGTGTTTTGTAACAATACGGACAGGATTCTCCCGCAATATATTCAGGGGAGGCAATTTGCTCCGGTTTCAAAACCGCTTGGCAAGCGAAACAAACCTCAGCATCGGTCTCCTGCAACTGGGGATCGACCGCCACTCTTTGGTCGAAGACAAAACAATCTCCGTCGTAGTGTTCGCCTCCACAATCCTCGAAGTATTGCAGGATGCCACCATCTAACTGAAAAATGGAATCGAATCCGGCTTGCTCCATATATGGGCCCGCTTTCTCGCAACGAATGCCGCCCGTACAGAACATCACGATCGGAGCCTCGCCATTCAGTTTTTCCATCTTCCTGACCGCATCGGGGAATTGTCGGAAATGATCGATATCCGCGACCACTGCATTTTCAAAAGTGCCCAAATCCACTTCGTAGTTATTTCGCACATCCAACAACGTGACAGGCCTACCTTCGTCTAACCAGCTTTTTAATTCTCGCGGTTTAAGTTTTGGCGAGGTGCGCTGTTGAGGATTGATGCCTTCGATACCAAACGCGATGATTTCTTTTTTCAAGCGTACGAGGATGCGATTGAATGGCTGTCGATCACTCAGACTTTGCTTGACGTGAAAATTCTTAAGAGCATCATCCGCTCGCAGGCACTCAAGGAATCCATCAATGTCGAGCCGTTGCCCAGCAAGAAACAAATTAATGCCCTCACTGCTCAAGAGAATGGTTCCCTTAATGGATCGCTCGCGACACTCGCGCAACAAATCATCACGCCTCTCAGCAAGGCGGTCGAGACTTACAAATTGATAACCGGCGATGTTTACAATATCTGTCATTTCAAAGCATTCTTCAGCAAAGTTTGCAGTCCAGCAAGTCCCTAATAAATTCAGGTGGCATATCAATTCAGGGGATAGGGCAAGGGCAACCGAGAGCTTCGGCAAGGCTCAGCGGCGAGTCCCCATGGTTAGCTCCCCATGGTTAGCTCCCATGGTTAGCTGCAACGCCACATTGACCAGGATCGACGGTTTCCCCCGCATCGTTTGGCAGGGATTCTAATGGATTTGTCGGGCTCGGCCACTATCATCTGAGAAAAACCTGCTGCTTCACCGAGCCTATACTTCAAACACAAAGTGTTTTTTTGGAAAGCGGACCTGTTTACCATAGACCCCTTTTTCGGACCGTTTGCCGGCTGATATCACCATGCAAATCTCGGCTCCACGCGGCAAGGACAAAAGGCGTTTAACTCGCGCTCCATCAAATCCTTCCATGGGACAACTATCGTAACCATACGCCCGCAGCGAAAGCATCAGATTTTGGCAGGCTAAGGCGGTGGTTTTGTGAGCCCAGACTCTCATGTCGGACTTACCCGCCGGTCCCCGAGGCGAGGGTTTGCGCAAACCTATTAAATTCATCACCAACTTTTTAAAGGGACCCAAGAGGTAGCCTGGCCCCTGCCCACAAGCCAAGGGCACTAGCGTTTTATAATATCGCTTCGCAGATGCAGGAACTGGGTTACTGGCATTGGCTTGATCAAGTAATTCAAGCATCCATTTCCGGTTCCGTTTCCATGTATCCCTACGGGCGACACAGACGACCATTTCAGCTGCAGTGACCGCCGCTGGCTGCCCCAAGCAACACTTGGCGAGTTGTTCTTTTTTCGCTTCATCTCGAACCCAATAAAATTCCCACGGCTGCAGATTGGAAGAATTAGGAGCGAGCAAAGTTAAATCAAGACAGCGCCTCATGATGGTTTCTGGAATAGCATGGCATTCGAAAACGCGGATACTCCTGCGGGTCCTTACAATATTTTCGAACGCCTGAGTTGTGGCTTCGGTCGTCTTCATCGTTGAGTTAACCTCTGCCAATACTTGGGAAGATGTCATGCTCGCCTCCTGGGATTTCATAAGTGAGGTATTTCAGACGTGCTGGAGCACTTCAAAATCAAAAACCAAGAAAAAGAAAAGACGCCGAAGTGCAATCTGATGCCATTCTGCCACGTCGACTAAACCGTTAATTCTGGGGGATTTTAATACGTAAACAAAGGGATATTCCCACGGACCTAATCCGCCGGTTCAGCCTTTTGATATCGTATAATATCGGCAGGAAATCCTTGCCACACTCGTCTAGATAACGGTGCAGGAGGAGCCAACAATGGCACGCACTCGCGTGAAAATTCAGATCGGTCAAATCACATAGAGCTCGGCGATTCAGGAAAAATAGAGGCCGGGTGTTTCCGCACCGATTTGCGAAAAAAAGATGAGTGAGAGCTTCCATGTGTTGCAGGCACATGAACTACTCCATTAACGCCTCGATATTAGCGACCAAAATTTCATTGATCTCTGCATAATCGGTGGTTCGCGTCATGGGATCTTTTGCCAGCAAACCGGCAATCAGGTTTCGCAAGTCCTCAGGTGTATCCGACCAATCAGTGATCGATGCGTCGAAGCCTTCCATGGATTTCAACAGCGAGGAAATCGTTCCGATTCCAAACGGGCTACGCCCACAGAACATTTCGAAGGCGATACATCCAAAACTGAAGTAATCGCTTCGATAATCCGCGGGTTTACCCTCGAGGCGTTCGGGGGCAATATAACCTGGTGTTCCGCTGGTAAACGCACGATCTGATTCAATTTTCTTGGAGACGGCACCCGCCAACCCAAAATCCAAAACGTGGCAATGCTGAGAATCGGGGCTCAACATAATATTCGCTGGTTTGATATCACGATGGATCAAACCAATTCGATGAACCGCATGGATGCCTTCGAGAATTTGATACAACAGCTTGAAAGCCAACAAGTCATTGATCTTTCCTTTAGACAATCGCCTTGAAAGAGGTTTCCCAATCAAATATTCCATGACAAAATAAGGGCGGCCTTGCTCAAGCCCAACATCGTAAACTCGCACAACGTTCGCGTGGGTTAACCGCGCCATCGCGCGTGCTTCTTCAATGAAAAAGTCTATCAGGTCTTTTTGCACATCAACGGTCTTCAAAGTCTTGATGGCGACAATCCGATTTAAAACATCATCGGTCGCCTTGTAGACAACCCCCATGCCGCCCGTCCCAATGACCTCGCTGATGGCGTAACGCCCCATCTTTTTCGGAAATGGGATTCCACTGGTCGTCGCTTTGAATGGCGATAAGGTCTCTTTCGATTTCAGATCGTTCATCACCTTGGTATCAAAAACTCTGGTCGCACCTATCATCCCCTCCTGACTTCCACCTTCGTCAAGCACGACGAAGTCATCGACCGATTCAATGCTTTCCTGTTCGGGTAAATGCTCACTTTCAATTTTTACGTCAAAGGTACAAAATGGATCGCCACGCTTGGTGCAGGTCGTATGCCTGATCTCCATTTCTTGTTTGTAATGCTCTCCCATCCCAGACAAGATACCCTTGGCAAGAGAACAAAGCCCTCGCCTCGAGGAGTAGATTACCTGCATTTCGGTTTCGTTTAATCGAAAGGCCTGAATGTTTGCAGGCTGAGCTTCCGGATTTTGAATGCGGATCATTCTGTGAATTAATGATTCCACATTGCTCAGAATCTCAAAACACTTCCAGTCCGGATGGAGCATGCTATTGACGAGGCTTACCAATTCACCAGCGGCAAATTTGCCAATCTCTTCAAGAAGATCATCAAGTGAGCAGTCCAATAGTTCACATGAACATCCCAACAATTCCACGACCGCTTTGTCGGGATAGGTCTGGATGGGAGAAACAACCAGACCTTCGTAACCGCCTCTCTCCAAGATCAAATTCCATGCCTCGGTACCGTGATGTACCTCAACAAACTTCTTAACGATAGAAACGATCGAACCGTGCATAAAATCTAAAATATCTCGCTGAGGATGGCGGGTTGTCTGGAACAACGGCAAGCACTATTCATACCGTAATATGTAAACATATCAATATCTAACCAAATTTGAAAACTTTGGTTCGAAATTATGCTTTGCGGACCATCGGTGCCTGTTAGAAGGCATTAACGTTAGTCGGATCGTGCAGTTCCGCACATTCATTGTATCGACCCCGCTTCATTCGCAAATAAGGTAAGTTTCCTCGTCCGTTTTATCCCGCAGTCCTGAACTGCCGCAACGGTTAAATTTGCAACATTGCTAACGTTATGATCCGATAAACAATGCGTTATCTGCGGGGTTATTGTCTCACAAAATCCCAAATTTCAACAAACTTCCGTCACCTGAGATCAAAACTGTCAAAACGCGTCTCTTAAACAGGTTAGGAAAGTAAGGAATGCATGGCTATTCTGGAATAAATGAAAATTACCAACCCAGCAAAAAGAGAAACGGCGACTCGCCATTCACCATTTTCATCGCACCGGCTGAAAGGGTGCGTGGGGGACGATGGCCGGCGGAATACGCTAAAGATTGCGTTCCAATCAACATAACTTGGCGATTAATTCTTGCAGATTTGCATACGAGATCGGCTTGCTCACGTAATCATCCATTCCAGCATCGAAACAAGCTAGACGATCGCCCTCCAATACTTGCGCGGTCAAAGCGATAATCGGAATCTTGACAGAGTTCGCTTTTTCCAGCTTGCGAATCTTCCTCGCTGCTTGCTTTCCATCCAGCTCTGGCATCAAAATATCCATCAGAATCAAATCAAGTTCCTCTGCAGATTGTTGCCATACCTCAACGGCTTCCGCACCGTTATTGGCCACGACCACATCATGCCCCCATTTGCCGAGCACCGCCAGCATGAGCTTTTGATTCACAAGCGAATCTTCGGCAAGAAGAATTTTCAAGCGGCGTTTACGAACCGCACTAGAAACACCGCCTTTCAGATGTTCCGATCTGCCTGAATCCGCAGCAGCGTTTCGAGGCTCGCTTGCCAGCACCTGGCGGCCCGTTTCGATGTTGATGGTGAAAAAGAAGGAACAGCCTTGTGGCTCATTATTGCAGCACCAAATCCTCCCCCCCATCAACTCAACCAGTTGTTTGGATATTGCGAGTCCCAACCCTGTACCACCATATTCTCGGGTCGAGGACATATCCGCTTGTGTGAACGCTTGGAACAAAGAATTAATTTCGTTTTCAGGTAATCCGATACCAGTATCTTTAACTTCCAACTCAAGTACAAATTTCGTCGAATTGACGGGCTCGCGTCTTCTAACGGATAGCTCCACAAACCCTTGCTTCGTGAATTTGATGGCGTTACCAATCAAATTCACGAGCACTTGTTGAATTCGGTCGGAGTCACCATAGAGCTCATTAGGAATATTGGGCGCGACTTGATAGCGAACCTCCAAACCAGCCAGTTGCCCTTGAATCCGCAACCCGTTGACGGCTCTTTCCAATAACGTATCCAAATTGAAGTTGTGACAATTGATCGCCAACGCCTCAGCTTCGATTTTTGCAAAATCGAGAACCTGATTAATGATCGACAGCAGCGATTCAGCCGACGTCTTTACGACTTCCATGTATTCGGATTGTTCTTGGTTGAGTTCTGTATCCAACATCAAATCACTCATGACCATCACACCATTCATGGGAGTTCGTAATTCGTGGCTAATGGTGGCTAAGAAATCACTCTTGGCTTGGTTAGCAGCTTCTGCTGCAATTTTCGCATCCGTTAAATTTCTTGTTTGTTCGGCGAGGTCATCTTGTGTCTGTTTCAATTCTTGAATGGTAGCGGCCAGTGCTTCTTGACGCATTGCATCGGAAATTTTCGTGGCGACCATGGAGGCAATCGTCGTCAATAAAACCTCGTGTTGCTGCGTGTAAAAGGCCAACTTGGAATGCTCTGAATCAATGACCCCAATGCATTCACTATCCAGCATGATGGGAACCGCCATTTCCGACAGACGAACGTCATCATCTACCAGATACCTTTCCTCCAATCGGGTGTCCGCGATTCGTTCCGCCCGCCCACTCAGCGCCACCGAACCTACAATCCCCTGACCCACCTTGATCTTAATGGGATTAACAATCATTCGACCCATCGGGTTTTTGGGGCCGTGCGCAGCTTTCTGCACCAGGACTCCCTCTTTGGGTTCCAGCAGATAAATAACGCAGTCTTCGAAACCAATCTGGGCGATGACCCGATCCGCAATGAGCCAAAAAATTTCATCAAGGGTCGATCGCTGTAGCAAGTCCAAGGCGAACTGGTGCAGTAATTCCAGATAATCTTCGCGAATTTGTTTTTGGTTCATTTTCGCGCAATTGTTTTCGCGTTACAGAATATATTTCACGGCACAGGAGTTACTAACACGCCCCACGTTACCGAAACTAATCGCGGCTGCCGCATCCCCATCATACCATCTCATTTACGCCCTCGCGAGTTCGCGTTCCTGCTTCGCCAACGATCAAAAAATTTCCCACCGGCAAAAAAGCTGCTATTCGAAACTTCAGAAAAAAGGATGCCGAAAATGGCGAAGCTAAAAAGAGCAATGATCGATTGTCGCCTGTCCAGATGTGTTCCATGCATGCCACGCTGAGAAATCCGCCATGAATTGGCAATATCATTTCTCGGCCGACCCAAGCGAATGGATCTGCGACCAGGAAAGGGATTGGATTTCGCTGTCAAACATTTTCGCATCAGCAAGATGAGGAACAGAAAGGAAAGCCATCTGATGACAAAAGACTTCTGTTTGCCGACCAAGCGAGTTTCCAAACAGGCCCCTCTCATTGAATTGGGCACAACGGGCTTACCCAGTTTTCGTATCGTTGTTATTCCAGGGAAAAAATCTACGAAGTTCATTAATGGGCGTATGAGACCGCACTGAAATTGGAAGGCAGGCTGAAAATGCTTAGTTGATTTGGTAAGTTATCATCAGAAAGTCGGCAGCCATCGCGGCAGCCACGCCTTCCATTAGCCAAACCGTTTCCCGAGACTGAACCATGAACCGCTCAGTAGGACTATGCTTCGTACTTTTTGTCGGATTACTTTTTTGGGGATGCGACCAAGCGCCACCCGAGAGTGAAAAAAAGACGGTGGGAATCCTCGTGCAAACCACTGTCAATCCTTTTTTTCTTGATCTGGCAGAAGCCGCTCAGCAAGAACTTGGAGACGGTTACCAGGTCACGATCCTCGGTGGCGATAACAATGCCGATCGACAATCAAAACAAATCACCGACCTGATTGTCCAAGAAATCGATGCGCTGCTGATAACTCCATGCAATGCTAATGCCGTCGGTGCGTCCATTCGGGATGCCAACGCCGCCGGCATTCCGGTATTCACGGCAGATACCGCTTGTTTGGATACGGATGCGAAAATCGTAAACCACGTGGCAACGGACAACTTGAGAGGTGGAGAACTGGCGGGTGAGGCCATGATCAAAGCCTTGGATTCCAAAGGTGGAAAAATCCTCATCCTCGATTACGAACAAGCCGAATCTTGCCAACAACGGGTTGCTGGATTTAAAAAGATAATCGAACAACACAATAGCGACCCGAACTACGCCAATGCACAGATCAACATCGTTGCTCAATTACCCAGCAAGGCCGAAGAACCCACTGCTCGCAATCAAACCAAAGACGCGCTGAACGCAAACAAAGATCTAATTGGAATTTTCGCCATCAACGACCCTGCTGCCTTGGGCGCCGTTGCCGCGATCGAAGAAGCCAATCTCCAAGACCAAATTAAGGTGATTGGTTTTGACGGTCAGAAAATTGGTAAACTGGCAATTCGTGACGGTCGCATCTTTGCCGACCCGATCCAATTCCCCAAGTTAATGGGCCAACTAAGCGGCGAATACATGAAAGCGTATTTTGCTGGCCAAGAGGTTAAACCGATCCATATGATCGCACCAAAACTTTATTTTCAAGCCGACGCAATGGCCGACCCCTCCTTGCAGGACGAAAAATAGATTTCTTTTTTTCATGGCGAATCGCTCTCAACATCTCTCTTTAGAAACGGCTTCCGCGGCCTTGCTGCGGATGGATAACATTTCCAAATCCTTTCCGGGAGTTAAGGCCCTGCAAGATGTCAGCCTCGATGTTCGTGGCGGCGAAGTGCTTGGTGTGATCGGTGAAAACGGGGCTGGCAAAAGCACACTGATTAAAATTCTAGGCGGCATTCACTCTGCGGATGCGGGGAGTATTAAGCTGAACGGGCGCCTTTTGCAACTGGCAACGCCGCGCCAGGCAATGCAGCAGGGAATCGGAATCATCCATCAGGAATTTAACTTAATTCCATTTTTATCGGTCCGTGAAAACCTGTTTCTCGGACGCTCCATCCAACGTTTTGGGATTCTCAGCCGCCGGACAGAACAACACCTGGCGAACGAGATCTTCCAAAAATTACACGTCGCAATCGATCCAGAAACCTCCGTATCGCAATTAAGCATTGCCGAACGACAATTGGTAGAAATTGCCAAGGCCCTGTTGATGGAGGTAAAAGTCCTCGTCATGGACGAACCCACGGCCACGCTGACACCCAAGGAGGTCGATTACCTGGCGGCTCGCATTAAGGAACTGTCAGCACAGGGCATCGGGATTATTTATATCAGTCACCGTCTGGAGGAAGTCCTTGAATTGACCCAACGCGTAGTTGTCCTAAGAGATGGTCATCGCGTGGCTGAACGCAAAACCAACACAACCCATCGTCGGGAGCTCATTGAGTTAATGGTGGGACGCGATATCGCGAATGAATTCCCCAAAATCCAGACGCCGCGGGGCAGGGTTCGATTGGAGGTCCGCGATTTGACTTGGAGGAACCGTGTTAAGAAAGTGAGTTTCCAGGCCAACGCGGGTGAGGTTCTGGGCATTACAGGTTTGGTCGGGGCAGGTCGTACGGAACTAGCGAGATTGATTGCCGGGATCGAAGTGCCTGATTCCGGTACCATTCTCATTGATAACCAACCCGTCTGCCTAACAACACCTCGGCAAGCCATTGAGGCTGGCATTTGTCTGCTTACCGAAGATCGAAAAAATCAGGGCCTGATTCTGAAACACGCTGCCAACGAAAATTTCACGGTTCCCAACCTGGATCGCTTCTCCCAGAATGGCTTGCTTAGCCGACGGCGGATTGCAGTTGCACTGGGTGACTACATTCAAAAACTCCAAATCAAAATTTCCGGGCCGACACAAAAAGCTGCTCAACTGAGTGGCGGGAATCAACAAAAACTGGTTCTCGCAAAATGGCTAGAGCGTGACTGTGACATTGTGGTTATCGACGAACCCACGCGAGGTATCGACGTGGGTGCGAAATACGAAATTTATCTCCTGATCAACCAGCTCGTTGCCTCAGGAAAACTCGTTATTCTGATTAGTTCCGAACTACCCGAAATCCTTGGCTTGTCCGATCGTATTATGGTCATGAAGGCTGGATGTCTAGCAGGTATCATCGAAGATCCCCGTCAGTCCAGTCAAAAGGAACTCATGGAAATGGCAGCCTTTTAAAATCCCAAAAGTATGGCGAACCCCAAACCATTGAATCGATTCCAAGCACTCACCGGTGATTACGGCATGATCGTGGTCCTGCTGGGCTTAATGGCAATATTGAGTTTGGCAACACTTGATTTGCAGCAACCCGTAGGAATGGTTGCCGGACGCCAGGTGGCAGAGTCTGTTAATGATCGAAAACAACCGCGTAACATTTTATTAATCACAGCCGAAGGAAAACTGGATTTTGAATTTGCCGATGCGTTTGAAAATCAGCTTCAGCGTCAACACAAAGTTCTGGCACGCATCCAGGGAGGGCCGCGTGATGCGCGGCTCACACTGGAAAAATTTGCAGCGTCTCCTCGGCCCGCCGACACCGTAGTTTGCACGACCGCTGCCGCAAAGTGGGATCCCATTCTGCAATCCAAGCTGACAAGAATTACGCCGGATAGTTATTACTGGCCCGATTTTTTGATGACCGATAATCTGGTCACCATTGCCCAAAGGATCACCATCATCGGGATTATTGCCATTGGCATGACCATGGTGATTATCACCGCTGGAATCGACCTTTCCGTCGGGAGTCTTATCGCTTTGTCGGCCGTCGTTACCGGCGTGCTGATCCGCGACTGCTTTGGTGGAAAGGAGGCTGATTTCGTCGGCCTGTGGGTCGCCGCCGGCGGGGGCATTCTGGCTTGCGGACTGGCCGGATTTCTTACTGGATTTTTGGTCGCAGCATTTCGCCTACCTCCCTTTATTGTCACTCTGGCGATGATGCTATTGGTTCGTGGTGTTGCCAATGTGATTTCCGATCAACGCACCATCCACGAAATACCGATGGCATTCGACACACTTGGAAAAGGTAATTTTCTCGGCATCCCTATTACCGTGTGGTTGATGTTTATGCTCTACATCCTAGCCCACTTTGTTATGAGTAGGACGGCACTGGGCCGCCAAATATACGCCGTGGGCGGCAATGAGGAGGTCGCCCGGTTGGCAGGTGTCCGCGTCAAGCGAATACTTCTAATCGTGTACACCCTATGTGGATTATTGTCTGGTATTGGCGGGGTCATTGTCACTTCCCAACTAAGAAGCGCGAAAGCCAGTTTTGGCATGATGGATGAACTGACCGTGATCGCCGCGGTGGTCGTGGGAGGCACCAGCTTAATGGGAGGAGAGGGGAAAATACTTGGGACCCTGATCGGCGCATTTATTATTGGTGTGATACAAAACGGTATGAATTTGGTTCACATGGACGATAAAACCCAGATGATTGTCTTGGGTTTGGTAATCGTGCTGGCCGTACTCGTAGACCGTGTCAAAAAGGGTCAAGTAAAATGGTCGGATATCAAAAACGTCTTTCATAATTAATTCGACAACTCGTATAGATAAAACACGAAATGCAAATTGGGGTAATAAGATGCGGCCTTTATTTTTTTTCTTTCTTGTGTTCGGAATTTTTGTTCCCACATTGGGGGCTCAAGAGGTCAGTAATATGATGAATTCACAAATTGAAAAACTTCTCTCATCTGATGATTTCCCCAATCGAGAACAACCCCGTTGGTCCGTAGACAAGGCCACCCTGCAAGGTGGCATGCAGTCGGGTGTCGAGCTGATCACCATCGACAATGGTCACATGAAAATTGTGATTATTCCCACACGAGGCATGAGCATTTACCGCGTATCAAGCGCCGCGACTTCCCTCGGCTGGGACTCCCCTGTGAAACAGATAGTGAACCCCCAATTTGTAGACCTCAACGATCAAGGCGGTCTGGGGTGGCTCGCCGGATTCAATGAAATGATGGTTCGATGTGGCGTTGAATTTGCGGGACACCCAGGCGAAGACGATGGAAAAATGCTGACGCTGCACGGAAGAATTGGCAATATCCCAGCAACACGAATCGAGGTTTCAGTTGACAATCAGGCTCCCCACCGGATCCGGGTACGCGGCACTGTCGAGGAAAAGAGGTTCAAGTTTGGTGTGTTCGATCTACAAACGGAGATTTCGACCTTACCAGGTAGTCGAGAATTTACGGTGACAGACCGATTGGTCAATCGGAGTGAATATGCCAAAGAATATCAAATGATTTATCACTCGAATTTTGGCCGCCCGATCTTGCAAAAAGGTGCGCAATTTCTGGCACCCGTTGCGTCCGTCGCACCGTTTGACGAATACGCCGCGAAAGACCTCGATACCTTTCCCGTCTACTTGGGTCCCACCAAGGGGTACGGGGAACAAGTCTATTGCCTGCAACTTCATTCGGACGAGCAAGGCCGCACCGCGGTGGCCTTAATCAATGAGAACGCCACGCAGGGCGTACGTCTAAATTACGATACGGGCACCTTGCCGTTTTTTACGCTCTGGAAAAATACGGATACCGAAACAGACGGATATGTGACCGGTTTGGAGCCAGGCACGGGTTATCCATACAATCGCAGCGTTGAGCGAGAAGAAGGCCGTGTGCCACAATTGGAGCCCGGAGGAGAGGTCAAGTTTCAACTAGATTTTGAATTACTTGAAAATGCAGCCAACGTCGAATCCGCGCGTCGTGAAATCGAAAAGATTGCGGGAGGCAAACAACCCGTCCTGCGAGACAAACCACCGATCAAAGAAAAATAGCAACGCAGTTTAGAAGGGGAGAATACATTCGCTGATGGAAACTCCTGAATTCGATCGCGGAACACTTTAAGAGTGAAACGTGCAAACCGCCTCAAACCCAGTTAAACGGATCAAAGATGCTGCCTACTATTTCCCCATTTTTTAGTCAAAATGATGGAGGCCAATTTGACAATCCGATAAACTTGGAGAGTGGAATGGCGAATTAAAAACAGGAAGGGACGGGCCTTGGTGATATCGCAAATGATACGTGGACTGATCGTCGCCAATGCATGGCTGGTTTCGTTGACCTTCCTGTCTTCGGTGGAAGCTCAAGATAGTCGCTTGGAATTTTTCGAATCCCGCATTCGACCCGTTTTGATCGAACACTGTTATGAATGCCACAATAGTTTAGGTGTCGCCGAGGGCGGGCTGGCACTGGACTGGAAAACTGCCACCCGACAAACCACCGATCAAGGACCGGCAGTCGTGCCTTTTGATCCCGAACGGAGTCGATTGCTGGGAGCAATCCAGCATAAATTACCGGGCTATGAAATGCCGGAAGGGGGCGATCCCTTAAGTCCCGAAATCATCGCGGACTTCCAAAAGTGGATTGCCGATGGAGCCTTCGACCCTCGCCTAAAAGCCCCGTCCAAGACAGAATTATCGCAGGTTCTACCTTGGAATCAGGAACTGGAAAAACGCAAACAACGGTGGTGCTACCAACCGTTAAAAAATCCATCGGTACCGGATGCAGCTCCGCATTTGGAGCACCCCATTGATCAATTCATTCGACAACGTTTAGCGGATAAAAACTTAACAGCAGCCTCACCGGCAGAGCCCGGTATTTTGCTTCGCCGATTGGCCTTTCGATTGCAAGGCCTTCCACCCAAGTGGGAGGATCTTGAACAATTTGCGGAAGCGGCAGACCAAGCATCGTACCTCCGTCTTGTAGATACCTATTTGGCGTCACCGGAATTTGGCGAGCACTGGGCGAGACACTGGATGGATCTTGTCCGCTACGCAGACTCGCATGGATCCGAAGGTGATCCTACCATCCCACATGCTTATCGTTACCGTGACTATTTGATCCGGGCTTTCAATGCCGACGTTCCTTACGATCAGTTGATACGGGAACACCTCGCCGGTGACCTACTGACGGCACCTCGCCAGAATGACGAACTAAAAATTAATGAATCAGCGATCGGTACAGCGCATTTGAGACTGGTTTTTCACGGCTTCGCTCCCACGGACGCCCTAGATGAAAAAGTAAGATTTACCGACGATCAGATCAACGTGATCAGCAAAGCTTTTTTAGGTCTGACAGTGTCCTGTGCTCGCTGCCACAACCACAAATTTGACGCCATTAGCCAAGAAGATTACTACGCGTTGTTCGGCGTACTCGGCGCCTGCAGGCCTGCCATGCAAGACGTTAATCTGGTTAGCCAACAAAACCTGAACAAGACGGCCTTGGTTGACTTAAAAAACGACCTACGTTCCTTACTGGCCACACAGTGGCAAACGGAAACAGATTCTTTGGCTGAGCGCATCCAGTCTGGTCCGCGGTTATCCAAAATCCGTGAAACCGCGTCTGAGGCTGAGGCTGAGGAAAAATCCGTTTTGGAGCCCTTCCTCAAAACGCAAGCCCTGATTAGATCGGGCAAGTCTTTTGATGAAGCATGGCAACAACTTAATGAAGAATGGCAAAACGAGTTAAACCAACTCCGTGAGGACGAACTTCGAAATAATGTTTGGTCCTGGAATCTTCAGCAACCTAAAGATTTCCACGAATGGCATCAAATGGGCAATGGATTGAACGATCAACCTCACAAGGCCGGCCAATTTACCGTTGCAGCAGAGAACGCAGATGAGTCCATCATTGAAGAGATTTTACCTGCCGGGGTCTTCACTCATTCTCTGTCGAAACGCCATCGTGGTGTTCTTGGGTCACCACGTTTCCATTTAGACGGCGCTTATCGGGTTTGGATCAGAATGTTGGGCGGGAATGGCGCGACTGCTCGTTACGTGGTGCAAAACTATCCACGTGATGGAACCGTTTACCCGATTCATACCATCAACAACCATCAATGGCATTGGCACTCCTTTGATTTAGGGTATTGGCAGGGGGACCATGCGCATTTGGAATTCGCCACCGCTGCCGATGCTCCGTTAAAAGTTAACTCTCAAGACCGCTCCTGGTTTGGTGTCCGTGACGTCATTGTGCGTCACCGAGATGCTCCTGGGCCTCGATCATCCAGACTGGAAACCTGGATGCCATTGTGGGAGGCCTGTCAGGAAAAACCACCAAATTCACTACCAGAACTAGCGGCTCTCTACCAAACAACGCTAAAGGATGTCATCAAAAATTGGCAATCTCAAACAATCGATGATCGAGAATCGCTATTTTTAAACGCTTCATTACAAATGGGTTTGCTCGAAAACGTAATTGGTCATAACGCTGCCGTTGACGAATTGACTCGGCGGGTGCGGGACCTAGAAGCCAGTATTCCATTACCAACCCGAGTGCCGGGGGTAATGGAAGCCGACGTTTTTGACCAGCCGCTTTACGCCCGCGGAGATCACAAACGGCCATTGTCGCCTGTGAGACGTCGATTCCTCGAGGCTGTCGACGCGACGCCCTTTGGTCAGGACCAAAGTGGCAGGCTGGAATTGGCTGACGCCATCATTTCCCCCTCCAATCCATTAACAGCACGAGTCGCTGTCAATCGAGTCTGGCACTATCTTTTCGGTAAAGGACTGGTCCCCACGCCGGACAATTTTGGGGAATTGGGCAGCGACCCCTCGCACCCCGAGTTACTCGATTTTTTAGCCTATAAATTTCAACGTGAAGGATGGTCCATCAAAGAACTAATTCGCTTCATTGTTACCTCCGATACATGGCAGCAATCCTCCAACCCTTCCGCTTTAGCGTCGAAGGTGGATCCCGAAAATCAGTTTCTATCTCACGCTAACCTCAAGCGTTTAGACGCCGAATCGATTCGAGATTCCCTATTCGCCGCAACTGACTCATTGATTTTGGAGAAATATGGATCTGGCTTCACTGCCAACACACTTGCCCCTCGTCGGGCGATTTATGTCCAATCTCGCCGCAACGGTATGGACCAATTCCTACAGGTTTTTGACAGCCCACTCCCGTTTGCAACCACCGGGCGTCGAATTTCAACCAACGTACCGGCACAGTCACTTTCGATGTTAAATGATCCCTTGGTCTGGCACGCTGCCCAACAACTTGGTGAGCTAATTCGTGCCAATCCCAACTTGGCGACTGACCCATTGCGAGTAGAAGCTTTGTTTAACCGATGCCTCGGTCGTGATCCCACTGAACGCGAAACCACGCGATTTCTCCAATATCTACAGCAACTGAAAGAGACTCAATTACTACGGCAGCAAACCCAGCAGAAACTGAGCCGTACGGAGTCATCCATCCATGCCATCATCGACCCTGCCCGCGAGCGATTACTGAATCAAAACCCGAGTGACGCCTCCCCCGCTCACCCTCAAGCACTCGCCCATTGGGATTTCCAAGCAGGACTGGAGGATCTGATTGGTAATCTCGACAGTCATATCGTCGGTGAAGTTTCACTCGGACCGGAAGGTTTGAAATTGAATGGAAACGGATACGTCGCGACAAGCCCACTTTCCTCTACCCTCAAAGCTAAAACATTAGAGGCGTGGGTAAGACTGGAAAACGTCGACCAGCGAGGTGGTGGTGTGATGACCGTGCAGGACCTGAAGGGGGGCGTTTTCGATTCCATCGTATTTGGTGAACGACAGCCTGGGCACTGGCTGGCTGGCTCCAATTCATTTGCACGTACCGAAGATTTTGGAGGGCCGGCAGAAACAAAGGGAGGAGGGTTCACCCATATTGCGATTACCTACCGAGCAGATGGCACCATCACAGCCTATCGAAACGGAACCCCTTATGGCGTCCCTATCCAAAAATCCCCGCTCATTTTTTACGCTGACAACAAATCCGAAATCGTTTTTGGAATCCGCCACGGTAAATCCGTTTCCAGTTCACGAATGCTCCGCGGCACCTTGGCGGAGGCCAAACTATATTCCCGAGCACTGGAAGAAAATGAGATTCAGGCAGCCTCTCGAGGGCAGGCATTTATTTCGTTGTCGGAGATCGTTGCTTCCCTCGACGCAGAGCAGCAAAAGGCATATGCGGAATTAGAATCTGAACGCCAACGCCTCGAACATGAAATCGTCATGCAGGGAGGCCCCACGAACGAGGCTCAAATTTGGGCCTGGTTGGCACATTCCCTATTCAACCTCAAGGAATTTATCTATCTGCGATAAAGCGAAGAACTCATGATGAATTTTCAAAATTATAATCGCCGACAAATGCTGGCCCGCACCTCAACGGGTTTCGGCTTGGCTGCCTTATCCGGTATTCTCGCAAAGTCTGCGATGGGAAAGATGCGAGAGGGCCACGGACAGATGTCCGCCGCGCCGACCGCCAAAGCGAAACGCGTCATTTTCTGTTTTATGTCAGGTGGCGTATCTCATGTCGATTCTTTCGATCCCAAACCGCAATTAAAAAAACTAGCTGGCAAGTCGATGCCGGTAGCCGTTCAGAGAACTCAATTCAACCAAAACGGCAATGTGATGCCGAGTCCTTTTTCCTTTAAAAAACAGGGGGAAAGCGGCATTCCCGTCAGTTCCATTTTCCCCGAAATTGGTTCGGTCGTCGACGATCTGGCGATCATCCGATCCATGACCACCAGTGTCAACGAACATGCACAAGGCAATTATTTTCTCCACACAGGATTCCCTTTTATGGGCCACCCCAGTGCCGGTGCCTGGATGAATTACGGGTTGGGTACGGAGAATGAAAACTTGCCCGGATTTGTCGTTTTACAAAGTGGAAACGCCGTCACTCCCCACGGAGGCGTGGGACTTTTCAGCAACGGATTCTTGCCCGGGCAGCACCAAGGATCGATCATGCGAGCAGACGCAACGGATGCCGTTCGCAATATTCGCAGCCAAATGAAAACAGGCAATCAGCGTGCCCATTTGAATTTAATCAACGATGTGGATCAAAGTTTTGCAGCGCGGACGAATCAGGCAGATATCGAAGCCGCTATAAAAAATTACGAAACGGCTTTCCGCATGCAAACCGCTGTGCCGGAGGTTTGCGATATTTCCAACGAGTCGCCAGCAACTCGAAAACTATACGGCCTTGATTCCAAAGATACTCAAAAAGCCGCCTATGCCCGCCAATGCCTCCTGGCCCGTCGATTGGTGGAAAAAGGGGTTCGGTTTATTGAGCTAAGTTGCCTTACAGAGAATATTGGCGCGGGAGGTGCTGCCAATCCCTGGGATCAACACGGTGATTTAAAGAATGGCCATTCAGCAATGGCTCATCAGGTAGATCAACCGATTGCAGGCCTCATCAAGGATCTCAAGGCACGAGGGTTGTTAGACGAAACCTTGGTCGTTTGGGCCGGTGAATTTGGCCGCACGCCTTTTTCCCAAGGATCCAATGGCCGCGACCACAATCCCTACGGATTTTCTATCTGGATGGCCGGAGGAGGCATTCGTGGCGGTACGATTTACGGGGCTACGGATGAACTGGGATACCATGCGGTTGAAAAACCATGCACGGTCTACGATATGTGGGCCACCGTTTTGAATTTACTCGGAATGGATCATGAACAGTTGACTTTCCGGTACGCCGGTCGAGATGTGAGACTTACCGATGTACATGGAAATGTCCTCACCGAGATTATCAAAAGCTAGATTCATCTCAGACGGCGTCGCGGCAAACTCCGCGTTGAAGAGAAGCCATAAATAAGGCGAACCTGCAAATCCGTTCGCTATCACACTATCGAGAGGATCGATATGCGTTGTTTTCCCTGATCGTCACGCCATCGGTTGGCGACTGGGGATGGTTTTGGGGAATCACCCGCTGCCCGAACGGCACAACCCATGATGCTTTCCATAGAGATTGGGTTTCTTGCATCAAATCAACATCGGGAAAAATCAGTGGCTGAAATGCGTGATCATTCAAGCACGCATTTGCTATGGCATAAATTTCGACATGCTCAAACCCGTCCTCCGCCCATAAATCACCGAGATGGTGACTGAATTGTAAAATCATGTCCGGTCTCGTAGTCATCTTTCGCTGTTGGCGCTTTGAAAGATAATCCGCCGGATTAACGAACCACTCTTGATTGGATTGGGGGTCCACAATTCTAAACCGAGTGTTCCCTTGCTTACCGCGTAATTTCATGTGCCATGCGAATTGATGTCCCTCTTCGGTCCAGCTGACATTTCCCGGGTACAGGTAATGTCGGAGAGGCAGAGTTAAATTCAATGCCACGAAGATTATGAGTAACGCAAATCCCCATTTTCGCAACTGAAACGCTGCCTTAGTGCGTTGCGCAAAGGTATTGACGGTCGCGAAATGTACTTCGAAAGAACCGAGCGTTTTCCTCAGCCAATTATCGGGAAAGAAAATTGGCGTAGCTAAAAGCATGAACCAGGGAAAAATTCCGATCGAGAACAACTGGTCGTTCATAAAATGGAAAGCCACCATCCATGTCACGGCAATCCAGCGGGTGCGTCGCCACAATAGCATCGGGATCACCAACAAATCAAAAAACAACCCGCCATAGCTAAAGCAATAGACCATCCACTCTTCGGTAAAGAAACGACCTATTACTGGAAAATCCGTCCGCACACTTATCCAATCTCGCATAGGTTCACCGCGCAACCAGTCACCATTGATCTTTGCAATACCACCGAAGATGTACGGTACTGCAATTTGAAATCGCAATAACCAAATAGTCCAGATAGGAACGGAGTCCAAACGAATCTCTGGCTTACGGCCAACATCCAAAGATGCAAATCGATTCGCCGGAAGAAAGATCAATACAAAACTAACTAGGCTGATTAGATAGAAATGATTTAGATAGTTTGCTTCTGCAAGTAAGAAAACATAGGTGAATCCTAAAAAGAAAAGCGGCATTACCCAGCGATACCATAATCCTAAAATTATGAGAAACGCTAAGACCCCCAAGGCAAGAAAATGCACGTACATGCCAAACCCTGGCAGCGGTTGCACCCACTCAAATCCGAAATACTTAAACAAAAATTCCGGTTCGATGAAATACCGACTAATCCAACCTGCGTTAAAATAGCGATAAACCTCGACCGCCATGAGCATTCCAAAAATCACTCGAAAATAAACCAATGGCAGGATATCTGCCGGCTGATTTAATCGCTCACGCCATCGCTTCAAAGACCCGCTTACGCGTTTCAATGGGTCTTCTGAGTTATTTATCGATGTCGCCATTTTGCCGCGTAACGTTACGAAAGTCTTCTTCAACACGGCGCGCCAAACGTTGCCGAATAACGTGCCTATTTACGGTTAGCTTTTGTTTGCGATAAAGTACATAAAATCACACTCTCGGCTATTGGAAAATAAAAAAACTGGGGAATTGCCTCCTACAACCTCCCCAGCCGCCATCATTCATCAAAGTAGATATTGTCTTTTCTCTAAGTCAGTTCGTCAAAAATGGTGAGGTTAGCATACAGGCAAACGCCGATGTTCTCTCACCTTGGCCAATAATACTCGCGTTGTCGGAAAGACCTTTCCAGGAAGCAAGGCTGGCGAGATTTAACCGAGGCCTCTATCAACAAATTCTTTGGACCGATATTTCGGTCGGTAAACTCACCAGCCAAGCAGGGAACACTCCAGTAAAATTGTCTGCTGAGGGGTCATCACCAAGCGATAAACCTTTGCCTCTAAAAATTCTTGGCAAACAAAATGAGTATGCGCAAAGAGGAATTAATCGAGGTCCAAACCAAACGAAATAATTGAGATAACTGGCGTCGGTGGCGATCGTTTCGATCGCTTGAATCACGAGCAAATGAGAAAAGAGAAAACCAAAGCCGGTTTAGTTTGCTTGGGGCAGGGAGTACTCAATCGATTTTTTTCGATGAATTTCTGATAACTTAGGCTTTTCCATATGTCGGTAAATCTCAGCCAATTTCGCATGCACCGGTCCTTTGTTAGGCATACGGGGTAAGATCAATTCAAATTGTGTGAGCGCTTCCTCATACTCACCTTGCTTCAACAATACGGTTCCAAAGGTGTCTCGAAAGCGTGGGTTGTTGGGATATTTCTCTACCAATTCACTGGCTAGACGAAAGGATTTTTCAAGATCCAGCTTTTTTTCATCATGGGCCAACATCCAAGCCACGTTGTTAGCCACAATGGAAAATTCCGGGTCCATTGCAAACGCTCTCTCTAGATAGGACTGATAATCCGACTCATTCCCTTGTAGGTAACTCAATGTTCCCATCGCGAAAAGACTCATCGCATTTACATTTTGTCCTTCAATTCGAGGTCGCAAGGTCTCGAGAATTCCAGAAATCTGTTCCGGGTTTTGTGTTTTCGCTTTCTCATAATGCTCGATCAGGCGGTTATAAGATTCAAAGTAACTGTCATCGAATTCCCACGATTTTTTGATGTGGGTCATCTGTTCTTCAAAATCATCACTTTGGTCATGCAGCATAAGACAGAAATCAGCAATCGCCCGACCCATGCCGGTTTTATTATCTAAAGACCAGCCATCTTCCAGCACCTTAAAGGCTTCATTCTGTCGCTCCAGTTCGACGAGCAATTTTGCATACTCGACCCTAGCCAACATGTTTTTTGGATTTTTCTGAATCAATGGCGGGATCACCACTGTCGCCCGCCTTAGCATTTCCTGAAATGAAGCAAAGTTGTTATTGGCGCGGTAGATGTTAGCCACCTGCAAATACAAAAGTGGATTATTTACCGCAGCCGCTTTAAGATAGGGAATCGCTTTTAGAGATTGACCCGTGTTCAGAAAGTAAAATACGTAGTTCAAACGTATCGTGTCTGAGTCCTGCTCATCAGAACGATTGAGGTGAAAAAACATCTGCTCCAAAACACCACGATCGATTACGGTACTTAGCTGCTGCCGCAATAACCCTGCTTTTAACCTGTGGGCCGTTGGATAACCCAACGCATCATTAGGAGCCATTTGGTTAAGGTTTTCAAATGCCAATCCCGTAGCGCCGGTTTGTAAAAGACAAATAGTCCATTCCATTTGATCGGATCGGTTTTTTTCCCCAGGCCATGAGACTAAACGCTGCCCATACGCCAGACCTTTTTCAAAGTCCCCTTCGGCCAATGCTTTACTTAATCCACGCCGATAAGTGTCTTTAATTTCCGTGTTCTGCCCCACCACCCGAACACCCACAAACATCATGAACGCGATCGCGATAAACGTCGGTAGACACCAAATCGCTTGACGACCGCCCTTTACAAAAAGCTGCTTAAAAAACTTAAAGGGAAAACCGAAAAACAGGACTACAAACCCAAACCAATAGCGGGCCGCGTCAGTAATCGCAAAACGCACTTTCGCAAAACCAGTCGCTTTTCGACGTCTGCGAATTTTCCGACCCTTGCTTCTGCCTAAATACCGCTTGTTTGGATCAAGGATATTTTTGAGCGCCCCAATAGGCTCGCGAAAAAACCACCATTTAATGGATCTCAGAAGCTCCTTGATTTGAAAAAGAGCTCCGTTGATTTTCTTGCGTAAACGAAATTTCATGACAGAGAAACTAGTAACTGGACAGGGAGTAATTCACCATCGGTCGCCGGGTATTAGACATGCTTCCATAATAACAACAGAGCAGTTCCGCTGCCCCGATAAAGGTCGATTAACCGGCATGACCGGCAAAGTGACTTGTGTCGTAAACGAAAAAAGCCAGCCAATTCGGGAAAATCCCAACAAACGACTCTCAAATTGGTTTTACACGCAACCCACGGAGCATTCTGACGCATGCCTGCAAGCAAACCGCTCCTCCTCCACAACGTAGGAATTGAGGGATAAGTTCATTCGCTCATCCCTATTCCCCTGCGCAAATTTTTGATGCAACCGCACACAATCGATTAACGGAGCCTGAACTCGGTAAACCGTAGCGTTTCATTCTTTTGCCGATCACTCACCTATTTGGAACCTGTGAGGATATTCGGATTGATCGGCAAACCATCGCGCGGGTTAAAAAGAGCCGCGATTTCCTCGTCTTCAATTTCCTTACCCTCTGGAGAAAATAGTTTGCGTACTGATCCGTCGTAAAAAGCGGCCAGTACGAACTCGCCTTTTTTAAGCGACCTAATCAGTTTTACACCATCAGCTACTGTTAAATCTTCGGGCGAGGTCCATTGATTGGCCTTCAAATCGGGGGTTTCCAGCAAGGCGATCGTATTCGAAGTCCCATCAGAAATTTGAGCGAGGTTCTGTGGTTGCTCATCGCACTTAATCGCGCAAATTAAGTTTCCATTTCCCAACTCAAAAGCATCGAGGGCAGGAGTATCGATGAGCGGCTTATTCGCACTCGAATCCCAAGCCTGCCCAAGATCAAATTTACTATATTCATCTTTCAGTTCGAGGTACGGAAGCACCAATACGCGCCAACTCAAATCTTTGCTGACCTGGCCCCCTACACTAGCTGCCATGGGAAATTTTCTTGTGGCGTCAATATAGTTATGCATGCTAAGCACCACCTGCCTGAGCTTCGCCATATCTTTATTGCGATCGGCACTTTGCTCGGTAGCAATCTTATCCTTGGAATTTTCATTCTCGAGAGATTTCTTGTCCGGCGACGGCCCTGGATTGGCTTGGACTTTGTCCGTTTGCTGACCAGAAGGCGGATTTACGGCCGATAGTTTTTCGGAGCCCTTGGAATCAGCCGTAGATTTTGTTTTAGAATCGCCTGAGCAGCCCGCCAACACAGCCACCAACATTAACAGCACCCATCGTCGCATCATTTCAATAATCCTTTTATTAATTCGTGGTAAATCCGTTACCCCCCTGTTGATTAATATACCAGAGATCGCCTGGCTTTCGTTGCCAACAAACGCTCAATAAATAATTCTTATTCATGTAACCCATAGAACAAAAAAGACAATTCCTCCTGCTTAAGATTGCCGGTAAATTAGAAATTACTTCAACACCATTTTCATGGACACAGAGCACGTTGACCCGCAAATTATTGCCACGGTTTCATACCTTCCAATTCAACCACACGACAGGCACTCCCAACCCTTGCGACTCACCTGTCTGTACGATCACACACACAGGAGTTATTTAATAATGCAGGGGCGATTACTTTAGCTCACTCAAAATCTTGCACCTCCTTCTGGTCACTACTTTTAGCCGAAAGCAAAACACTCGCTTAGGGAAACCGACGATGCTCGAACCACAACCCCAATCTCGTCGTCTTTTGGCACTCGATATTTTTCGCGGCATGACCATTTTTTTTATGATCGTGGTGAACACGCCCGGGTCATGGAACTATGTCTACGCGCCACTTCTTCATGCCGAATGGAATGGTCTGACACCCACCGATTTAGTCTTCCCCTTCTTTGTGTATATCGTGGGTTGCGCGATGTCCTTTTCCTTTGCGAAATTCGATCGGACGTGTAACCTCGGTCCTTGGTACAGGAAGATTTTAAGCAGAACCCTTTTGATCTTTTCGGTTGGGATATTCCTAAACTGGTACCCCTTCTACGACCGCAGCTTTGCGGATTTACGTATTTATGGTGTGCTGCAACGCATTGCACTCGCTTATGGATTGGCAGCCCTGCTCATCATGCATTGCCCCCGTAAATGGCTGCCGCTCGTGTTTGGCGTAACTCTGACGGTTTATTACGGATTGTTAATGTGGTTCGGTGGTGTGCCTCCTTTGACACTGGAAGAAAATGCCGTAAGAAAACTGGACCTCTGGTTGCTAGGCACTGGGCACCTATACCAAGGTTATGGTATCCCCTTCGATCCCGAAGGCTTACTGAGCACGCTACCAACGGTCGGTACCGTTTTATTAGGGTATTGGGTTGGATTAACGATTCAAAAACATGAAGAGGTCTTGGATAAGATCAAGGCGATGTTGCCTATCGCTTTGCTAACCACCGGCTTAGGAATCGCTTTAACCTATGTTGGTTGCCCAATGAATAAGCCCCTTTGGAGCAGCTCTTATGTATTGGTAACAGGAGGGTTGGCAACCTTTAGCCTCGGCGGGCTACTTTATATTTTGGATTTCCAAAAGTGGCGTCGTTGGTCCCGAGTTTTTGAGGCCTTCGGCAAGAATCCGCTTTTCTGCTATGTCGCGGCGGCGCTGATCGCAAAATCCCTCTCTCTCATACAATGGGATGGGGTAGGGCTTTACACTTGGGCTTATGAAAATATGTTCCAACCCTGGTTTGGGTACTACGCTGGATCATGCTTACAAGCGTTTGCCTACACGATGGTAATCTGGCTGTTGGCGTGGTTGCTTTATCGTAAAGATGTCGTCTTCAAAATTTAGGTCTCGTCTCAGAAGACGCGGCTTATCAGCATCCGTTGCAAAACGGTATGGAGCATTCGCGAGTAAGGCAATATTCGCCAGTTAATAACCTCGGCAGCTTTTTCATAATGAAGGCCGCAACACCAAATCCTTCCTATGCAATTTTCGTGCGGTACGCGCCGCTTTCCACACGATGCTTACGTCAGCAATTACCGCCACTCGATTCAACCAATCAGCTTTTTTGGCATTCAAGCATTTGAAATCTACCCACGACCGAGATGGGTCGCAGCAATTGCCAATTCCCATCGAGTATTTCAACCTACCCGCGATAGCACGACACACCCCTGGAGGGTTAATTGATAATTTCGGTCATTGCGCCCGTACTGTCGGCGAATGATTCAACAGGTACATCTACCGAATTAAGCATCGACACAAAAAGGTTGCTAAGGGGGACCTTTCTGGTACCGATAAAATCATGAAGTTGTCCATGGGTAAAACCAAGGTGACGCCCCCCCGCGATTTGAATGGGGTAATTCTTAGTACTGTGGGATGCGTGGGGATGGGCTGATCCCCAAAGAACGATCGTGCGATCCAACATATTCCCATCCCCTTCGGGGCTATCCCGCAGGCGCTGCAAGAAATAGGAGTGCTGCTTCGCTCGCCATTGGTCCCATTGCCCAGAAAAATCGGCTGGACGTTTATGGGCGATATCGTGAGTAGAACCTCGGTATCCCAGGACGTAAGTGGCATAGTTCCACATTTCGCTGCTAGATGACTGCTCACTTTCCAGCATGAGACTGGCAAACCGCGTGGAGTCGGTTCGAAACGCCAAGTAGATCAGGTCGTACATACAGCGAATGTACTCCTCGGGATCTCGGTGAGACACTTCCAGGTTCAGTCCCTTGGTCTCAACATCGGGGAGAGGTTGTTGGGTCCATTGACTCGTTCGTTCAACGCGTTGTTCCAGAGCGCGGACTGATTCAAGATATTCATCGAGCTTACTCTGATCCTCTTTTCCAACCCCTCGCTTGAAGGCTCGACTATGTTCGAGAACGAGATCGAGAATCGAAGCCTCTCTTTTCAACTCGGCTCTAACTTGATCAACCCCTTTCCCGGCATAGGGCTTAAATAACCGATTGAAAATTTCTTGAGGCCTGTGAAGTGACGGAATCGGTCGGCCTGGTCCTCGATGAGACAGCGTTTTACAGGATCCGTAGGAACCGGTCCCTCCTTCGGTACCTAAGACCAGTGAGGCGTAGCGGGTTTTATGGCCATGAACTTGAGCCGCCATCTGATCGATTGAAATATTATTGGTCTTTTCGGCTCCCATCATATCGGCACCGGTGGCAAATACGTCTCCCGAACTGTGCCCTCCTAATTTCCATCCGCCCGCGTGGTCCAAGCCGCGCAAGTAAGATATGTCATCCTTGAGTGGCGCGAAGGGTTGCGATGACTGATTGAAACTCAGTCGACCAGCATCCGCACAGGGCCACCAACTCCACGGGTGATGAGCAGCTTTCTGCGATTGATTTTTGGGGAATGGCAACCCGGATGGCCCGTCCGGCATATACGCCCCGTAAGCGAAGTAGCTGATGAGCATTCTTTTAGGCAAATCATTTTCGGCCGATTTCTGCAGACCAGCCCCAGAGGTTCCCAATGGCCAATTCATCGCGTTAAGTAACGGAAGCGCTAGCGCGATGCCTCCACCTTTCAATAGCGTGCGACGTGGAAGGTACCATGACTTTCGTATCATTTTCTAATGCCTCGAAATAAAGGACTTTGGCAGATCCGCACAACCATCGTTTTGAGCGGGAACTCATCTGGTTTTGATTCCGCCAAAATGGTGTCTATCTCCATTCGATCGCGGTAGGTTAGCTCACGTCCCAACCCATAAGTCATCAAACGCCGAAGGATATTTTCGGCGACATCATCCAAACGTGATTCAAGCAGGTAGTTTTTTAGTTCCCGCATACCGTCAACTTGCGGCCCATTAGGTAACTTCGACTTGGCGGCAATCACTTCCGTATTGATACCTTGTAAGTATTCGAAATAGCCTTCCAAGGTACCATCTTGCTCGCGATTGAATCCGCGAATCTTGGTTCCTGCCTTGGGACCCATAGGCTGATAATTTCCTATCGCGTTATAACGCTCAAATGGAATCCCCCAAGGATCGAGTCGGGCATGACAGGCTCGGCAGTTTGTGTCCGATCGATGCAGGGCCAACATCTCTTTAATGTTCAATACTTGATCAACTGATTCTCCAGCCGATTCTGACAAAGCTGGAACTTCGGGTGGCGGCGGTTTAACGTGTTCACCCAAAATCGCTTCACGTAACCAAACTGCTCGGTAAATGGGATGGGGTGCCGAACCGGTGCTATTGGCAATCAGCACCGATCCGTGGGTTAATAGGCCACCCAAATGGTGTTCCCCTTCGAGTGACACAGGCCTTACCTCGTTCCCCTCGACTCCTGACACACCGTAATGAGCCGCCAACGGTTGATTTAGCATGGCGAAATCCGAATCAACGACCTGAGAAACGGTCGCGTTACGGCGGATTAAATCTTCGATAAAACTAACCGTTTCATCAATCATGTGATCGCGGATCGTCGGGCGATAGGGTTTCTCAGTGCCGGCACGCTCACCGGCCTCAACGTAATAGAGAAATCGGGGAAATAAATCTCGATTAATCGGTACCGTTTTCAACTTATCTAGATTGAGCCATTGAATCGTAAAGTTCGCAAAAAATTGCCTTGATCGGGAATCTGCCAACAAGCGATCAACCTGAATGGCCAATTGAGCCGGATCGTTCAGGTTGCCGTGTGCCGCCAGGTCAAGCAAAGTTTGGTCGGGCATACTGCCCCATAAAAAGTATGAAAGTCGGGAGGCGAGTTCGTAGTCTTTGCCCACCACATCGTCATCTGCTTGGGTATGCAAGAGAAACTGGGGGGTCACCAGCACCATCGCCAAGGTTTCCCGCATGGTCGCCTCTAACGTCTCAAGATCTGGTTTCAGCAATTCATACACGTTGACGAATCGGTCAATCTCTTCCATCGTGGCAGGCCGCCGATAGGCACGAGACATAAACCGACTTAGCACTTGCCGAACATATTCTCGGGGTGCTTCTGACTTGAGTGAAGATTCAAACAGGATATCGGTGTGGTGCGCTGGTGGCCAAACATCAGAAATAGGCGTTTCAAACTCAATCCAGTCGACGACGGCCCTGGGCATATCAGGTTGACGAGGCCAATAAAGAAAGTTGTTTTCATCATTCAGCGTACCATCGTCATAAATATTCTGGGGCGTAATGGTCAATCTATCGGGACGTTGCTTTCCTTTGTGCATTTTGCCTTTTTGCACGGGAAAATTCTCGATTCGTCCTCGCAACTCGTAAACCTTTGGTTGCTCGGTACCATTTTTCAAATGCACGACACCCACGGGCTCAATCGGTTGGGTCGAACTGTTGATGTTAAGGTCGTAGCCCATCACGAATCGAAGCGGCAATTCAGTTTCTCCATTGGGAAAAACGGCCGAGGCCTGAAATCGAATTCGAAACTCCCCGGTTTCGGGGGGGCTCTTGATGCCCATCCCTTGGCCCGGGGTACCGCGGCGCGCATTGTGGATCGGTATTTCATTTCGATTAAGTGGCTTGGCGAAACCTGGGTGCGACTCGCCCGAATCCCAGTCGCGTCGTATTTGATGGACCTTAGGTTTTTGCGGATCAACAATAGCGCTTGCCATCACGCGGCGAGCCACTTCCAGGTATCGATCAATCTGCTCGGGCCCCAGCAACATGAACTCCGCGGTGTTGTTGAATTGATAAGGTTTAGTAGGGTCCTTGGGGAGATCGTCGATGACATTAAGATCGATACCAAGCAGGTCGATGATGGTATTTTGATATTCAAGATTCGATAGGCGACGGATACGGGTACTGGTCAGTTCACCATTATCTTGCTTGGCAAGGTCATGAAGACGACCACCAATCCACTGAGCAACCCGTTCCCGTTTCGCAGTGTCAGGTTGGGTTTCATTCTCCGGCGGCATCTCACCGGAATCCAAAACATCCAGAATCATTTCCCATTGCTCGAACTCCTCACCCAAGCTCAAATCGCCGTCTAAGGTGTCAAGATCCAGGCCCCCTTCGGTCTGTTCCGCACCGTGACAGCGAACACAATGAACTTGAAGAAAGGGCCGAACCAAGGTTTCGAAATCATCCGTTGCAGCCGTGAATGTGATCGAATTTCCCGGATCATGGGTCGTCGCAGGAACCATGAATCCAAGGACAGGCAAAAGCATCAGACAGAAGAGAACTGTAAAACGCTGGTGAATCATTCGACTCACCCTCCCAATATAAGTCTTCGATAAATCATGCTCATCGCGCGACAGACAACTTTACTCGACGATGAGGCGCGAAAGCTACCTATTATTAGGAAGAACCATCACTTCCTAGCCAAGTTTCGCCACGCGTCTGGCCTTGGGTCATACGTGTTGAAGCCGGATCATAGCTGTGAATATGTTACCACGAAACCCTGAAGGAACCTCATCACAGAATGCAGAGTCCGCCTTCTCTGGGTACGAACACGCGATGCTACGAAACACGGCTGGGCGAGGCGGATTAGACCCAAAGTAGATCTCTCCAGCATTCTTCACCCCAACCGAAAGAGGGCGCGGTCCTGAAAAGAGTCCCAGCGGGGGGGGTATTTACCGAGCAAGCACCGTTGCCAAGAATTAATTAGCCTACCTGCGGGAATGCGGGCGATATTTAGCCCACGCGATATTTAGCCCACGCGATATTTAGCCCACGCGATCTTTAGCCCACGCGATCTTTAGCCCACGCGATCTTTAGCCCACGCGATCCCAAGGGGGCTGAGAAAGATCGGGGGTATGGAAGACTCCAACAAAAAAAACCCGTTTGCCCCTTCGCGGGACAGACAGGTTCGATGCAAGTACACCCCAGAGGATTCGAACCTCTAACCTTCGGTTCCGTAGACCGATGCTCTATCCAATTGAGCTAGGGGTGCATGTCGACGAAGCCAAACTATATCGCGTTGTTAGGAAAACGTAAAGTCAAAAATAAGTGAATGGTGGCAGGGTTAGTTGATTATTGGTAACTCAGGGGTTTCCGGCCGTTTTTCGCCTATTTCTGAACTCTTCTTTCTATTCCGGGCCACGCTGTGGGTTGCCTGGGCGCAAAAAAAGACGCGTCACAAGCGTGACGCGTCGATATTTCGATCATCAATGTCTCTTTCGAGACACGGCAACTGGTTAGTTGCAGCATCCGCGACGACGGAACATGCGGCGTCCGCTACGTCCACGGCAACCGGAGGAAACCATGCAACCGTTTCCGCATGACGAACCACAACCGGAATCACAGCCATTGCAGCCGTTGGCTACTGTGTTGCCACAGCAGTTGTTGTTGGGTACGCAGACGGGAACTTCAACGGTCTTCGCAACCCGTCGGCAGACGGTTACCGGCACTTGCTCTTCGACTTGGTAAGGCACGCAAACGGTGTAGGTTTGCGTCTTTACTTCAGGTTCGCAGGTGTAAGTGGTGACGTTGTAAGTTTCGGTCTTGTCTTCGGGGACCATCACGCAGAAGTTAACTTGACGTTCGCGGGTTTCGTTGCGGGTTTTGCAAACGTTAACCATACGTTGACGAGTTTCATTCGTGTAAGTCGTCACAGGTACGGTACGAGTGCGTTCTTCCGTACGGAATTTACAAACGTTGTAGGTACGAGTGCGGGTCTCAGGAACCATTTTGCAAACGGTAACCATGCGAGTGCGCTCTTCCTGTGTCATCTTGCAAACGTTGACCATGCGTGTGCGGGTCTCGTTGCGGTATTTAGTGACATTGCAGGTACGAGTACGCTCTTCTTGAGTCATACGGCAAACGTTAACCATACGAGTACGATCTTCGTTACGGTACTTGGTAATATTGCAAGTACGCGTGCGTTGCTCAGGCTTCATTTCGCAAACCGTGCGAGTACGTGTACGCTGCTCTGGTTTGTTAACCGTGCAGTTGTAGGTGTACTCTTCGGGAACCTGACGATATCGGGTGACGGTGCAAGGGACTTGCTCTTGAACCATATTGGGAACCCATACGCGGCAGGTAATTTGCTGAGTGCAGCAACCGCCACAACCATTGTTACAACCATTGTTACAACCATTGCTGTTGACGGTGCGAGTCTGCTCTTGCCAGCTACCAGCATCACGGCAAACCGTGCGGTTGATCGTTTCCTGGTAAGCTTCGCAACGCATGCGTGTTGCCGTGCGTGCTTCGGTTACAGGAACCATGACGGTGTAAGTTTCCTCTACCTCACGATTGTGAGGAACCATGACGGTGTAGTCCTGGGTCATCTCTTCGGTGTAAGGAACGCAAACGGTGTAAGCCTGCTCAACTTGTTCAGTTACAGGAACGTTTACCATGTAGGTGTTGGTCATTTGTTCGGTGTAAGGAACGCAAACCGTGTAGGACTGCTCAACTTGTTCGGTCACAGGAACGTTAACCATGTAGGTCTGCTCAACTTGCTCGTTGTGAGGCACGTTGACAACGTAATCCTGAGACATCTCTTCGTTGTAAGGAACTTGAACACTGTAGGTCTGTGTTTGCTGCGTGGTAACAGGAACACAAACCGTGTAATCTTGGGAAACTTGCTCAGTGTAAGGAACACAGACGGTGTACTGCTCAGTACGCGTCTGGGTGGTAGGCACGTTTACTGTATAGGTACGTGTCTTTTCCTCGGTAACAGGTACGCGGTTATAAACCGTGTACTCTCTAGTTCGCTCTTCATTGCGATACTTAGTGCGGGTTACGGTTCTCATTTCCGTAGCCATTTCATTGCTGTAAACGGTACGGGTTTGGTATTGAATCGTTGAACCACAGCAGCCGCTGCCATCCACCATTCCACCGCCACCATTACATCCTCCACCACACGGATCGGCTGCCGCGGATGCACAGGGGCTTCCGCAAGGACTAACTACTTGTCCACAGCCGCAGTTGTCCGCGTTGGTTGAAACTGGCGAAAACGCAAACAGAGCGACCGCCACAAAACCAAACAAACGTTGCGACATCAATATCCTCCCTCGAAACGAGAAATCTAAACAATTCTGACAAAAAAAGGACCTGTAGCTATGGCTGCACAGCCATAAAGGACCACCTGATAAACAAAAAAATCTCACATAAAAGCCATGAAGCTTTTAAGAGAGTTCAGTCTTATTAAAACGATTTGAAGAGGCCCGACCGCGGACTTCATTAATCGGTGTGTGACATGCGTTTTAGTGGCGATCCAAGGCACTTAATCGAAGCCTTAAAACCCTCGCGTTTTACGCCGTCGGGATGATCGCCAAAGTCTACGTGTTGACTGTAGACGACGCATTTTACCCTTGCAATTTTGCATGTCAACGCGCTGCGATCCGGGTTTAACGGTTTATTCCATATAAATTACGCAAGCCCCTAATTGATTGAATCCTAGCTTGCGTCATGGAAGCTGCCGGCAATTTCTTGGGTCCCGCGGTTTTTTTGAAATCCTCCCCGCGATCACTTACGGGCAAAGCATGCCCGAAACGCAATACTCCCAATAAAAAAACCCTCGCCCGCAGTTTTGCGGACGAGGGCAACATTTTGGTGTTCAAAAAAAGATTCGATCAGTCGTCAATTTCTGACTCTTCTCCGGCTCCTGTCAGATCTTTCATCAGCTCCCACTCTTCCTGAGTAACGGCTGCCGCCGGCATCGCCGGATCCTGCTGAATTTCTAACACCTGTTTAAATTCACGCCCTCCGACGGTCAAAGTGACGAGGTACTGACCGGCAGGAACACCGCCGCCAAAACCGCCGCCGCGGCGACCACCTCGTCGCTGCTGACCCCCATCTTGTGGCTGGCGTCGCAAATCCCACACCGCACGATGTAAACCTTTTGAGGCATCCGCTTCCAGCGTACGAATCAACTCGCCTTTGAGGTCATGAATGGTCAGACTTGCGTCCCGCGCGTCTTCATTGATGTAGTAGAAAATCTCCGCATCACTGTCCGGATTTTCACCCACAAAAGCACGCGTTCCCGCGCTCCCTTTTTCCGCACCGCGACGCCACCTCACGACCTTGTTGGGTGCCATGAGAGTGACCGGCGCTTTCATCGCCTCATCGGACAACTCTCTCAAGCCGCTGATATCGCAGACCCACAAACTGCGTCCGTGAGTACCCGCGACAATTTCACCCGAGGTCGGGTGAATGGCAAATTCATGGACGGCGACGGTTGGCAAACCACCCTGGAAACGCGTCCAAGATTTACCGCGGTCGACAGAGACCCAAGCTGAAAATTCACAACCTAAAAATAGCAGGTTTTCATTTTCAATATCTTCGCGTAACACCCGGGTGCAACCGGCTGAAGTGGGCAGATTAGCTCGAATACTATCCCAGGTCTTTCCGTAATTCTCGCTGATAAACAAATAGGGTTCATCATCATTACTGCGATGCCCGTCGAGCGTAAGATAAACGCGACCCGCTTTATGATTCGAAGCTTCAATCGAACTGACCCAACGGGGTCCAGGTACGAGGTTACCCAGGCTCTTCTCGTTTCCTTTTTCCGGAGCAGCACTCGGTGGATCCGCATCCGCCGTTTTACCGGCAGTTTTACTAACCCGCTTTGCTTCAAAATCAAATGATCTTCGCCCAGCAAAATCTAGCTCGCCGGTCATTTTTTCGTCTTTAACGTCGGCGTCAAAGGTCATCTCAAATCGATCGGTTTCCACAAGAATTTCGACTTTCCCGTCCTTGAAAGTCCCTTCTGAAATTTCATTTTCGTTACTCATCATCTCCACGAAGCCCTTAACGTTGCCGTCTTTGTTTCGCGTCAATGTCATTTTCAGTTTCGCACGGTCCCCTTGCATAAAGCCGGAATCGGAGATGATCTTTCCTTCCCACTCCCCGGTCACCGCGTCGTCAACATCGGCAGGTTGCTCAGTTGGCTCGTCTGCCTTGGGTTGAGTCGCATCCTGTTTCTCTTCGGTGGCCTTTGTTTCCGGTGGGGGATCGGCTTTTTTCTCCGCAGGAGCTTCATCCTCTGGCAGCTCAGCAGACGTCCGTTCCGCAGAGAACTCGACATCGAATTGTCCCTGACCAGCAGAAAGATTACCTTTCAGAACGCCATCGGAAACTGTGGCCACGACGTCGGCTGACATTCCAGATTCTTCACTGGAAACCTCCATCCGCAACTTCTTGGATTTTTCATCGTAAACCCCATCGTAGATTTCCATTTCGCCCATCGCGGAGGAAAGCATACCGGTGACGTTTCCATCCTCATCCATTTTCATTTCAATGGTGAACTCAAAAGTCCCCCCCATTTCTTCGGCTTCCATCTTTGCCGTCCAAATGCCCGTTACAGGGTCATCTGTTTCCTGAACGGTGACCGATCGATAGCCCGCCAATTGAAAAACGGGTGTCGAGGTTATTTCAGACAGGCGGTCATCAATTTTTTCAACATTGAAATCGACCTGTAGACGTCCCATATCAATTTGACCGGTGATAGCCTTTCCTTCCTTGCCAACTTCCGTTTCAAATTTGACTTCATCAAAATTGTCATTCGCGCCGGTGAACAGCAGCGAGCGGGTTTTCCCATCAAATTCAAAACTGCTCAAAGTAGAAACGCCTCTTGGCGTTTCAAACTCGCCGGATATAACTCCATCCGCATCACGTTCGATGGTCATCTCGACCCATCGTTGATCTTCGGGGATTTGATCCAACTCCAGCTCACCTTTCCAAGTCCCCACCAATCCGGCGAGTGCTGCGTCAGCGTCATCGCTTTCCTTGGCCGTGTCTGGTTTTGCTTTTTCATCCATTTCTGGTGCTTCCGCTTTGGCAGCTTCCGCGTCACCTGTCTTATCGACTGGTTTCTCGGCAGGTGCTTTCGTCTCGGAAGACGCTTCTGCGGTCGCAGCAGGATCATTGCCCGAGCGGCGTTGCCCCCGGCGCCCACGGCGTCCACGAGGTCTTCGCTCGGCGGCCGCTTCCTCGGTCGCTTCCACAGCATCGTCCTCGGTCGTCTCCGCGGTGCCCTCATCAACTTCCGCCGCAGCCGCTTTTTCTTTCGCAGGCTCTGCTTCGCTGGTGCTTTTCCCTTCTTCAGATTCCTCGTCAGAGGCTTCCCGCTGCACGAAGACTTCTTCCCAATTTTCACCGCCATCACGCGTCATCCAGACAGCACCGTCGGTGGTGCCAACGTAAATGACACCAGCGGTGACTGGTGATTCGGAGATGGCACTTCCAGCACCCCTATCCGTATTTGTAATTTCTGGAGATATAGCTTTGATTCCGTTTCCTTTGTCGAAAGAACGGAATACATAATTCCCAGCGCTATAGTGCATGGTGGAATTATGAGGTGAAAGAATAAAAGGCGTTTTCCAATTGAATCGATAACGCGTGCCCCGCGGTGCCCGAGGGCGAATGAACCCACGATCTCCGGTTCTCAAATTATTGCGACCCATCGCGCCGTTTTGGCTTTCGAAATAGATCTGATCTTTGTCGTTAGGATCAACCAAGGTAATGAACCCGTCGCCTCCACCCACGCGGAACCAATCTGTATTGGTCGGGCCACCAGAACGGGTTTGTGCGGGTCCACCCCAACTGCCGTTGTCCTGCAGCCCACCGTAGACCTTGTAATCTCGAGTAGCATCGAGGCCCACGTGATAAAACTGACCAATAGCAATGTGGTTGTAATGGTCCCAGTTATCCATGCGGTCAAAGGTCACATAGATGCCCCCATCATTACCGAGGATAATGTGATCACCCATTTTAGGGTCGATCCACATTGCATGGTTGTCCGGGTGGATGCCGCTGCCTCCATCGCTCTCGAAAGTCTCTCCCCCATCGGATGACCGATACAACGAGGTACCCAAGACGTAAAGATTTTTGTTATCGGATGGATCCACGCGAATCTGGCTGTAGTACATGGGCCGCGGATTCAACGTATTGATTCGTTCCCAACTAACCCCACTATCCTTCGACATGTA
>CAJQPP010000029.1 GCA_905480235.1 uncultured Pirellulaceae bacterium
CAATACCGGCCGGCAATTTATCGAATTCGGGTTCATCCAATACTGATTGGAATACATCCACGGTCATGTGTAGATCGCGGTACTCTTCCATATCAAGGTTAACGAATTTGGGACGCCCTGCCGCTCCTCCCTTGATGGCAGCACGATAGATTTGCCGCAGGCGTTCCTTGATTTCAATCAATGTTTTTTCGTAGCCTGTCAAACTGATTTGGCTGACGACGGACGAGAGTTTGACGGAGACGTAATCGATTCCCGGTTCAGACAGCCTTTGCAGATACAGTTGCAAACGACGATCTGCCTCTTTATCACCAAGAACAGCCTCCCCCAGTTGATTGAAATTGATGCGGATGTCTTCGCTTTGGCGACCGCTAACGTAATCCGGGAATTTATCTGGCTCGGCAGAGATAATCACATGCGCAGAATCGGTGCGGACCCGATCTTTGACCAGCGGCATGACAATCCCCGGTACAATTTGAGCAACGCGATTTCCAAACCACAAAATAGTTCGATCCAGCCACGTCAGGTATTTGGGTAGACCATATTCGCGTAAGAGATTTCGCAACCGACCGGCAGAGCGGCGTGGCTTTTGCATGCGGAGAACTTGGTCCGCCATCGCAATAGTGAATTTTTTTCCTGCCGGATCCGCCATCATCCGAGCCATTTTGGCGGAATTTTCCCGCTCCTGACTGGTTTCATGTTCTCGAGATGCACGCAGCAAATCGGAAGCTGCCCGGATCGCCTTTTCCGGCAAGTCGGAGATATCGGCAGGTGTGTTCCGCGCGGAAAACGAGTACGTGCTAAAGATTTCGGTGGGCATGGCTGCACCTGTTTGGAATGGCTAAGTAGAAACGCAGGCGGCTGACCTTAGATTTTGACAGAGAGACGGCCGTATTTCTTGTCAAAAACAGCGAATCCAGAGTGGGTTTTCGTCAAAAACAGGCTCCCCAGCGTTCGGCAATTCGTTTTGCTGGAATGCGCCAGGGGAATTGGCCGCGGTCTCCGGCCAAACGGCAATGGAAAAACACAGGCAATTCAGTACAGTGAACGGCTCAAAAGCAACTTCTGGTCCAGCGAATTCCGAAAAGAACGCAAATGAACCCCAAAATTGTATATACGAAAACAGACGAAGCTCCCGCTTTGGCGACTTTTTCTCTTTTGCCAATCGTAGAAGCGTTTGCCGGAGCCTGCGATGTACCGGTAGAAACACGAGATATCTCATTAGCTGGCCGTATTATTTCCCGGTTTCCCGAAAACCTCTCTGAAGAGCAACGACTGGGAGACGCCTTGGCAGAACTGGGTGACATGGTCAAACAACCCGAAGCCAATGTCATCAAGTTGCCCAACATCAGTGCCTCTCTGCCACAAATGCAGGCCGCGATCGCAGAGTTAAAAGCTCGTGGCTACGCGTTACCCGATTACCCCGAAGAACCTTCCTCGGCGGAAGAGCAGGAAATCAAATCAAGGTACGACAAAATTAAGGGCAGTGCGGTAAATCCCGTTCTTCGAGAGGGCAACTCGGATCGCCGCGCCCCGGCTGCGGTGAAACAATATGCTCAAAAAAACCCCCACCGAATGGGCACCTGGGCGTCGGACTCTCAGTCTCATGTCTCGACGATGCAAGAGGGTGATTTCCGTTCCAATGAAACCTCTTGCACCATCACCAAAGCTGGCTCCCTCAGTATTCAACTGGTTCCGGAAAACGGTGATGCGCTGACCTTAAAATCATCTCTGCCGGTTCAAGAAGGCGAAGTGATCGATGGGACTTTCATGAGTCGCCGCCATTTATTGGCTTTCTTGGCAGCGCAAATTGCGGAAGCCAAGGCTCAAGGCATTCTCTTTTCACTCCACATGAAGGCGACCATGATGAAGGTCTCCGATCCGATTATTTTCGGGCATGCGGTCCGAACTTTCTTCAAAGATGTGTTCGAAAAACACCAAGATGTCTTGGACAAGGCTGGCGTTAACCCTAACAACGGCATGGGCGATTTTTTGAACGATGTAAAAAAGTTGCCTGCCGATGTTCGCGCTCAAATTGAAGCCGATATTTGCAAAGCTTGGGGAGACGGCCCCGCTCTGGCAATGGTCGATTCTGATAAAGGCATCACCAATTTGCATGTGCCCAGCGATGTGATCATCGATGCCTCGATGCCGGCCATGATTCGCTCCTCAGGACAAATGTGGAATGCGGAGGGTAACCTTCAGGATACCAAAGCGACGATTCCGGACAGTAGCTACGCTGCCATCTATCAGGCAACCATCGAAGACTGCCAGCGCAACGGTGCATTCGATCCGACCACCATGGGGACCGTACCCAATGTGGGCTTGATGGCCCAAAAAGCCGAAGAATATGGTTCTCATGACAAAACGTTTGAAATAACGACGGCCGGCACGGTCAAAGTGGTAGATCAAGATGGCGTCACTTTACTTTCCCACGAGGTGGAGCCAGGTGACATCTGGCGGATGTGCCAGACCAAGGACATCCCTGTAAAGGATTGGGTCAAACTGGCTGTCAAACGAGCTCGCGCGACCGGTTGGCCGGCCGTGTTCTGGTTAGACGCGACCCGCGCCCATGACGCGGAATTGATCAAAAAAGTAAATGCTTACCTGCCCCATCACGATACCGCGGGCCTGCATATTGAAATTATGGATCCTGATCAAGCGACGCGTTTTACCCTGGATCGAATTCGCCGCGGTGAAAACACCATCTCTGTCACGGGAAATGTGCTGCGGGATTATCTGACCGACTTATTTCCAATTTTGGAATTGGGCACCAGTGCAAAAATGCTCTCGATTGTTCCACTCATTAATGGTGGAGGACTGTTCGAAACCGGTGCTGGTGGCTCGGCCCCCAAGCACGTGCAACAATTCCAACAAGAAAATCACCTCCGCTGGGATTCACTCGGCGAATTTCTCGCCTTGGCGGTTTCCCTGGATCAATTTGGCGATGCCAATCATAACCCCCGCGCCAAGATTCTGGGGGCGGCACTCGACAAAGCCACCGGCAAATTACTCGACAACGGAAAATCTCCGTCGCGTAAGGTGAATGAACTTGATAATCGAGGAAGTCATTTTTACTTGGCACTTTATTGGGCGCAAGCCATGTCCGAACAGACCGACGACCCGACGCTACAAGCCCGCTTCCAGGCCTTAGCTGATGAACTGGCTGCAAAAGAACAGATCATTGGTGATGAGTTGCTGGCCGCTCAAGGGCAGTCGATGGATATCGGCGGGTACTATTTTCCGGATGCCAACTTGGCCGCTGCTGCGATGCGACCGAGTGCTACGTTTAACACCGCGCTGGCCAATTTCTCGACAGCCGCGGTGTCATAAACGGGTGCCCTATGCTGGAAAAAATCGTCGACAATTTTGCCGAAAACTTCATTGAATCACTATTCGATTCAATGCCCGGAGTCGTTTACTGCGTCAAGGATCGCGATGGTCGGTACCAAACCGTCAATCAAGCCTTTGTAGAGCGTCTGGACGTCGACACGAAATCCGACGTCGTGGGTAAAAAAGCAGATGATTTTTTCCCCCACGACTTGGCATCCGTTTACGCTTCGCAAGACGCGTATGTTTTCAGCAAAGGCTTGCCGATCCAGGATCAACTGGAACGCATCACGCATCGGGATGGCAGCATGGGTTGGTTTCTGGCCAGCAAATTCCCGATTATGGACAACCATGAAAACGTCGTTGCGGTGGTTGGGATTTCGCAAGACTTACATACACCGAGCGACAGCGACCTCGAACTCTCTGACTTAAAAGTCGTCGTGGATTACATCAAAGACCATCTCGACCAACCATTGCGCGTTGAACAGTTGGCCGATCGATTCGGACTGTCCCAAGTTTTGATGGATCGACGTATGAAACGAGTTTTTCGATTGTCGACCAAGAAGTTCATCATGAAGTGTCGATTGGAAGAGACCGTTCGCCGGTTAATTTCGACTGATGAGTCACTTTCAGAAATAGCCATCGCCTGCGGATTCAGCGACCAGAGCGCTTTCAGTCGCCAGTTTCGTGCGACTACCAATCAAACGCCCTTGAGTTACCGCAAGAAACACAAAGTATAAATCGCCCAACCCGGACCTGCCCATTTCCGCAACCCTGCGGTCGCAGTCCTCCGCAACCTAGCGTTGGTTCTGGATCTCGGGAAAGGGGCCGCCCTTCGATTCGATATTTTTGCCACGCAATCGCTTCTGCAATAAAAAGCTTGTCTGGTTGTTCTGAGTTTCGAGATAACGGCGAACCGCTGCTTCCGGCATTACACTGAATGCCGAAGCCATCGCGTCGGCCTCGGCCGCATCCATTGCAATCACGGTCACACTGGCGCGGCGTTGCAAACCCAACCCTGTTTTAGGATCCAGAATGTGTGAATAACGCGTGCCGTCAATTTCCACAAATTGCTCGGTGTCACCCGAGGTGGCGACGCCACAATTCGAGACGGTCACGTACCTTGAAACGGGGATTACTTTGTCGAGTGGTGCAATCGCAATTTTCCAGCCAGCCCTGCCAGGCGGTGGTTCTCCAATGGCAATATCACCTCCCAAATCCACGAACGCGCTCGCCATTCCATCTGCTCGCAAACTGGCGAGAGCCAGATCCGCTGCATAGCCTTTCACGATGCCTCCGAAATCTAATTTCATTCCGGCCGGCATTTCTACCGTCTGTTGATCACCATTAATTACCAAACGCTGCAAACCGGCCACGCTTAGAGCAGATTTGAGCGACTGCGGGTTGGGTTTCTTTTGTTCGCGTCTGGCTTGCCTCCACAATTGCGTCAGGGACCCAAGAGTCACATCAAAAGCGCCTGCGGTCGATTGGTGAATATCGGCAGAACGTTGCAGAACTTCCAATAACGTGTCACTGATCGGGACAGGGTGAGCATGTGCGGTGGCGGCCAGCCGAGAAATCTCACTTTCTGAGGAATAATCGCTAAAAATTACATTGCAACGCTGCACTTGCAGGATCGCCCTACGAATGGCCTTGTCAACCGCTTCAGAGGAATCACCGTAAACTACGAAATTGAGCGGAACTCCCATTTCTGTCGTGGACAAGGCAAAACGCTTCCCGGGCGTCTCTTGCCCGCTTGCTACCTCACTTAACAATAACAAGCCCAGAAAAGTGCAAAACATTACCCTTTGTTTGAGTTTTTGAAATGCCGTTAATTTGAAAACCATGCAGGTATCCGTTATTCTGATGTCTCGAAATTTTTACTCCATTATACGAGATGACCATGAGCGATAATTCATCGAAAAAAACTATTACGCCCCGTCGTGACTTCCTGAAAGCAGGCACGGCAGCAGTCGCCGCTGCTGGCGTCGTCTCTTCCACGCCCGGACTGTCGATTGCCCGCTCGGCGTACCCCGGCGGTTCTGAAACCGTGCGTGTAGGCTTGATTGGATGCGGTGGACGGGGTCGCGGTGCTGCTGGAAATGCCATGTCAGCCAACTCCGGTTCGGTCAATCTAACCGCCGTTGCCGACGTATTCGAAGACCGGGTTAACTCGGCCGCGGAACAACTCAAAGTCAACCATGGCGACAAGGTTCAAATCAAACCCGAAAATAAGTTCATCGGTTACGACGCCTTTGAAAAAGTCATCGGCAGCGATGATGTTGATTTGGTGATTCTGACGACTCCTCCCGGATTCCGCCCATTGCATTTCGAAAAAGCTGTCGAAGCCGGCAAGCATGTATTCATGGAAAAGCCTGTGGCCGTCGACGCGCCAGGTGTTCGCCGCGTATTGGAAGCCAATAAAATGGCCAAAGAGAAAAACCTGCTGGTACAGGTCGGATTGCAACGCAGACACGAGCGTGCGTATCGCGAAACCATCAGTCGATTAAAGGACGGCGCTATCGGCGACATTAATCTGTTGCGATGCTATTGGAATGGAGGGGGCGTCTGGGATCGCCCACGCCAGGACGGTGATACCGAAATGAAATACCAGATGCGTAACTGGTACTACTTCAACTGGCTTTGTGGCGACCACATCAACGAGCAACACATCCACAATCTGGATGTCTGCAATTGGCTGATGGACGGCTATCCTGTGAAGGCACAAGGCCAAGGCGGACGTGAAGTGCGAACGGGTAAGAATTTTGGCCAAATTTTTGACCATCACCTTATCGAGTTCACTTACGACAACGACTGCAAAATGTTTAGCCAATGCCGTCACATCAAGGATGCTTGGAGAAACGTTTCCGAACATGCCCATGGTTCCGAAGGCTATTGCAATATCAGTGGCGGTTACATCCAAAATGACGGGAAAACCGTCTGGGAGTATGGCAAAGGAGGCCGTGGTGGTCACCAGCAGGAACACCACGATCTATTTGCCGATATGGCACAAGGCTTGCGACCGAATGAAGGGGATTACGGCGCCCTGTCAACGATGACCGCGATCATGGGAAGAATGGCTACGTACAGCGGCAAAGAAATAACTTGGGACCAGGCAATTGGATCCGACTTGTCACTTGCCGATGTCGACGCCATGACCAGTTTTGATGATCCAGCTCCCCTCGAACCCAACGCCGATGGTCGCTATTGGGTACCCGTCGTAGGCAAAAGCTGGGACGAAGTGCTTTAATTGAAGACCTCCAGTTACGATTTGCCGGGCGGCGATTGAGCCTGCCCGGCTTCGTGCAGGATGGTAATTTTTTGCCAGATCTTACCGGACAAGCCCGTGGTCAATGCTTCGACCTCATTCACGGCCGCTAGGGCGACTTCATCATCAAAGTTCTGCACGTACACAGCAGCCAGCTTCCCCGTCAGGGAAAGCATCTCGGTGCAGTAATCCAGATACCGCCGCAACTCGAATGAATTCAATTGAGGCACCGGCGATTCCGGAGTATTCATGTACACCACCCCCGGCAACACACGATCCGGGTCTTTGGTCAACTGATGCATATCGATGACATGGGCGATCGCCCTCAATTCATGCAATGCCTTGAGCGCACGCTTGCGTTTTATCAGCGTTTCTAATTTGAACATGAAAAAAAACAGAGCCCCAATCACGATGATTTCGTTAAAGATAGGATCCCCTAACTCCAACACACCTTTCCATGTCAAATCATCTTCTGTAAATCCCAGGCCCAGAACTAACGGGGATACCACACTGAGAACAAATACGGTGACGATCAGGAACCAAAATGCCAGCTTAGCCCAAACAATCGGTTCTTTAATTTCACGAATTCGCTCGCGCGTGCTATCCGCGATGCGTTCCAATTGGTCACAAACCCCACAGAGTCCCGAATGTGGGAACCGATCGTTAATGCGACGCTTTAGATTACTAACCGTCGAAGCAACTTTTTCTGCGTCAAGAATAGGGGAATTCATAACCATATTTTCGTAGAACCATGCTTACTCCGGCACCACCTCAATATGCAATGGCCGGCCTACCCAAACAACCCGAAATCTGCATCCGCTTCCCTGCAAAATCTCAGCGGTCTAAAATTACCCACGACCATTCGATAAGTCGCGCTCACCATTAACGGACACCGTTATGCATCAGCTACCGATTGAGAATCCGGTTTTAGCCACCTTCGCCTGCTTTTTTGGCGCATCTCGGGCAACGCTTCCCTCCACATTATCCCAACTGGATTTCAATCTCGATCTAGCGACTCAAATCAACCCGGCCTGGCGGTTCCCAACCACAAACAATCCAGATCCTGGCCTTTTCATGGGCTGCCCACTTTCCAATGACCGCCGTGAACTCACGCGGCGGTGTTTATTCTGGTGCCCACAAGGTTTGCCCGTTGGCCGAATTGCCAGTCTTTGCAGTTCTCGACTAGGAAAACGATTACTGAATGACCAGCGCATAGGGGACGCGCTAAGAAATTTCTTTCTCTGCCTGGATCACAACGCCGTTGTGCTAACGGCCAAGGGGGTGACTCTGGATTTGCCCCTTACGAGGGGCTGCCAACTTTTTCATTCCGAGCATCTACATTTCACTCCCTTTCCAAAAACGGTGACCGCAGCCTGGATTAAAAAATCATTGCAACCCATCACTCAAAACAAAACGCTCGTCTGGTTTGATCCTTGCAAAATGTCGGCTGACGAAATCATTTTTTCAATAAGCGAAGAAGTAAAAATCTTACACGCTCGAAAAAACGGAACGATAGAGCGGCTTATCAAACGTTTCGATAATCTAGAGCAGGGCCCCACCATTTGGAAATTAACCGAATCACGACAACCTCGGACCTCGGAAAATTTGAACACACCCAATTCCAAGATCGTGAATTGGCACTTGTACTCGCCGCGTCTCGAGAACGCCCAATCCCAACGATCTCAACTCGAACCGTTGCTGTTTCCTTTAGGTGATTGGAACGAGAATTTCTTAAATCATTGGACCCGTCATGCCCGTCACTCCTGGCCGGACCAGAGCCCCCTTGGCCGGTTCGATGCCTTGTTCCTAAACGCCTCCCAAGCGGTGGGTCCATTGGCAACGCTTAATCGCATTCTTGCCCAGCAAAAACTGTTGGCCAGTGGCCGGCTGATTTCCAATGGGCGCCGCGTCGTCTGCTTTACCGAGGTTCCCTTAAAGGAGTTTCCTAAGCGCCGGATATTTCGTTCTCATTTATCACGGTGGGACTTTGAACCTTGGGGCATTTCGATTCGTAAAAACGTGCTGCAAGGTCGCGGAGCCCGAAAAGTCCAATATCTATCGGACGTCGCAGAAAATCCAAACCCTCTAGGGGAGTCAATTTTTCAGGTGAGAAATAATCGCCCGGAACGGAATGACTGGTCACAGGAACAGGAGTGGCGAATCGAAGGGGATTTGGACCTCAGGACCCTCCGTCCACAGGATGCCGTCGTATTTGTTCCCGACCATCAATCCGCAGCGGCTTTAGCACCGATTAGTCGATGGCCGATCACGATTTTGAATGCTAAAACCGTCAAATATTCCAAATCCTGATAGGGCCTCCCCGAATCGACTCAAACAACCCATAATCAAGCACGCCTGCGTAAGGTCCAACGTAGAGGCAGTAGCCCGCAAAAAAATGACGCGTGTAGAGAACCCTTTAATATGTCGATCGAAACTCTGAACAAACGGTGCTTTAATTTCTCTGCCGGCCCAGCGGTTTTACCCGAACTGGTGCTGGAACAAATTCGCGATGAAATGATGTGTTTACCGGGAGTCGGCAGTAGCGTCCTGGAGATCAGTCATCGCAGCAAAGAATTTGGAAATATTCTGAATGACGCTCGGGATCGCTTCCGCACGCTTTTTGCGGTTCCGGAAACCCACGACATTCTGTTCTTACAAGGCGGTGCCTGTCTTCAAAACGCCATGATCCCAGCTAATCTGCTTGTCGATTCTGAGCAGACCGGCGATTACCTTATCACCGGTTCATGGGGCAAAAAAAGTAGTGCTGAGGCACATCGATTTGGCAAAATGCACGTTGCCTGGAATGGTGCCGATGACAAATTCTGTCGCGTTCCTGAGCCCTCAGAAATCCATCGGTCTGACCATCCTGCGTTTGTCCATTTCACGTCGAACGAAACGATTCAGGGTGTGCAGTTTCACAACGAACCTGATGCAGGAGACGCACCGTTGGTCGCAGACATGTCATCGGATGTTTTGTGTCGCCCTGTCGACATCGAAAAGTACGGTTTGATTTATGCATGTGCACAGAAAAACTCTGGCGTCGCCGGCGTCACCGTTGTCGTTATCCGCAAAGACCTTCTGGAACGCTGTAGCGACCGCCTGCCGCTGTACCTGAATTATGCCAAGCACGCCGCCGCCGACTCGATGGCTAACACACCACCTACTTTTGCGATTTACGTGATGGGTTTGGTTTGCAAATGGCTACAGGAAGAAATCGGTGGATTGACACAGATGCAGGCGATCAACCAGCAGAAATCAAATTTGCTGTACGACATCGTTGACAACAGCCAAGGGTTCTTCCAAGGTCACGCTCGGACACAAGATCGCTCCATCATGAACGTCGTTTTCAAGACTCCCAATCCAGAACTCGACGCCAAATTCATCGCCGAAGCGGCGAATGAGAACATGACCACACTCAAAGGACATCGCAGCTTGGGTGGTATCCGAGCGTCTATTTACAACGCGATGCCGATGGAAGGCGTAGAAACACTGGCCGGCTTTATGAAAGATTTTTCTAAGGCTAACGGGTAAGTATCAAATTAATCTGGGGCGGCGTCCAGCAGCGCCGCCATTGCAAATCTCTCAGGAACACGTTCATAAGCGAAGGATTGTAAAAGCCATGTCTACCTCTGCCACAGCTATGGAAACCCAAAAGAAAGACGTGTCCGTGACACGAATTATCGTGCTGGACAATATTGCAGACGAGGGATTGCAGATGCTGTCTGAAACGCCCGGGATTGAATTTGAAATCAAGACCGGACTTTCTGGCGACGAATTGCGAGATGCTCTGGAGGGTTTCGATGGCGCCGTTTGCCGAAGTGGCGTGAAAATCACCGCCGAGTCCCTGCAGGGGAATACCACACTGAAGGCCATCGCCAGAGCCGGCGTTGGCACGGATAACATTGATAAAGTGGCAGCCACTCGCCTGGGAATCGTGGTCATGAATACGCCCGCCGGCAATACGGTCAGTACGGCCGAACACACCATGGCGTTAGTTTCCGGTTTATCGCGGCACGTCGCCGCCGCTCACGCTTCGCTTAAAGCCGGCAAATGGGATCGTGGAAAATTCAAGGGCAGCCAACTCTCCGGAAAAAGCCTTGGTGTCATCGGATTGGGCCGCATCGGACAAGAGGTCGGCAAGCGAGCTGCGGCCTTCGGCATGAAAGTCATCGGGTTTGACCCTTTCCTCTCGGATTCCCAAATTGAAAAACTGGGGATCCAACCCGCGTCAACCGTGGCTGACCTACTGCCCCAAGTAGATTATCTGACGGTTCACACGCCACTCACACCGGAAACCAAGAATCTCATCAGTGACGCGGAAATTGATGCCCTGAAACAAGGCGCCCGCCTGATCAATTGCGCACGAGGTGGCATTTATGATGAAGCCGCCCTCGTAAGAGGATTGGAATCCGGAAAACTGGGGGGGGTCGCCCTTGACGTCTATCCCGAGGAACCGTGCACTGACAGCCCGCTTTTTCAAATGGATAATGTGCTCTGCACACCCCATTTGGGGGCCAGTACCCACGAAGCTCAAACTCAGGTCGCCACCGAAGCCGTCGAATTGCTGATCGGCTATCTGCAGCGAGGCGAAATCAAAAGTGCCGTAAATACCGCGGCCATTGACCCCAAAACCCTCGAGGAGCTTAAAGGTTACCTGGATGCGGCGCACCGCTTGGGGGTCTTGTTAGCGGGATGGCATGAAGGTGGCGTGGAATCCGCAGCCATCGAGTATCTGGGCGAACTATCGGATAAAGATCATCGCATCCTGACGTCGGCGTTTTGTGCCGGGATGCTGGATAAGGCACTGCCAAACATCAATATCGTTAATGCCAAGGCCATTGCCCAAGAGCGCGGGATCGCCATTTCAACGTCAACCAGTGAACAACACGAATCGCTAAATGGTATGATTCGGGCATCGGTTACCGGGGAAGGGCGTACATGCAAAGCCTCGGTCACTGTACTGGGTAAAGATATGCCTCGCTTAATGGGCGTGGGGGACTACCGCACCGATGCTTTCATTGATGGCATCCTTTTGATCATGTCCACCAATGATGTACCCGGTTTGGTTGGCTACGTCGGCGAAATACTCGGTAAAGAGGACGTTAACATCACCCAATTAGCGGTGGGTCGAATCGGCAAAAACGGTGGACGCGCGATCGGTGTGCTCAACCTCGATAGCCCTGCCTCCAAAGAAGCTCTACAAAAAGTCGTTGAATTCAAAGGAATTCACACCGTAGATATGATCGAACTGCCCCCCGCCGGTACGCTACCTGAGTGGCTTTCGTAACTGGGCCGTCGACTCTAAATATCAATTTACAACCGCAAACCGTCGCCTGAGTGTGGGTTCGAAGACGTTTTTGTAGCACGCGTAAGACTGCGGCCTCGCAGATGCTATCCATTCGGGTGCAAGCACCCGCTGCAACAGCGCAGTGGCTGTATGTTTTTCCCTTGTGGCGACCTCAGATATTAGCTAATCACAGCCATTAATCAGAGAACAGGATTTCTAAAAATCACGTCGATTTGCGGGAACCGTTCATGATTTTGGTTCGTAACAAGGACGTTACGGTTCAAGTGATGACTAAAAAATCAATACAAGCAATGGATTGCTGTTGATGATAAAAAAATCGTTGTTCTCAATAATTTTGGTACCGCTGTCGGGACTTATGCTCTGCAGCGGGTGTGCACTCAACCCTTTGACTTCCACGGCTAGTGCACCACTTCCCGTACAAACCGTGCGGTATCAGGATTTCCAAACCACTCCACAAGACCCAGTTGCGCTTAAATCTCCCAAAGCATCGACTGCGGCGTCTCAACAAGAGGCCGGTGACGACGTTGTCGAACGCTCTCAGGTGGTGAAACAGGTAAAAATCACCGGCAACAATATCCTCGCTGAGCATGAAATCATGCGACGTATCAGGACTCGTCCCGGGCGTTATTTCGACCCTGACCAGTTACAACAGGACGTCAACGAGCTTTGGAAAGTAAAACAAATCCGCCGTGTTTCCGGTCCATTCATCGACCGCCAAGAAGACGGGATTGTTGTCACCATTCAAATTATCGAACGTCCCTATATCGACAAGGTTCAATACATTGGGAACCGAGGCTTAACGGATAAGGAACTGGCCACCGAAACCGGGCTTAATGGAGGTCAGCCACTTGATTTGCACGCCGTCAAAATGGCCAAATCTCGCATGGAAGATCTTTACTCTGAAAAAGGGTTCCCCAAGACCGAAGTGACCATCATCGAAGGCGATGAACTGGGTGACAAAGATGTAATCTTCCTGATACACGAAGATAAAAAACAGAAAATTTATTCCGTTACTTTCGAAGGAAACGAAATCGCGAGTGGCTCGCGTTTGAAGAGTTTCATCAAAATGAAGCCCGGTATTCTCTGGTTAGTCGGTGGCGTATCCAATCGACGTGAACTGGAACAGGACCGAATGCGTCTGGAAACATACTACCGCAGCCTAGGGTTCTTCAATGCTCGCATCGGTCGGGAGTTGGTCGAACGAGGCAGTGGCGGATGGTTAAGTATCCACTACATCATCAATGAAGGTCCCAGGTATCGAATTCGTAATGTTTCCTTCATTGGCAATGAAAAATACACATCGGACGAGTTGCAAAGTGTGTTAAAGCTAAAACCCAAGGACTCGATGCCGGAATTCAATGTGTCCAAGATGAACCTTGATGTGAGACGCCTTCAAGACCTCTACGGCACCGAAGGTTATGTGTTTGCAGATGTTAAAGCGGAACCTCGCTTCCTTGAGGAGCCTGGCATGCTGGATCTTGTGTACAACATTTCCGAAGGCCAACAATACCGCGTCGGCGAAATCAATGTGGTCATCGAAGGTGAATACGGAATCACCCAACGCCAGGTCATTTTCAATCGTTTGGGAATGCGACCCGGGGATCTCTTCAACACCCGCTTGATGAGAGAGGCAGAGGCTCGTCTGAAACGTGCGCAATTGTTTGCAGATGGCTCAGCGGCATCCCCTGGGGCTCCCCCGCGGGTCACCCTAAAGACACCCGAACCGCAAGAATTGGAAAACAATTCGCGTCGACGCTAGTTGAAATCCACACCCCAAAACACACCCCATTAAAGTCAACGGAATCGTCTTGAATATGGCATTCACAGGACAACCAACTCGTTTTAATCAACTGGTCATGATCGCCGTTTTGGTCGTCATTACATCGGCCGGTTGCACAGCGACGACTCCCCGATGGATTGAGCAATCCTGGACACCCATCGAGTCGACATTGCCGCCCACCAGCGTCCAGTCGCCAGAATTCAAAACAAGCAGCCGATCGGACAATGGCAAGCCGGCAGACAGCGTTGCCGCGAACATTGAATCCCCCCAAACCGACGGTGCCATTTCGGAACCCACGGAAGCCAAGACAGCATCCTCTCGAACCTACACGGCCTCGCTTATCGAGAGCCAAGCCTCGACAGATTCCGTGGCTGCGACAAACTCGAATGGTCGTGGCCTTCTCGTCGATCCACCTTTTGGAAACCTCACCGGCTTGGCGGAAGACGACGTATCCAGCGCATCTTCCGATGTAATTCGGGGTCAAGATCCCGGATACAACACGGCCGGTCGAAGTGGCAGTTACGTACCACCCAACCCAGGGGGCGTTGCCAACGTCCCACCCACCCAAGGTGGGAGCTATGTTCCACCAGCCAACGCCGCTCAACCACCCCAGCCCTACACAACCTACTCGCCTCAACAACAAGGTGAGGTCGCCCCGGTCGTTCCGCCAGGTGCCCAAGGCTATGACTACTTCGATTACGCACCGTTAGGCGGTAATCTTTCCCAACCCAATTACGCCGATATTGATGTGATGGTTAGGGAAACGCAAACGGGCAAAATGACCTTTGGTGCTGCCTACAACTCCAATAGTGGGCTGGTGGGCCAGATCATTATTGACGAACGCAACTTCGACATCCTCGGATTTCCCAAAAGTCTGCAGGAAATTAAAGATGGAACAGCATGGCGTGGGCGAGGGCAGGGGTTCCGCATGGAACTTGTTCCTGGAAATGAAGTCCAACGCTACTTAGTTAGCTTTACGGAACCTTACCTGTTCAATTCTCAGGTGAGTTTCTCAGCCAGTGGTTACTTTTTTGACCGTCGTTACTTCGATTGGGACGAGCAACGCATCGGAGGAAAATTAAGCCTCGGCTATCGACTTACGCCTGATTTATCATTCAGCGCCGGATTGCGAATGGAGGAAGTCAATATTCACGACCCCCGAGTCGACACCTCTCCGGAGCTCAACGAAGCCGTCGGTGACAATTCACTTTACCTCGCTCAATTCAGCCTGATCAACGATACCAGAGATCATCCATTCATGGCCACATCCGGGTCCTATTTGGAGCTCTCTTACAATCAAGGATTTGGCGATTACGATTACCCCCGTGGCGACTTGGATTTTCGTAAGTACTTTCTGGTCACCCAACGACCTGACGGCTCGGGGCGACACACCTTGAGTTTTGGTACCAAACTGGGTGTCTCCGGTTCCAGTACACCCATTTATGAAAATTACTTCGCGGGTGGATTCTCCACATTGCGAGGTTTTGATTTCCGTGGTGCCTCACCCGTCCAAAACGGGGTACGCGTCGGGGGCCGGTTCCAATGGTTGAACACCGTCGAGTACACGTTCCCCATTACAGCCGATGACATGTTCAAAGGCGTATTTTTCTGTGACTTCGGTACCGTTGAGCAGAATGTCGAAATCAACAGCGATAACTTTCGGGTCGCCCCCGGATTTGGATTCCGCGTTCATATGCCTGTCGGAGGAGCCGGTGGCGCTCCACTCGCATTCGACTTCGCGTTCCCAGTTAATCATGCCGCAACGGATGACCTACAAGTCTTCAGCTTCTACATGGGTGTGCTGCGGTAAGCGGTACAGCTCCACCCATGAGCTGGGTCCTCCAAGCAAACCAACCGGGCACTCTCTTTCTTTAACGAGAGTGCCGATTCCCAGCTAGCCAATCGGGCCTTTCCAGGCGGCCGGCCCAGCGCGACCTACCTGCCGGTCCAGCAGCCACCTTTTCCTTTCGTGTTCGCCTTTCAATCGCTTTTATTCAGCGGTCCCACCAGCGTCATCGGAGTTTGTTTCGACGGCCTCACCCTGCTTGACCACCAATACGGCGCACTTGGCATTCCGCATCACATCTTCCGTGATCGAGTGACTGAACCATCCGGCGATTCCCGTTCGGCGATGCATACCCATGACCAAGAGATCCGCTCCCATATCCTCCAGGAAGCCGACCAATCGTTTCGTACTGGTGGATTTCTCAGTGATGAGGATTTTCAACTCGCGTGGTAATTTCCCGCGACTCGGTTCCAAGGCCTCTAGCTCGACGGCAATGTCTCGCGTCTCACCGGTCTCAGGATTTGTGATCGTGTCCGATTGAGCGGCGACAGGCGGACTCGCAAAAAAGCAAACCGTCAAATGAGCCCCTAAACGCTCGGCCAAGTCATGGGATGCTCGAAGTGCTGGCAAGCTTTCGGGCGAGAAGTCCGTGGGGTGGACGATTTTTGAATACATGGGTTCTCCGGTTTTTTGGGGTATAACGGCCGCTAATAACTTGCCAGATTTTTTGAATTCGGCAAGCCTAAGGAGTCTTCCTCGCGACGAATTTTTTGCTGTGCGTTATACTTGTTTGGGGAAACAGGCTGGGCTGAATATCGCCATAATCCGCGTATTCAAACTCCCACACTGGAGTCTGATTTCCAACGCTTTACCCATGATCCATTTACTCCGAATCCCAATACGCCGTGATACCTTTCTTTTTACGAATAAGCCTATTCTGTTTTTTATTGGTCGGATCACTCCCGCACAGCCTCTCTGCTCAAGACACGACCGCCCCGACCTCCTCGTCGACAAACGCGAAGACCAAAAACGAAACTTTGACCATTGCGGACGTCGAGGCACGCATATCGGCACTGGATGCTGACACCAGTCTGGAATCTGATGCGAAAGAGCAAATCAAAAACATTCTGCAAACGGCAATCGACCAACTAGGTGAGAACAACAGCAACCTTCAGAATTTGGAGCAATATCAATCCGCATTGAAAAACGGCGCCTCAGAATTGTCCAAATTGGACGAGGCGAAAAAGGATTTGCCCAGCTTGTCCCAAGCGGTTACTGATACCCAAAAACTGACGGGAGAACAAAACGCAGAAGAATCCCAACGGATGGTCGAAAACGGGGAAGTGAGTCTGTCGGTTCTGCAAGGCGATCTAACCAAACGCAGCAAAGAACTCACGCAAATAACCGGTCGCCCGTTGAATATCACTCAACAAATCCCAATCGTTGAAGCGACGCTTAAGGACAATCTAACGCAATTAAATTCATCCGAATTTTCAGGGACCCTGTCGCCCACCAAACAGGCCGCCCGCGTGGTCCTGCAAGCAAAAGTGCAAACGCTGCAGAGCGAACTCCAGATGTTGAAAATAGAACAACAGAGCCAACCCATTCGAGAACAACTACTCGATGCACAGGTCGAGGTTTTGCAAAAGAAGCTGGAGATTGCCACCGCTCAACAAAAAGAACTGGTGAAAGCAAAAAAAGCACTCTTAAAAACAGAATCGGAATCAGTGGTTGCGAAAGCCGAAGCGGTTCTTGCTCGCACGGATGCCAATGCAGGGGATCGGAAAATCGCCCGTGAGTTGGTTAGCTTATCGCAAGAATTAGATCAATTGATCGCTGAAATGGATGGGATTGAGCTCACCAAAGAACGAATGAACATGCGACTTAAGCAATTGGATGAGGATGGAAATTTCATTAAGGCACAATTGGTGCTCGGTGGAAACGGCGAAGTCATCTCCCAATTGCTAATGGATCTAAGAGGACGCATCCTGCAACTGCAAGATCACCCCGATTTACTCAAACGAATTCCCCAATTAGACCAAGCTCGACTTGCCAACCTGGAAATTACCCGCAAGCGAGTCTCGCAACGCAACTATGAACGCGCTCTTGCGGACAAGACAGCAGTAGAATCCAAAGAATTGATCGAATTACGAGGTAGCATGCTCGCTCGCGTTGGTCGCGAATACCAAACCGTGATCAATGAACTGTCCAAAATCGCATCCTCGAAACAAACGTATAAAAGCAGTTCTACGGAGATGCTGGCTTTCATTCAGGATCAACTTTTTTGGATTAGGAGCTACCCGCCAATTTCATTGGCGACGTTCCAGGAACTTCGCGAGGGGCTTCAAACTTTGTTCTCTCCCAACTTGTGGAGCGGAACCCTAGAGGCCTTTGCCGAAACCTCTAAACGGCGTCCTTGGGCATTTTTCGGGTTGATCGCATTTATCCTCGGTAGCCTCCTCGCGCGGCCACGGCTGAAGAAAGCGCTCGAAGAAACACAGCAATTGACTCGTCGCATATCAACCGATCTGTTTCGCCATTCATTTTGGGCATTGTGCTGGACCGTATTATTAGCAGCACCGCCTGCCGCCGTGCTGCTTTTGACGTTCTGGGTATTAAACAGCGAATCCGCACCCTCGCGATGGCATATGGCATTAATCCACGGGTTGCAGTTTGGAAGCTTCATGGCATTTGTTATAGGCTTTGTTTTCGAACTATGCCGACCCAATGGCCTTGGTCAGGGGCATTTTGGGTGGCAGGAAAATTCCATCCGCAGAGTGAGATTCCATATTGCTTTATTCGGATTGGTCTACATCCCCGCCTCCATGTTATGCCTGACTTCGATTCGTTCCGGTGTTTACACCGAGAGCCTCGGACGGATCAGTTTCCTGATAGCCCAAATATCGACTTTGTTTTTGTTGTGGCATCTTTTGCGCCCTGCCAACATTGTTTTGGCACGTGGCAACGCACTCAATCAAACACCCGCGATTACCCAATCCGGAAAAGTTTGGTTTCCATTGATCGCATCGCTACCTTGTTTCACGATCGTTTTGGCGGCGACTGGCTTCTTCATGACCGCCAGTCACCTCAGCCTGCAATTATTCGCTTCCTCATCCATTATTTTGGCCTCCATCATCGCGTACTGGATGACCTACCGCTGGTATGCCGTAAAATCACGCAGACTGGCACTATCCGAGGCGATCAAACGGCGCCAAGCACGTCAAAAACAAGCAGAAGAAAACAAAGAAGAAACCAGCGAACTTGTCGCGGTAAATCCAGAAGATGAGCAAGAATTGGACATCGCTTCCATTGGCGATCAAACCCGACATGTCCTAAAAACCGTATTCACCCTGAGTGCGGTAGTGGCCATCTCAATGCTTTGGGCAGAAACACTCCCTCTGTTCACGGCGTTGAATGATGTCGTGCTGTGGGGCAGTGTGACCTTGCTTTCGCTTTGCAAAGCGGCACTGGTGGCCATTTTGCTGACCGTTGCCGTGAAAAACCTTCCCGGCCTGCTAGAACTCTCGGTGCTTCGCACCAAGATGCTCGATTCGGGAACTCGATTTGCCATCACCCGACTGGTCCAATACATTACCGTCGGTGTCGGGTCATTTGTGCTGTTCAGCATCATCGAAGTTGACTGGACTAAATTTGGATGGATCGCTGCCGCGTTATCCGTGGGGCTTGGTTTTGGTTTGCAGGAAGTTGTTGCCAATTTTGTCTGCGGTCTGATTTTACTTTTTGAACGTCCCGTGCGGGTCGGTGATGTGGTTACCTTGGATGCCACCACCGGGACCGTTACCCGGATTCAGATGCGTGCCACGACCATTACCAATTGGGAACGGCAAGAGTTGATTGTGCCTAACAAGAATTTGATTACCGGCACCATCTTGAACTGGACCTTAAGTTCATCGATTACCCGTATCGTCCTGCCGGTGGGCGTCGCTTATGGAACGGATACCGATCTGGCACGCCAGATTCTTTTGCAGGCGGCCGTCGATCATCCTCTGATCGTTGATGAACCGGCGCCGAGCACCAGCTTTGACCAATTTGCTGATAGCTCTCTGCTCATTACGTTGCGTTGTTTCATTCCGGGACTGGACGAGCGTATTAAAACCATCTCGGAGCTTCATTCGGTAATCGCCAAACGTTATGCGGATGCCGATATTGAAATCGCTTTCCCCCAAATGGATGTCAATCTACGACCGGTCGAAAGCGGTGCACCCGCGGCCGAGGATATCTACACCTAAATCGGCGACAAACCACTCGATTGTCACGGACCAGGATCACCGTAACGCAACACAAGCGTGCTTACGTCGCCTTGCTCAGGGATCGTAATAATATACAGTCGGTCGAATTCGCTTGCCTCATCGATCGCTTTTCCGGGGATACCGCCCAGTAACTCAACCAATTTCGGTGTTGTATTACTGTGACCCACAATCAGATGGACACCGTTTTCTGTCTGAAGACGTTCTGCAAACGCTTGCAATTTCCCCGGGTCGTACTTAACAACCTCGATGCCTCGTTTCTCTGCCAAAGGGGCCACTGTATCCCGAGTCCGTTTGAAATCAGAAGTGTGGATCTGTTGAATGGCCGAATCACGCATCAGGATCGCTAGAGCTTGAGCGCGTTCATGCCCCGTTTTTGACAGTTCAGGGTCACGTGAATCGTCAACTTTCTCGGCATGCCTCAATAAAATAAGCGTCAGCACTTGACTGGATGTTTGATTTTTCACGGGCGATTGGATCTGAGATGCAGCCATCTCCTCCACACCCACACCATGGCCCATCGATATGAGTATTAAACCGACGGTCAGCATTGCATTCATCATTATCATCATTTACCTCCAAGTGAATCTCATTCCCTGATGCCCGTGTGGGCCGTAACTAGTTTACAATGCCAGCAGCGAAATTAAAAAACGAATGTTATGCCAACGAATTTGGAGCGAATAATGCAATTGGTAAAGTTGTTCACGGGACTTGAGGGGCAAACAGAAGTCCTGGAACAGGAAATCAATGGTTGGGTGCAAAATACCGGTGCCAAGATTGTCCAGATTTCCGGAAACATCGCCCCTCAATCGACGGGGCAGAGCGCATCGAGTGACGGATTAGGTGGAGGTGGGAGACCGCCCAGCGATCTTTTCGTGATTGTTCTTTACGAGGTTTAGGCAATCCCGACCAGGCTCACAGGGACTCTTGAGAAGCGCTAGTCCGCACCAAGACCACAAAAAAATGCCTGACCATTTATTTCTGGCCAGGCATCCGTAATTTCTAAAACAGGTTCTCAAAACGGCCTACCAGTGAACATCGACACCCAAAAGAGCTCCGTGATAAAACGCATCACTTTGGTCTAACACGATGGGAGTCAAGCCGGTACCAATGGAGGACATGTTCTGCAGTTGATCCGGAGCCAAAGCCAAGCCCGCGATGTACAGGATCTGATAACCGGCTACGAGCGAAACGCTGGGGAAAATTGACCAATCGGCTATCAAGCCAGTCTCACCCATGAAAGATGGAGTCGTGCGATCAAGGCTGGAATAAATCAGCGTATCACCCGCGATATTACTGAAAGTCGTGGCCTGATCTCCCCAGTTTGCATAAGCCCCACCCTTGACCCATGCAGCAACAGAAAAGCACCCGGTATTAAACAGCACGCCGTCACTTGCCAGCTGTAATCCGTAAAGATGATTATTGGTATCGATCTCTAAAGTGGTCGTTTCTATCGAACCTGTTGTGTAGGTTTGTGCAAGATTTTCGCTTACTTCAATCCAACGAAAACCGATTGCAAAACGGAACCTCGAGGCCGTTGCTCCTCGATTCACAAAATTAAATTCGAAACTGTTCAGTTTGGTATCCGCCAGATAGCTCATCGTTGCTGGACCCGGGACCGCCAAAAAACTTACGGGTGTTGTGGCAATCCGATCACCGGCAGCTACATCCACTTCCGCCGATGCGGACCAATCACGCAATTGAAAATAACGTAATTCAAAATTTGAGTTAGGCCCGGTCCTACGCGACAAAGCCACATCCCAGCCACCCTTCCAACCGTAATCTAGTTGATCAGCGTTGTATTTCGTCGCTCCGGTGTTGTCTAAAAGCAGCGGAACACTACTGGAGTTCTTTCGCGTCATGTACAAGTAATTTAATTGTGCCGTCCACAATGGTTGAAACGTGCTCGCCCCGTACTGACCCGGCACTTGACCCATATAAGGCTGAGTCCCTGGAGCCACATAACTTTGCGGCACGTAAACGGGCGCGGCTTGTTGATATTGTTGTGGGACTTGAGCCATCTGATACTGAGGCGCTCCGTATCCCGTATTAATCATCCCAAAGGTGGGAGCGGGTTGTGTTGAGAATCCGTCAAACACAGGTTGTTGATAAAAACCGGCAGGGTTGGCTGCGGCTTGATACCCAGCACCCGAGGGTGGAACCGCACGCCATGCGTTGCTGGATTGCGTCGTCCCTTGATTTCCCGAAGGCACAATCGCTGGCTGGGCATTTTGGTTGGCGACCTGCGTGTACGTCCCCTGTGTGCCGCTTGGCTTGGGGGCCACGGGAACCATTCCCTGAGCCTCCACGGTGCCCACCGAGCAGGCGCATATCAACGCGAAAGTAAGCCCTGTCAGGAGACGATGACGATATGAAAGTTGCTGCAACATCGCTGGTAATTCCGCCGCTATCGATGAATTAGTTTTGAATCGGTAGTGGTGTTATCAATGGGCAGCCATGCAGTCAATCCAATTTTTCCAAAGCGAAAATTTTGTTTGCCAGCGAGGCGTCGAATTTCTCCACCACATTTGCTGGCATTCACCTGACAGCGACTAAAACTGGCCCCGCAGAGCCCATCCTAGATTACCCGAACCTCAGAAAATAAGGGGTTTTTAGAGTTTAAGCGCTGATCGCCGCGTGGCGATGGACTTACGGGCCCCAGGCAATGTCATTTCATGGCCGTCTGCCAAAGAAACAAAATTGTTTCCGTTTTTTCACTTACGACTGTCTTAAAAGGTCGAAATGTCACGGCAATAATTGAGGTGTTGATAAGCCCATTCCAGCACCTAACTGGAACGGCAAAGCAAGACAAATGCATAACGCGATTCCGTTTAATATTCCGGAGCGGGCAGGGTGCCACTTCCTGACGTTTTTGCACCGCCTTTCCAGCCACCGATCGGCGATAGCCAACGGTAATTCAATCACCCATCCGGTGGCGACCCTGCCTGGAAAGCGATAAATTAACGGGATTGATTGATTACCTTTTTGGTGCAAAATGCAAAAAACACAGACGACCTGTCTCATCATTCTTACCACGATTGCGGTTGGCGTCAGTCTTTACTTTTTAAGTACCGTCTTGTTGCCATTTATCATCGCGTTATTCGTGGTGATTGGTTGCCGCCCCATTTTGGAATTCCTTCAGCACCGGTTGAACCTCAATCGTTTCCTCGCTTTTGGAGTTACCTTTCTCACTGGCTTTGCCCTGTTAGCAGGACTGGGCATCATGGTTTGGGCGTCGATCAACGATCTCTCCAAACATCCAGAAGCCTATGAAAAACGATTGAATTCGATCGCTAATCGAGTTGCTTTTTTATTGGAAGAGCACCTCGAGGACGAACCGACGATTGATGCGAATAAAGTCCAAACTGACAGGACTCCGCCACCAACGCAAACGCCTGCTCCATCCGATACAGGGCCTCCAAAAAGCGAGGAAGCTACGCCGTTGGCAGCAGAACCCGGAGAACAACCGAGTTCCTCCCCAAACAACAACTCAAGCGAACCAGCCACCGAAGATTTGGCAACCGTTCCGTCAGATGAACCTGACACTCTGGAAGAAAAAACCAGCCAAG
>CAJQPP010000030.1 GCA_905480235.1 uncultured Pirellulaceae bacterium
CTCACACCGTAGATCCGGATATCTTCCTGCTTGGCGGGGCCATGAATTTTGGGGGTCCTAACTCGCCTGTGGGGCAACGTTTTCTAGATACAATTGAACAAGCAGTTCGTCGCACTGTTTTCGATCGCATTGCCGACAACCTAAAGATTGAATTCGCCTCGCTGGGCGGATCCGCCGGCTGGATCGGCGCTGCGGGCTTGGCCAAACGCCTTTATGATCAACAACCATGAACGAAATTCGTACCCGAAAAGTCACGCAGGGAAAGATTCTTCCTGCCAGCCAGATCCGCAACTTTTGCATCATCGCTCACATCGATCATGGCAAGAGCACACTGGCGGATCGTCTTTTAGAACACACAGGCACCGTTGCTAAACGGCAAATGCAAGAGCAGTTGCTAGACGATATGGAACTGGAACGCCAACGTGGAATTACGATCAAAGCACGTGCCGTGACCATGCAGGCACAAATCGAAGGGCAAACCTACGAACTAAATTTGATCGACACGCCGGGTCATGTCGATTTCCATTACGAAGTTTCCCGCAGCCTCGCATGCTGCGAAGGCGCCCTTTTATTGGTAGATGCTTTTCAAGGTGTCGAAGCTCAAACCGTGGCCAACGCCTACGCTGCACTCGAGCACGACCTGCATATTATTCCGGTCATTAACAAGATCGATTTGGTAAATCAACGGGCCGACGAAGTCGCCCAAGAGATGGAACAGGTGCTTGGCCTCGCGGCCGATTCCTGCATCCGGGTTAGCGCCAAGGCAGGTATTGGCATCGACGACCTCCTGAAAGCCATTACCACACAATTCCCTGCCCCCGCCGCCGATCGCACCTCGCCCCTACAGGCGATGGTATTCGACTCGCACTACGACGAATACCGAGGTGCCATCACCTACTGCCGTCTGCTCAACGGAAGTGTCAAAAAGGGAGACAAAATCAAATTCTTGCGATCGAACCATACCCACGAAGTGCAGGAACTGGGACATTTCGAACCCAAACAGACCGCTTGCGAAACGCTGCAGGGTGGGCAGGTGGGTTACCTGATTTGCAATATTAAATCACTCGATGCCGCGCATATCGGTGACACTATTAGCACCGTTAATAATCCGGCGGAACCTGTCGCTGGGTACGATCAACCGAAACGCATGGTTTATTGTGGTTTGTATCCTTCGGACGGACAGGACTTTTCTGAACTTCGAGATGCACTCAATAAACTGGCCATCAATGACCCCAGTTTTGAATTCGAACCCGAATCGTCAGATGCGCTTGGATTTGGATTTCGCTGTGGATTTCTTGGACTGTTGCATATGGAAATCATCCAGCAACGACTTGAGGGCGAAGCAGATATCGATCTAATCCAAACCGCGCCTAACGTTAGCTATGAAATCAAACGACGTGACGGCAGTGTGATAGAGGTTCACAAACCCCAAGAGGTCCCTGACTCAGGTGATATTGAGGAATTTCGGCAACCGATCGTTCGCGTTAACTTGATTCAACCGGAATCTTACGTCGGTTCGGTGATGAAACTTTGTCAGGAACGGCGGGGTATTCAGCAAAGCACCGAGTACGTTAGCGCTACCAGAATCATGCTGACCTACGACCTTCCATTGGCTGAGGTTATCTACGATCTGCACGATAAAATCAAAAGCGCCACGCGCGGATATGGCACGATGGATTACGAATTCCAGGGATTCGAACAAGCCGATTTGGTACGCGTGGATATGATCGTGAACAACAATCGCATCGACGCCCTCAGCATCATTTGTCACCGCTCCGACGCCGAACGAAGGGGCAGAGCGGTTGCTAAAAAACTCAAGGAAGAAATCAGCCGCCACATGTTTGAAATCGCCGTTCAAGCCACGATCGGCAATCGGGTGGTTGCCCGGGAGACGGTCAAAGCCATGCGGAAAAATGTGACCGCCAAATGTTACGGCGGTGATATCTCGCGAAAGAAAAAGCTGTGGGCTAAACAGCGTGAGGGCAAAAAACGGATGAAATCCGTGGGTAGCGTCGACATCCCGCAAAAAGCGTTTATGGCAGTGCTGCACAAAGGCGACGAGAAAAAATCGTCAAACTGACACCCAACCGCGTCAGAACTGCAAATTTGTCATGAAAGCGGAGCCCATGTATCCGCTACGACTTGAGAATTCCTAAAATCCTCACGATTTTTCCCTGCCTCCCCGTTCGGCATCCAAATTGCATTTGCTTAAGCTGAACAGTGGATAAAACTTGTTTTGTCAGTTCAACTTACTGCCTCTCAGGTCATGTAACGCAGACTTGTTCGGCCACCAGCAACCTGTTGGGGGATCGGCTCAGCGGAAAATATGGGCGTTATAAAAATATTGACGTTATGAAAAATTGTCCCACTTTATTGATAACCGACGATGATCATGCCCTGCGTGAATCACTCGGTTCGCTGTTCCAAGCAAGTGGATTCAAGACCTTAATGGCTGCCGACGGACGCGAAGCTTGCGAAGTCGTGGATTGCGAAGACGTTCATCTGGTGCTGATCGACTACCACATGCCATTCATGAGCGGCTTGGAAGCGTTAAGGACCATAAAAAATCGCAAGCGTTTGATTCCCGTCATCTTGATGTCTGCTCAACTGGACGACCAAATGTCCGCTGAAGCACTGGCAGCCGACGCCTGGTCGGTTCATCCCAAACCACTTGATATATCCCGAATTCGCGGCGATGTTTCATCGGCTCTGCAGACGATTTACAACTGGTCAATAGATTGCTAGATCGAATTCGCCTAGAATTCAGACTTTCAACATAGCTGTTTGAGGGTCACCCCATGATTTCGCTGCGACTGGTACGTCCGGCAATCCTTGCCTTTGTAACGATAAGTGTAGCGGCACTTTTAAATGTCGCCCCAGCGACCGCTTTATTGGGTGGATTGCCGTATCAAGAAGGCCAGATTAACGCCCAAGAAAACGTGGCAAAGATTGTCAAAACGCTGACCACCACTCGGGATAAGTACGCCAAGGCGGACGCTGCTGCAAAACTGGCAAAATACCCCGATCAGTATGAACAATACGTCGATGCATTGGCCCCATTGCTCGTCGACCGGGATCGCGTTCTCAATGATATCGCAAGAAGGATTTTCCAACGACTTGGCAAAAAAAGCGTGGCCGCGTTGAATCCCGATTTTGCCGGTGATCCTGAAAAAACTCGCTTGGTTTGCAGCGCCATTCATGCCGTCGGAGATGGGTGCGAGGAGTACGTTCCCGACCTTTTAAAAATTCTCAAAGATTCGGACGACCGATTCCTGCGAGTCGCAGCGACCTACGCGCTAACCGGGTTTTCGAAAGGCAATCCAGCAGCTATCGATTTAATCCTGCCCGACTTGGATAACCGCGACATGAATGTCACCTTGTTCGCTATGAGGTTGATCATCAAGACCGGCCCCAACGCCAAACAGGCAGCACCCAAGTTGATCGATATGTATGAAAATGGGATTACTTCGCAACGAGGCTACGCCGTCTGGGCTCTAGCGGCCGTCTCACCGGTTGAAAATTTTGATACCGTCGCCGCGGCGGAAAAAATGTTGAATCGGTTTACTGTATCTGAAAGAGAGCGTGGTTTAATCGCAGCCGGTTTACTCGGCGAGGCCGCCAAACCTGCCATCGAAAAGGTCAAGGAGATGATGGCGGCTAATAACACCAACATTGAGGGGCATGCTGCCGTTACTTACTGGCAAGTTACGGGCGATGCCGAACCGGCAATCCAACGCTTGATGGAGTTAACCGAGAGTGATCTCTTTTACGAAATCAACGGGTTGAAACTAATCGCCCAAATGGGACCCGCCGCCGAACCGGCGATGGAGTTGCTATTGAAAAAATCCAAGTCCGCCGACTCTTCCACTCAGCTTTTAGCACTCGACGCCATCAAAGCCATTGGACCGGCCGCAGCCAAGCACCGTGAAGCCATTGAAAAACTTAGAGACTCCACTCGTGACAACTTGGTCCAATTGGTTGCCACGGAGGTATTGGAATCTCTCAAAATACCCGACTCGCAATGATCGATGCGTTTCCGCTGCCACGATAGGGCCTTTATTAAATCCAAACCCGCCAAGCCGTGGGTTGGCAATCTCTGAACCCGATCAGCCGCGATTGATAAATTTGAAGATAACAAACGCGATGTAGCAAGCGACCCAAGCTTGGACAAACAAACTGAGTAAGTTTCGATCGCCCCGGTATTGGACCAAATGAAAATAAATCGGGGTGGCCTTGATTTGTAATTCCCTTACTTGGCTCGTCGGATCTTCAAATTTCGTCGTTCTTTTTTTCGTTGCTGGATTGGATTGATCCGAGGTTTGCGGGCCGCCGTACATGTTGGGGGCATTCCATCGAGCCCGCCGCACGAGCTCATAATCAGTACTCCCGAAAGCGGTATAAACCTTATAGTTCGGGAAGGAGAACGCCAAGGCAATCAAGCCGAGCGTGACTAGAAATCCGATGAGCATTTGCAATATGTCTTTGGTTACCATCGTCAACTCACCGTTTCGAGAAGCGGACTTCAATAATCAACTGGTTCCAGAGAACCAATGGCTTGCGAAAATCACGGACACGATTAGATATCAATTATAGCGGACATGCGCCTCAATTGCTGTTCAATCCCAAACCCGCTCAACGCCGCCTGTCGCAAGGTCGCCAGATTCATTCACCTGACAGTCGCATCCCAACACCGCCACGACCTTTACTCTCTTGCCAAAACTCCGCAATAGAATCTTCAATCGAGCGATCTCACCAGGCGAGATCGACCAGTGAGCTTGCGGCAAAAGCACCGTGCGGCGCCGATCCCAATGGCAGGGCCGTTTCGTCAACCTTGAATTTGGAATGCTGCAGCGAGTAGGTAGAGCCCAGTGATTCGTTGCGAATCTCCAATCCCACGAAACAACCGGGGACCTCTTCTGCATAGAAGAAAAAATCCTCACCACCTATCACGGGAGCTGATTCAACACGAATTGCTCACCAAATTCACTGTCCCAAATTTCCCGGGTCACTTGCCATAGCTAGTCAGCGTTAACGATGGCTGGGCAATCTTCCCCAACGCACCGGACCTGCCTGGCAATGGTGGGCGGCGGCGATCGCTTTGACCAACTCGGAGAGGCGAATTTTTGCCTGCCCAATCTGTTGAATGGAAAGCGCCCGCATCGCACCTCGCATTTCCACCTGCTCCGAAATCACATTAAACGCTTCGCCGCCCTGAGGCGACGGGTATCAAACTCCTCGTACATCAACTCAGGATGCTGGTGAATTCTTTGCCGCATCTCCACAATCCAAGGCATGACTTCTTTCGCCAAAGGCAGCCACTGCCCAACCGGCGATGCGTTCGATTGAATCATCAGTTTTCTAATCCAGCAATAGATGCAACAAAATGTTGCAGAACGGGCAATAAAAAAGCCCGCTAAACAAGCGGGCTGATGTCTCGGTTTTCGGAAAGAAATTACTCGGCGGCTTCCGTAGGTGTTTCTTCCGTCGTTTCGGCTGCCTTTTTCTTGGCCTTGCCATATTTTCCGGCAAACTTTTGGCGGAACTTTTCTACGCGGCCCAGGGTATCAACGAACTGCTGTTTGCCGGTGTAGAAAGGATGCGACGCACTGGAGATGTCAACGTAGATGACGGGATACTCTTTGCCGTCTTCCCATTTATCCATTTCGTCAGTGGTGCGGATGGTTGAGCGGGTCAGGACTGCGAAGTTCGCCGATTTGTCCTTAAAAATGACCTGCTTATATTCGGGGTGGATGTCTGATTTCATCTTTTTTTCATTTCTTTCTGCGGTAGATCGAAGATAGATCTCCTAATTTCAATCTCGTATTCTAGCGACCGACTCTCGGCTCACCAAGGGCCATTTTATCCCAGAACACCCCAGTTGGCCCGAAAAAACCAGTCTCCGCTGCCGACCCCAAAGCAGGCAAATTACGGGCTGGCCGCCGCCCATTTCAAGATACTGCGAGTAAACAGGGCTACCGCCACGCGAATCACGTCCTCGTCGACGTCAAAATGTGGTGAATGGAGGTGCGCTCGACCGTAATCTCCGCCGGACGAACCGACCCGCAGCAACGACCCCGGGACCCGTTGCTGATAGAAAGAAAAATCCTCGCCACCCAGACTCGGTTCGACCTCTGTTATCGAATCGGGCTTGAGAAATGACTCGGCAGCGGCTCTTAGCAACTGATTCGTATGCGGATCATTAATTACGGAGGGGCTATGATCCCCTGGCTCAATCGAAACCTGCACTCCCGTCACCTGGCCCGTCGCCTCTCCTATTTGCTTGAGGTGCCGCAAAATCTGCTGCCTCGCAGCTTCGTCAAAAGTCCGCAGGGTGCCGCGGAGAGTCACATCCGACGGGATGACATTCGGGTATTGCCCACCCGCGATATGACAGAACGTGAGCACCTCCGGCACACGGGAATCAGTAATTCGAGGCACCGATGAGTATGCAGTATTAATAAATTGAGCAGCCGCAAACAGCGGGTCGGCGGTTTCATGCGGCCGGGCGCTGTGCCCACCCTCTCCATGAAAACACACTCGTATTACCTCGCTGCACGCCGTTTGCACCCCATCGCGGAATCCCACGCAGCCCACTTCTCGTGAGGCGTCCACGTGCATTGCCATGATCGATTCAACACCATCGAGCGCCCCCAACGCAATCATCTCAGACGCACCTTGGGCAACCTCTTCGGCCGGCTGAAAAAGCACTCTCAAGTTTACGGGAAAGGTCGGCAGTCCACGGCGGAGTAATTGCTGGACGGTATCGCACACGCCAAGCGCGACAGTGGTGTGCACATCATGGCCACAGGCATGCATAACACCCGGCACGCGACTGCAGAATTCCCTGCCAGTCTCCTCTTCCACTGGAATAGCATCGATGTCTCCTCGATAGGCAATCAGTCGCCCATTCGCACCAGCACTCGAGAGGTTGACGAAGCCTCCCATACCACGCGGACCGGGCTCCATCGTCAGTCCCAGATTTTCGAGCTGTTGTTTTATATAGACGGTGGTGGCGGTCTCCTGCCAAGACAATTCTGGATTGGCATGCAGATGTCGGCGACACGCAACCCAAACATCAAAACGAGAATTGATATATTCATCAACTTCGCGGAATAACTGTCTTTGATTCTCGGTGTTAGATGGTCCCACGGGCAAATCTTATCCACTTCTTCAAGTTAAAATCGTGCTGAAAACTTCCATCCCAAACAGCGTATAACCACGCCGGTTTCACTCATTTATGGCGGTAGCCCTTGCCTGTCGTCAATAGTTGTTAAGATGAGAGAGTCCTTACCATCTCATCTCCCAATATCTTACCATTTATTTTGTAACACCCATGGATACCTTGCAGGGACACCTGCTGATTGCCGAACCTCGCTTGCCAGACCCCAATTTCTTTCACACGGTGGTCTTGTTGATCGAACATACAGTGAATGGTGCAACCGGACTGATCCTAAACCGGCCCGGAAATGTACAACTGTCAGAATTTTGGCAGGAGGTTTCCGATTCGCCATTGGAACGCGATGAGACCATTTTTATTGGCGGACCTGTATCAGGACCGCTCACTATCTTACATGACCAATCCGAATGGGGTGAGCAATCCGTGATGGATGGACTGCACCTCTCGATGAACCGCGAAAATCTTCAGGCTCTTTTAACTGAAGAAGATATTCAAATGCGGGTTTTCAGTGGTTATTCTGGATGGGGGCCCGGTCAACTGGAACGAGAGATGCATGTAGGAGGTTGGCTTACGTGGCCTGCCAAACCAGAACATATTTTCCTCGATCCTGAAAAACTGTACAAAACCGTTTGTGACGCCATCGGTCAGGATCTCTTGTTTGGCCAAACAAAACCCAAACACCGTCCCACGGACCCGACCCTTAACTGAGAGTCCCCCGAAACGATATTACAAGATTATTGTCACATCAGAAAAAAGAACTTCCATTTTGCATTTCGGCCTAGGCCGATAAACTAAACGGCAGCTCCCCCCTCCGACCACTTTTCAAAAAACTAAAAGCATTTCATGGCGAATCGAACGATCGCAATTGGTGACATTCACGGATGTGCGGACGCGTTGCAGACGCTGCTGGAGGTGATCCAGCCAGACTCCTCCGACACCATCATCACGTTGGGGGATTACATCGACCGGGGCCCGAAAAGCTCACAGGTGATCGCCATCTTGGCTGACTTGATCACCCAGTGCACCCTGGTGCCCTTATTGGGCAACCACGAGATCATGATGACGAACGCTCTGAAGAGTCGCCGCGATTTCGATTTCTGGCTCTACAACGGCGGCAAAGCGACGTTGCAAAGCTATGACGGTGACATGAACAACATGCCCATGCATCACCGTACCTTTATCAATTTCTGCAAACCGTGGCATGAAACGGAAAACCATATATTTTTGCATGCCGCTTACGATCCGAACCTGCCCTTAGATCAACAGCCCGACGAATTATTATTTTGGCAACACGTTGACGAAAGATTCACTCCAGGACCGCACCGTTCAGGCAAAACAATCGTCTGCGGTCACACACCCCAGGTGGAGGGCGACGTGGGTGATCTCGGCCATATCAAGCTGATTGATACGTTTTGTTATGGCGACCTGTGGTTAACCGCCTACGACATTGACACTGGGGAATACATTCAGGCTCGCACCGACGGCATGCTACGGCCTGAACGCAGCACCTTCGGGCGCAACGTAGCGCCCTCACGGATCGACGCGTCCGAGTTGAACAGTGATTTACAGGTTGCAAGTACGGACTGGCCTTTCACCGAATCATCTCCCTCCTCTTTGGAACTAAGCGGGAACGAGTTCGAAGACTTAACGCGAACGGTCGCCACTCGCTTGGGCGATTATCTGGATAACCAAAATTCATTCCCCGTAAAAAATTCTCCACCGTCCGATTCAAGCCTTACCAAAATAAATCAACGGCTCCAGCCAACGTTGCCGCGGGAACCCTCTCAAATCGAAGATATCCTGGACACCATTTTCAATGACTTTGTACCTGCCGCCTACAACACAACCAGCCATGGCTTTCTAGCCTATGTGCCCGGCGGCGGTCTGCCCGATGCTGCCTTGGGAGATTTAATTGCGTCCGTAACGAATCGCTACTCTCCGGTTTGGGTGGCCGCACCGGCGCTGGCCCAAATCGAATCGACGGTGGTTGACTGGTTCCGGCAGATGTTGGGATACGGTAAGAATGCTGGGGGGTTCCTGACCACGGGTGGTTCCCTGGCCAACATGTCCGCATTAGTGGCCGCTCGGGTCAAAATGATGGGGGATGATTTCAGCCTGGCTCGCATTTACACTTCCAACCAATCCCATCACTGTGTCGATAAAGCAGCGTTTATCGCGGGCTTCCCGAAATCAAATTTACGCAAGGTTTCGGTGAATCCCGATCAGATCATCGATTTAGATGCGTTGAAAAAAATGATCGATAGTGACCGCGCGGCAGGTTTCCAACCCATGATGGTGGTCGCCAATGCTGGAACAATCAATACCGGAGCGGTTGATGATTTGACGGGGCTTCATGAAATCTGCAACGCCGAAAACCTCTGGCTGCACGTTGATGCCGCCTACGGAGGATTCTTTATGTTGACCGAGCAGGGACGAGCCATCATGCGCGGAATCGAACACGCGGATTCGGTCGTGCTCGATCCTCACAAAGGGATGTTCCTGCCTTATGGCACCGGGTGCCTTTTGGTGAAAAACCGCGATGATCTGTTACCCGCGTTCAGTTTCACATCCGAGTACATGCCTGAAATGTCAGGTGATTCCAATCGTCAAGACTCCTGTGAAATCATGCCCGAACTTTCACGGGATCATCGCGGCTTACGCATCTGGTTGCCTGTCATGCGGCACGGAATCCAAGTTTTTGAAACGCTGCTACAGGAAAAACTGGACCTTTCAGCTTGGGCTCACTCACGTCTACAAAATCTGAAACAAAGCCTCACCGACACCCACCCGTCCGTCACCTTGGAACTCGGCGCTCAACCTCAATTGAGCGTGCTGGCCTTTCGATTGAACGATTCCGAACGAACTCCCGCACAAAACGATCGACTGAATCAAAACTGGCTGGACAGGATCAATCAAGATGGCGCCGTCATGCTGAGTTCGACGCAATTGAACGGCGTAATCGTGTTGCGGATTTGCGTCTTGAGCTTCCGCACGCACATCGATCGCATGCAGCGTGCGTTGCACATTATTTCTGAATCTGCTGACGCTGTCTTGGAAACCAGTGACGCTCTGTAAGCGAATAATCCGGGCTGCCATCGATCAAAAGATTTAACCCCTGTCCCCGCAAAATCACATTGTTGTTGATATCGGGGTATGCTGAATTGCCAACGACACCCGCTGGAGCAGCGGTAATCTTCCTGCGGAAAGGCGGAACAAATCGTTCACCCCCGCTGGCGATACACTCTGTAAAACGACCCGCCTCTGCAGGATCGGAAAAGCCTTGAAGATGGCTCGCCCCTCTTGATCGATTTGTGGCCCGCGACGGGCTGGCAAATTGGCAATCACTGCAAAACTGCCTTTTGGTTTTTCGGCTACCGCTCTAGAATAGATTCATGCCAAAAGCGCCAGCGAAACCGGATGTCGCAATCCGGCTTCAAGACTTAACGCGTTCATTGCAACAAACGGCAGGCTGGGAAAAGTGCCTCCAGGCTCTCAAAGAGGGCCAACCGGCAAGCTTTGACTCCGTTTGGGGATCGTCTTGCGCGCTGTTTGCCGCCGCCCTACACGAAGTCTGGCGAGGCAACATCGTATTTGTTTTTCCCGGAGAACGTGAGGCTCAGCACCTCACCGAAGATTGGCCGGCGTTTTCCGACGGCACCATCGAGTTATATCCCACCGTTGATCAGCGGCGACCTGACGATCTCTCCGCCGACCCTGGTTTCGGCCGGCGTCTGAGAATCCTCAAAGATTTGGCACGCGATAATCAGTCGCAACCCGTGATTGCTACGAGCATTCAAGCCTTATCCCATCCAGTGACGTCGCCCCACGAGATTGTGGGGACCGAGTTTAGTATCTCGGTGGGTAGCAGATTAGCCGTAGACGATTTCAGGGATTGGTTGGCAGGAAATGCCTACCAAACGACCTCGTCTGTAAAATTGCCCGGTGAATTCAGCATGCGTGGCGGGATTATCGACGTATTCGCGCCCGATTGGACCATGCCGGCACGGATCGAGCTTTTTGATGACGAAATTGAATCCATCCGTTTTTTCGACCCAGCATCCCAACGCAGTATTGAGAAGTGCTCGGGTCTGAACATCGCCGGCCTCCCCACCCAAGCGATGGAACAGTCAGCCCATCTTTCCGATTACTTTGAGGGCCCCGCACTCCTCATTTTGATTGAGCCAAATGAAATCGAACATCAGTCTCGTCAACTAATTGAGCGGCAATCGTCCGACTCCAATCTTCACACGTTAGAGCAACTGCAAACCTCATGGAAAAAACATGCCGTGGCTTTCGCCGGTCGCTTGATAACCGAAACAGATACGGCTTTTTGCCGCTTGCCAATCTCGCTGATTGAGCAATTTTCTGGAGACATTTCCAACGTAAGAATGGAGATGGATCGGGTTGCCGTGGATCGCGACGCCATCCTGTTGGCGAGTACTACATCTGAGATTAATCGCGTCCGCGAAATTCTTTCCAGCACTGAACTCAGCAAGTCCCAACGACTGCATTTTACCACCGGAGGTTTACACGCTGGCTTTCGCCTGGAACCGGATGGTCCGATGCTGCTTTCGACCAATCAACTATTTAACCGTAGCGATTTACGACGCAAGATCGCACGGAAGAACGCCAAACCAATCGACAGTTTCGTTGATTTGCGAAACGGCGACCTGATTGTTCATTTAGCACACGGAATTGGACGTTACCGTGGGCTCAAGGTGCTTGAAAAAGACGGACACCGAACCGAGCACTTAGAACTCGAGTTCTACGGCGGTACGCGCATTTACCTACCTGCCACAAAAATAAGCTTGGTACAAAAATATGTCGGCGGCTCCAAAAACACGCCACGCCTGGCGCGGATTGGTGGTAAATCTTGGCAAAAGCAAAAGGAAGCCGCTGAAGCAGCCGTAGGGGATATGGCGGCAGAGATGCTTGAAATCCAAGCTTCCCGTTCGTCCCGCCCGGGCCTGCAATTTGGGCAAGACACGCCTTGGCAATTTGAATTCGAACATTCATTCCCTTACCAGGAAACACCCGATCAACTTTCGGCTATCGCGGCTATCAAGGGGGACATGGAAACGAAACAACCCATGGACCGGTTGCTCTGCGGAGACGTGGGATTTGGGAAAACAGAAGTGGCTATGCGAGCGGCCTTCAAAGCCGTTGAGAATGGGTACCAAGTGGCAATGCTTGCGCCGACAACCGTGTTAGTCGAGCAGCACTACCGCACCTTTAAAGAACGCATGGCGGAGTTTCCCGTGGATATCGGAAAACTCAGTCGTTTCAGTTCGCCCAGCGAACAACGCGAAACCGTTGCCCGCATTCGCCGAGGTAATATCGATATTGTGATCGGAACCCATCGCATTACATCGAAAGATATTAACTTCAAAAACTGTGGTTTGATCATCATCGATGAGGAGCAAAAGTTTGGAGTTGGCCACAAGGAACGCCTAAAATCGATGCGCAATGAAGTGGATGTTCTCACCATGTCTGCAACGCCGATCCCGAGAACTTTACACATGTCCTTGGTCGGTGTGCGTGACATCTCCAATTTGGAAACGCCGCCCGAGGAACGCATGGCGGTTTCCACGCGAGTTACCAAATTTGACGACCGCTTGATTCGGGATTCCGTTCTTCGAGAACTGGAACGCGGTGGACAAACCTACTTTGTTCATAATCGAGTCAAGGATATCCACATCGTTCAACAACGATTGCAACATATCGTGCCGGAAGCAAAAATCGGCATCGGCCACGGACAAATGGCAGAGGGTGAACTCGAAGAAGCCATGGCCAAGTTTATCTCCGGAGAATTTGATATTTTCCTGGCCACCACGATAGTGGAAAACGGATTGGACATCCCCAACGCCAACACGATATTTATTGATGAGGCGGATCGTTACGGCTTATCTGACCTACACCAGTTGCGGGGTAGGGTGGGTCGCTACAAAAACAAAGCTTACTGCTACCTCTTGATCGAACCCCACAAACACGTAAATCCCAACGCCGCCAAAAGACTCCACGCCATCGAAATGTACAGCGAGATGGGAGCCGGATTTGCAATCGCCATGCGAGACCTGGAAATTCGCGGAGCAGGAAACCTGCTGGGCACCGAGCAAAGTGGACATATCGCATCCGTCGGATACGAACTGTATTGTCAGTTACTCGAAACCGCTGTTCGAGATTTGAGAAAACTGCCCGCGAAAATAAAAACCGATGTAGATATCGACTTACCCATCGAAGCCTATCTGCCTGATAACTACGTGACGGAGAATAAACAAAAAGTCGATCTCTACCGACGCCTAAGTCAGGTCCAATCGTTTAAGGATGTGAAGGCCATAAGAGCAGAACTTCGCGACCGTTTTGGCAAGCTGCCGCCCGCCGTGATGCGTTTAATCAAACTATCCGAACTGCGTTTAGAAGCGACCCTCTGGCAAATCAGCCACGTTTTCCTCGAGGACAATTTCCTCGGCATGCGATTCCGAGACGCTGACCGTATGCGGCAATTTGCCACGGCTTCGAAATACAACATTCGACTGGTCGATGATAGCACTGCCTATTTAACGCTAAAAACAGGGGCGATTCCACCCGATAAGCTGATGGTTTTGCTCAAATCTATCTTGCAACCACCGGCTGCTTTGCCCTAAAGTCCCGCTTCGAAATATGCGGATGGAATCCGCACCTATTGAATGTAAGAAGCACAGGACGAATTCATGATCTTTAATCCCGTTTGGTTATTGACCATTACAGCCGCCTTCCTCGTGGGCAATGAGGCTGTATCGCAAAATTATTCGGAAACGTCCGATCCCTACTTTCAGGCTGAACCATCCCCTCCCCGGGCAGCCGTCGGTTCACCAGCCATGCGAACTGGCACGGCCAGCTCAAATCCTGCGATAATCCAAACGCAATTCTCAACCCCAACAAACGCAACCCAAGAAGATTCCGGGGCGACGGAAACCAGTAACGGTGGTTCATTCCTTGGTTCGACAGAGGAAACACCATCTGCCGTCCGCAAAATTGCAACCAAGTTGCCGCAGAACGAAGCAGACTCGACCCCAGCCGCAAAGGCATCTCGAGAGTCGTTTGAACCGACACGCGTCTTAGCGCGAGTTGGCGACCAACCGATCTTCGTTTCCGATCTTTCTATCGAGGCCATGCAATTGATCGACAAATTCATGCCTGCCGCACCTCCCGCGGTTAAACAACAGGAAGCCAAGAAACTTATCCCTCGGTTGTTACCCAAATACATTCAATCAAAATTATTGTTAGTCGATGCCATCGACGGCCTCCCGGAAGGGGCAAACGTAGAAGATATTTTTGAAAGTGCTGGAAGCCAATTCGACGAGACGATGGTGCCAAAACTCATGAAAAACATGAAGGTCGCTTCCCCAGCTCAATTGGATGCCTACTACCGTAATTTGGGTTCGTCTCTACGCAGTGTTCGCAAATCGTGGATTGAAAACGAGCTCGTGATGTACACCATGCGAGAAAAAATACAACAAAAACAAGAAGTCTCCCATCGTGAAATGTACGAGGTTTATCTTGCCAACAAAGAGCAGTACTCGACACCGGCGAGAGTGAGATGGGAGCAACTGTTAGTGCGTTTCGACAAATACCCCACCAAAGCAGCGGCCAAAACGGCGATTACAGAAATGTACGATAGCGTCTATCACGGAGCAAAACTGTCTGCCGTTGCCGAAAAGAAATCACAAGGTTTCAAAGCAAAACAAGGTGGTCAACAGGGTTGGACCACACGCGGCAGTCTGATTGATAAAAATCTGGACAAATTGTTGTTCACTATCGAACTGGATAAGCTGAGCGATGTCGTTGAGAACGCTCGCGGATTTATTGTAATCCGCGCCTTGGAACGCGAGGAAGCAGGTTTTGTCTCTTTCGAAACCGCCCAAAAAGCCATCAAGAAAAAAATCAGCGACGAAAAACTCGAACTGGAGTTTCAAAAACACATCGCCAAAGTAAAAGCACGAGTACCTGTCGAAATTTTTGAACCAGAAGTCGTAGCCAGCAATCCTAAAAATAGCATTCGTTAACGCTGCCGCCTTGTGACCGATCCGATCCAAAATCTTCTCGATCGGCATTAAAGTTAACACCGGCCCGAAAGGTTATACATGCCGAATGCCGCTGAGGATATTTGCGAGATTGGACGTCGTCTCTACAGCCGTGGATTCACCGCAGCCAATGATGGCAATATCTCGATGCGACTGGACCAAGAGCGGATTCTCTGTACGCCGACGATGACCAGCAAAGGATTCATGAACCCGGACGATCTTTGCGTGGTCGATATGGACGGTGAACAAATATCGGGCCATAAACGCCGTTCTAGTGAAGTTAAGTTGCATCTGGAAATTTATCGGCAACGGGAAGACGTGAATTCAGTGGTGCATTGCCACCCTCCACACGCAACCGCTTTTGCAGTTGCCAGAGAAGCCATTCCCCAATGCGTACTTCCGGAAGTGGAAATTTTCCTTGGCGAAGTTCCCATCGCTAAATACGAAACCCCCGGCTCCCAAGCCTTTTCGAATTCCGTTGTGCCTTACGTGAAGCATTGCAATGTGATTGTATTAGCCAATCATGGCACCGTCAGTTTTGGTACCACACCGGAATTGGCATTCTGGTACACCGACATACTGGACGCCTACTGCAAAGTGCTGCTGCTGGCCCAACCATTGGGACCCCTGCAGTACATTCCCGATGACAAATGCAAAGAGCTTTTGACCTATAAACAAGAATGGGGCTACTCCGACCTACGCATCTATGGACCCGATGCGGGTTGCAATGTTTGTGGTCACCAATCATTTCGCGGACACTGGAAAGAAGCGAACGTCGACCGTCGTGCATTTGCGGATCGCCAGGAAACCGCATCGGCGAATAGCAACGTCTCCCTATCTTCAGCAGACATTGAACGAATTGCTGAAAAAGTGGTAGCAAAGCTGAAAACTCAATAAATCGCTGCTAGCGATCGCTGCCGACTTTAACGATTAGCCCCCGCACCAACCTTAAATCAGGCATCTTTCGGTCCAATGTTGCATTCGTAACAAACTGAAATTAAGGAACATGCGTCATGATTCCGAATACTGAAATATCTGAATTCGCAGATAAGAATAGGATATTCCGTAGGACCACATCATGCACGCACGCATTTTATCTGGTGTTTGTACTGTCTTGGCATTTTGCTTAGCCAGCCAAGCCCTCGCTCAAGAACGTGGTTACGTACCCGTAACAACGACGCAGACGGCCTTCGCTTCCAATGCTGGAAGTCCGTTACAAGAAGACGAAGAGAAGGACTTGTTAGCAAAACAGCTGGATGAGTTCAATCGAAGGCTTCAGGCTCTGGAAACCGGTGCCGAGGTTACCGCTGAAGAACAGCAACCGGGTACCTACATTGATCGCATTGGTAGCCTGGAAAAAAGCATTCTGGAGACCCAAAAAACCATCGACGATATCGATGAAGAAATGGGCCTGTTTGCCAAAATGGGGCATGGCGATGAAACGATGAAGGTCTTCGGCCGAATTCACACTGATTGGTGGACTTTCCCGGATGTCGCTCCTTCCATCGATGCAGTCGAAGGGGGTCCCCCGCAAGCTCGATTGATTTTTCGCCGCATGCGAATCGGCGTCACCGGTAGAGTCCGCGACAACATGATTTATAAAATCGCAATGGAATTCGCTGGTGGAGCTGATTCTCAATATCGCGATGCTTATCTCGGATTCGAGGATCTACCGATATTTCAGACACTTTTAATTGGTAATCAAAAAAGGCCATACGGTTTAGATACCCTGAACAGCAGCCGCTATAACGTTTTTCTGGAACGGCCCTTCATTGTCGAAGCGCTTAACCAAGACGCACGGCGTTTGGGTATTGCCAGTTACAGCGTCTCAAGAGATTTGCGATACAACTGGCGGCTAGGCGTTTACAATCAAGAATTGGTTCAAGACCGCTCTGGCTATGTCGGAAATAATCTGCAAGGCGAGCTGGCTGGACGAATGGCTACCACATGGTGGTACGACGAATGTTCCGGCGGTCGGGGCTATGGCCATCTTGCCGCTTCAGGATCATGGGGTTCTCCTGCCGGGAACAGCACGGGTGCTATTGCGAACGTGAACCAGGCAAGATATCGAACACGCCCCGAAGCCCGCAGCTCGGGGCGCTGGCTCAACACCGGTCGCATCGAAGATGCCGACAATTTTTATCTGGCCGGACTGGAAACGGTTTTCAATGCCGGCCCCGTCAATATTACGGCCGAATACATGGGAAACTCCGTTTCCCGAACCGGAAACGATTCGGTTACCTTTCATGGTGGTTATGCTCAAGCCGCTTACTTCCTGACTGGCGAGCACATGCCATGGGATCGTAAGACCGGGACGTTAGGTCGCATCAAACCGTTTGAAAATTTCTTTTCGGTTTGCGATTGCGACGGTTTCCTGCAAAGAGGTTTGGGTGCTTGGCAAGTCGCGGCCAGATGTTCATACGCTGATTTCTCTGACCAAGACATCAATGGTGGCGTGGGCCGTTCATTGACTTTGGGCCTTAATTGGTACTGGAATCCGTACGCTCGTATGCAGTTCAATTATATCTTTGGCAATATATCCGATCGGGGTGTTCCACCTACTGCAGCCCCGACCGTCGATGGTGACTACCAAATTGCCGGTCTCCGTTTCATGATCGACTTCTAGATCTTGCCAGACCCTTTCCCTTAAACCAATCATCTGTTCGAGGCCTAGCCGTGAAAAACTCAAACCGAATCACCCAATGTATTGCGACTGCTGTCGCTGTGTTCGCAGTTCAATTCGCAACCGCCGGCGTCGCCGTTGCGGCACCACAATCAAAACTCACAAGCTTCTTCAGCGGACCCGCCGCCTGTGATAGTGGGTGCGATGACGCTTGTGATGGCAACTGCCGTACCGGCGGTGGAATCTTTGATCGACTCGGAAAACGCGGCTGCAATCAGGTCCGCTGCCCGGATTGCGAAAACTGTTTTCCGGAAGAATACTGCACCTTGAAAGTAGAAATGGGAGAACGCGAGTTTACCTGCTACGAAGTGGATTACAAAACTATATGCGTACCCAAAGTTACTTTCCCTTGGCAAAAAAGGAAATGTGGCGGATGCGGTAATCTTGGCGGATGCGACGGGGCCTGTGATTCCCTCAGTAACGGTGCCTGCGACGGTTGCGATGGCAATGGTTGCGACGCCAACGGGTGTGACGGAAATGGATGTGGACAAGGATGTGGCGGAGGTGTGGGTTGCCGCATCTGTAAAAACAAAGCCAAGGGCTGTTGCCCACCGGCATGTATTGACATCCCTTGCTCGCCCTGTGCCAAAACCAAGTCGGTTAAGTTTCTGACCAAACAGAAATACAAATGCCCACAGTGCAAATGCAGATGGGAAGTCGTTAAGCCCGCTCTTCCAGCGGTTCCCAACGCTAGTCCAATACAACAACCGACACCTGCTCAGCCCGCCTCGACGGTTATGCCTTTCCAAGGCTCACCTTCTCAGGTAGCTCCGCAAACTAATAAAACCGAGAGCAACGGCTACTTCGGACAAGCCAAACCCTTCTTCCAACGTATTCCCTTATTAACAGCCAAGAAACCAACTCAGGATTACTCGACCGAATTCAGTCTTTCCGATTCCGAAAAGGCCAAATCGACATGGACCGTGGGCGATCTCTTACGCCGACGTTAATGGGAACGCAATGGTTCTGGCATAGCCGGGGCATATTATCAAGCAGCATAAAAAAAACGCTTTGGGGTTATTAACCGCAAAGCGTTTTTTGTTGGAATTCTAAAATTCTTTTTAGACCGGTGAGACCTCAAAGCCGTAAGTCGACATGTTGCCTGTGATCGTAAACCGTTGGCTCGGTTCCGTGATCGATTCAAACAGGAACCTTAGGTCGACCGGAACACCCAAGACGTCTAATGTCTCAACCCGGTTGCGTCCAAAGCCTTGGTTTTCAACCGTAATCGATCCACGGCTGATACCTTGATCGATGGAGAAATTAATTTCCATGTCGAACTCTCGGCGTGTGAATGACAGGTCTTCGGAGAAGTTATCCAAGCCGAGGAAGAGACCGACATCAATATTGTCGCGTCCGCCGCCAAAATCTTCATTAATGATGTCCATACCGTCATCATTTTTGTAGACATAGGTGTCATTGTTGGCGCCCCCCATGAGGAGGTCATTTCCACCATAGCCTTCGAACACATCGTTACCGCCAGTGCCTTCTAGTACATTGGCGAGTTCGTTGCCGACAAAGTTGTCGCCGAATTGAGTTCCGATAGCATTTTCAATGTCGACACCGAAAGCGATTGAAATGGCTCCCTGTCCGAGGAGGTTGAAGCCGCCGGGCCGGAGGTCGAAGTCCGCTCCGGTAAATTGGTCAGACGCATCGATGGTGTCAATGCCACCCGCATCCCAGATTGAGTCCACTACACCGAGCGTACCACGCCAATAGTCGCTGTTGTAAACATCGTCACCAGTCGCGGTGTTCATGTTAGCGCCATATTTAGTCTGCAGCACAGCAATATCGTATAACTGCTGGCCCCACTCGGGGAAGTTAGCACCCGTGTAGGACATAACGGAGAAATTTGCGTTGTCGGTAGCTGCCGGAAGCACAGGATCTCCATCAAACGGATGACTTAATCCATTAGCATGCCCCAGTTCGTGATTGAAGATCGCGTAATTAGGAGAACCCTTATCCCAAGCGTCAGAAGGAATGAAGAATCCAGGTGGAATCACCGGTGGATCATCGGTCGAAGGGAAACCACAAGGTGGATCCTGCGCAGTCGTAAAGTACTGGGATGAGTTCCCGGTGTACCAGCGGTTAAACCATATATCACCGTTAATTTCGCCGGGACCAGGTGCGTAAGCGTAGGCCGCAACACCATTGTCTGCCTCGCAATACGTGCCAATACGAACATCACCACCCCGACCGAACTCGGTCGATTCACTGTCGGCAACTTCTTCCCATTGAACGTTAACCAATTCTTCCATGCGGTCGAATGATTGACGCGTCAGCGCTCGCATCTCCGGCCATGGTCTAATGAATTCTTCTGCGGGACCACCGCCGTATGCGGGAAAAGTCTGCATGTAGCTGAAGGTCATGTTCAACATGCCATTGGTGGTCGGTCGGTAATTCTGCCAGGATCCGAGTTGGTCCAACGAGTCAATGTATTCCGGCTCCGTTCGCACGGTGTGGCGAGTGTAATCGCTCCAGAAAGTACCATTGTATGCTCGGACGTACATGTCATCCAAACTGCGCTGTTCGTAAACGCCCGTCTTGATTTGCAAGTCGAAGAACTCGCTCGGCGTAATCTCATGAATGACGCCGGGCGCCAAAGTCGTCGCACCCAAGCGGAAATTGCTCGAGCCAACGTCAGTGTTTGAGTCGTAGATTTCGTACTTAGTAAAAACCGGACCATCATCCAGTTTGACGACCAGATCAGATACGTCGACAAATTCAAGCTGCTGCTTGATGCTGTAATCTTCGGCGACGCCAATCAGCGGCTTCTCGTTGGTCCGTACTCGAGATGTCGAGACATCACTCCAATTGTTGCCATCAAAGAATTGAAATCGAACCTGCTCAGTGAAGGATCGGTCCGCAGATCTCCACGTTAATTCGCCCAAATCGGCGGTCGAAAACTCGTACCATTGTCCAGCATCCAAGGCGACGCCGTTCTGTTCTACGTTTCCTGACCAAGCATGGACAGCTGTGTCGTAGAAACGGAACCGTTTTAGTGTGTTGTTATCCGCGTCTGTAAACGCCATCAAATTCGATAAAGCAATCGACTCTTCCGTTGCCATATCATATTCAATAGGAATGCCCATCGGCCGATTGATGTTAGCAGTGGTGAAGCTATTAATGTTCACCGCTACGCTCCACTGCCCAGCCTGTTGAACACCATTGCCATTAAACCGATCGAAGGCGCGAATGTAGATGGGGTCATTGTTGGGAGCCGCTTCCGCCGCAACAAATCTTGCCCGTTGCAATTCCTCCGGCCACATAAAGTGCCACTGTTGAGGTGCCAGTTCAACGCCATCCAATTCAATGTGCCCTGATGTGGGGCCGTCATTCGCATCCAAAACGCGGTATCGCTTGATGGGAAATCCGTCCGGATCCACCGCGGTTATGTAATTACTCAGTGCCAGCGACTCACTCTGCACGACTGATAAATCACTAGCCACCACGACGGGTAATTGGTCTTCTTGAACTACGCCGTAGAAAAAACCATCGACGGCAGGACCCCATTCGCCATTGGCAAAGGCTCTTACCCGAAATTCGTTTTTCTCAATCGTAGTACCGCCATTGAAAATCATGGTACTTAGATCTTCGACCTCGAAAGGCGTGTTTGCAGGCTTAACAATGCCATTAACAATCGCCTTGACCGACCCGGAATTCGAGTTCATGTCGGTAAGTTCATATCTCTCGATCGTATCCCCGTCAGGATCGATCCCGAAGAATACGTCCGAAGAGAGTTCCGTCGATCCCAACAGGATCGCGAAATTTTCAAAAGTTACGATAGGTGCGGCCATTTAGCCTCTCCCCAAATTTTTAGCAACGAATAATGGCAAAATATCGCCGAAGCGAGTCTTATGATGTAAACGGTTCGAGAACGGTTTCTGTACTCGGAAAGCCGGATTATTCGCCAATTTTAACCAGAAATTGGGAAATGAAAGACCTCATCTCTTGTTCCCCAAGCGGCACGGCGACTTTATCAAATCCCATTCTAATTACCGGGACGCAGATTTGTACACACAAAATGGCAGTGCAAACCAGCTAAAATCGTTCGTAATCTCATCGCTTCATCAAGAAATACCGGCATTTCCCGACCACATGGGACAAAATCTTGAGGATGGGGGGGCGACCTCAGCCGTTGACCTGCCAACCACCTCTGTCCGCAGGCGGCGTTTGATTCCATCGCTCACAGATTGGCCACGGGTGGCCCATTCATAAACGGCACCCGTTTTTTGTGAGATAGGCCACCTTCCCAGGCGTTGCTGGCTAACATTTGACTCGATTAAAGCCGTTCAAAGCGGCTACTCGGTAAGCTTCCGCCATCGTGGGATAATTAAACGTCGTTCGCATAAAGTACTTCAACGTATTACCCACATCGCGATCCATTACGGCTTGGCCGATGTGGATTATCTCTGCGGCGTTGGAACCAAAGCAATGTATCCCGAGAATTTCGAGGGTCTCTCGGTGAAACAAAATCTTCAGCATGCCAACCTGCCGGCCAAGAATCTGGGCTCTCGCCAAGTGGCGAAACTGGGCGACTCCCACTTCATAAGGAATGCATGCCTCCGTCAATTCCCGCTCAGTCTTGCCAATGGAGCTAATTTCCGGGCTGGTATAGATCCCAGAAGGCACCTCTCCCAAACACTTGATTTCGTCCTTATCTCCCAGGCAGTGGTTAGCAGCCGCACGTCCCTGTGTATAGGCCGCGCTGGCTAGTGAGGGGAAACCCACTAAGTCGCCGACGGCATAAATGTGCGGCACGTCTGTTTGATAAAACTCATTGACCTTTAGATAGCCACGCGAATCCGCAGTCATGCCAACGCGTTCCAATTTCAAACGATCGCTATTGCCGGTCCGTCCTGCTGCCCACAGGAAGACGTCGCTACGAATCTGTTTACCACTCTCCAGTTTTAACTCAACATAGTCGTCATCCGCCTGCATCGAGGAATACTGTTCGTTGTGCCGAATCACAATCCCATTCTCGCGCATGTTATAGCTCAGGGCATCCGAAATTTCATCATCGAGAAAATCCAGAAGACGATGCCGACTGTTAATCAAGTTGATTTTGATACCCAGATGACGCAACATCGATGCATATTCGCATCCAATCACTCCCGCGCCATAGATGGTCATTGAGCGGGGCATAAAATCCAACGAGAGGATGGAGTCGCTGTCAAAAATTCGGGCATGTGAAAAATCAATATGAGCGGGCCGATACGGGCGGGATCCGGTAGCCAGCACAATGAAGTCCGCTTGCAAATGACGGTCACCATCAATTTCGAGCGTATGCGCATCGACAAACGATGCTTCCCCATGAATGACCTCGACCTGATTTCGGTCAAAAAATCCTCGCCGCAGTGATTCTTGCTGATGGACGATCGATTCCGTGCGAGATTTCAAATCGGCCATCGTAAAATTAACCGAGACACCACAAGCCCTCATCAACGGCAGACTGAGCACTTCGGTAAGCTGATAAATTGAAAACCGCAAGGCTTTACTGGGGATGGTGCCCCAATGCGTACAGCCGCCACCGACTTGCGCAAAACGCTCGATCAATTTCACGCGTTTGCCACTTTTGGCCAACTGCATCGCAGCCCCTTCGCCTCCGGGGCCCGAGCCAATGACGATTACATCTGCGGTATTCGAATCCATTTATTTCCATTCGCTGCTTATTAAATCCAACATCCCGACCCAGCAGTTCCCATTACTAAGCCCGCTAGGAATCACCATTAAAGCGTTTCAGCTTTAAAAAATCCATGTCAGCTCGAGGCGTACCTTCAAGTAATTGCACCAAAGCTTTCCCTAGTACGGGAGCAAATTTGAAGCCATGCCCGGACAACCCACAGGCAAATGCAACCTGCTCGTCAGCCAGATCAACCATAAAATGCTCGTCAGGCGACATCGTATACATACAGACCCGGTGATCGTGATGGATTCCCCGAGGACAATTCAGGCTGTGGTGAGCAAAGTGTTGGACGCGTTCCAAATCAAGTGGATCGATATCGCGATTTATTTCGAGGGGGTTTTCCACCGGTGTTCCGCCGGAATGCTCGCAGATTTTTGTGCCGTTCCCGTCGATATCGGGAAACCCATAAAAATACCCCTCCTCGGTTTCAAAGAAAAATGTGGGACAACCTTTTTCCAATTGCGTTCGTTCATCGGGAATGCGAAACCAGTGCTGATGTTTGGCGATGACCCGCAACCTTTTTCGCAGGTCAGGCATAATCTGATTGGCCCAAGCACCCGCGGCAATAATAAGCCGTCGACCGCGAAAGCAACCCTGAGAGGTCGTCACTTCATATCCTGCAGCGCCTCGATCCCATCCTTCAATCGTAACCCCATCAATGAAATCAGCACCTTGCGATTGAGCGGCTCGCGCAAAAGCGCTCACACATTTTTCGACTCTCAAAAAACCGGCATTCTCTTCCAATACACCCACATCAACATCGCGATAATTAAAAAGTGGGAAAGCCTTTCTCAACGCTGCATTATCGAATTCGCGAACCGTTAACCTGTGCTCCTCAGCACTCGCTTTCACTCCCTGAATGATGGAGCCTTGCGAGTCCCCCACCTGTAATAAGCCGGTCCGCTGAAACAACGATTCACCCGAGGTTTTTTCCAAATCATCCCACAACTGATAGGTCGACTGTAACAGGGGTACATAATCCGGATGCTCGAAGTAGGCTTGTCGAATAATTCGGGTTTGCCCATGCGAACTTCCACTCGCATGCCCGATCGGAAATCGATCGAGCCCCAACACCCTCCAACCTTGAGAAGCTGCGTAGTACATGGCGGCACTTCCGATACCGCCGACTCCAAGGACAATGCAGTCGTAGTTTTTACTCATCGTTTTTTTCCATTGTCAGAACGCAACTTTGGTTCGCCACTCAAAATAACCGCCTTCAGAAACAGCCGACCTACCTGAGCGCCTACCGGATCATGACACCCAGCGGTTTGGGGCGAATTATTGATCACCGGGCGAACAACACCTGTTTTTCACAAATCGTACGGATGGAATCCTCATCGCGTAAATGCCTTGTCTCGATTCCCTCGGCTAACAAGGCGGCACTCAATTGGCTGAATCGCCCAATGTCGTAACAATTGATGACCGCCGCTACGGCATAACCCTGCCTTCTTAACTCTCCCAACGCCACCCCATACTCGAGGTCGACTTTAGAAAGAATAGCGATAATCGAGGCATCTTTCGGCAGACGTTGCTGGGCCTCCGACACCATTTCAAAAAAAGATAAACCATCGGTCTTTTCCAATCGGGCCAAGGTTTGAAAAATATTCTGAGCCTGATCATCACCCCTGCGCGTGGGCACGATCACAGGACGCAAACGTGTATTTTCATTGGCCATGGTGGCCGAATCTTGAGCCTCGTCTCGGGTTCGGCGATCCCCCCTCCAACCCTCTTCACGAATACGATCTGCGGCATCCCGGGCATTACTGACCAACCCGACCTGTTGTCCCATCAGATGAATAGCGTTTGCAATACTGGCGGCACAGGTCACCCCCAGTTCGCTGCGTACCGGTTCGTCTTTGTTATCGAACGAATCCTTGTGAAAATCCAACAGCAATGTCGATCCGGCCACCGACGAGGCCTCGTACACTTTGCTGTGCAGTTGTCCGGTGCGTGCCGAAGCGCGCCAATGGATGCGGGAAAGGGAATCCCCGTTTTGGTACCGCCGGACACCGGCGATTCGTGTGGGATCTTCAAACAGGCGGTGAGTAATCACGATTTCTCCAATCGGTCGTCGAGAGGATACTTCGTAACCCTCCAACGGAATCACCTTCGGCTTGACCAATAGATAGGCTGGGTTTTGCAAAACTCGGTAACGACGATTCAATCCAAAAAGATCTCCCGTCTCTGCCACCAACGGTCCGATTTGATAATACCCGCGGCGCAGACATTTGACCTGATACATCATCTGCAACTGGCCACCCGGTCGAAAGTCCTTGACTTCCATATGTCGTCCGGTCACCTCAATGCGCGGGCCCGGCTTGGCACGCTCGGATTTACTCAACATGTCCTCCACGAGCACCCAGGCAATGGGTAGCCGACCCGTGTTTTTCACTTTGATCGCGACAGGTATTACTTCTCCCTCTTCGGCAACCGTATCCTTGATTTTCCGGGACGCCTCCAAGGCGCTGATCCAACCGGAGGCAAACAGGTGGCTGACAAAGAAGATTGCCGTTAACGCATAGCAGGCGTAGACAAGGATGCCCAAATTAAACAACCAAGCCATCACCAACATGATCAACGCGACAACCAGAATCATCCCGTCGCCTCATTAGAGATGACAGGAACCGCAATTTGGTCCAAGAGTTGTAGAATGATTTGCTCCGCCGTGACTCGCCGTAAACGACTTTCCGGTTTCAAAATCACACGATGGGTCATCACCGGTGCGGCAATCGCCTTGACATCATCGGGCAGCACAAATTCTCGACCACGCATGGCTGCCAGTGATTGGGACGCGCGAAATAATGCAATCGATGCTCGCGGACTGCCACCTAACAGGAGATGTTCATTTTCCCGGGTCTGAGTCACCAACTGCAAAATGTACTGCCGGACTTTGGGATCCACATGGACCGACCGGACAGCCTGTTGGCACTCCACAATCTGTTTCGCTGAAACAACCGCTTGCAGGGTTTCAATAGGGTGCTGCATTTGCAGGTTGCCCAACATGTCCAATTCATCCTGCATGGCCGGGTAGCCTAGATGAAATTTCATCAAGAAACGATCCAACTGGGCCTCTGGCAACGGAAACGTGCCTTCGTGATCCACCGGATTCTGAGTCGCAATCACGACAAAGGGCTTGCTTAATGTATAAGTGTTTCCATCGACCGTCACACTACCTTCAGCCATCGCTTCCAATAATGACGCTTGCGTCCTTGGCGTGGTGCGGTTGATTTCATCGGCTAGGAGAATGTTAGAAAACAGGGGCCCTTCGCGGAACTCAAACTCCACCGTCTTTTGATTAAAAATTGATGCTCCGGTGACATCCGAAGGCAACAAATCGGGAGTGCATTGGACGCGTTTAAATTTACAACCCACGCTCTTGGCCAAAGCCCGGGCCAGCATCGTTTTGGCGACACCCGGAACATCTTCCAACAAAATGTGCCCCTCAGAAAACCAAGACACCAATGAATAGACAATCTGTTGGCGTTTTCCAACGATCACCTTCTCAACGTTCTTGATGATCGCCTTCGCGGTACCCTGTACCTGTTTCATCTAAAATTCCGTGTTAAAAACTTCGTTAGTCCCTGGCTCGACAGTGTTCCCGTATTACCACTGACCAAACCAAGGGATTCCCCAGCGGGTTGATGGCGAAAATATCGCGGGCATTCCGCATCGATCCATCCATGCCACCGTTAGACGCCCCGCAGTGGATGTCCGCAAATTAGTATATCAGGATCGCTGGCCGGACGTGGCTCTCCCAAATAGGTTGGGTACACCCCAAAGGGGAAGAGTGCGTGCCAGCCTGCATGCAAATCGGTTCAAACATTGCCAGACTCTCCACTTTGCAGGTCGACATTACCAACCGGATTGAAAAACGCGGCTGGCCCGGTGCGCTTAACATCGAACGCGTAGCGGGCTATCTACACCTCCGAAATCTACACCTCCGAAATCGTCTCGAGACTCGGTCGGCAGGGGCCTGTTTAAGAAGCAAAAGCGAGTTAGTCTTGGTTACCCGTCCGCGCCGGTCTGGCATCCCCACGCATCAAGGATGCAGAGTCGGCTGGGCAACTCAAAAGAAATCTCCGACCGCCATTTCATATGGCAAACCGATGAGATGCTAAATCGAGCCTTTGAGGACGGGCTAGGAATTAAGAAGGGTATTTTGGGTGTCATCGAAGAAGAACAAAATAAAAATTTCCCCGCTATTCCAACAAAAACACCCGTACCTTTAGGCATCAATCTTAATGATGTTGGTCACCCTCGGATCAACCTCTAGAAGATGCCGCCTGGATCGTTTTCCAGGCGGTTTTTTTTCGTTCACCGACGCTCGATCTCGTGACGAGCCACTCCTATTTGGACTGGAGAGTAAATCGCACGCTGTGCGCCCGATCATCGCGAACTTCCAGAATTTCCGCGACGGCTCCATCAAACTCGATGCGGTCGCCCGGTGAAGGCATTTTCTGCAACTTCTCCATCAAAACGCCAGACAGAGTATCGACATCCTCGTCATCCAAATTGAGCTGCAAGGCCTTTTCGACATCCCGGATCAACGTGGAACCTTGAACGATGTAGACATCTTTTCCATGCGGGACGATCTGAGATTCTTTTTCGTCAAATTCGTCATCGACGGGCCCAATAATTTGCTCTAGCACATTTTCCAATGTGACGATTCCGATCGTATTCCCATACTCGTCCATCACAAATGCCATGAGTTGGTGGGTCGCCTGAAAGTGACGTAACAAGCGACTGATCGGCATATTCTCTGGAATTTTGTGTGGCGGTCGCATGACCGTGGTTAAATCAAAGTCGTCATCGGCAGACACTCCAGTGAGGTCTTTGATGTGTACCACGCCAATGGTGTCGTCCAAATTGCCATTGCACAGCGGATAACGTGTATGCCGCGTGCGGATAGCCGTTTGCAAATTCTCTTTCAGGGAATTTTGCGTGGTAAAGAACACCACGTCGCTTTTGGGCAGCATAACGCGTCGACAAACCAAATCGTCAAACTCGAATACCGCGTTGATTAAACTGTGTTCGGAACGCGTCAATTCGCCGTGGGAATGCGCCTCGGTCAACATGGCACGAATCTCTTCTTCGGTCATCGGGTTGCCATGGCCATCGCCATTGGCACCCATCAAACGAAGTAATTTTGCAGTTACCCAACTTAGACTAGCCTGCAATGGAAATAACACCAGATAAAAGGCCATCATTGGCATCGCACACCACGAAAGCACTTTTTCGGGTTCGCGAATGGCATAGATTTTGGGTACCTGTTCACCGATCACTAAGTGCAATGCCGTCATGATGGAAAAAGCAATTACAAACGTAATCGCGTGCCCAAGACTGGGAGACAGATTTAGGAATTCGAATAATGGGCTGAGCACTTGATAAAATGCCGGTTCACCTACCCATCCCAAAGCAAGCGATGCCATCGTGATGCCCAATTGGCAAGTGGATAACGATTGGTCCATCCGCTCTGCCAACCATTTGGAGGTCTTGGCAAAGGGCCGTTTGCCGCGAACCATTTGGTCAATTTGCCCGATGCGGACTTTGACCAATGCAAATTCGGCGGCCACAAAAAACCCATTAAGTACAACCAACAGCAACGCTATTGCGACCGCTGTTACCGTTCCCATTTGTTGAGATGCCTAAGCGTCCGTTCCCACGGACTCCATCAAGGCCAGAAAGAGGCTCATTTCGATTCATAGGGGTATTGAATTAAATCACACGGCAAATTTTGTTCTGCCGCTAAAAATACGCTAGGGCATTCTAAAGAAAAAATACCCATCTGGCGAGAAGTCTATTGCCCACTCCTCCATTCAATCTCCGGAAAATACCTGTTCAATCTCTACCAAAGATTGCCCAAAGGTATGCTGGGCAACGAGCTCTAACCCTTGGCGGTCTCCCTCAAGGTGGATGGTACGGTGCAAATGGGTATATGTGCCGCCCGCTGACAGCGCTAAAACCGGGCTGAGCGTTTCCAGCTCATAAAACGGCCCCATCATTCCCCCCGATTCGTCGGGGCCGTCGTTGTAACTGTTGATGACGTCACCGCCATAAGGGTCATCGACAATCTTCCACAGATTATTGGCATAACCCACCCCCGGATCGTCTGGCAAATTGAACTGCACGATGGTGAGGCATTGGTTTTCGGCGTCCCAAGCACCGAGATAATTGACAGCCCGAGGGTAAGCGACGCCTAGCTTGCTGCGCAACTTACCATCCCCCAAAAAGTAGATTAATCCAGATTCTTCGCAAACCTGCAGCCGAGTCTCGTCCAAAGCACCGAAATAATCGGCCGTGACAATGCCTCCGCGTGCATCGATCGCACCCCGCTGAAAGGGCACCATCACGGTCGCACGGTCTGATGGTTTGTTCATACACAACATCCAAACCGAGGGTAATCCATGCGCCGCTTGCCAATCGAGCCCACCTGTATTGGTCACGCTATTTTGACTTTCGTGGCAAACCGAAAAAACTCCCGCCGGCAACGGCAGGCCGAGAAATTCCGCTGTGCTCTGGTCGTCGTGAATTCTCACCACCCGGTCTACGAGCATCTCAAACACTTGCCCCTGATAATTCACTAATCGCATCGGTTGGCGAAAGACAGCCCGACGTTGATCGTGCTCCACCAATTCGAAGGGCTGCATGTCAAGCTGGGGGGGCGTTCGCCAATGCTCCAAATCCATGGCCGCTCCCGGCTCGAAGAAAAAAGAGAACTGGCTACCCTCCGGGCTAATCCAAAAGCGATCTTCGCCACCGAAGAGATTAATTTTCGGATCGACCGTGGTCGTGGCAATACGTTGGTAATTTACCCAACCGTAACTGAACCCTTCCGCCCCTCGGGTGGTCGATGTCATGATCCGGCCTTGCCATTTGGGTACAACGACAGCCTGTTGGTGGGGGGAATTTTCCAATACGATGACGTCTTCGTACTGTTTGATAAATTCCAAATCTTGCGAGTAAGTGCGAAGTTTTGCCATAACCGTGAATCTGTTAAAGTACTGCGTGTTTGACGATCTAATTCTGTCGTCACTCGCCGGTTCCTTCAATCCGCCACCGACCCCGAAAAACGACCGCCCGCTTAGCGGGCCTGATCCCAACGCCGAGCCAGCCACCCATGAAAACCGCGATTACTCTCAGCCTGCTACCCTCCCGTCCCTCCATGCCCTTTGTGCTGGGACCCGATTTGGAAGAAGGTTTTGCTTTGGCCGCCGAATTGGGATTTGATGCGATTGAAATTTTCCCACCGTCTCTGAAGGCCCTCGATCGCCCCAAAATTGAGAAGCTAAGTCAGCATCACTCGCTTCCAGTTTCCACCATCGGCACCGGAGGCGGAGCGGTATCGCAAGGATTGACATTAACCGACGCGGACGCTGATATTCGCAAACAAGCGACCGCCTACATCCGAAATATCATTGAGATTGCAGGTGATATGGGTGGGTCGGCGATTATTGGATCCATGCAGGGCAGGGCAGGGACAGGGGATCTGGCCGAGTCATTGAATTGGCTGGGTAACTCGTTGGCAGAATTGGGGGAATACGCCAAGCAGTGGAACCAACCTTTGCTGTTCGAACCGTTAAATCGTTATGAATCGGATTTGGTCAATCGATTGGACCAAGCCGTAACGCTGATTGAATCCCATGAAGCAACCAATACCAAGGTGCTCGCAGACCTTTTCCACATGAATATCGAAGAGATTTGCATCGCCGCCGCCATCGAGCAATCCGCTGCTCACATCGGACATGTGCATTTTGTAGATTCCAACCGCTGGTCCGCGGGCTGCGGTCACAGCGATCTCAAAAACGCCTATGACAAACTGCAAGAGACTGGCTTTCAGGGTTTCCTGGCCGTCGAAGCATTTCCTTTACCGGACCAGCGAACAGCAGCCGAAAATGCTGCTAACTACTTCCAAAACCTTTTGAGTTCCTAAACCTCTCTGTCGACTTCTTACCCCAAAAGAAAGAAAATCGGATGAGTCTCGCAACCCAAACAAGTTCCCCCATCCAGGCTACTTGCAACGAGTTTGAAAAAATCCCCTGCCAGGTTTTTTCACAGGCCAGCGATGCCGCCATCGCCATCGCCAGGCACATTGCCGATACCGCCCGTCGCAAAGCCGAAGCCGGCCAAAAGTGTGTCCTCGGTCTAGCCACCGGCAGTACTCCCGTGGGTATTTACGATGAGTTGGTGCGGATGCACCAAGAGGAAAACTTATCGCTCGCGAATGTCGTGACCTTCAACCTGGACGAGTATTTTCCCATGCAGCCCAACGAGCTGCAGAGCTATGTTCGTTTTATGAACGAGCATCTTTTCGACCACATTGATATTCCAACGGAGAATATCAACATCCCGGACGGCACGATATCGGCCGACAGCGTAGATGCCTATTGCGACAACTACGAAAAAAAGATCGAAGAGGCCGGTGGTATCGACATTCAGGTCCTCGGTATTGGGCGAACGGGGCATATTGGTTTCAATGAACCTGGCTCCAGTAAAAGCAGCCGCACTCGTTTAATTACGCTGGATCGAGTCACACGACTGGATGCGGCAAGCGATTTCTTTGGCGAAGAACACGTCCCTCGAACCGCCATCACCATGGGGGTGGGGACCATCCTGTCAGCTCGAGACATCTTCATCATCGCGTTCGGTGAACACAAAGCACCCATCGTGGCAAAAGCCGTGGAAGGTGAAATCAGCTCCTCGGTCTCGGCCAGTTTTCTCCAAGAACACCCGAACGCACGCTTTATTCTAGACAGTGCAGGAGCTGAGTCCCTGGTACGCTGCGAATGTCCCTGGTTGATTCAAAGAGTAGAGTGGTCTCCTAAATCGATCCGCAAAGCTGTGATATGGCTGGCACGAAAGCTGGACAAATCAATTCTTAAACTGACCGACGAAGATTACAACGAAGAAGGCTTGCAAGAGTTATTGGCTGCTCACGGCCCCGCCTACGACATCAACATCACCGTTTTTCGGCACTTGCAGTCCACCATCACAGGATGGCCTGGCGGCAAACCAGACAAATTCAAAAAACCCGGGGATCGAAAACAACCTCACGACGAGATTTACCCCAAACGCGTGCTGATTTTCTCACCCCATCCTGATGATGATGTCATTTCCATGGGTGGAACTCTGGTACGTTTGGTTGACCAAGGCCACCAAGTGCATGTGGCCTACCAAACCTCGGGCAACATCGCCGTTTTTGATGACGATGCCATTCGTTTCTGTGAATTCGCAGCCGCCTTCAACAAGCAATTTGGCGTCGACCCGCAACGGACATCTGAGCTGGAAGTTCACGCCGAACAATTCCTGAAACACAAACAGGCAGGGCAAGTTGACAGCGAAATGGTGCAAACCATTAAAGGCTTGATTCGACGGGGGGAAGCGAGAGCAGCTACTCGTCTTTGCCAAGTGCCGCCAGAGAATCTACATTTTCTGGACATGCCTTTCTACGAAACGGGAAAGGTCAAAAAGAAACCGCTCTCCGAAGCGGACGTGGAAATTATTGTCAAGCTGTTCGCTGAAATGAAACCGCATCAAATCTATGCCGCGGGTGACCTTTGTGACCCGCATGGCACGCACCGAACTTGTTTGAACGCCATCTTACAAGCTTGCCATCGCGTCGCCGATGAACCCTGGTTCAAAGAATGCGTCGTGTGGCTTTATCGCGGTGCCTGGCAGGAATGGGCGCCCCACGAAATCGAAATGACCGTTCCGCTAAGCCCTAAAGAAGTACTGCTCAAACGTACCGCCATTTACAAACACGAGTCGCAGAAAGATCGTGCACTTTTCCCTGGAAACGATGCTCGGGAATTCTGGCAAAGAGCCGAACAACGCAATCGCCTGACGGCCCAGCTTTACGATTCATTGGGATTAGCCGAGTATGAAGCGATGGAAGGATTTGTCCGCTGGAAGGGACAGTCGATTTTTTAAGTGGCTACCCAAGGGTTTTTGCGAACCTGGGAAATCGCCAATCCGCTTAACGAAGATTAGCTTTGACTCTATCGCGTTTCAAATCCGCAGCGATCTTTGCTTGAATCCGGCGACGACGGTTCTGCAAAGAAATATCGTTGGGAGCATTCTCCAGCAATTCGTCGCAGACGCTAAGGGCCAGACCCAAGTTTGCTTGCCCCTCGGCAGCGTTTAATAATCGTATGGACCAATCAAAAATGATCCCACCGTCGCGGCGGATCATTTCATCCGTAATCTTTTGAGCAAGATCCCAACGCCCTGCCTCTGCCGCCGCTTCAAACATGACCTGCCCGCGATGACTCTCAAATCGCTCGTTGCTATAAGCTTCCAAGTAATTCATCGCTTGTTTTAATTGAGCGCGGTTTCCTGTTCGGTCAAAATGCATCTTTAAAGACAGAAAAGCGCCGTAACCCCCTTGAATCCGGTTCGCCGGAAAGAGGCTGTCGCTATCCGTCGCAATGGCAAAGGCAGCGGCACTTTTTTCATATTCCTCCAAGGCAAACCAACTCCACGCCTCAAAACACTTAAAGATGCCATCCTCGTGAATATCCCAAGCGGTCTGACAGTTTTGAATGATCAAAGCATGTTTCTTTTTTTCGCTGGCAAAACGCATCAACGGGTTTAGGAAACTGGCAGCAAATTGCCCGTAAGCCGAAAACAACCTCTGTTTTTGAAACCCGGCAACCGGAATCGAACGGTAACTAGATTCTTGAGCAAGCGGCAGCCCTTGCCTCATAATCCCAAACCAATCCCGCAGACCGTCGCGATCGTAGGTTCGCAATTGATTATTGACCGCAGTAGATAACCTTCCAAGAGCTCTCAATTCGTCTAAGAATGGGGTGTCAGGGTTCTTAGCCAACTCGGTTCGAGCCAGCGTCATCGCCACACGCTTATTCGCAAATGCGTTGGCAGCAAACTCCGCGTATTGGTAACGTGCGTCTCCGGGAAACATGCTCTTGGCCACTGCTAATTGTTTCAATACATCTTCATCGCGCCCCAGGACGATCATGGTGACAATCAACTGCATCCGAGCCTGAGCATGATAAGGCAAAAGGGCTAACGCTTTTTGATAATTTGCTAGTGCATCTGTCAAAGAGGGATTAACCAAGCCCTTCGCGAAACACTCGTCGCTTTCGCTGAGATTCCCGCTCTCAATCGCCTGCCGAATTAGCCGTAAAGATTCTTTACCATCAGTATCCGAAGCCCCGGAAAGAAACGCATAACCACGCCATAGATTCAACTGATCTAAGTACGAGCTGGCTTCCGCCCGAGTTTCCAATCTTTCGATTTCTCGTTGCAACTCGGCGGTTTGGGAGAGTCCGTCAAGCGCGCTCAATCGTAAAAAATCGAGCTCCATTGGCAATTCACCAAAATCGGGCGTGTTAGCGAATGTGTCGAGCTTTAAGAGCGCCTCTCCCCAACGTCCAAAACCAATCAATAATTCGATTTCACTGGAGAGCTCGGCCTTCGCATCAAGGTTTTTTTGATCCAGATCTTTCATCAATCTCGAATTTTCAATCTCCAGGCGATAACTCTCTTTGAGAAGTTCGAATTGCTCTGCCACTGTCTCCTCAGCTCGCGTCGCGCGGAACCACTGTGCAGTCGTTAGCACAATCCCCGACATCAACACGACAAGACTGACGGCACCCGCCATTACCGCTACCCGGTTTCGTCGAGCAAATTTTGTGGCCAGGTAAAGACGCGTAGGTGGACGCGCATCGATCGGTTCTTCGTTTAAGTAGTGCTCAATATCGTCAGCTAAACTGGCAGCGGTCTCGTACCTGCGATCGGGATCTTTGTCGAGCGCCTTTAATACGATCCAATCCAAATCCCCTCGCAACTCCACAAAAAGCCGGGTCGGCTCCACCCCACGCACGGCCGCAATTTCATTTAAGTCGAGCGAGGATTCCGAAATTCGAGAGCTAGGCTTTACCGGCTCTTCATCCTTGATTCGATTTAAGATATCAACGAATCCCAATTTGGAAATACTGGACCGATTCAACGGTGTATTCCCCGTCAGCAACTCATACAAAAGCACGCCTAAGGAGTAGATATCCGTACGGGTATCGACATGTGAGTCAGTCAATTGGGCCTGCTCAGGACTCATGTACTCCAAGGTCCCAACCACTTGCCCTTGCTGGGTCTGCATCGTTTTTTCGGTTAGCTGCTGGCCAGTAGCTTTGGCAATCCCGAAGTCGATAATTTTGGCAACCGGTTTGGAGCCCTGCCAACTGCACAAGACGTTGGAGGGCTTTAAATCGCGATGAATAATGCCCTTCTGATGAGCGTGCTGAACGGCATCGCATATCTCACAAAAAAGTCGCAACCTTGTATCAATGGGCATTTTTTGCTCATCACAAAATTGTGTGACCGAGATCCCTCGCACGAGCTCCATGACGAAGTAAGAACGTCCCCGACGCGTGGCTCCGGCGTCTAACACCCTGGCAATATTCGAGTGTTCCATCATGGACAAAGCCTGGCGCTCTGCCTCGAACCGCGCAATGACCTGAGTGGTATCCATTCCTGCTTTAATGATCTTTAGCGCGACCTCGCGCTTGACCGGTTCCACCTGCTTGGCCCGGTAAACCATTCCCATACCGCCTGAACCAATCTCTTCGATCAATTGATAAGGCCCAATCCAATCCCCGATGTGTTCATGGAAAGCCTGAGGGTTGGGAGTTTTATCTTCAGGACCAAGACCACCGACTCCAATCGTCACCTCGGGTTCCTGGGAACCAGGACCAAGCTCAAGTCCCGATTCGGCAGCAACATCTGGTGTGTCGGCTCGCGTTTCCTCGATTGAATTTTTTTGTTTCATCCCGGTCCACCGCAACTAAACGTCAACTATTTCCATGGTAGCAGACCGCCCCCCCGATCGTTTACTCCGATAAGACGTTTGAACAAGGTTTTGTTAATTCCGCTGTTGCCTAAAAACATCAGTGTTGATTAGACACTACCTCTTCGTCTAACAAGCCCGGTTATTGGACTTATTTCCCAAATTGCAACACCGCGGCAACCATGGCTTTCCCGATCCCCTCAATCTTTTCCAGCGAGCCATTGCGGGCCGCAACTTGCAATGCTGCCAAGCTATCAATGCCATGTTCCTGGAACAATTTCTTTGCCGTCTTGGCTCCAAGCCGGGGGATTTCCACGAGTTCTAAAACCGTTTTGGGAGGTGGCGTAAAAAATTCGTCGCCCTCCTTCATCTTCCGGCATGTGCCAGTCTCCAATAACTCACCGATGATCCCCGAAATAATTTTGGAAACCCCGGGAATTTCCTGCAATCGATCCTCCTCCTTTAACAACAGAATCGATTCCGGATAACGTGAAATGGCATGAGCCAGCCGCGGATAACGAGCCGCATGGCTCTCTTCATAATTACCGATAACCAAAAAGGCATAAAGCTGCTTTAACAACTCCCCTAACGCGTCATTAGCTAACCAGCGCGTACGTCCCTTGGCGTCGATGTAGAAGTCATCGACAGCAGGTATTAGCTGTTTTTTGTTTCTCTCAGGCATGGGCTCCTGCCATAAAAAGCGGACAAACGAGTTGGAATTTGCATCAACCGCATGGTTTTACCTCTGCCGGTGGTTAGCCAGGAACGCCTTTCCAATAAACGACGTTTAGGCACGCTCCCCCACCTGAATTTAATGGGTCGTTGGCTACCTGAATAATCACCGTTGCTGGGTTAAAAACTTATTCCCAAGATGGTAATCTTTTTATTCTCGTGATTACTTCATCCAACCGACGCCATGAATTAAATAGGCCTTGCCCGAAAGCGTCAATCACCCTGTCCTTCTGTTTCGCGGTTCCACAATGCCACCCTTTCTGATTAAAGAAATACCCGTGCAGTCTTCGATGCTGGATGTCAATGGACACGTCAACAACATCGTTTACATGAATTGGATGCAGGATATTGCCATCGAACATGCGAACATGGCAGGCTTTGGTGACGAGTTAAATGGTAAGGCATCCTGCAATTGGGTGGCCAAAAACCATTATATTGAATATCGTCAATCGGCGTTCGCCCATGATGTGATTCTTGCCACCACCTGGATTGCGGCCACTCGTAAAGTCGGCTGCCAACGAAAATACACGTTTCATCGAAAAGTAGAGCAGGGCCTGCCAATTTTACTGGCACATGCAGAAACGCATTGGGTATTGGTTGATCGCAAAAATGGACGCCCAAAAAAGATCCCAGCAGATGCTCTGCAGCGAATTGAATCACTGGGGGAAGCTCCCGCAATTTCATTGGCGGCAAACTCCCCAATGGAATCTAACGGATAGCGGGACAGCACGAATCCCAAGCAAGCTCAAGGGCCGGTTAAGTCGTCCCGACCGATTGAACACCAGAGCGATCCTCGGGCATTATTGTTTGAGAAGCCCCGCGCTTGAGAGGATCCCCGCCCTAATGTTTTGGTGGAACCAACGATGCCGCTGGTTTCTTTCGTCGCGAGATCTTTAATCGCGAAATGAACTAGCTTTACTGCGGCGTTGTTGGCAAATCGTCTTCCGGGACAGGGACAACATCCTGTTGAACCGCTTGGGATTTTTCCTGTACAAGGGAGGGTTGCACCGTCGCGATGACCCGCAAATCAAATCGCGGCATCTCTGGATCGCTTGTCACAAAACTGGTGGTTTGCACGATTTGCCCCGTTTCGAACGCTGGTTCAAAACTAACGACCCAGTCTCTACCGGTATTGGCCGCCAAAGACATGGATTGGCGAATAGGTTCTCCGTATCCGCAGTTTCGATCGACTTCATGAATTTGAAGCCGCTGCCCCCCTCTATTAACAAGGTGAAATGCTACATCAATGCGTCCGCCCTGTCGCAAATCACCCAAATCCACGGTCTGCTGACCTAATTCCAAGACCGGTTTAGATGGCAGATCTTCGGCTAGTCGAGCCGAGCTTGCCTTCCAAATTATTACCGCGAAAAACACCGAAAGAGAAAGCGCGATGACAATCCACAGCCTGATTTTCTGAGCAAACATACCCCTCTTCTCCCTAGCACATTTTCAGAGAAATCGCATTTAGTTATTTGACGAGGAATAAACCGCTCACCCCACCCGCTTCATTGACCCCTTTAAGGTCACCCAGTGAAATCGATTCATCTACATGTAAATTAGCGCCCAGAATTTTTAAATTCTTTCCCACCATTTTGCCGTAAAAGTCGAAGCCCTCGCTCTTGAAGGTCTCAATTTTTGATTTCGTCGAATAGATCACGGCTTCCATTTCGCCCTTTTGCGGAAGCAAACATTTCTCGTTCTGTCCCATCGGGTAGATCTGAAGATTGATAGGACGATTAGTTAGGTTCTTAAAGTTACCCGTGCGGAAATCAAACTTCTTTTCGACGTATATGTAGGTCGGACCAATGATATTGACCACAGCATCATTGTCGATTTTCATTTCCCGAAAGTAATACGTGCCTGGAGGTAAAGTTATCGCATCTGGACGGGGGGTCGGGTCACCGCCATCATCATCGTCGTCCGAACTGCTGCCTTTGCCATCGTCGTCGTCGTCCGAGCTGCCGCTTTTACTTTTACTTTTACTTTTACTTTTACTTTTACTTTTACTTTTACTTTTACTTTTACTTTTGCTTTTGCTTTTGCTTTTACTTTTACCTTTACCTTTGCCATCGTCATCGTCATCGTCGTCCGAGCTGCTGCTTTTGCTTTTGTCAGGCTGGTTCAAGTCGGCAAAAACGACGCTGGTCTGTAGATACCTGGACATTCCATATCCGGCAAACAACATCCGATAATTCAAATTCCCACGATAAAGATCATACCCATAGTTCTTTTTCGAGTTCGTATTCATGTGCCCGAGATAGAAGTCTCTGTCGTTATTCAAAACAGGCCAGCCGTTATCACTGAGCGGTAGTGAATTATTTAGGTTGTTGGAATTCGCATCCCCAACTATCACCGGTGAAAACGGTATTTTATTATCAATCCCACCCACTTCACCGGAAATAATCGAAGATGATCCAATGGGATTTTCGTGACTATTTTTGTAACCGTTCCACCATTTAGCACTGCCGTCGATATAGTTTTTATTTTTGAGTTTCAGCCGTCCATTTGTGCACACGTCACCTTGCGAACCTGGTGTTTGATCTTCGTAACTTCCTATCAATGAGTTATAGCTATCGGTACGCGTCGGAATGTTACCTTGTTTGCCGAAATAAATTAACGCATCACCCATAATGCCGCCAAAGGATCCTGTTTTTTTCCGGGCAACGGCAGAGACCCGAACATTTGCATGACTGGTTCCCAAGACTGGCGCAAAAAACAGTTTGAGCGAATTTTCGCTCTCCTCATCTCTACGACATGTCACACGCACAGCATTCGGTGAAATTTCGGAGTTACTACCCAAGACCGTGAAACTGGCGGTTTCTTCATTCCAAACACCGATTTCGACGTCCCCCCGAGATACGGATACGTTCTCGCCGGCTGCAAAATTCTTGGCCGCCCACTCGATGGAAGCATCAATGGCAGCTTCTCGATCTGGCAATGCCTTGGCCCCGGATATCGCTGCGCTGTCGGCCGCATTTTGCAACTGACTCTCCGATACTGACAAATAACCCAAATCAATCGAAAACGCTAAAAAGGCGATCACGATGATCAAACAGAACGCGGCAAATACCGAGATGGCACCACGGCGTTGGGCGGACTGACAAGGTTTATTCACTGGATTAGGCATGATTTACTCGTGCTCAAAAAGGCAATTTGAAGACAATGTTGCGTCAGAGAAAAATGTTGCAAAAAAGCCTAGACCGGCTTCCGAATAGGGAACGCTGACGGTGACCAAAATTTCGTCACCTTGATCGGCGTCGCTCACATCAGTCGTCTCTTTCCCCTCGACTGCGACGACGACGGTCACATCTTCCGGCTCAACGCCGATTAGGGAAACGACAAGATCACTGACATCCTTTTTAACCGTCTTGGAATCGGCTCCCATTAACATGGCAGCTCGCGCTCCTCTTCGACTGGCAGTTGAAAGGGCGTGTTCTATTCGAAAGACTTGTCCAAACTCGATAATGCCTGCTAACATCAGCAGGAATAGGGGGGCGATGACTGCGAATTCCACGGCAGCCGCGCCATGACGGCGAGCTTTTCGATTGCCCACGGATTCTGTTGACACGTCTGACATTCAGACACTCTCCATTTCGGTGGCAGATGCTATTTGGGGACTTTCTTCCGCAGCAGCTTTTTCTGCCTTTTCAACGCGAACGATCACCCGATTGAAGTCTTCCGCTATTTCTTTCCAAAAATCGCCATCTCTAAAATGAATGGGAGAAACTTCCTCACCATCTGCAAGAGCATTCATGGAACGCCGCAAGCGGACCATCGGTCCTGCGAAACGATTTGTTAATTTGCATAAATCAAAAAAGAACACCGGTGTCAAAACCAGCCCGGCGAGAATGGTGGGGCCATATCGCTGCAGAAAATTCGTGCCTGCTTTTCGCGGATCGTCGATTAATGCCTCGACAAAAAACAACAGGGCACCCGCTGAAAGCACAAACAAGACGAAGTAGAAGCACAAACGTAGAAGAATTGCGCCTTGTACTGATCGGTCAACGAAATATTTTTTTCTTTGCTTTTCCATACTGCAACTTACGCCACGGAAAAACTCGGTGCCAACAAATAGCCCAAAAGAAATCAACGCGAATGTCTACGGGATCGATATCATCGTTATTAACCGGATAATCAGAGCCCGCACGACAACGATTTCTGACGCGGTGTTGCGATTCTTACAAGTTTTTTACTTTCGCCTCTCTCATTTCCACCTTCATCGCTCTCAAATAACGTTATGCAATCATGCGATCGAGGACCTTGGATCGGGAAAGTAGCCGTTGCTTTATCAAAACGGGCCCCAGAATCCCTGCGGCTAGAAGTAATGGGGCGAACCATAAGAAGTTGATCCCATCCCAACTTACACACTTCAACATGACCCCTTTGGTGACACCGATACACAGCGTGTTCATCAAATAAATGGGAAACGTGTAAGCACCCATGGTTTTTAGGATCGACCAGCGATCCGCCGCAGGAATGCCGATCATCGCATGGCAAGCAGGTATCGATAGCAACCCCATCAACAACTTGGGAGCCCCCCAAGGGACCGAAAAATAAATGATGACGAGGAATGGAGCGACAAACAGAGCTCCGTATCGACTAATGAATGCGGAATACTTTTCGTAGTGATCGCCGGCCAAGCAGCCGACAAAAAACACGAGGCTATATTCCCCCAAACTGGATAACCCGAACCAACTCGGGAGTTCCATAAAATGCACCGCAAGACACAGTGGTAGAATCCACTCAATTTGATTTCGGGTTATTCGATAGGCGATTGGGGTGATTACACAGAACAAAAACAACACGTAGATATACCAAAGGTACGCACAGTAAGACCCCAAGGGGTTCGTCAACACCTCAAAATAACTCCACCATGATTCCACGCCATTATCGACATGCATGACCCGGCCCATCGTTATTTTTCCCACAAACACGATCAAGGAAAAAAGCAGGTAAGCCGGCATCAACCGCAGGAACTTACCTTTGATATATTTCAGATAAGCGTTCCACGTCTCAATCGGCTTTCGTGAGTATGCCACGATTAGGCCCGAGAGAAACATGAACAAGGGCATGTGAAATAGGTAGATTGAGTCCTTCAATCGCAGGTACCATTCGTTGCCGGACGGCGGTTGCCGTGCCACGATATGCCCAAGCACAACCAGAAAGATGGCTAGGCCCTTTAGCTTATCAATATCACTGAGTCGGCGACTTTTCATAAATATTGCTGAAAGACTTCCGCTTGGGGGTTCTGTATTTGTAGAAGGCAGGCAAAGTGACTCCATCTCCATTGCGCCAACAACCTTGACGCAATTTCACGGGTTTCTAACTCTAGGTCACCCCGGTCCAAGCGACGAAAATTGAATTGGATTTGAGCAACAATCAGCTTTTGCCTTTGGGAAAAGTTGTTGCGATCTGTCGCATGTTTGGAATCAGTTCCTAAAATTCTCCGTTTTCCCATCCCGACACATTGGAAATTTCTCCCATTCGTCAGCCGCGCGGCCAGGTAAATGGTGAACCATAAAAACGGTATGCTGGAATTCCATTAGCCATTAGCAGATACTGCCAGGCGATCTTCAGTATGCGCCGACACCCCCAATTCAACGAATTCAAGAAATCCCTCTTGCTTGGTGGAATCATGAAAATATCAATTTTCCAGATACTAATAATTTGTGTGCTGACTGGGTTGCCAAACACACTCAAATTCGTTGACGCCGAGGAAAATGCTCAGCGGCCTAATGTCATTGTGATTATCACGGACGACCAAGGCTGGGCCGATATCGGATTTAATAATCCCAACGTTTACAGCCCCCACCTCGACCGTCTGGCAAGTCAGGGTGTCAAATTTGAAAACCATTACGTCATGCCGCAATGCACTCCGACACGCGTTGCGGCCATAACAGGCAGGTACCCAGGTCGATTTGGGCCCCAAGCACTCGCTGCCAACAACGCTCCGGCCTTTCCACTGGGCACACCGACCCTTGGTACCATGTTTCAGGAAAGTGGATACTCAACTTACCTCTGTGGTAAGTGGCATTTGGGATCGGATCCCTCTCATGGCCCCAACCATTTTGGCTTTGAGCATAGCTACGGCTCACTAGCAGGGGCCGTGGGCATGTACGACCATCGCTACCGATCCGGGAAATTCGAACAATCCTGGCATCGAGATTTAAAGCCTATCCCGGGCAATGAAAATGGAACTCACGCCACGGACTTAATTGCCATGGAAGCGACCAAAATTATTAAGCAAGAACGCCAAAAACCTTTTTTTCTTTATTTGGCTTTCCATGCAGTCCACACCCCCCTGGACGAGCGGGGCACCTTTACGGATCAACCCACCGCCCTCGATCCAAAGAATCCGGACCGCTGGGCGAGGGAGGACGGAATCCCCTGGTTTCATGACCCACGCGGGATTATTCAGGATGAAAAAGATCCTGAGAAACGACTATTACTGGCAGCGATTCATCATATGGATTATGCCGTGGGCCAGATCGTAAAAGCGTTGGAGGAATCCGGGCAGCGAGAAAACACCTTGATTCTTTTCTCTTCCGATAATGGCCCTCAGGTAAACTGGCCCGGCAATGCCTATCCCGATGACCTCAAACTAAGCCAATTCAATCAGACTTTACCCATGCGCGGTAAGAAGACAGATGTTTGGGAGGGCGGTATTCACGTACCGGCTTTCGCAAATTGGCCAGGTCAGTTTACAGCCAAGACCATCGCAGAACCCGTTCATATTATCGACTGGTTTCCCACCTTGGCTGCCCTGATCGGTTACCAAGCAACCCCGCAAAACAAATGGGATGGCGTTAATCTAACGCCCGTGCTTTTTGAAAATCGCGGCCTCCCAAAACGGGATCTCTATTGGATCTGGAACAAAAAAACCAATCGCTGGGCGTTAAGGTACGGGCCCTGGAAGATCGTAAAATATGGAGCAGGAGAACCGTCCCAAAAAACCGACTGGCAGCTATTCCATCTAATCGAAGATCCTCAAGAAAAAAACAACATCTCTGAGCGACATCCGGATGTGCTAGATCAACTGCACCAACTTTTTTTGATGCAACGGGGCAAAGATCAAGTTCTTGGGAATCGTTAAGACAGCTCTGGATAATTCCAAAGGCCTGACAGCAGAATACTCGCCTGACAGCAAAATACTCAATTGGGTAACGCTTCATTTTCTCTGAAATGACCGGTGTCGCATCGCCGAATACCGCGCCAACGCTTATCTTGGGTAACGGTCACCAAACTCTGGAAGTTAGCGCCGCATTCAGCTCAGCGCTTCCAATTTTCACAAACTCTTCTTAAAGGAACCAGGCAATGGGAATGGTCAATGAATTTAAAGAATTCGCGATGCGCGGAAACGTGGTTGACATGGCGGTGGGAATTATCATTGGAGGTGCCTTCGGGAAAATTGTGACTTCGTTAGTCAACGATGTCATAATGCCGCCAGTGGGCATGTTGTTGGGGAATGTAGATTTTTCGCAGTTAGCAATTTCATTGAACGAAAAAACAGCCGACGCTGAAGCGGTTACGGTTAACTACGGCGCGTTCATCAATTCCGTCCTCGATTTTCTGATCGTTGCTTTTTGCATTTTCATGGTGATCAAGGGAATGAATCGTATGAAGCGCAATGCGGACGAGCCAGAAGAAGTCACTGCCAAGGATTGCCCCAAATGCTGCAGCTCGATTGCCATCCAAGCGACTCGCTGCCCGAATTGCACTTCGGAAATTTCCGCGGCCTAAACCACTGATGCGGTCACCTCAAATGAGACTCTAATTCCGCTGGGCCTAATGCACGGATGCACGGTTCAACAGCAGGGCGGGGGTGACCGCAATTTTATTCCTGGATGTATTTCAGACTACGCACCTCCCGCAAACGAGTTTCTGGAGCGGGAGAAGGGGCTACGTCCCGACAAATCTCTATCGCTTGTAAAACCTTGACGCTTCCAGGCACACCTGCGATTACTGCCGAAGACTCACGATTTTACGGCAGCCGAATTGAAAAGGGTTACCAAGGCTGCCCCGGCAACACACATAACGATCCCGCATACTTGCACCGGCTTTAGCCGCTCTTCCAAGAACAGGTAACCCATGATGGCCCCAATGACGGGGGTCAAACAAAAAGCGATCGTAAGAACGTTTGAGATCTGCCCCTCTTTAAGAGCTGAATAAAGAAAAATGACTCCCAAACCTCCAGCGATAACACCGCCCCCAACCGCGATCAATAAGACAGGTTTCATGCCCGCTGTTTTTACCTCTCCCCAAAATGAAAAAGAGAGGGCCAGCAGCAATGTCAAAGAAACTACCGTACGAATGGTCGTGCCCATGACTGGCGTAAACTCACCGAGCTTGACGCCCTTTTTTTCAAGCAAGGAACCGACGGCCCAGCAGACCGCCGTTAAAACTGCCCATATTTCGGCTTTCATATTTACCATCCATGATCGCAAAAGTGATAATCTTAGGGGATGCGCGTCATAAACCCCAGATGGATCGAGGAAAGGCATATTCCGGCAGGTCCTCTACCTTCACGACAGCCTATTTTGCTGGCAAGAAAATCAGTTCCCTCGTTCGCAACCTAGGAAAAATCAAGTGACCGAACGAGGTCGTCCGGCGTTTGGTTGCTCGAAAACATTTTGTCCACTTCCGCAATCAGCACAAAAAGCGGCCGCATCTATGCAAATAGAATCTCACCGAGTAACGCCGTTATTCCCGCTCGTTATTCCCGCTCGTTATTGCTTAAAAAAAAGCCTCAGCTAACTCCCATGGAATTCGCCGAGGCATTAAGGTTATTACTAGAAATCAAATGTGATCACTCGATCAACCAAACTGCTTCATCGATCTCAACATTCCACTCGAACAGCGGGCCTGATGGATCGGTGATATAGACGACCTTCGCAATAATGTCGCCATTAAGCGGATTTACAAAGCGACTGATATCCTTGGCGGGTGTGATAATGATCGACTCGTCCGTATTGGTAACAGGGCGACTGTCGACCAACTCCTTTCCGTTGTCTGACGGCCTAATAAAGTAGACCTGTTGAATCACCGGACCGGAATCGCCTCCTGTCATGCGCGATTCCAAGCGAAAACTGAGGGCAGTAGGTGTTGTGGTAGGGCTAGTCGCCAACAACATCAAATCAACTTTCTGCTTGGCGGGGTTGGTGGTTGGGGAAGGCTCGATTTCCCAATACTGATCGTTACTGGCGTGGATACTGCCAAGATTTCCGCTGACGTCGAATCCGTCTAAGAACTTCCGACCCATGGGAAGCGTTGGTGAGATCGGTGCAGGGTCGGTAAATAACGCGATGTCGTCGCCATCGCCGGCGACGTAGGTGATCCGCAAATCGATGCCGTTGTAATTTCCAACCACAGCACCTTCGGGCAAGTTGTCAAAAATGCCGCTCGCAGCACCGCCGTTATTCACGATTAAAAACGTCTGCTCGTAATCCAAATCGAAACCATCTGCCAATGTAACCGACAAGACTCCGTCAATGGTAAAGTCATCAGCGCAAATCATCTGACCAAACTCGCCAATATTAGTGCCACCCAATTCAAAACCCGTGGTGGTATTGGGGCTATTTATGACAACGTTTGAAAACGTCACTTCGCTGTCGGCTGCAAATGACATCGCACTTGTGCCGCTATTGTCGACGGAGCCGTTGACAGTAGCGTTGCCACCGTAAAATGACATGGTTCCATCGTTGAACCACCCGGCGGACGCATCAAATAGACCGAATCCTCGAAGCTCCCCAGTCGGTTCGATGTCAAAACGGTTGCTGACGTCAATACCGCCGCCTGAGTTTGTTGTCACACCAGAGCATTGAAAGGTGACCCCATAAGATTGGGCGTTATTCGATACAGTGAATGTTCCATCCATCAAGCATGCACCAAAGACAATTACACTGGCATCACTAATTGTGAGGTGCCCATTTTGACTCATCGAAATGTCCGTACCTATGGACACCACAGCACCATTATTGATATCAAGAAAACCGTTCCCGGCGAACGGTTGGACCTGCCCAATCCTTAAGTCTGTCGAATTAAGCCATTGTGTTCCCGTTCCGGAAACCTCAATGACTCCAATCCCACTGCCTCCCCCATTGTCTCGATTAATTGAAGCGGAATTGCTGTTGAGGATTGCTCCAGATTCAATCGAGAGTGTGCCCATTCCATTGCTTTTATTTGCAACCCAAAGTTCGCCTGTGTTTAAGGTCGTCCCGGAACCGGAAAGGCTGGCAATACCAATTCCGTTGTCCTCGCTGATGACGGTCTTGGCAGTTGCGTTGACGATCGCCCCTGCCTCAATAGTCAACGTTGCGTCACCTTCCGTCAGACCGCCCGCTGGCGGATTGCCGGTCCCTTCTCCACCATCACCGGAAACGAACAGTATGACAGTATCTATTTGGGTGCCAGTACCTGAAAATAATGCAGTAGTTGTTCCTAAATTTCCCCCAGACCCCGTGCCAACATGCTGGCCTCCGCCAAGTTCAATAGTCCTCGAGCTGATTTGCCCACCAGTCGTTACGTTCAATATTGCGTCTGCCCGCCAGCTCGCGTTAAGGCTACTGCAAGTAACTTTGCCACCATCTTCCACGTTTAACGTACCGTCACCTCTAAATCCCAAATAAAGCCCACGGGAAATTTGGTTGTTTGAACCGTTGTCCCATTCCGATCCTGCTCCGGTAACGGTAACAGTACCAGTAGACCCTTCAAACATACTCACCCATGCTGTGCTTGAGGCTGGGTCTACCATGACTTTTGCACCATCCTGAATTAAAAGAGTTGCATCTCCATGTGCTCCAACTTTCATATGGTATGTCTCCCACACCGAATTCTCGCCAGAAACGGTCACTGCCCCAACAGTGTTCGCTGCGGGCGCAATATAGCCACGATTTCCCAAAACCATTCCTCCCGAATGAATATTTAGGTTTCCCGCGACATCCATCCCTGTGCCATACGCATTAAGAACGCTACCCTGCGCATGAGCGCCATCAACAACTAGCGTCGCGCCACTTTGAACCAGAAGCTCCAAGGAGGTAATCCCCAATCCTCGATTAGTGAGCTTAGTAATGCTTCCGGACAACCTTAATTGCCCCGCGGAGATTTGGTGTTGAGTGGTATTGTCTTGGTTCGAGAAGGTGACATCGCCGAAGATGACGTCTAATTCGCCAACCTCAGGCGAACTACTTGCCGTGGTAGCATCCCACCAAACTTCATAGGTGCCAAATCGATTGAACCGAGCCGTGTCAGATGCTCCCGGTGGGCTTCCGCCTACCCAGTTGGAGCCAATGTGAAAGAAGGGGTTGTTGTTGGTTGTGTTGGACCAATCGACCTGGGCTTCGGCAAACTCCGGAAGGCAACAAAAGGTAAAGGTTAAGACAATTCTACAAATTAGATTACGAAGCATAGCAAACTCTCAAAATGCGGCTCATTTGGGAATCAATGGCGGTGGAAATCGCAGCTAGTCAGTTTATGCGATTCCGATTGCGATTACGTGTAAAAATATGGGAACCTAAAATAAAAGCGTCTGCGAAACAAACACGGAGCAGTTCACAGAGATGAGCGAGGGCGTCGTTAAAAGTAACGCCAGCGATCTTTACTGATCGTCGCGGTGAAAGTTCGCTCAGTGCTTGCCGAGCCAAAAAGCTATGCAAAAAAAAAGCCAAGCGACATCATGTCCCGTTAGATAAAACGGCATGACTAGATCTGTCAGCCATAAGAAAAAAGCTTGGGCTTTGTGGCTGAAAGCCCCGCGTGGGTAAGAACCCTAGAACTCTCGCAATACGGATTGCGTGTCATTTTGCAGAGAAGGATGCCAGACAGGCACTTTGCCGTTAAAGAATGGGAGAGATTCGGCAATCGAAGATCAGGACCGGGTTGTGAACCATGCCTCAGTTCCGCGGTCAAGCGAAGCCTCCTTTGATAAAAATCAAACGTTGCTCCTCGCCTCTAGAAATTCCGTGTCACAACGCGAGTTTGTGCGGGTGGTTCATCGGTCTTCTCAGCGACTTGTTGAAGCAAAGAGTATTTCTTCTCCATATCGCGAAACTTGAACTGCGTATCTGGCAGAATCAGCGACTGAGAGTTGGAATTCTTTTCCTCAAGCTGCTTGGAAAACAAAAACAATCCGCCAACGATCAAAAAAATTGTGGCTAAACCCACAATGCGATCATATTTGTTCATCGGTAGTCGGTCCGTGGTGGGGCTCAGTGTGGTGGGTCTCAATGGTGCGGCGCCAGTGTAATCCAGTCCGGCAAATTTGGCAAAGCAATTGTCACTTCGCCTCAAATGCTGCTGGAACATCCGGCCTTACGCTCTAATCCGCGTAATTGACTCGTTGCCCGCAGCATTTAGGTTTTCTGGGCTGCATTTACTCCCTAAAAAATTCATCAGTGGAATAACATACCAAATTACCGCCTGCGAATCGTAACCTAGGAAACCCCGGAGGAATAGGCGAAAAAATTACGCTGGTGTATTTTTTGTTTTTTATTGCCAGAAAGACAAAAAACCGAGATTTGAGGTCTCAATCTTAGCCATATCTATCGCTGAACAACCTGCTCAATGCCCGACTCGCCGTGCTTACCCCAAAGGGGCATTCATGTGTCAGGTTTGAAATGATCAGACATACCACAGAGGATCCATACCCCAGCGACTAATGCCCTCTACCGTAAGGCCCAGGAAAACAGCCTGTGCGACCAATGAGAAGACATTTCGAAACTGCATAAGAGGGAGCATATAGATCCCCAGACAATAATGATGCACGTGCAAATATCCACCATCCTCGAGGCCATAACTGACCAAGGCCACCAGACCGGGAACCCCTAACAGCCAAACGCAATAGCTGGGCAGTCGCTTGGCTTGACGGGCCCAGAACAAATGTGCGGTGAGCAGACCGGACGACAGAGCCGCCACAATTATCAATAACCAGATCCAAATTGGGCTCAACGCACTGAGATCAGATGCCTTCAAAGAAAACTGGGCACCAAGGGCATTCGTCCCCAACTCCCAATGCAAGGTTATAAAGAAAGGGAGTACGTAACCAAGGCCGTTCCAACGAAGGATATATTTCCATGATCGATTGGATGGAGGCCAGTTAAACCGTGGGCCAATTCCGTACAGGCAGCTTGCCACCAGCATGACCATCCAAAAATCTAAAGCCTCGTTATTTCCCGATCTTAGCGGAGAGCCACGCCCGCAGAGCACACTCGCGACGTAGAAGAACCCCACCCCAATCAATCCCAACCAAGCAAAAAAGGAAAGCAGGGGCGAAGGTTGCTCCATTTGAGACGATGCGTCGGGAAGCATATTTAAGTCGTTCCCAGGATTTGTGAGACAAATATCGCACGCCTTTTCACCCTCTCAAGTCATTAACAGGTGAGTTTCCGGGCATTGCATTTACAGGCTTTAGCGAGCGTCGTTCGTGCGGTCAGTTATCGAGAACTCGGTTTTCATCTTGATCAGCTTGATCGATTTCAAATTGACCAACGCTTTGCGCACATCGACGCATTCCACAGCTTGGGTCTTAAACGCCTTGAAGTAGTAAACGGCGTTTTTCGTATCGGTGACCGATGTCCAAATCGTGTAATCCATGAGAGTCTTGCTGCCCGGTTCCCGAATGGCACCCTTGGGAATATCGAAATTATTCATGATATGAAACGCGCGAAAGACTCCTTCGCCAGCATGCGCGGAGGGCAATGCGTTATTGGCAAAGGCGGTCGCGCGAACAAAACGCGAAGGCGAGGAGAAATCTCCCGGTAATCCAAACATTCCCGTCCCTTGCCCAAAGGGTTTCAACTTTTGACGGCCAACCGTCACCGTTTCACGGTTTTCGGCTGATAACCCAATGTACTTTCTGAGATTCGTAAGCTGCCAATCGTAAGTCGGATTATTGGTAACAGCGTTCACCGTGTTATCGTGAATCGTCAACCCAGCCTGAGTGTACTCAATGACTACCGAAGCACCGGTCGCATCGGTCAGAGCATAATGGAGAGGTGCTACACCGTCGATTTCTTTAATGAAGGTACCCACTACCACCTTGCTGGGAAGTGCTTCTTTGATCTCAGCGATCGTGGCAAATTGACTCAGAAACCAATTCCCCAATTCCTCGCTTGAGATGGCATTCCCTTGGTTGTCCGACGTAAGTGCTGTGAATTTAGCCGGGCCTCGAAAATAGAACGCTCCAAAATAAAGTCCCTTCTCATTTACCCCATCCACCACAACGGGCCGTCCAAGCGCATTGGCACCCGCGAAACCGTACTTCGCTTCGTAGGTAAATCCACTTTTCTCAGCATTGCCAGACAGCGTTGTGAATTTTGTACCGGCTGGTACGACCACAACATCCGATTTGATATCAAACCCGAATTCCATCGTGCGCCCGACCAGCGTGATGCCATCCAACGTCCGCAAAATAATGCCCGTGCAGGCGTTTAAAGCGGGCGGCACCAACAGTACCAGAGCTATCAAAACGACGAAGAGCATTCGGGGCTTACGCATAAAATCAACCTTAGCGAAGTGAGTTTTGTAACATCAGATTTTGAAAATAGCACCGCGTCAACTTAGGTCAACTACAAAGCACTGCGACCTTAGATTTTCAATCAAAATTTTACCATCCGAGCTTTTGAAAATAAACGGAAACGAAAACACGCCCATTAAGCAAAAGAGGCTTTGCCCTGATGCCGAAAAAACAGAAGCGACCTTATGAGGCCCCATGCGACCTTTCGGGTCGCCCACGATTAGTGCCCCGTTAAGTCCGGCGTCTTCAGGTTTCACACATTGCAAAAAGCAATTGCAAAGATAGGCCGTTATTCACTTTCCGTAGTGAATACTTCCATCGTGCGCACCGGACGGAAACCTTTGAATTGGCGTCGAACATCGGGTTTTTCGCCTGAAAAACCCGCGGATAAGATGAAACTTGGTTTGTGGTAACAACTACCTCCCACTACCAATCTCCTTTCACTCAACTGGACTTCACTCACATCGTGGGAATCCACAACGATCTCCGTCATGCCCTCCAGTTCAAACAGAACCTCGTAGCAATGCTCATAGATGTTCCCATGCATATCAAACAGACCGTAAGCGTTGGGCATCAACTCACCCACCGGATGCATACGATCTCCTGAATTCATTGAATACCATGCGTATGCTGGTAGCAATTGCTCCCCGAATCCAAAGTACCTAGGTGTTGTAGTACCCGCTCGGCAAGCAAACTCCCACTCAGCACCGGTCGGCAAACGATATCCTTTTAGCTCTGTAAAATTCTCTTTGGCCTTCATACCGGGACCGTATTCACCCGTTTCATTGACTTCGTAACACCACTGCGATTTCTCAATGCCCTCCTGTTCACTGAGCCAATTACAATACCGGGCGGCTTCAAACCAGGTGACCCCCGTCATCGGCAGATTCTCATCGGTCCCATACATCGTGAGACCTTTCTCATCGGGCCCCACCTCAAGCGGAGGTTGCAGACCTGATTCAAAAAAAACTCGATATTGCCCGCGAGTAATTTCCTTGGATGCGATGGCGAATTTACGGTCGATCCGGCAAGAATAAAGTGGATTCCTGAAACCTGGATCTTCTTCCCATTGAGGATGTCCCAAATCAACGACACCCGCCTCCAAAACAGCAAAACCGATTCCCTCGGTATTGATGTACCAGTTTTTCTGATTTACCCCGACTGCAAAAATTTCCGTGTCCGTCTGCTGCAACTGCTTATCTAACTCGGCCATGGCATCACCCTCGTTCCATTTCCTTAGTAGCCAATCGGCTGTCGCGTGCAACCCATGGTCGGTTGCGTTTTTGTAAATATCCAAGAGAGATTTAACAAGACCCTGCTTGACCTCATTTTCAATGGGGAATTGACCCAAGATTCGTACCAGTGCCCTTTGGATTGAGATATCCGTTTCCACGCCCAAGCGTTCGACAAACGGGCCCGATTGGCAGCCTCGGGGATTTGCAAATTGGATAAAGTAATTAGCGGCCGTTGGGTTTTCCGAGTGTTTCAAGTGCTCCCAAATAGAATCTGTCGCACCCAACCGCGCCATCATGACCAACGTGTTCGCTTTTTGCTTTGCCAAGGTATTCTGACTTTGCTCGTCGTCATTTTCCAATCCAACCTTACTCAAATGCTGCACTCCCAATCCAATCGCATCTTGGGGAAATGATTTAATCAAATCGAACATAATTGGAAATTGTTTTTGATCAGCATCTAGCAACAACGAAAATAATTCGCCCGGAGATTCTGAAAGGTATCGGGCCAAAGCATCGGTGGCAAAACCGCGGGTTTGCGCATCAAGCGTTTTATCGCGAAAGATCTGGCTTAACGGTTCGACGAGTTCCGCACTAATGGGCTGTAACGAATCGCACCAAATCGGAAACTCGGAGGGTCTGCTCTGGACTAAATAACGGGTAATCCAATAACAAAAATCTTGATCCTGCCAGTTGGCATTGGTCGGATCAAAGGAAGCCAGTGCGCAGACCGCGCGATATCGTTGGGCAGGCTCCTCGCCGTTGAGTGCGACTTGCCAATATTCTTCTAGTAACCCCTGCTTGGCGACACTCGCTAGATCACGCACGTTAATGAATTTTTCGGCTCTGGCGTTCAACAATTGCTCAGAAAGAACCGGCATCACGGAGACGTCGTCCGGATAGAGTGCCAAAGCGGTATTTAACTGGGCATTGGATCCTGCTGCCGCATTTTCATAGGCCTGATGTAAATAATCACTGGCCTCCGCTTGATACTTTGGCAAATCTTCCGCCAGAATCCTTTGCACCTGGGAAACATCCGCCGCGACCAAACCGTCCACAATCCTCGCCGCCTCTGCTTTCCGCAGATTCCCTTCGTTGATACTCCGCACCGAAACGAGGCCAATCAGCAGGCCAAAAACAGCAACCGCCATGACACCTATTCGCCCGAGGTGCATGCGCGTTGCCTTGTTCATCATCTGCGACTGCGGCGGCGTCCATTGCTTGCGCTCCGTCAAAGCCTTAATCCCCAACCACTCTTGAGTGGAAGGCAGATAACGATTTTGCTGATTGCCGCTCCACAACTCCGTAAGTTCCTCCAGTTTGAGTTCCGCGCGGCCCTTGCGAGTCTCTCTTTGCTTACGTTCCAACCATTTTCGCAACACGTGCACCAGATAGTCATGGGACAGTTGGTAATGAGCTGATTGGGTTGACGTTTTGTCTCCCTCGATCCGGCTTTCACCTGCGACCATTTCGGTGGGAGTGATTAACCGTAAGTCAGAGTCCAGTAGGCGTATCAAATTACTAAATTGCACGGGTTGATTTTGGTAACCCGAAAGTTCACGTAGCTCTTGGCTTGATTTCATCCGCCCCTTAATATCAATTCCCGAATTCGGTAACAACGCTTTGAGCACGCGTTGGGCCGCCTCTCGATGAAAGCGATGCTCGGGATTGGCATTTCGGGAATCGAACGTCTCGTGCATAAATGCTTCACCAACGCCAGTAATTCCGCCTACTTCTTTAAGAGATTCGATCGTCCATTCGCGATTTCGAAACATCTCTGCAAACAACGCCAATCGCACGCACACAACCGTATTATCTTGCATCAGCCCATCGATGGCTCGATCCAGGAAGCGGACTTGCGAACTGGACAGATCCGCGGTGTTCTCCGGCAATTTTCCAAAAGCACGTCCAAACAATTTCAGTACACGCCGAGCATGATCGCGGTCGAACAGATCCACTAAAGCAATATTTTCACCGGGCACCAGATTGATATCCAATGCCATCATTAAACGACTGGTGGCCAACCAAAACTCATCACGCACCATCAAAATACATTGCACGTGTCGCCCATCACATTGGCGTAAAGTTTGTACCAGTGGCTGCTCCGTGTAGCCCTTATTTGCATTTAGCCATTGCTCGAATTGGTCGATGATAATCAAAACACGCTGATTTTCCCCCGCGATTCCGGAACGTAGCGCGGCGACAGAGGCCGGGAGATCTAATTCATGAGAAAGAGCAGGGCAAAATCGCCTGAGGAGGTTCAATAGATTGTTCTCCAAACCCTTTCCTGAAGCCTCGACATAGACGGATGTAATTTCCGCAGCCAACTCCGGCAATAAACCCGCTTTGACCAGAGATGATTTACCGCAGCCGGACGGCCCATAAATCAAACCCACGGAAAATGAATTTTCGGGCGACCTTGTTTCGATTCTTGACTTCCAAAAACGAATACTCTCCGGTAATCCGTTTTTATCGCGCACGCCCGGCAACATTTGCAAAAAGAAATCTTTGTCGTCATCATCAAACGACCGAAGACCTTTGGGGATGACGGAAATTGGTTGAGAATTGGGATTGGAAGCTGATGAAATTCGTCTCCCGGAATCTGCTTGAGCCTCTGAGAGGGAGGGGGTACTTAAATATTGAGGTGTGATCGGTGTGGTTTTGGCCAGGAATTCTTTCAAATCAAACGCCATATCGTGCGCCGTGAGGTAACGCTCGCTCGTTCTTTTGGATAATGCCTTGAGACAGATACGTTCCAGTTCCTTGGGTATTTGAGAGCGATATTGGCGAGGCGGTTTTGGTTGGCAAAGAATAATACCGCTGCGAATCTCTTCCAAATTAGAACCGGTAAAAGGTCGCCGTTCGCACAACAGCTCATAAAAAACCGTTCCCAAACTGAAAACATCACTCCGGCCGTCCACACGATGACTTTCCCCACTCGCTTGCTCCGGGCTCATGTAAGCCGGCGTTCCTAAAAAGTCACTCCCTTTACCAAAATCTTTATCCTTCAGTGCCAAACCAAAGTCGGCCAGGTACGCTTGCTCGTCAGCATCCAACAGGATGTTCGCTGGCTTGATATCTCGATGCACCAGCCCCCGTTCATGGGCGTGCTGAGCTGCGTCCGCTAACGACGCAATCAATGCCGCTTGCTTCATGGGATGGAAAGCCGTATTGGACTTGATGTAACCGTTTAAACTTTCTCCCTTGATAAACTTTGAAACAATAAAAAACGGGAAGCGTTCATCGGTCCCTACTTCATAAACCGGTACGATATGCGGGTGATCAAGCCCCGCAAGGACCTTTGCCTCTTCTAGAAACGCGTTTTGAATTTTCGTTTCCAACATCAAATTGCTGCGTGGCACTTTAATAGCGACCTCACGATCCAATTGATCATCATGAGCTTTGTAGACGATTCCAAACCCGCCTTGACCCAGCACGTCAACGATGCGAAATCGACCTATCGTTTCTACCGGTGCACCTGCTCCTGGATTATTCGAAGGCGACTGAACAGCGATCGTATCCAAACTGGAATCAGGTATCGATTTATTCCCGATCCGCTCAAAAACCTCCTCGATTTGCAGCGCCATCTTGGGGAATCGTTCTACATAATCGGCCTTTTGCGGAGCCGCACCCTGGCTGGCAAGTAGTTCGATCTCAATTCCCAAAAGCTCGTCAAAAAGCATCTTCTTTAAGTCATTAGGAGCAGCCTCGAGTTGAGATTCGATGGATTTATTTCGGGATTGAAAATTCCTCTCAAAGTCGGCACAAATTTGGTCGAGTTCTCGCAATTGACTCTGATTTAATTGAGCAAAACGCCCGCTGACGTCCGACATAATCTTCCTCTATGACACAACAACATTGCCACGCATGTGGCCTAGATAAGTAAGCCTAAATAGACCTTAACCTTATCAATTTTAGAAAATCTGAACAGCGTTTTGACCGAATTACCATGCGCCATCTATCAGCCTCGGTGAACGCACAACTCGCTGGGGGAAGACCCCAGCTCGCCATCATAGAAAGGTCGATCGCATCCGCCTGCTAATTTGCCCTGCAGAAATTGTTTCCGATCCAAGGTCAATCGAAGATGCTCAGATTTCATGTCGTTTCCAGCCCAACAAGGTTTCTGGCGAAGTTCTGCTATTTTCCACCCAGCTGAGGTGAGGGTGTCGGAGAGTATGTTCTGGCGGGGCGAAATCCGAAATCATGAAATTGGTCTTCCGGTAGATGGTAGGTTTGGCGATTCGAAGAATCGACGTCTGACAATTGATAACAAAACGAACCACCGCGTAATAAACGGTTCGTACGCCCTTGCACGGGTAGGGCATCCTCCAAATCCTCTTTCCACGCACCTCGCGAAACGTCACCGTAATCTACGTATCGCTCCTGACACCACTCTCTAACATTTCCGTACATGTCAAACAGGCCAAAATCATTGGGCATTAACAAGCCTACGGGCCAAGTTCGGTAATCAGATACCGACAATGCCCAACCGAAGTCGCCCAGTAATTGGTTCCCGGCACCAAAATGACGTTGCGAATCCACCCCTGCATTACAGCTATATTCCCATTCCGATTCTGTCGGCAGACGGTAACCGGTACGAGTGAGATAGTCCTTCGGAAATACCATCCCCTCTTTAATCTCAGGAATCGGTGGATAACACATTTGGTCTTCCGAAACGCCCTCCAACTCACTGAGCCAACGACAATAAGCAGCAGCTTGATACCAGGACACCGAGGTTTGCGGGCACTGGTCGGTCGGTGACCAACGATTTGGAAACACTCGATTCATCCCACCGGTCTCTTGGACGAACCGTTGAAACTGAGCAACCGTGACCTCTTTCGTCGATATGGCGAACCGGCGGTTGATGCGACGGCGATGCTTTCCGGTTCCTGCATGACCCATCACAAATTCCACAGACCCGCCTAACAGGGACATCACGTGACCTTCGGTCGTCACATACCAATCGCGGTTGCCCTCAATTTCACCGCTACTTAATTCTTGTTCGATTGGCAGAATTTCAGCTTCCAATTTCCATTGGCGCAAAACCCAGCCACAGGCCGCATGAATCCCGGCATCGGGATCATCGCGATATAATCGCAACAAATCTTTCGTCACTCCGGAAGAATCTGAAAATGCTTCCAGGCTAGATTTTCCCAAACACAAAACCAAAGCCCGTCGGGTCGAAATATCCTTTTCTTCTTTTAGCTGCTTCCAAATGGTATCTGGTTGAGAACCCATTGGACCTAGCTGATGGACAAACCAGCTCCGCAAGCGTGGGTCGGGATGTTGCTTGAGTAGCGGCCAGACCATTTCTGCACGGCCCATTCTCAATAATGCCACCGCCGCAGTCGCCTGTCGCCGCGCTAAGTTTTCTTTTTGGTTGGTATCGATGCGAGGGCGATGCCACACCGACGCCGCCACAGTCTCCTCAGCAGGTGTAACCGCGGTAATCCCAAATGGACGGTAACCTTGCTGCATTAATGTTTGACAACGTAGGAGGTGTTCTTCAGGTGACAAACCGTGCAACACCTCCGATTCAATCATTGGCTTGGAACACCAAAGTGCTGAGTAGCGGTGGTTACTCGCCCAGCTGGCCAGTAATTCCTGATAACCCGCGTGAGCATACAGGGGTCTGAGGTCCGGATCCGATTGAAGGCGTGAAAAATCACTGTAACCCAACTCCACCGCTTGGCGAAGCAACTCCACCGCTCGATCGGCATATTTCTTGGCATCCAAGAGATTCGCTTTGTTCACCGCGACGGCCGATGCAATCGAATAGGCACATGCCGCACTATACGGCAGTCGATCATCGTTCGCTTGCGTGTTTAATACCTGCTCCAAGCGTTCCATCCCCGTTTCGGCGTCCCCGCAATAAGCAGAAATAATCGCGGTGAGATACACCTTGTGCCGCTCGACGGTACCCACCTCGCTAAGCTTGGCAAGATCTTGTCTGGCATTATCCGCATTGCCTTCTCGAGCATAAGCGTGCGCTCGCCACAGATACCCCTCCGCTCTGGTGGGCTCCGCTTCAAGCACAACCGACAGTTCTTCGATCGCAGCCTGCGTATTATCCAAGGCAAAGTAGGCGGTACCACGGATCATACGTTGCTCTGTATCGTGCGGATTCGTGTTCAGAATTTCGTTGGCTGCCTGTAATCTCGCTTGGTATACCTCGTGTATCGGCCGATTACTCGTCGCTCGACTTAGATCAATATCCCAAGAAACCTTGCCTAGATACTCCTTGTCTTCAAACTCGGCCGGGCGGATCCCAAAAGAACGGCGATAACGACCTCGCACGGTGTTCTTATTCCTCACACCGCAATACTTCACTTCTCCTTCTAGACCGAGGTAGGCCTGTAATCCTTGTTGGTGAGCAAACCCTTGTTTCTCCAATGCTTTATTGGCTAACTCCATTCCAATTTCCGTTAAGCCAACACAGACCCGGGCCTCATCTTGCTCACGCCTTTGTCCGCTCCAGATTCCCAAAAAGCGTTCTACGGATACACCCTGTTGATCTTCCAGGTAGCCGGCTACATCGAACGCGGACCTACCTTGCGAGCGTTGCTGTCGGTCGGACCGCATTATTTGTTCGGCGGACAAGCCGTGCAACATCTCCCAATCACGGGAGTCTCTCGTCCAGATTGCCGCCACATGGACGATCTTGTCCTTGCGAAAGGGGCGTACACGGAACGGTCGATAACCTGCTGGTTTCATCAAATCCGTGACCACAAAAAACTGCTCAAGAGGCATGGTTTGGCAGAACGCAAAACTGTCTGCAATCAAACCGTAGGCCTGCATGAATTGTTTTTCTAATGACTCGTCCAACGCTTTCCATTCAGGATCTTTTAATAACTCAGGCCATTGAAAACTTAAACTCCTTTCCAGTTCCTGTTCCAATAATGGCAGCACTGCCTTTTGGTTTTCTCGCAATTCGTCAAACAGGACAACGAATTGTCCGGGCGTTGCCTCCAGGATCAATTCCGCTAAAAGCTGAGGTTGATCAAACGCATATTGTTTAAGAATCTCCGTCGCCAATGCCCTTTGATCCGGCGAAAACTGCTCCTCTTCATCTCGATAAACGCTGGAAAGCGCATCTAGTAAATTCAGCCGAATCGGCCGTAACAATTCCATCCACGTCGCTACCCGCAACGAGTTTTCCCTGACCAACGTTTCCACAACCACCGAGGAAACCGCATCCCAGTCAGGGCTTTCAGGGTCATAGAATGCAAGGATGCTGGCAGCGGCCAGCAATTCGGTCGATTGATCCGCAGCAGGTCTGTTTACTAAACCCCAAAGTTCCTCGGTCATGCGATCTTTGTGTTCCACCACCATCCGCCTCAGCACATCCAATTCACTGGGCTCCGCTTTGAGCATGCGCCTTTTAATAAAATCCAAATGGCTTGGATCGTCTCGAAGCAAGAGCAACGAAATTTTCAATCGCTCCTCGCTTTCCTCCGCAAATCCATCATTTTGAAATGCCTGCAGCAGCCGGATCTTTACCTGTTCCCACAACGGTATGACGTCATCAGCCAGCCTTGGCACCTGAGCCAATTGAGCACCGAGTAATGCGGTGACCAATCCATTGGCTTGAGTTTCTTTTTTTTCCTGAGCATTTTTTTCACGAGCCAACTGCTGTTCCTTGACCACCGCATTTCGAATGGCCACCCCAGCCACCGAGGTTATTAGAAGCAATGCCACCATCATGGCGCATCGCAGACCGTGAATGCGAGTCGATCGCCGCATCATATTTTGTTGTGGTTCACTCCATTGCCGCTTATCCGTCAAAGCAAAAATACTTGCCGTCTCAGCAAATGAGGGCAAGAACTGGTTCTTTGGTTTCGCATTCCAAAGAGCCGCCTGCTCCGAAAGCTTGAGTTCTGCTCGTCCCTTGCGTGTCTCCTGTTGTTTGCGGGTAAGCCATTCACGCAATGAAGGCACCAAATAGTCGTGGGTTAACTGAAAATATTTCTCACCTGGTTCTGTTTCCATGACCGATTCATTTTCGGTGATTCGGCCTTCCGGGTCGGTCGGCGTAATGAGCCGTAGCTCTCGGTCCAAGATGCCGATCAGGTCCTCAAAATCGCTGGTACGGTTGCGATAACCACTGGCCTCACATATTTCCGAGTAGGATCGCATCGCACCTTTAATGTCCGTTCCGGAATCCGGCAGCAGATTTTTTAATACGGCGCGGGCTGCTTTCTCATGAAAACGGTGAATCGGTGGTGCCGTGGAATCTCCAAAGGTCTCCTCCAGAAAGGTGACACCAACACCACTGGTCCCACCAACCTTGACAAGCGTGTCTGGGGTCCAGGGTTTGCCTTTCATCATTTCTGCGAACAACGCCAAACGCACACAAATAACTTTGCCTTCTTCCGCCAACCCGACGACGCATTGTTCTATGAATTGTTTTTGGTCAGCACCCAGCTGCCTCTCCCCCGTTTCAATCACTCCAAAAGCACGACCAAATGCTTGAAGCACTTTTTCGGCGTGTTTCAAAGGAAATAAATCAACCGCCGCAGAATTAACGCCCTCCAGCAATCGCATTTCCAAATCACGCATGAATCGCGTGGCTGCCATCCAAAAGTCATCGCGTAACATAACGATGCACTGAACATTGCCGCCGTCACATTGACGCAATGCCTGCACCAATTCTGTATTCTCTTCTGCCTTCTTGGCATGCAACCATTGCTCAAATTGATCTAACACGATCAACACTTTTTTTCCGTTTGGCAAACCTCGTCCGCGTCGCAAGGCGGCCAACGTATCTCTCAATCCCAAATTTCGATCGACGGAAGGGCATTGCTTCCGCAATCCGTGAAGCAACCGAGTTTCTGTCTCGTCGGGTGTCGATTCGATATAAATCGCGAGGATATCATTTGATAAACGGGGTAATAATCCCGCTTTGACTAACGAAGATTTACCACAACCGGAGGGGCCATAAATTAAACCGACGGAGAAGGTATTATCCGAATCGAACTCCTCGATTCTCGTTTTCCAAAAACGTAAAATATCCGGCATGCCATTGCGATCTCGAGCACCCGGTAAAAGCTCCAAGAAAAAATCGGAATCGTGTGCATCAAAAGAACGCAATCCTTTGGGAACGATCTTGATGGGTTGATTGATCGAGCGCGTGACATCACCCGCCATCGTCTTCAATACTTCCGAATCTACATTTCCCAATTGAGTATTCGAATTCAAAGCGTCGGTGGTATCTGCATTAATACGCCAGTCGCCGGCGGCCAAACCGCCCTCCGGTTTCAAATTCGCCTGTTCTTGCAAATACAGTCGCAAGTCTTCGGCCATCTCATTCGCGGATGCATAACGGTCACTAGCCCGCTTCGACATCGCTTTGTTGCATATACGCGCCAATTCTTTGGGTAGATATTCGTCGTAGTCCCGCAAGGGTCGAGGATCGTCGTTACGAATGCGCTCAAACAACTGGTGTTGGTTGTCACCACAGAAAGGACGGCTACCCGACAACAAAACGTAAAAAACGGTTCCTAGACTAAAGACGTCACTGCGACCATCGACCCGATGGCCTTCGCCACGAGCCTGTTCCGGTGACATAAACGCAGGCGTGCCTGCATAATTGCGGCCACTGTTACTGCTTTCTTCACTTAGCGCCAGCCCAAAATCCACCACGAATGCTTGACCATTTTTATCGATCAAGATGTTTCCCGGCTTCACATCTCGATGCACCAAGCCTTGCTTGTGTGCGTAATGCAAGGCCTCGGCCACGGTGGCAACCAACAAGGCAGATTCGTCGTACCCGAGACGATCCTTTTTGATCCTTTGGCCAAGATTAATGCCGTCGATGTATTTGGAGACAATGTAGAAAACGCAATCATCGGTACTGCCGACATCAAAGACCGGCACGATGTTTGGGTGATCCAGATTGGCAACTGTACGTGCCTCGATGAGGTACTCTTCAACACTGCTAGCGCTAGACATGAGTTCGTCATGAGGCACCTTGATGGCGACCAATCGACCCAATTGCTCATCTTGTGCCAGATAGACAAGGCCGAAACCCCCTTTCCCCAAAACTTTCTCAACGCGATAACGACCGATCTGTTTCAAATCAATTTTGGAAACAGATTCTTCCTGCTGACGAAGGTTTTCCTTAGCCAGCTGCGTTACGTCAAATGGGTCGGGAGCGTTCACAAGCGAGGCGATTTTCCTTTAGTCTTTCACTCATGCTCGGGCTTTCTCAGAGACTATTATCTTAACAAAACTGGCGATAAAATCACGCTCAAAAGCCCCGACAGACAACCTGCACACCAGCTATAAGCACCTACCTTCACTGTACCTCTGGACTTTGGAATCACTTATCTGGCGAAGCAGTCGCAAATTTCATTGAAAAAACAGCATCCAACGTAACAAAATCCATCGTCGCCACTTGTTCCAGATCACGGGCAGCCTAAGCGTCCCACCACCGTTGAATTCTCCATGGACGAATCTCAAAACGGGTCGTCGACAAAATCTTGCTGAAACTGGACAGTCGGTTTGGCTGTTCTGCCAACCTTGGTGTCAACGAGCCGCAAGTTTCTTTCAAAAAGCTAAAAGCGATCGTAGCTGCTGCTCCACAAGTCAGGGCTAACCTATCGGTTCAAGATATTTTTTAGTGAGTGGGCAGATCATCGGCTATTGATCATGCGTGAGCTTCACGGAGTAACCAGGCCAATTTTAATGGCATGACATGTAAGTCCCGCGATTCCGTGGATGTTAAGTCGTTTCATCAGCTGGGATCGATGCATTTCGACCGTCTTTACGCTTAGCTTTAATATGCTGGCGATTTCCTTGGAGGAGTGGCCTTCCGCAATTAGCTTGAGGATTTCGCGTTTTCTCATGGAAAGGCGATTGGCTGCAGAGCCGCTCGTGGCACCCTCGCGATCAGGGGTTAAACAATGGTCAATGATCGATTGTGAGATTGAGGAGGTCAGGTGCTTTTCACCTTTGGCGACTGTTCGAATTGCCTTCTCAAGTTCCTGTGCGGAATCCGTCTTTAGTAGATAACCGGCCGCGCCTAGCTGCCAGGCCCGCTGAATATATTCGCCATCACTGTGCATCGACAGGCAAATAATTTGGTTGGGGAGCTTCGACCGCTGGATCTTTTCAAGAAGTTCCAAACCGTTAAGTCGTGGCATCATCAAATCTAACAGTGTGACGTCGGGTTGGTAGGACTGCCAATATTCCCATGCTTCCACGCCGTCCTTGGCCTCGGCAAGGATCGCAAAATCCTCGACGTCCTCCAGCAACGCCCGAATCCCCGAACGAAACATCTCATGATCGTCCACCAACAACAACTGAATTTTATCCATGATACTGACTTTCTGGTGGGGTCATTTGGAGACGGCATCGGTTGGCAACCGCAATATAATTTCGGTGCCGATATTTTCACCGGTATCAATGGAAATCGTGCCGCCCTGTAACCTTGCCTGTTCAATGATATTTCGAAGCCCGAAAGATTTTGCGTTCTGGTTTTGATTTTGAAAGCTTACTTTTTCAGCATTAAAACCGCGTCCGTTGTCGCCGATTTGACAAATAAGCTCGCCGTCGTCGTGCGAAATCTCAATGTCAAATTGGCTGGCCTGAGCATGCCGGATGGCATTGGTCAGCGATTCTTGTATCGTCCGAAAGCAGGTGATTTCGACCTCTGATTTAAAACGTGTTGTGCCAATGTTGTCATGCACATGAATGGGGGTCCCTGTTTTATTCTGAATGCCCTTGGCCATGGATCTTACGCCAGCGGCCAAGCCCAAATCTATTAAAACGGTAGGCACCAAACCGTTGGCAGTTTCTCGTATTTGAAAAGCTGCGTCGTTAAGTCCATCCACACAATTTTTTAATAATGCTTGATCCTCTTCGTCGAAGCGATTAATTAATCTCTTGAGATTGTTGGCAACAATGGCAATCGTTTGTCCCAATTCATCATGCAACGCTCGGGCGATTCGGTATCTTTCTTCTTCCCTAACCCGCGCCAGTTCCTGGTACATGGCATGAGATTGCTCGAAAGACGAACGGAGAAGTGAAAAGAGAATGATAAACCCAAGCATGGAAACGAATCGCAAGCAAGCGGTTGCTACCGATAAACGTTCGGGTGGTATCGGAGCTTCAAGCACTCCGGAACCTATCAACCTGATAAGCGTCAAAACGATGATGGCGAGCATCGCTAGATAGAAAACGAGCTTTTTTTGGCGGTACCAAATACCAATGCCGAAAGGCACTAGATAGAACGTTGGAGTGGGTGGGTAAGGCCCGGAAAAAACATCAGTATAGAAATTGGGAATGGCGATCGCGGCAAACACGACTGCGATGCAGAGCTTTGGGGTGTCGAGATAATCAGCAGATGCGATCATGAATTTACTAACTAGACTCGCCAGGGGGAGTTTGTGTTGTTCTTCGCAGCGTCTGCACCGATTCCGTTGGGGACACGTCGTAACGCAAGTTTTTGTCGAGGTGGATGGATTGCGTTATCTTTGCTTTAACCGAGAACGATCGCTTTGAAAGAAGTGGGTTCAATATTCAACGCCCCGTTATCATGAACTCTGCGCAGGCAACTCCGCCCCGGGTGTTAGTTTGAACACAAATGCGTTTATTTCGTGTGGCGAGAACAGCTGGTTTCCGCACTAGGATCATCGCACGGTCATTTCGGTTGGCCTATCAAGCTCAACGTAATCAAATTGACAGTCCCTCTTTCCCTCATTTGGAATCGACGCAGACGACTCGAAATCCCAGGGTGCGGCTTTGAATACTCGGCGGACTTCCGGCACGAAAATCCGAACAACAGACTGATGGATAATGAATCCAACCACCGCCCCGACGGATTCGTGTGAAACCACGCGACGGGCCGGTTGGATTCGTTGCTGGACCGGCGGAATAATCATCCGTCCAAAAATCCTGGCACCATTCCTCGACGTTTCCATACATATCGTACAACCCCCACGGGTTTGGCTGCTTTTGCCCAACCGGTTGAGTCCGTTTCTCCCCGTTGTTCAAGTACCAGGCGAACTCACCCAACTCAGCATCATTTTCGCCAAAATAAAACTCGGTGGTCGTTCCCGCGCGCGTCGCGTTCTCCCACTCTGCCTCGGTGGGTAAGCGGAATGTTCGACCTGCCGCCTTTTCTTCCGGCAGGGCAGACAGCACCCTACAAAATTCAACGGCGTCATCCCAGCTGACCTTCTCAACGGGATGATTCGCGGTGTCAACGTTGTCCACCGCCTCGCCCTGAAAGCCACTTGGATTGGCCTGCATTACCTGTTCGAACTGAGCCTGCGTTACTTCGTAAACGCCAATATAATAGGGCTCAGTAAGCGTTACCTCATGAGCGGGGCCGTTATCTGCACTGCCCATCATAAACTTACCTGCCGGTACGAGCTTGAACTGCATGGACACGCTGTTTTGGATCGTCTCTGTTTCTTGGCAGGTCCCGGGTTGGGCGCTCAACGTCCCTAAAACAAGTACCCCAACAAGCAGGACGTAACGTGGTGTTCTGTAAGATGGCATATTCATTTGTCCTTGGATTTCTTTTTCAGGCCCGACTCAACCCGTGCTTTAGGCACGGCAATTTTTTATCCTTGGTCATCAAAACACTGCCAACTCGACTTTCAGATGACCGGAGTCTGCTCGCGGCTACTTGGATTTGTTGTCTGAAATTTTAATGATAAGTGGCTTATTTTCAAGCTCAGGCAGCGGTGGAAACCCTATTGTGATGAAAAATTCGAGCTCTCTATTTAAGCCAAAAACAAATCTTTGGCTTCACCCAACCGCTGTGAATTGAAAAGAGAAGATCTGTGAACCTCGATGTTTGATGGAGAACGAAATGCTCGACCATGCTTGGTAAGGCTACATTTTCGACACATTCCCAGCCAACTAATCCGCTAGAAGGTCGGGGCGCCAAGATTAGAACTTGAGACCTCCATACCCCCAAGCATTTCGCAACGCAATTGCACCGATCAAACCAACGAAATTTAGCCTTTCCACGACACCATAAGTAACTCGGTGATACTGGACGTTCGATACGTGCTGGTGACGGTTTGGTTACGCGACAACCAACTGCGAATATCGATCGAGGTAAAGCGCGTGAGCAAATAGGCTTAATAAAACCCTGGACTCTTGGCCATACGAGGTCGTTTTAACATGGGACTTTCCCATCGCAAAAACCTTCTTTAATCTTTGCGATCTGCATGCCATTCGGAATCCGTGCATTAACCGCGATCATGCAAACGAATGCCTAACAAATCCGCAACTGTCGCTTGCAAGGGCTTCGGATCAAACGTCCTATAGGTTCACAAAGTTGTAGTCGAAGGGCAGGGGATCACCCTTTTGGTTATCTAAGGTGTCGTCGCCTAAACCAAAGTCAACACAGAGGAAATCTAAGTCAGTCGCCGAGTGAGATGGCAATGAGGTTCGGATGGTTTTGGTGACGTGAGATCATCTCTGTGATGATGGCTAATCGCTCTTAGATTCTTTCAGTAGATCACGAATCTCCCGCAGATACTTCAAGGCGTTGGCAAGAACTATCAAGATTGCGGAGAGAAGGCCCAGAATACTTCCACCCAATATCCAAAAATCCAAACTGCTCACGTCATGCTCCTATGATTTAATACCGACTCTCGGGAATTTTGCAGACCCGACCTGTGGATTAAGTTTCCACCCAGCTCGCTAAGGTTAACGGATGGACCCCCGCTTTATAAGAAGAGGCACGTTTCAACGAAGAAAAGCGATTCGCAAATAATCAACGGCAGCGAAATGGTCCTAGCAACTCTAAAAGAGCAGGTCACCGATTGAACCCCGTGCGGCAGGCGAGAACCCCCACCATTCCAAGAAAAAAGCCCAGCGCCGAAAACGGCGATAGACTTTGTGAGAAAGCTAGTCGGGGCGACAGGATTCGAACCTGCGACCTCTACACCCCCAGCATCAATTGACCTGGGTTTACCGTGTAAAACGATGATCTCACGAGTTTCACGATACCATTAGAAACCGGACGATACCATACGTGCTGTGCGTGGCGGGGACACTTTGGGGACGCGACAACCATCGGCGAGTATCGAGGTAAAGCGCGTGAGCAAATAGGCTTAATTAAACCCTAAACTTTTGGCCATTCGAGGTCGTTTTAACATTGGACTCTTCCATCGCAAAACTTTCCCTCATCTTTGCCATCTGCTTGCCATTCGGAATCCGTGCACTTACCGCAATCATGCAAACGAATGCCTAACAACTCCACAACTGTCGCTCGAACGGGCTTCCGATCAAAAGTCCTATGGGTTCACAAAGTTGTGGTCGAAGGGTAGGGGATCACCCTTTTGGTTATCTAAGGTGTTGTCGCCTAAACCAAAGTCAACATAGAGGAAATCTAAGTCCGTCGCTGGATCGATAGTAAATAGGTCGTCGCCATCTGCTGTCAAAGCCGCGAACAACATGTCGGTGCCAACCGCACCAAACGTGACAAAATCATTACTGCCACCACCCCGGTAGGTTCCATAGGTACCAAAATAATCACCAAAGAAGTTAACCGTATTGGCAACGTTACTGGCAGCGAAATTTACAATGACGTCGTCGAACAC
>CAJQPP010000031.1 GCA_905480235.1 uncultured Pirellulaceae bacterium
TCGCGAGTTGGGCAGCGCATTGCGTTTTCCATTGGCTCCGGCGGTCAAGAGCACGGCTCCCATCGAGGCGCACTGTCCGATGCAGTAGGTGGCCACGTCGCAGTTAATGAACTGCATCGTGTCATAGATCGCCAGACCCGCCGTGACGCTACCGCCTGGCGAATTGATATAGAGGTGAATATCGGCCTTGGGATCTTCGGATTGCAGGAATAACATCTGCGCCACGATGGCATTGGCCAATTCGGCGGTGACCTGAGTTCCCAAAAAGATAATACGATCCTTCAGCAGGCGACTGTAGATATCGTAAACACGTTCTTCACGACCGGTGTTATCAACAACGTACGGGACGTATGACATTCTCTAAAACTCCAGCGATGGTTTTTTCAATTTGAGCGAGTGACCGCTCGTAATGCGAGCGAGGCGGATAAAGTCTTCCGAGTTGGATTCCGACGATTAATCGTCAGCATCTTCATCGTTGGTTTGACGCACAGTAATTTCGTCGACCATGCCATATTCCTTGGCTTGTTCGGCGGTCATGAAGAAGTCACGATCAACGTCTTTCGCGATTTGTTCGACGGGCTTGCCGGTGTGGTCGGCCAGAATATCGTTCAGGGTTTGGCGATTTCTAAGTATTTCGTTAGCCTGAATTTCGATATCGCTAACTTGACCACTGACGCCGCTGTATGGCTGGTGGATCATCACGCGGGAGTTCGCTAAAGCGAACCGTTTCCCCTTGGTCCCACCGGCCAACAAGACGGCTGCACCGCTGGCAGCCTGTCCGACGCAATAGGTTGCGATGGGGCAGGACATGATTTGCATGACGTCGTAAATCGCCAACGTCGCGATGACATCGCCGCCAGGTGAATTGAGATAAAAGTGAATGTCTTTCTTGCGATTTTCACTTTGTAGGTAGAGCAGTTTCATGACGAGATCGTTGGCGTTGCCAGTGTGGATCTCACCCTGCAAAAATACGATTCGGTTTTCTAGGAGCAAATCACCCAACGTCATCGTTCGCTGACGCTGATATTGCTGGTAGGAGTAAGCTATGTCCATTCCCGGTTTCTCGGGATTGATGCCAATCGGCCGTTGCTTTCCACCGTGGGGTAATTGCGTTTCAATATTTGAAAGTGGGTCGTGCATCATTCGACGAAAATCCTGAACTTTAAGAGCATCCTCGGAACAAGAGCGAGCGCCAGGACGGTTTGCACACAAACCAATTTCCTGACCATGGGATCAAGCTAACGCTTTTTGAAAATAGCGACAAGGGCAGGGAGCACCCTCAAACCGGCGGGCTGGATTTTCCCTTCCAAAGAACGAATTATCCTTTTTCATCGGGAGCGAAATGTACCGCCTGCTAGACCGGGGCAGATGCCTGCCGCATTCGGTGACAAACGCCTTAAACCGTGCCACTGCAGCATCCGGGATTAGAAAGTGCGGTGAAAACAAGACGAAACAAAAACAGGGGACCGTCGCATTCCGCGATGGATCCCCTGAGTATTCGTTAATCTTGCGTTCACGTGCCCGATTTAGTCTTTGCTATCAGGCAGGCCTTCTCCGCCTGCATCCGCATATTTCGCTTCAGGAATACTCTCGGCATTCCGATTTCCTGAGACAAAGAAATCGATGGCTGCCGTTTCGTTAGCACTCTCATCGACCTTGGGCTTGATCGCTTCAAACTCAGCGTGCTCTTCAATCAGAGCCAGCACTTTTTGCTCGATGATCATGTTTCGCAGGGCATCCATCTGGCCCGTGCGTTCCAAACGAGCTCGAACGCGACGTGGTGAGTCATTGCGTTGAGCGGCAATTTTCATGATTTCCAGGTCGAAATCCTGATCGGTCTCTTCGATTTGCTCAGCTTCAGCAATGCGTTCTAGGATGAAGTGTTCCTTGAGCGTCGTTTCTGTGCGTTTCATGACATTTTGCCGCAGTTGATTTTCCTGAGCCTGAATATCAGGTTCGGCAAAACCACTGGATCGCAACTCGATAATTGCCCGGTCCATTTCGCGACGCGATTGACGCTTTAACAGGTCTTGAGGCAATTCCCAGTTGGCCGACTCCGTCAACAAGGCACTAATCTGCTCTCGTATCTCTTGCCGTTGAGCATACTGCAGGCGACTACCCAAATTATCTTTCATCACATCCCGAAGAGCGTCCAGAGAATCAAATCCGAGCTTCTCCGTGACCTCGGCAATATCCACCGCAGCAACTCGCTTCACGTCTAACAAGCGAATCGTCAGGTCGACATCCTTGCCCTGCAAGTCTTCATTCGAGGCAAATTCACTGACTTTGACCGTCGCGGTCTTTTCAGCACCCGCTTCTTCCCCAACCAGCAACTCCCCAAAACTATCGAGTTGGGCATCCCCAAAACTCAGCGTAGGTCGCAACTCAATGAGTTGCTCGCTGACCTTGGCAATTTCTTTATCGTCATGACTGGCAACGATATCAACCACGATAAAATCGCCCATTTGGGCGGCTTCTTCGACGGGCTCCATGTCTGCGGAGCGAGAACCGAGTTTAACGATCTCTTCGTCAATTTCCTCGTCCGTGAATTCCTGCTCAGTCCGATTGAGCTTCATTCCCTTCCACTCGGGCATATCGAATTCCGGTCGGACCTCGATATTGAACTCATAGGTCATGGGACCTTCATCGGGGATGTCGATCGACTCAAAATCGAAATCGGGTTCGCTAATGGCCGAGAAGTCCTCGTCATCACTAATTTGAGCCAATGAGTCCATGAGAAGCGACCCTTTGACTTGGTCTTCCACCTGCTCGCGGAACCGATTTTCAACCAATTTCCGGGGTGCTTTACCTAATCGGAAACCGGGAACTTCGGCCTTGGGGGCCAACTCATCAAATTTTTCGGAGAAATATCGCTCGATGTCGTCCCGGGGGATCGTGACGGTCACGTGCCTTTCGCAGGCACTGGTTTCGTCAACTTTAACGATCAAGTTCAACTTTTGCTTTTCGGCGCCCTCGGTAAGGAGCTCATTTTCGACGTCTGTATTCACAATGCTATTCCTGAATGTTGCGGGGGGTTTTCCCTTTTGAACTCGACGACCCCGGCAAACGAATGGGGGAAGAATTTCTTGCCTCTACCTGAGCCGCTCAAGGGGTCGCAGCGTCAAATAGCCGGCTGTTTTATGAAATCAATCGATAATGAATTTCCGGTCCGCACATAAAAAAAGAGCGGGTGAAGGGATTCGAACCCTCGACATTCACGTTGGCAACGTGACGCTCTAGCCACTGAGCTACACCCGCTGAATTGGACCGTATATTTTCCTGAGTTTAACTCAGCATTAAAGATTGTAAAACCGGTTTAAGTTCCCGGCAATCGGGGTGTAAGGGAAATTAGGCCGCAACTAACTGCTCGCTGTAGCGTCAGATTTGCCTTTGTGGACGTTTTGAGCTACACTATCGCAGTCTTAAGTTGCGAATCGGTTCGAGAGATCGCTGCACATAGGCCCCGAATACTAATAGGGGTTCGGAATTCGCAATGCAAAAACTTTACCCTTTTCAGGAATCGAGAAACGGCGATCAACTCATTCCCGCTTACACACGTACAAGTTTATAAAAACGATCGATACCCACAAGTAGCAAATCGCCTTAGTTGAGGGTGATTATGGCCTAAAAAGTGGCAACTTGTGGGCAGCTGTTACCTAGATCCAGCACACGGAGGACCGAGATCGAGTATTCGGTCTGCTGGCATTAGCTTCGCCTTTAAGCTTTTCAATTTTTTACACGCATCGACATCGCGAAAAAGGACTCTTCATACATGTTACAAGCCAAATTGGTTGTCATCGGTGGTGCCAAGGCAACGGAAATATCCCTCAAGCTACCTGCCGTAATCGGTCGTGGCCGGGACGCCGGCCTGACGCTACCTCATCCATTGGTGAGCCGAAATCACTGCCAATTGTTCGAAAGCGACGGCATGCTACATGTGAAAGATCTAAATTCTCTGAACGGCACCTACGTTAACAGCCAGCGGATCGAAGACACCGCGACGCTTGAACCGGAGCAATTGTTGACCATCGGAAATGTAACATTTCGGGCGATTTACAGCCCCACGGATGCCAGCATTGCGGAGGTCGAGCCTTCGTCCTCCCATGTAATCGAATTTGAAGAAGTAAGCGCCTCGCCAGAATCTGACAGCCAGTTGGACCCGGCGGACGCGGAAATGCAAAACCGACCGACCGAGGAGAAATCCCCCCACGAAGAACACCCGTCGGTGGTACCGGAGAATGCCTTCATAAAAACGGTTCATCTCGATGAATTGAGCCAATCGAGCGATATCCTCGACGAACTCTCAGAGGATGTGACCCCAGGTTCTCCCGAACATTCCATCCTCGCGGCCTTGCAGGATGTCGGCTTGGGCGTGAATGGGCCCGAGCAAGCCAATATGACCGATATTCGCTCTCAATTACCGGGCGACATGAAACCGGAAGTAAATCAAGTGGATGGTCTGGTAGTCGACCCTGCGCAAGCACCCGCTGACAAAGTAGACCTACCCGAGATCGAGCTTAACGAGTCAGCCAACGACAAAGTCGAGGCTAACGAGTCGGCTCTGGGTACCTTCATTCGCAACCTCCCCCGCTAACCCAAATGGTGTGGAGTAACGATGAAACCTCCTTCTGAAATTGACCAAATGCTTATCCAACGGATTCGCAGCGGAGATGTTGACGCTTGGGGTCAACTGATTGCCCGTTACGAAGGTCGCCTGCTGGCTTTTGTGGAGAATCGCTTAACCAATCGCAGCGCCAGCGAAGATATTGTTCAGGAAACGTTAGTGGGCTTTCTCAACAGCCTGCCCAATTACGATGGCAGACGCTCGTTGGAGGCCTACTTATTCACCATCTGTTCCTACAAGCTAACCGATTATTTGCGTCGCGAAGGTCGGCGGCCCGCCATTCCTTTTTCATCAAGCTCCGACTCCAGCGGTGACTGGCAAATCGCCGGCCACGCGAGACCCGCCAGCAGCATTGCTCGCAGCACAGAACGCAAACGTCTGGAAGAAGATGCGTTGGTTGAGGCGATCGCCAATCAGGTACAACGCTGGCAGGAACGGGGCGATTGGCTCAAATTAAAGTGCATTGAAATGCTTACCGTCCGTGGCATGGCGAACAAGACGGCAGCCGCAACTTTGGGCATCACCGAACAACAGGTAGCCAACTACAAGTTCGATTTTCTGTCACGTTTACGAACCTTGATCAAACGCAAGAATCTCTCACAAGACGTCTTCCCTGAACTCCACGACGAATAAACGTATCTGATACGACTTCGCTCACGCTACTCGCCATCTGTACCTGGCGATTCCGTTAATTGCCGAACCACGGCTTGATGTATCTGCTGAGCTTGCTGTGCTGTGATCTGTAGTGGATCGTAATGCACACAAATTTTCTGCTCACCCGCGTACCTAAGCGTCGCGAATCCGAGCGGCGTATTTTTACGCAGCGGCACCATCAACCCGACATTCTCGACCAACAGATCTCCAGATTTCAATTTGCCGTCGTGCCTGTCCAATTTCAACCTTTCGAACGGGCTACCGAGGTTGGTTACCACGGTGGTTGCCCGACATACATCTTTTGCGGCGATCCGTTTTACCAACCCAGGCACCAACGCAAAGCAGCGCATCAATAAAAGAAACGTCTTTTCCAAGTTCCATTTCTTGATATTCCCCAACTCATAATTCAATCCCCAGGTCATGCCTTGGGGATCCTCAAAATCACGATCCGTTCGGTCGAGTTGGACAATACTGGCACGATTGGCGGCCGGTAAGCGGCGGTCAGAAAAATCACGAATACTGATTGGCACCATCAACCGCAGCCATTCACGGGGTTGATGAAGCCCTTGAGATTTGCGGAAGTGATGAATTCCCAGGAACACGCCCCGCAGAATCAACTCGTTAATCGTCGCATTACAGGCAGTCGCCTGCCGTTTCAAATTCGCAACTTGCTCGGTAGAAAGCGAACTTTCCAAGCATTGAAAGTCATGGACCTGCAGAGCCTGCCCTGCGTCCCGAAGCGGAACAACGGCTTGCACCTGCCGCAATAAAAATTTGCCGGCGCCCAAGATTGCAATCGGCTGCACCCACAACTTGCCTAAAAACTCTCGTGTCAGCAGCTTCAAATGATTTCGATTCGCCAACAAACTTATGTTCGTTTCTCGAGAGCGCGGCAGCTCGGAGGCGGTCGATAAGCGATGATAGGTCAGCAACCAATCAGCAACAAACTGCAGCCCACCACCTCCATCAGCAGCGGCGTGATGAAGCCGAAAACTCAAATGGGTGACTTCCTTTCCCTTTCGCAACACAAACCGAGAGGAAAGCTGCTGAGTTAAATCAATCACTCGCAAATCGCAGCCGGGTGGATCCGAACCGCCCGCCTCGGATCCCGAATCGGCAACCACGACCCACTCCAGAGTCTGGGCATCCGCAGGGTCCAAGTACCAGTATCGGCCTTGGAGACGCGCGGCGATCATCGGATGCCGTCCGGCGGCTTCGCGGAGGGCGGCCGTCGCATTTATTAGATGCAGCGGCCCCCGAACGGTAAGGTCGCAACCAATCACATTCGGATTTTGGGGCGTGTCATCGCAGAGATGGTACCTCTCGATGGAAGTTACACGCAACCGAGTTGTCATGGCAGCTAGAACCTGTTTCAGATTATCCCAACTCGGGGAAATCCTTAGTTGTCATTATCAAGCTTGGTAACTTTTAAGTTCTTGAACCAAACCTCATCTCCATGATCCTGAAGACAAAGATGCCCCTCTTTATTCACGGCAAATTTTTTCCAATCTTTGAACTTACTTTTGTTCAATCGCTTATTCCAATCAGGACTGCCCACCTCCGTTTCAACCGCTAATTTGCCGTTTAGCCAATGCTGAATGGTGTTCCCCGAAATAACGATCTTGCCCTGATTCCAGGCACCCACGGGATTCGTTTTCGCATCTCCGCTGGGGAAAAGACCGTAAAGCGAGGCGGCTGAGGTCAAGGGATTTTTTCCGTCGTTATGCTTAGCATCGTCGAGAATTTGGTATTCCGGACCGCTGAGATAGGGGGCACTATCTCCCAGGCCAACCTTATACATGACTCCGCTATTGGCCCCCTCAGTGACTGCCCAATCAAATGTAAAAACAAAATTCTTAAAGGTCTCCTTGGTAATAATGTCACCGCCACCCGAGCCGTCAAATTTCAGGATACCATCTTCCACTTTCCATCCTTGGCCGATCGCCTCCTGCCCATAGCCGCGCCACTGATCGAGGTTCTTGCCATCGAAAAGCACAACTTCCTCGCCCGATTTTGGTGAATCATCCTGCGCGACTGCCACGGGGCATCCGACCAACACGAAAAGAGCTGCGAGCGAAAAAGCATATTGCATCATGGGTTTCCTTCTTGAGCGTTTGACGTTTAATATTTTGACGTCGCAATTATAACGCCCCGCTCGCCACTCCGCGACCGATCTGAGGAGGGAATTAAGCGAGCGCAATTTCGTGCAGCAAATTGCCAGTAAACAGGCCGCTAATCCAGCTCTCTATTTGGCCAGCTGGGGGAAAAACTGCCCTTCCAGCGGCTGGCCCACGGGGATCGCCGGAATCCCATGCAACAGTGGTTCGTGTGCAAATGAACAAACGCCATCTTTCACCACGTTTAAGACCGTCGCGCGTCGCGGCTGCGACGAGCGATTCTCAGTCGATCCATGCACCAACAAAGGGTGGTGAAAGGCGCACTCCCCAGCCTTTAATTCAATCAAAACGGGAGCCTGCATTTGTTGCCATTGCTCGCTTGAGAGCACTTCCTCAATCGCATCCATATCACCTGCCAAACCGGTAATGGGCAACAAATCCCAAAGATGACTTCCCGGAATATATCGCAGACAACCATTATCAATGGTGGCATCATCGAGACCGATCCAACAGGTCAGATGCTGCATGGGTTGGGTCCGCGTCCAGTACGAATAATCTTGATGCCAGGCCACCACGCCGCCATGCCGGGGCGGTTTGCAAAACAACTGATCGTGCCAGAACCTCACTGGGCCATCCAACAACTGCCTGGCCGGTTCGGTGAAAGCTGGATTCCACAATAGATCGTGAAAACCTGGCCTTAAACGCCAGGCGCCCAAGGCGTGAAAAAGTACCTGATTGGGATCGGTTGATTCGTTGGAATGGTACTCATGCCAATAATCCCGACCGCTGTGATCGGGCTCAAAAAACTCGCTGAGCTCATTTCGTAAGTGTTCTATCTGACGTTCATTCAACAAACGAACGCCTGCCAGATAACCCTGTTCATGGAAAAACGCAACCTGCTTCTCCGTCAGTCGAAACATCTCAGGATCAACATCTCCCGCCAAAGCGAAAAGATCACTGAGCAAATTGTGACAACGTGATAAATCGGTCATTAAATCCCCTCAAACTTTTCTGCCATCTCGGTAAGTGCGACCCCGGTTACTCGATTGATAATCCAACCCTTCATCGCGCTCGCTCCCAAGGCCTCGTAGAAATCGATCGCCGGTTGATTCCAATCCAGAACCGCCCATTCCAACCTGCCACAATCCCGCGACACGGCGATCGAGGCAAGACAGGTCAAAAGTGCTTTGCCATAGCCCTTGCCTCGATGGTGCGGGCTAACGAACAAATCCTCCAAATAAATACCGGGCCGCCCTAAAAAGGTGGAGAAATTATGAAAATAAAGCGCAAAGCCGACCGGCGCTTGGCAGTGCTCAGCGATCAGTACCTCTGCTTTCTTTTCCGCACCAAATAAATGGCAGTGCAAATCTTGTTCGCTGATGACTACCTCATGAGCCAATTTTTCGTACTCGGCCAAGTCCCGGATGAACTGCAGGACCAGCGGCACATCCGAGGGAACGGCATGTCGAATGGAAAACCCATCGATCGAAGTTTCGTACATTTCGCTTGGCTCGCTAGTAAGTTGCAAAACCAGATGATATTTCCCCCACACCTGCTTGCACAGATAAGCAGACAGGGAATTCCATCGGCGGAGGGCAATGAGGTTGGCAGGTATGCCGGTTTAATTTCACTTTTGGCAAATCACCGGCTCGCTGATGTCGGTGCGTTGTCGGCTCGCCTGAGAGATCCTGTTGAGCCTGTCATCGTTCGCAATCCGACAAACACAAACAAGACAGGGCAAGACAGGGCAGGGCAGGAGGCTCACGAGAAGGTCATCACAAGCGTATGCCGGGCAAAGAGTGCGGCCATGGCCACGACAATAATCAGCGGTTGCCAGTGCGTTTCATGATCGGACCCGGGTAATTCATTGGCGGGGTCGCAACTGGTTTGTCGCCTAATTGATAGCCTCGACCACGGTAGGTAGGTCGCGATTGTTGGACCTGGCCGTAAAACCGCCGCCCGGGACGTTGCTCGCTTGATGGGTTGGGTGCTTTCGCTTTGACGCGGGTCGGCTCGCTGTAACCCGTTTGCATCGCAGCTGGCGATGCTTGCTTAGCCTGCTGGCCTTGGGAACGCTGCCAAACGACTCCAGCCATTTCCTGAAAACTCTTGCGAACTTCAGGGGATAAACATTCGATGCGGTTCGCCATCCGCTGCACCCCAGGACCGTTTCGGCCGCTGGTTTCAGAGAGCTTCTCGGCAAACTTCATCGTCTCTACGAAATTATGGTCGGCTGTCGTGCCTACGAGCGGGTGAATCGTTTTGGCGATGACGCTGGCTGCCAAATTATCGATTTTCAAAAAGAAGTTCATCCGACTAGTGACCTGCGTCTGCCCCTCGGGACCACGGTGGTAACTCGACTCCACCATAATGACACAACTGCCGGTGACCTTACGAAACAACATGGGACCTTCGTATTCGCCTTCGGCGTAATAAATATTCAGGTTAGGTTGCCCGAACACCAACTCGGCTTGGGTCTCCGTTCCAGCACCGTCAGAGGCCTCTAAACGAAACGGCGCCGTCCTTTTCGCAGACATCTCTGAAATTCCCATCAGCTGCCAAGTTCCAATGATGGTCTCGGGGTACCGCAGAAGAAACAGATACATGTCGGGATCAGAATTGATCGTCGTAATCGGAAGCTGGCGGTACAGGCTGCTGTGATTGACCACGTCAGCCACCCGCCTGGCCGCAGTTGGCGACATCTGTTTGTACGGAATGCGGGCCGCTGCTTTTTTACGATAGGTGCTGTTGGTGGTCCCCGTGGCCATACTGGGATCGATCAACTGGGCGTCAAGCAGGTGCGGAGCGGTGGCAAGAATCACAAAGCACAACGCTGTCAGCCACGTCGCTTTTACGCACACGCAGCCAAGAATGTGGTTTGAAAAGAGTTTCATACTCAGTGATCGTACTGTGCCCCCACAGACCAGATTCAACACCTCGCAGGCGTGAAGAGTCCGTACTCACAGACTCGAAACTGGTATACCTCGTTGTCTTCGGCATTCCATGGGGCGTAGGTATACCGTTTCTTGGAATTGCGTGAGCGATAGCAAGCTCCATGCATGCAAAAAAAACGCGTAACGCCTGCCAACTTTTCGTGGCCAACATTACGCGTTGATTTTTTCGACTCTGCTGCGAGCCCATTTAGCAACTGCCAAACAAAGATTCAAAGCAGGCGTGTTCGAGCTAAATTCGTAGCTTACTCACCGACTTTCTTAGGTGTGTAGTCATGATCACGCTTCCGCACGACCGTCGCTTTGTTAATCGTGCTTGGCGAAATACCCATGGGACGACTGGGGTCGACTTTGGTTAATTCTCCCAACACATCCTTGCCTTCGATCACTCGACCAAACGCCGTGTGCTTGCCGTCCAAGAAGGGAGTCGGCATAAAGGTCAAAAAGAACTGGGATCCGCCGGTGTCTTTGCCAGCATGGGCCATGCTGAGTGTGCCAGAAAAGTGGTGGCGATAATTTTCCACACCGCACTCGCAAGGAATACTGTATCCCGGTCCACCAGCGCCGGTGCCGTCGGGGCAGCCCCCCTGGGCCATGAAATTACCCAGCACACGGTGAAAATTCAGCCCGTCGTAATAACCGCTCTCAATCAGGCTGATAAAGTTTGCTACCGAATTGGGAGCTTCATTTTCGTAAAGTTCAATCACTACAGGCCCGGAACTGGTCTCGAACATAACACGTGGCAGATCATCGGCTTCCGCTTCTGCAGCTCGAATCTTGGTCTCTTCTGCCCAGTTTGCTTTGAGATCCGCCAGCATACTTTGGTAGCGGGCTCCCATTTGCAAACCACCTTTGTCGGCCGCTTGCTTAAACATGGCTTCTGCCTTGTCAAAGTCATCCATACCAAATGCGATGACGCCGGCCACATCAAACAACTCGGCTCCGGCGTACCCTTTTTGCATCATCAAATTGGTAATCTCTGATGCTTTTCCATATTGATCGTTGAGAGCTTCGCTGCCAGCAATCGAGATCAGCGATGAAGTTAAATCTTTGCTCGGATCCGTGGCGACGCCGTAGGCGGCTAAACCGGTTTCTCGCAACTGAGGAAGCAACTCTTTCCCCTGCTTCTGAAGACCCATAAACCGCTCGCGAAGTTTATTCATGGTGGCGGCGTCAGACTGATCTACCGCGCGAGCTTCGGTCATTAATGCTTCGGTCTTTTTATTGACATCTTGAAATTGTGCATAAACTTTATTGAACGCTGCCATGGCGTCATCAGTAGGCTGGTCCTGCGCGATTGCCACTTGGCATGTTAGGGCTAATACAAAAAGCGTGAATGCCATCACAGGGCGGAACAACATGGTTGTCTCCTAGAGATTTGACACGCCGGCCAAGAATTTTGGCAATCGGGCAGTGTGCAAGAGGTAAAAGGGAATCGAGATTTCCCTTAATTTACCGCCGCAGCGAATCTAATGCGATGACCCTTTCGGCCGTTACATGATTTAGCTGTAACTGCTGATGAAACCCGCGGTTACCTACTATGCCCACTCGCTGATTTAGATAGGGTCGCAAATTGACCCCGGGAGGCGCCGCGACGTGATGGGTAACGACCCCGGTTTCGTCCTGCAAAACATAGGTTGCCTGTCCACTGCCGCCACCTCGCACCAGTTGGTTCAGATAACCGTGGGCATCGTAATTGTAAAGCAGTTCACCGGAGGCCTGAGGGGCCACCGCAGGCGTCATGGGGGATGCTGCGATGAACCCACGATTTCTCATGGTTTGCAAATCCACTGGCCCCCCGTCACCAGTCGCTCGATAGCCGGCTTGAATTTCCCGACATTTCCTGATTTTTTCGATCAACAGCCCCAACTGATTCATCTCTTGTTGTGAGGAAACGCGCGTGCGTAATTGCTCCGCTTCGGCTGCCAAAGGCATTAGATTCCATGCGGCAGGTGGCTTCAACATTTCTTGGGTCAGTCGCATCTCCAAAGACTGCAATGCAGGGTTCCCAAATGTGGGAGTTAACAGCGCCGCCGATCCGTTCACTGAGACTTGAGAAACCGGAAAGGCAATCATGGCGTTTGAACCGTTCGCATCAAATATTTCAGAGCGCGAATTGGCACCAGAGTTCAGCGTGTTGGGTTCCGTAAAACCCGCGTTGGGACTGATGTTATTATTCTCAAAACTGGCATCGGCAATAAACGTTGAGGGCTCATCGACAAAGTTGGCAATGGCTTTGCGGGCAGGTTTCCAGCCGCTTGCCGCGGGCACTGTGGTGTTGGAGCCTGAGTTAGTTACCGCCAGTGAACCAGCGGTGTACGATTGCGATTGCTGGCCCCACTCCCCAAAAACTGCTGCCGTCTGTTTTGGTCCCCACGATTCAAATGGCCGCGGACCCGAATTTTGCAGCGGCTTGGTTTGCTGACCCGAAACGATTTTCAAGGGGTCGCTGGGTTCATCCACGGGTTGCTCGGGGCTCTCCGTTTTCTCCGCTGTAATGTCTTTTGCTGCGATCCAACGAAACTCTCCCTTGGGAGGTTCCACTTGCACCCAATCAGGCTGATCTTCCTGCAGTTCAAATTTTTCGCGATCGACGACTCCGAGCACCTGCAGGCTTTCCCCAGCACGCAATTTGACTTGAAAAAGCGGTTTTTGAACGGGATTGAGACGGGTGCCTACCCAGGCCAGCGTGTCATCCTGAAGCACCTCAGCGCCACCGTTTTCGTCCAGCTCGACTTCCTCTCTTTGCACGAGGCAAAAACTGCCCTCGGGTGGTCGAATTGCCATCCAACCGCCAGGATCATGCCGGTAGATCTCAATTTTCGTACCGGGGGCCAGGCGATCTGTTCCGTAATGCGTTTCGCCGGGTCCGCTGCGCACCACCGCGCCATCACTGACAACCGTCGCCCGATAGGGGAACTTGGTTTGTTGAGCATGCGATGGGCCGGCCAGCAACAGAAGCAGGCCTAAGCAACTCAACGCAGATAATATTTTAGAATTTTGGTCAATCACGTTAGCGCACACTTATCGGAGGAAGATAAACGTCGTGAGCTTGTACCGAAATCCAAAGCAGCGTGACAAGATCAAAACAGCCTGCTCGCTAGCGACCCCCGGCGAAACCAGCGACACGGGGGATATCAGACGGTTGTTCAGGCCGAGAACTGATGGCCTTTTTGCGGGCCATCCTGAGTCAGCGTAAGAATTTCCGGACCTGTTTCGGTCATTAGAATCGTGTGCTCGAATTGGGCTGACAATTGATTGTCGGCGGTTCGCACCGTCCAACCATCTCTGGTGTCCATGCGTGTTCGATGCGTTCCTAGGTTAACCATCGGTTCGATGGTGAAACACATACCGGCGTCTAACCGGTCACGTCGGCTCTGTTGCGTGGGCACATGGGGGACATTGGGTCGCTGATGAAACTGCATACCGATGCCATGACCAACGTATTTGTCCACGACACCATACCCAAAATTATTTTTGACATGGGGTGCGATGGTCTCGCCAATCGTGGAAACGCGGCAACCCGGCGTTAGGGCATCGATTGCCATGTACAGACAATCAAACGCACATTGGACCAACTTAATTGCCTCTGCCGTCGGTTGGCCGATCAGAAATGTCTCCGATTGGTCGCCATGCCACCCATCGACAATCGTGGTGAGGTCAACGTTTACGATATCGCCATCGCGTAACTCATAAGCACCAGGAATGCCATGACAGACGACATCATTGACGCTGATACAGCAACTTTTGGGATACGGCGTCGTATCACCAGCGTAATGCAGGCAGGCAGGTGTGTGGCCGTGTTGGGCAGTGAAGTCGTAGACCAACTTATCAATAGCTTCGGTTCGCACCCCGGCTTTGATTTGCGGACGAATGTGGTCCATCAACCGGGCGTTAAATTTGCCGGCTTCACGCATCATTTGGCGTTCAGTTTGCCCAAGACGGAGACGTGGAGTTTTGCGTATCATTTTGCGACCGTTAAGATTTTTTCGATGCCAGAGTGTTTTCGGTCCACAAAGCTCGCAAGCTCCGCAGAAATCCCGATGGGGAGGAGATGACGCCCAACCAGTCATACACGGAAACGGGCTGCTCGGTTATGATATCTCCTGCCGATAAATGATGTTCCATTCTGACCCATTTTACCAGTTGCGATTGGTTGACTTTGTAGATTTTTTGGGAAATCGTCCGCAGGATGGGCACGCTTTACCTAACCGGAACGGGACGTTTTTTGAGCAATCAGAAATCCCGGTACCCGATATGCCATCAGGAATAGCGTGGCCCCTTCATACAAGCATAAAATCTAGTCGATCCACACTGAAAAACTGGAGTAAATCCGGTTCTAGCAGGCGTTTACAGGCACCCCCAAAGAGGCGAAAACTCGCCTTAATATTTAACGACATCTTGCACCCAACCCAAAATCTGAAGACGAATTCAAATGCCTCGATACAATCCAGCCGCGATCGAACCTCGCTGGCAAAAGCACTGGGAAGAAGCCAAGACGTTTCGCTGCCCCGAGATGCCCGAGGGCGAAAAACTGTATGTTCTGGATATGTTCCCTTATCCCAGCGGATCCGGGTTGCATGTTGGCCATCCAGAGGGGTACACGGCTACCGACATTGTGTGCCGCTATAACCGCATGCTGGGCAAGAGTGTGTTGCATCCGATGGGATTCGATGCCTTTGGTTTGCCGGCAGAAGAATATGCCATCAAGACCAACACACCGCCGCGTGAATCAACCGAACGCAATATCGAAACGTTCACCCGGCAACTCAAAATGCTGGGTTTTAGTTACGACTGGGACCGCGAACTAGCCACCACGGACGTCTCTTACTTCCGCTGGACACAGTGGATATTTCTGGTGCTTCATGACACCTGGTTCGACACCGCTCAACAACAGGGCAGACCGATTGCCGAACTGCCCATTCCCGATTCAGTTCAGGAGCAGGGTGAGGCCGCGATCGCGTCCTATCGAGACGAATTCCGACTGGCTTACCAATCGGACGAATTGGTGAATTGGTGTCCAGCCTTAGGTACGGTCCTAGCCAATGAAGAAATTATTGATGGCAAAAGCGAACGCGGTGGACATCCCGTGGAACGACGGCCTTTGCGACAATGGATGTTGCGAATTACCGCTTATGCACAACGATTGGAAAACGACCTGGAACCACTGGATTGGTCCTACGGAATTAAAAAGCTCCAAAAAGACTGGATCGGCCGCAGCGTAGGAGCGGAGGTCGATTATTTCATTGGCGACCATTCCGCATTTGCCGCGTGGCAAATGACACGACAGGAATCCGGATTTCCCCTCCACGCCGCCGACGATGTGTTGCGGGTATACACCACCCGTCCCGACACGCTGTACGGAGCGACCTACATGGTCATCGCGCCGGAACATCCTTTGCTGGACCAACTCACCTCCGCAGAACAACGCGTTGAAGTCGAAACCTATGTGATCAGTGCCAAGGCTCGTAGCGAACGCGAGCGGCAGCAGACCGCAAAAAATAAAACGGGCGTGTTTCTTGGGGCCCATGCCATCAATCCCATTAACGGTGAGTCGATTCCGATCTGGGTCGCCGATTACGTTTTGGCGTCTTACGGAACCGGCGCGATTATGGCAGTGCCTGCGCACGACGAGCGAGATTTTGAGTTCGCCCAACAATTTGGCTTACCGATCACTGCCGTCTATGAACCTGCTGCGGGCACCCCAGATATCGACCGCGAAAAAATCAGTGCCGGTGAGGTTTGCTACAACGGCGAGGGTACCGCGATCAATTCCGAAAAATACAACGGTTCCTCCATCGCTGAATTCAAAAAACAAGTGATTGCCGACCTACACGATTCCGGCATGGGGAAAGGGGCCGTCAACTACAAACTACGCGACTGGCTATTTAGTCGCCAACGATTTTGGGGTGAGCCTTTTCCGATTTTGCATGAACTGGACGAGAACGGCAAACCGACCGGAGCTGTCCGCGCCGTTCCCGAATCTCACCTGCCTGTGGATCTGCCACACATCGAAGACTACAAACCGCACGGCAAACCCGAGCCACCTTTAGGCAAAGCCGACGAACACTGGCTGTACCCTGTAATCGATGGCGTCAAATACCGCCGCGAAATTAACACCATGCCCCAATGGGCTGGCTCTTGTTGGTATTACCTTCGCTTCATCGACCCGCAAAACAACGCCTGCTTTATCGACAAAGAAAAAGAAAAAGCCTGGATGCCGGTCGACTTGTATGTGGGTGGCGCAGAGCACGCGGTATTACACCTTTTGTACGCGAGATTTTGGCACAAAGTACTTTTCGATCGCGGACACGTCAGTCACCCCGAACCGTTCGCAAAACTGGTCAACCAAGGCATGATTTTAGGTGAGATGGAATTCACCTTGCCCAACGGCGAAAAAGTGGACGTGGAGGATGTGGAAAAGAAAGGCGAAGTTTTCGTCTTAAAAAACAACCCCAAGGTAAAAATCGATAGCCGGGCTCACAAAATGTCCAAGAGCCGAGGCAATGTCATCAACCCCGATGACATCGTACAGAATTACGGTGCGGATTCACTGCGTTTGTACGAGATGTTCATGGGGCCCCTTGAGCAATCCAAACCATGGAGTATGCAAGGCGTTAGCGGAGTGAAAGGATTCCTCGACCGAGCATGGCGGATGGTTATCGATCAGCATTCCGAAGAGATTTGTCTGCACCCCGCGGTTGTCGAGGAAACGCCCTCCAAGGAAGCCAATAAAGTGGTGCACAAGACCATCAAAGCCGTCACCGAAGACCTTGAGAAAATGAGCTTCAACACCGCCATTTCGCGGATGATGGAATGTGTCAATTACTTTACAAAACAGGACAAGCGACCCAAGTCATTGATGGAATCGTTCGTGCTTTTGTTGGCCCCTTTCGCTCCCCACATCAGTGAAGAATTGTGGCATGCCCTGGGACACCCCAACACCTTGGCCTACGAACCGTGGCCGGCCTTCGACGAAACTCTTACGGTTGATGAAGAAATCGAAATTCCAGTTCAAATCAACGGCAAGGTGAAAGTAAAAATCCAGGTGCCTCGTGACACCAACAAAGACACGTTGGAAACACTGGCCCGCGATGACCAACGCGTGGAGAAACTAATTGGCTCGGCAGCGGTGATGAAAGTCATTGTGGTACCCGGTCGTTTGGTCAATTTTGTGATCAAGGCCTAGATCGCGTCGCACGGTGAGGGTGAATTCAGACGGTCCCTCCCGTGCAACTTCCTCGGTTGGGGGTGAATGGCAGAAGACTGGCTTTCCTGCCTATTGAAACGTCTAGGTAAATTTAGGTCGGACATGCAAGACTCCTCAGATCGCTCTCGCTTTCGCCAACGCCTATTGGCATGGTTCGATAACCATCAAAGAGACTTGCCATGGCGAAAAAATCGCACCCGATACCGGATATGGGTCAGCGAGATCATGCTCCAACAGACCCAAGTCGTTACCGTCGTCGATTATTTCCAGCGGTTCCTAAAGCGATTTCCCAACGTCAAATCCCTGGCCGCCGCGGAAGAATCAGAGGTCTTAAAATTCTGGGAAGGGCTCGGTTATTATCGGCGGGCCCGTCAAATGCACGCCGCAGCGAATCAGGTCGTCAAGCAACACAACGGTCGCTTTCCCGACACCTTTGAAGAGGTTCTGGCACTTCCGGGGATCGGGCGTTATAGCGCAGGCGCGATTCTGTCGATTGCCGATGACCAGCCACTGCCAATCCTCGAAGGCAATACTGTGCGGGTTTACTCACGACTTATGAATTTCCAAGACGACGTCACAAAATCCGCCAGTCAAAAATCGTTGTGGGCTTTTGCGGACACGTTGATATCTCGAAAACGTCCCGGCGATTTGAATCAAGCGCTCATGGAACTGGGCAGCGAAATCTGCAACAAACGTGCTCCGCAGTGCACAGCCTGCCCGGTGGCTTCCTTTTGTCTTTCGCTGCAATGTGGCTCCCCAGAGCAACTCCCCAACAAAGGTCCCAAGCGTGTGCGTTACGAAGCGTTACACCAAATCGCGATCGTCATCCAACGTCGCAACCGATTTGCAATCCGTTTATGTGGCCAAGATGAGCACTGGACGGGCTTGTGGGATTTCCCGCGTTTCACGGCTGAGACCGACGATACCGCTAACCGACTCAAACAAGTCGTACGAGAAACCAAGGAAAAAACGGGGCTCACCGTGCAACTGTCAACGCCCTTCCTAACGCTCAAACACGCGGTCACACGATTCCGAATTGAATTGGATTGTTATCGCGCTGTCTCGGTAGAGGGCCGTTTGCGATCTCAGCAGGATTTGCGCTGGGCATCGCTTGATGAATTGCATGAACTGGCGATGAGCGTCACTGGGCGTAAGATCGTGCGTCACCTAATGAAAGGTTGACCGCAACGCGGCAAGTTTCCAGAACATCGGCCGCGGCAAGTTGAACAAGCGCAGTTAGCGATTTTCAACTTGCGTCATCAACCACTCCCATTGAGGAGAATCTCCGAATGCCTGCATGGTGGGCTGAATGTATCGCAATGGTCTTGCGTGGCCTTTGACTTTGAACTTATCGCCTTTTTGGAGAATCGGTTTCGCTTCTGGCATATGGCCAAACGCGTAAGTGCCCGCCGCTTGGCAGGGAAACCAATACCCCTTACCGGCAGCGTCTTCCAAGTAAAACTCGGGGTAAGTGTGCTCGGGAATCCAGACCGCTCGTGCCGGGATACCACGCGCGCGGCACAGTGCAATAAACAGCGAAGACAACTCTTCGCAATCACCATGCCCTGCTGCCAAGGCATCTCGGCAAGTGCGAATTTCGGTGTCGAACTTGTAATCGATATTTTCGCGAACCCAAGTATAGATTGCCTCCACTTGCTGCCAGGCGGCGAGATCTTCGGTAGCCGAGAATTGCTCAGCGATCTCCTTAATCTGCTCGTCATTACTTTCGATGAAAGGACTGGGGGTCAGGTACCCGCGAAATTTCCGGGACTTTTTCTTTCCCATCACAAACTTAGCAGGGTCGCCAGGGGGCGATGATGCCAGTTTTTCAATCTCGACCGTGACGGTCGCCTCTGCAATTTCCCCGGCTGCTAAACGAGGTACTTTGAAGAACATTTGCTTGGCATCGCTGCCCAGTTTTTTTATTCTTGCGCCCTGAATGTTTTTGGTTGTGTCAACGGACAGCACTTTAATATTCTGTTCGGGCCAATCTACTGGTACCGGAAACGTCACCTGAGCATTTCGCGTTTCACCGGTTCCGGTGATGCGCACCCCGAATTTCCAGGTCGTGGTGGCGGGCAGTTGCACGGCGCTGGGTAACTGAGCGGCGGAGGGTTCATTTGCCGACTCTTGAGCATTTACCGAGACGGTAATACTGGCCAAGACTGCCAGGCTCCATAATAGATTTGGATTTTTCATATGTGTTTACCTTATGACTCCCACCCCTCAGACCTAGGCCTGTGGCAGGCAGGGTATTTCCGGCCCAGGACACAAATGGTCTTAGCGGTCACGAGCTGGCAGGACGTCACGCAAAAAACGCACCCGAGGTTGACGTCCACCCCTCACGTTTCCGGTCACAAACTCCACCACAAAGCGTTGTCTTTGGCTCTTTTCAGGAATCTTGATATTGTCGCCCTTCTGAATGATGACACGTGGGTCGGTCATCTGCCCGAACTCTTTCTTACCCGCCAAAACCGCAGGGTACCAACGCCCATTACCCGACTCGTCCTGTAAGTAAAATTCTGCGTACTCCGCTTCGTCAGCCCACACCATACGTGCGGGAATCTTATTGGCACGGCATAATGCGATAAATAAATTACTGCGGTCTTCAGGTGAACCCTTTTTCTGTTTGAGAGTTTTTTCGGCACCCATCACCTTCTTACCTTCCATGGCAATTTCGCTGGTTACGAAATCGTAAAACTTGCGTGCGCGCTCCCAAGGTACGTCGGTCTCTTCGACCAGTTCTTTTGCTTGATTTTTGACATTCCGTTTCCGGCTTTCAATCAAAGGGCTGGGGCTAAGACTCAAACGCACCTCTCTTGGTGGGCGAGCCGGGATTACCAAATGGTCCGTGCGGTCGGGATAAGGGATCGCGAACACCCGAATATCCAGAATGACGTTGATCTCAACCGCGGTGCCTTTGTCGATCCGCGGGAACTTGGCATACATTTGCCGTATTCCGTCAGAGTCTCGAAAATCTGCCTTGGTAGCTTCCTTGGGAATATTTTCTTCGTACACATTGACCTGTTGTTCAGGCCAATCGGTTGGCACGGGAAACGTCACCACCATATTGGAAATGGGTACGTTGGAGGTCTGTATCTTAGCTCCGACGCGCCACGTTCGCTTGACTGCTGACCCACCAGACGCCTTGGACGTCGTGGATTGAGCATGAGCGACGTGCTGCACAGCGCACAGCGCCAGCAAGCTGGACAAACCAACAACAAGCTTTTGGAACATTGTTACCTCAAAATTCAAACCACGAAAAAAGGGCCACAGGTCATTTGACCTGAGACCCCTATGAATATTCTACCTCGCCGCCGATGAGGGAGGGCGGTGAAAATACAAAGCCATACCATCGGACCAATTAGGCAAACCTTTTGGTTGCCTTAAACTCTGCAAATAATGACGAATCTTTGCTAATTGCCGATCGGAGGGGAGGGTAAGTTACCGCTCGAAGCGGGAGGAACGATTGTGCTGCCATAGGTCGGGCCACTGTAACCATCGAACACAGGTGGATTAATGGTGGCACCGCCAGAATTCGATCCATTCATATAAGGATCACCCTGGATGTACCCGTCGTTCATATACGAAGCCGAATTACCAGCGTCGATGACTTGCCCACCACCGATGAACTCGCCTTCGGAAGCACTCGAATCGCAGTTTCCTGCCGGGTAACCGTAAGAGGGATTTACGGGAGGTGTTTGGCAACCGCCGCTGCATCTGCTTTTGAATTGCGACAAAAGGCCGCTACCAGAGCATCCGACACTTAAGCTAAGCAGCGTCATTGCTGCAATTAATACAATCAATTTTTTCATTGGAGTTCTTCTCCACGAATGGATTAGGGGAAGGACGGCCTAGAATCTCGCGGCCGCTCTGTCGTTCGCGAAAAGGTACAGCGCCTGCGTCACGCGGCGGGGAAATTGTTGAATTAAGGCAACATTTCGAAAACAACGTTGTAAAAATGCAACGCCTGTTCCACTTATAACAGTCATATCATTGGCCCCAAAACGGCATACAGGGATGGATACCGTTTGCGACAATTCACCGTACCGACTGCGCAAAGCTTTGCGGGTCGTTACTTTGTTGATGCTGGCGGTTTGCTTTGCACTGTCTCTCTGTATGTCGCTGCAGGCTCAGGATGATTATTATCCGCTGCCCCAACGCAACGTCAGCCAATTCGGCTATCCCTATCCACCGCCCGCTGCCGACGAGCCAGGCGTCACATTAAAACGGCGATATATGCTGGACGGGCATCCCGAGCTCGATTTCAATCCACGCCCTCAAGACGAGATCTGGTTAGTCTCGACGCGAGATATCCCCGCTTGCATGCCTTCAGCGGATAACCAGCAATTCGCCTGCAAACACCCTGTGGGTACCTCGTGGAATAGGGTGCCCTTGGAACAACTATTAGATGTGCAGGGATTGAATCCCGACCTGGCCAATGTCATTTTTGTGCATGGTAATCGCACTTCCGCCTTCTGGGCACGACGTCGCGGAAAGATGGCGTACCAACATTTAATTGCGAACAATCCCGTGGATCTGCCACCGGTTCGCTTCATCATTTGGTCATGGCCGTCTGACGAAGTCTCGGGTTCGTTGAAAGATTTCTGGAAAAAGATGTCGCGGTCAATGCAGGACGGGCATTTGCTGGGACAGTTCCTGGGCATGCTGGACCCAGCTCAATCGGTAACCTTGTTGACCTATAGCATGGGAACGCAGGTTGGATTTTCCGGCGTTGAGACCGCTACCTTGCGGGCCGCCTGCCCGCCCATCGACATGATTGCGATGGCCCCGGTAACCCATTGCAACTGGCCCCGCGACCGGTTTCAAGCTGACGTTGCTAACCAGCAGATAGGGCAACTCTGTTTTTTCCGCAATCCTCGAGATATTGCCATTCGTGCTTATAAAAAAGTCTGCCAGATACACTGCCGCGGGGCTTTCCAACCTGCCGCCGATTTGATGGTCCAAATCGACCCCCATGCACGGCAATATGATGTCTCCCGAGGTGTTGGATGTGAACACAATGTTTTGGGATATGTCACGCAGCCTCAGGTGAGGTGCGAACTACAGGCGGTGTTGATGCGGTAATTTGCGACTGACGGTTGTATGCCTACCGATTACCCTTATCATCTCTTTTTTGCCGCCTCGCTGCTCCCGTCAACAACTCAACCCTCTGATCCATGCTGACCTTACTGGCCATCTACTGCATTTTGCTCGTCGCAGCCTCTCTCATCGGAGGTTGGCTACCGAACTTGGTCAAATTGGATCACCGACATACTCAAATGGTCTTGAGCCTAGTTTCGGGCGTCATGTTGGGGGTGGCATTTTTTCATCTGATACCGCATTCCATCGAATTACTGGACAACAAAAAGACGGCCATGGTTACCACTCTGGTGGGTCTACTGTTTATGTTTTTCATGATTCGCATGTTTCATTTCCACTACCATGACCCCGCACACGAGCAACACGCCTGCGAACACGAACACCACGAACATGAAATCAAAAGGGAAGACATCAGCTGGATCAGCTTGGCGATTGGTTTTGCGGTTCATACGATCATCGATGGCGTGGCTTTGGCAGCCGCAGTGGGAGCCGCGTACGATGAATCAGAAGAGACCCGCATCGCCGGGCTGGGAGTCTTTTTGGCCATCTTGCTGCACAAACCACTCGATGCTTTAACCATCACCTCTTTCATGGCTGTTCGCAATTGGCCTAAACCCAAACGCCAGGCTGTGAATGTTTTGTTCGCCCTAATGATTCCGGCTGGCGTGGCTTTATTTTTTCTCGGCATTGGTGTTTTTGAGAGCGAACAAAAACTTCTCTTTGGCACCACCTTGGCATTCTCGGCAGGCGTTTTCCTTTGCATATCGCTAAGTGACCTGTTGCCCGAAGTCCAATTCCATTCTCACGACCGGTTGGCCATGTCCGGCATGTTAATTCTCGGAGTCGTTGCAGCAGTTATCGTAGATCTGTTGCCACTGTAGACAGCAACTTTCGGGAACGCTTACCCAGAAGCTGGAACGTCTTGCGGCTCGCTGGAATCCGGTTCATTGGAATCCGATTGCGATGGTTGGTTGAGCTTGGTTTCCTGCTCACAAACCCGTTTCAGTCGATCCAATGCTTTCTTGTATTCCACGGCCAGTGAATCCCCAAAAGTGATACCAAACCATCCATAAAACGGACCGCTAGGCAACGTACCCACACTCGTCCAGACCACGTTGGTAGAGTTGCCATCCGGCGTCAGCATGAGATTGCTGTCCATCTCAGGAAAATTGGAAAAGCTGGAGACAAAAGAGAGTTTTTGATTAGGCACACTCTCGGTAATCCTCAACTGTCCGTCACCACGCAACTCGGTCCACTTCTGCATGGCCCCGACCCCGGATTCGGGCCCTGAGTACTCCACACGCAAGCCCGAGATATCATGCTCATTCCACATCGACCAATTCGACCAATACTTCATGATATTGATTTGGCGAAAAACCACCTCAGGTGAGGCTTCAATTTTAACACTACTTGAGGTTTCGAAAGCCCGTGGCAGCAACGTCCCGATCAACAAAACGATCATGACGAAGACTGCCACAACGGTCAGAATTCTGAATAGAATATTTAGCAAAGCAACCTCAACAACGGGGAAAACTCAAACGATAGGACCAACAGTCGAGCTCTTTAGTCGACCGCTTAACTCCGGGCGGGTTAACGGGATGAAACCATCCCATTCCCCCAGTTCGCTGCGGCACTTTTCAAAGCGGTTTGCCAGGCAGTCGCTTATTTATCCGCAATCAGTCTGCTCAGTCTTCCAGAACTTTGATTTCAATATTGCGGAAGGAAACGGGTGAGTTGTGACCAGCGAAGCCGAAATAGCCTGACTCGCGGTCCTTCCCCGGATGCGACCCATCGGCTAAAAATTCCGTGACCTCGGCTAAATCGGTATCGAGGATCACGGAGCCATTCAATTCCACCTTTATGGTCGAACCGTCGACCTTCACTTCCTGAAAATTCCATTCACCCGGTTCGCGTAAGTAGCCCCGATGAGCAGCCGCTTTCCCGTAAGCGGAACCGTGGTACTGGCGTGGATCAAGCTTTGAAAATGCATCGGCGGTGTTGTCCAAAACTTGCAATTCACACATGCCCACGTAAGCGGTATCTCCTTTACCCGGATAACGAATTGCCAGACCATTGTTTCCGCCTGGGGGCAGTTGGAACTCGAACCGCACAACAAAATTCTTGTATATCTGGTCGGTATAAATCGTGCCACCAGATTTCGGCTTACATCGCACCGCACCGTCCACAACTTCGTACTGATCCGTCGGGCCGCTCCAACCGCTGAGATCCACGCCGTTGAAAACAGGCTCGAATTCCCCGGTTTCTCGGGAGGCAAGATAAGCGCTCGCCTCTGCAATCGGAATTTCCCGCATGAAAATATTCTTCCAGCTGATTTCGCCACCGTGAGTTTGTAACCAGATAGGGCCGGCTACCGGTAGAGGATGGCCCTTTTTCCAATGACCATTTTCCATCAGTGCATTGTCAACGACCAACTTGTCATTTAACCAAATGCTGGTGCGTTGCCCGACTTGTTTAATCCTAAGCCGATTCCACTCGCCAAATGGTTTGTCCGCTAACTGCAAGGGATCCTTCCCAGCACTGCCCGCCGAATTATTCCACAAGCCACCGGATCCTTTATCGGCACCGATATTCCATTTGCCGCCAGCTTCCGTGAAATCCCAAATTTGCACTTGGGGGCAAGCCTTGAGATAAATTCCGCTATCCGCTTTCGCAACGGTCTTGTAGTCAATCCACAATTCATAATCTCGGTAATCGTTGTCAGTCGACAGGAATACGCCCTGGCCATCATTAACGATGGCACCATCCTCGACGCTCCAATGTTGTTGCATGTCCTCGTGGTCTGCCGCTAATTGCTTTTCACGTTCTTCCGCACTCAGCGCGGCAAGACCATAGGGATTCGTATTTCGTTGACCGTGCCACCCATCAAGATTTTCGCCATTAAATAGGGCGACAAAACCAGCCGGTGGCTGATTGTCCTCTTGAGCGTTCAGCGACTGGGGCAGGCAGGTTAGAAACAATATCAAACCCGTAAAGATCAGGAGATTTCTGGGAGAGACCACAAAACACCTTTCTGGCTAATTGTTTGGGTACAGAGACCATTGGCTTGTCGATTTAATCGCTCTCATAATTTAACTTAAGCAGCTACCAGATAATAGGAACCCGTGCCCCAGTTCGCGAAAATGGTCGCCATGCCGAACCCCAGCAATCTTGCTCAATTATTTACAGCCGACTCCATGGAACAGCTCCAACAAGCCCTGCAAAAATGGAGAAACTGCCTCAGCCAACTCACCACACAACAAATTTGGTGGCGCAGCGATCCCTCGGGAAATAGCATTGGAAATCTCGCTTTGCACATTGGTGGGAACTTGCGGCAGTGGATTCAGGCAGGCTTGGACGGTCAACCCGATCAGCGGGATCGCCCCGGCGAATTTTCGTGTCAGCAGGGCAAAGGGGCCCAAGAAATCCTCGCTTACCTTGCTTCGGAGATTTCAGACTGTGAAATCGTTCTCCGTCGATTGCAGGAATCGGATTTGGTAAAGCCCTATACCATTCAAGGGTTTAACGTAAACGGCTTACAAGCTGTGAATCACACCATAACTCACTTCGTAGGACACACTCATCAAGTCATTACATTGACACGATTCCAGCTCGGCTCAAACTACCAATTTGCCTGGTCGGCCGATGACGATAATGGGACTCTGCCGATTTAAGGCACGCCGCTAGCGTTTCCTCGCTTCTTCCAACGCACTGCGGTAAGAAACTGATCTAGGTCGAATTCAGCGACTGGATTAAATTTTAGTTTGTGGGTCATAGCACAGGCACGTGAAATATTGCGCCCGGGGCATGCTCCTACACCGATTCAGACAGGACGTCACTCCAATCAACGCGTTGCTGACAGCGCGAACCCTTTTCGCAAAATGGAGCCGGGCATGAAGCTAACGGAAATCGCCATTGATGGTTACAAAGGAACTCCGAACACCCACTTGCATCATTTAGCGAGTGGCTTGAATGTTATTTTCGGAACGCAAGCCACTCAACTGCGAGCGATCGCGGATTTCATACCCGATGTTCTCTATGGCTACGATGCTCGCAAACGCCCCACCACGATGTGGGGAAATGGTTACCTACAGGTAAAATCGGACGGTCAAAAATTCCGGGTATCTCGAGATCATTCCAACCTGCTGGGTCACTTTGCCATTTCCGATTCCCAAGGAGATTATTCCTCTCCGGGCACTCCTGAAATCGCCGCTTCGCTAAACCAATCCGCTGGCGGGAGTTTCTTTTTTACGTCATTGGAAGATACCCGGTGGAACTGGCAGGATTTCTTGCACCAACTAAATTCCGTTTTTCAACTGCAGCGTTTGGAATCCCCAAGCCCCATGCCATTTCTTGCGGAACAAGATCAACATGCATCTTGGAAGCGAGCAGCAGAGGCACGTACCAGGCGACTGGATTCCATGACCGGGGAACTGGAAAGACTAAACCGAGAGCGAACGAGGTTAATTTCGGAACAGGCGCGAGTGCCCGGCGATCATCATAATCGCCTACAAATCCTGGACCGCGAGATCTCCGAACTCCAATCGGAAGCTGATTCACTCAACGCTGTATTGCATATCGAACAAGAAAAAGAGCTGGAACTGAATCGGCAGATTGATGATCTCGAATGCTGGATTGATCGCGAGCACACCAACGTTCGGAAAATCCCTGTCACTCGTTCGGCACCCAAACATCTAGAGCTTTATTACGAACGATTGGATGATGTGGACTATCAAGTACGCCTTTGGCGTTCCGCGCAATCTGACATTCAGAATCAAAGGTTGCGATTACGCGATGAAATGGTGTCGCATGGTGAATTGAACATCTTGTCTCAAGAACATCCCTATCATGAAGCCCGGGAAATCATCTTGACGCTAGAGTCACGCATCCAATCGGCCGCAGAGACCGCCCGGTGCTGGGAACAATCGCCCACCCCTCTGGATACGTCTCGCAATCTAACCGCTTTGTGCCAGGAAATGAGAAACGACCTGCAGGCTTTGTGCGATGAGCTAAAATCTCAATACAAACACGTGCGTTACAAAGCAGCCGTTGCGGAACTGAAACAGCTCCGTCGTTGTTACCACGAAATGGACGAAAGCGTGCGGCGTTTGTTAGTTCGCCGCGAGTCCGTGATTGATGACATCCGCCGACTCGACCCCATGGGAGCAGATGCCATTAGTCTCTGTGAGCAGCAATTCACACTTTGTGCTCAGCAGGAGGGTTCATGGGCAGCTCGCCAAAAATTTGTTTCTACGGAACCGCCGATCACCAGCGAAACAGCAACCGATTATCGAACCGTGCATCCGGACCTCAGCCGGGAACGGACGCGATTGGTGGGTCTGAATGCCTTACACACACGTTGTCAGGAGCAAATCGTTGAATCGCAACGCGAAATCAAGGCTTGTGAAACCCAATGGCAGAAGCATGTTGATGAACGCAATGCCCTACTGGCATTTTGGAACCAGGATCACACAACTCGCATCGATTCCCTGAATGCTCGCGTGCGGTCTCTGGAGAGTGAACGACAGGCGTTGCAATTGCAAATTGATTCGGACAAGCCTTGGATGAGCTGGCGTCCCAATTTCATTTTTGAGGAAGCCAATCGGTTCATGGAGCAAATCTCCAGTCATGCCCTGCGTTCCCTGCGGATCAATTCCCAATCGCAGCTGACTGTCGCGAAAAATCATGATTCCGACATTCACGTGGAAAACCTGCCAGCGATCGAACAAGGATACGTCCGCCTAAGCCTGTCGCTTGCCGCGATTGAACAACTCGCACTACGCGGAATTCGCAGGCCTATCGTGATCGAGGATGCAGAACTCCATAACCAAGAAAATGCATTGATCCAAGTCCTCGAATCATTCTGTGGCAACGATCACCAGGTCGTGATGTTGACGGGAAATCCCGCCCGCATGCAGCAGGCCGAGAGATTAAACAGCACGCGTTTCGAATTGCCTGACACGAGCATTACTTCACCCTCGTGGTATCCAGAAACACCACATCAACCACGTGAATCCTATCCAATCACTCCCGCACCCACCTCCAACCATCCTTGGAATTTGGATGCTTTTGATTCTCCAAGTCCGCTGACCTCGGCAACGTCGAGTGACTGGCATAGTTCGCCGACCGTTTCGACGGTAAAACCAGAATCCCTGCTTCCAACTCCTTTGGTCGCCGCGCCCCGAATCGGTTGCACGCGGCAAACGTTGTTGCAGGATATCGACTTGGTGGAGTCTATTTACCTAACTTCGTTAGAGAATTTAAAAATCCAAAACGTCGGGCAATTGCTGGACGTTGATTTGAGCGAGCAAAAAAGCAATCTAATTCGCAGCGGTTTCAATCTGGAACAACTGGATCGCTGGCAAGCTCAAGCTTGGTTGCTAATTTGTTTCTCCGACATGACCGCTAACGACGCCCGCGTCTTACTGGGCAGCGGTGTCGATCGACCCGAGATGTTGGCTCAACTGGAAGAGACAGAGATTTTGGATCGGATCCGTCAATACCTTGACACATCGGCCGGGAAAAGAAGTAACGCAAGTTACTCCCAATTTTCCACTGAGCGTTTGCGAGCATGGGCCAATCGCGTCAACACGGATAATGGATGGCGAACCTACCAAAGAAGCCTGCTGCGGTCCCCCCAACTTGCCAGCCATACAGATGTCACCGTGACCCCGGCTCAACGACTTGGCGAACGTCGAGCCTCCGCGCGTCGGCCATTGCAGAAACCGGTTTTGCATCAATCGAAACCAGAAGTAACGACATCCAAAAAACAGAAACCAAGCGTAAAGATAAAAGCAAAATCAGATTTCCAATTTTTCCTTAAGCCCTCCGACGAATTAGAAGCTGCTCCCTCGATCGGTCCCAAGACGGCAGAAAAATTTGTTGATATCGGCATCGTAACGGTGCAGGATTTCTTGCAAGCCGCTGTTTCCGATATGGCGACCCAATTGGGTAATCGGCGATTATCGAAAAATGTTTTGAAAACGTGGCAACAACAATCTCGCCTCATGTGCGACGTTCCCAATTTACGCGGGCATGATGCACAAATCCTTGTCGGTTGCGAAATTTTCCACGCGGAAGAACTGGCAAAGCACGAAGCCGCATCCCTTTTGGACGTGGTACTGCCCTTCGTTGAATCGAAAGAGGGCTCTCGTATGTTGCGAAATGCACGTAAACCCGACCTCGCAGAGGTCACCCATTGGATTCAAGCCGCGAACTATGTTTCGGCACGCAAAGCCGCTTGAGCGGGCAACGGACCGGCCCATAACCCGCTCGGTTACCAAACCCGGACCTTGTGAGGTAGACCGAACCGCGTTTTTACAACCTGAAATTCTGATTGGGGCAAAAAAACTACTTTTAGAGTCTCTGGCAGTTTTCTAGGATGGTGCTCTGATTCCAAGATCATTTCTCATCCTGTCGCCCAGAGATTTCAAAATGCGGTGCCTTCCCCTATTTCTTTCGACGATTTTCATTTTCTCCCTGGTTGCCAATTCGCAAGCGCAACCTTTCGCAGATTTGGTTTTGCGTGGTGGTAAAATCGTCACCGTCGACCCGGCTAACCCGCAAGGCGAGGCACTCGCAGTCGCAGGTGACCGAATCCTTGCGGTCGGTACCGATCAAGAGATCAGCAAGTTTATTAATCCCCAAACTACCATTTTAGAATTAGACGGCCGGTTAGCGACGCCCGGTTTTATTGAGGGACACGGTCACTTTATTGGCACCGGGCAATCCAAGATGATGCTGGATCTTTCCACTGCGGAATCTTGGGACGATGTCGCTGAGCAAGTCCAAACGGCTGTGGCGGTTGCCCCTCCGGGGGAGTGGATTATAGGACGCGGTTGGCATCAAGAAAAATGGAACGTGAAACCAGAGCGGCTTTACGATGGTTATCCAACGCATGACAAAATCAGCGCCATTTCTCCCAACAATCCGGTCTTACTAACGCACGCCAGTGGTCATATGTGTTTCGCCAACGATTTTGCCATGAGAGAGGCAAGTATCTCTGGAAATACCGAAGCCCCCGCTGGAGGCGAAATTCTCAAGGATGAAAACGGCACGCCAATCGGTATCTTTCGGGAAACCGCCCAAACCCTTCTGAGCGGAGCGTATGCATCCTCAACGGCCAAACAGTCCGATAAGGATCGCGATCGCCTTGCCGAACGAGCCGTCGAATTGGCGGTCAAAGAATGTCTTGAAAACGGGATCACGAGTTTTCAGGATGCCGGCACCTCTTTCGCTAATATCGCGATGCTCAAAGAGATGGCTGAGCAGGGAAAGATCGACGTGCGATTATGGATCATGGTGCGAGATCACCTCGCCTTGATGGAAGACAATCTTGCACGAACAAAAATCAGTCGCCATGCCGATAACTTTTTTACCGTGGGCGGTATCAAACTTTCGCTGGACGGTGCCCTGGGCCCCCACGGAGCTTGGCTGCTGCTGCCCTATGAAGATCTCCCCAGCAGCGAAGGCCTGAATACCGCTCCGCTGGAAACGGCACAAACATTAGCCGCTTTAGCAATCAAACACGGTTACCAATTCTGTGTTCACGCGATCGGCGATCGTGCAAACCGTGAGGTGCTCGATATCTTTGAGGCATCTTTCGAGAAAAACCCCTCTATCATGCCGCGACGTTGGCGCATCGAACATGCGCAACATCTGCATCCGGATGACATTCCAAGGTTTGGTCAACTCGGCGTGATTGCGTCCATGCAAGGTATCCACTGCACCTCCGACGCCGTCTTTGTTTTACAGCGGTTAGGATTACGGCGCTCAGAAGAGGGTGCTTATGTTTGGCAAAAACTTATGCAAAGCGGAGCGGTGGTGACCAACGGAACGGACGTTCCGGTTGAGAACATCAATCCTCTCGCATCGTTTTACGCCACGGTTACGCGGAAACTAAAAGATGGGACCGAGTTTTTCCCGGACCAGAAAATGTCTCGCGCTGAAGCCTTGAAATCCTATACGCTCGATTGTGCTTACGCGGCTTTTGAAGAAGACATCAAGGGTTCGCTTGAAGCCGGTAAGCTGGCGGACATCACCGTATTGTCAAAGGACATCATGACCTGCCCCGAGAATGAAATTCAGGATACCAAAATCGATTACACGATCGTGGGTGGCAAGGTCGCATACGATCGCATGAAACCTAAATCCAAACCCGCCAGCAAATAATTTGGGCAGCTAATGCGTGGCCCGGACTCTGGCAGACGAAGGGGGGTGTTGGGTTGAGTAAATCGGCAGGCCGTTCAGGCAATCCGGTGTTAACCGCTGGCGATGGCATTCCCAGCGACAAAGCCCGTGCTGAAGGCTGCCTGAAAGTTATATCCACCAATGGGTCCATCCACATCCAAGATTTCGCCAGCCAGATACAATCGCGGCACCAACCGGCTTTCCATGGTTTGTGGGTCGACTTCACCTAATTCAACGCCACCTGCGGTAACCTCCGCTTTGGCAAATCCCAGCGTGCCGGAAATATCCACCGGGCACCGCTTACTTTGTTGAACAATCCGATTCAATCGCTTCTTGCCAAGTTCGGCCAAGGATTGGTCTCCAGGAATACCAGCCAAATCGCAAAGCTCCTGAGCGAGTCGTTTTGGTAAAACATGGCAAAGCTCATTAAATAACTGTCGTCCACTGGACCGAACTGCAGTGGATGTCAGGTCGTTTCTTAATTTGTCCTCGCTCAGATCCGGCAACCAATCACAGATCAGTTTTTTGGGTAAATTATTGGCTGGGTCAGTGACCAAACGACTGATGTTCAGTGCCGCCGGTCCAGAACATCCTCGGTGGGTAAACAAAAAAGAACCGCGAAAGCAGGAGCGGTCGGAACGAACTAACTGCGATTTTCCATTTTGCAATTGGACGCTGAGACCAACATCGGGAATCGTTACGCCAGAAAGACGATGTACCCATTCATCGCGGCATTTGAGGGGAGTCAAAGCCGGCCGCGGCGCGACCACCGAATGCCCCAGCTCTTTTAACCACGCGTATCCATCACCCGTGGTTCCGCAGCCGGGATAACTTTGCCCGCCACACGTCAAAACCAATGCATGACAAAAAAAGGTTTGCTCCGTGCAGGAAACGACGAAGTGATCTTGGGTTGGGGCAATGCCCGTTACCGATGTCCCCGGCATAATCTGGACGCCTGCCTGCCTAGCCCGGGTGACTAACGCATCGCGTACATCGATGGCTCGGTCACTTTGGGGAAATATTTTACCCGTCTCTTCAACCTTGGTTCCAACCCCCAACTGATGGAAAGTATCGACGACGGCTTCCGGAGTCAGCGTTGCCAAGGCGTACTTCAGAAAACGGCCTTGGGGTTTCCCAAATGCATCTGCCACACCCCGCCAGGAGGCGTTGTGCGTAATGTTGCAACGCGTTCCACCAGACATCAATATTTTAACGCCTAGTTTTTTATTTTTTTCAATGAGCAGCACGCGCTGCCCGCGTTTGGCAGCTGTGGCGGCGGCCCACAAACCGGCCGCTCCCGCTCCCACGATAATCACATCATATTTCGGATTCATCATGACGGATCGGATTCCACTCGATGCACAAAAACCGCATCGGCTTGATCATGGGATAGTTCGATGGTTGAGCCGTCTTCGGTAACCAGCGACCAGCGAATTCCATCAGCGCTGCGAGGCCCACCCGACACTTTGGTACCCGGCATGAGACGATCCCGCAAAGCAGCGTCCTCTACACGCACGATCTCTGCCCGAAACCCTTCTCGCAACAGACTAGAACGCACCTCTGAGAGTTCTTCAAAGTCGACAAAATCCTCGGGGATCGTACTGCCGTGGGGATCTTTTAATGGATGTCCGAGCTTGTCGTCGAGGTAATCGATTGTCTTTTCGTCATTCATGTGCTCCAACTTGTGCGCCTGCCCATGCAATTCGTTGGCGGGCGTTCCCATTCGATCCAAATAGGTTTCCCAAATGCGATGTGCCCTCAACAGTCGCCTGCCTTCCCGACGTCCCTTTGACGTTAATCGCAGCCCGGCATCTTTTTGGTCCAGTAGATCTTGGCGAATCAACTGCATGATGGCTCTGCGAATTTTGGGTTTATTGGATGCAATGTGCCGTACCACATCATTGATCGGCACCCATTCTTGCTCGCTTCGCAAGATCGCACCCAACACATCTTCTTTAATTTCCTGCGGCACAGCTCGCCGGCGGCGATTCCAATCCACCAACAAACCGTACTTGGGCGCTAACACCAAAGTCGCCAAAAAGAAGGCGGTTCCCGTAATCACAATCGAGGGGCCAGGCGATGCGCCAGCGGCATGGGCCAGAAAAAAACCGGCCCAGAAACAGCTAATCCCTATGGCAGCCGCCGCCACGATCATGCGATTGAGTCGATCGAACAACAAATACGCCGAGGCGGCTGGCGTAATGACGAGTGCCACCACCAGGATAACTCCGGCAATCCGTACGCCACTCACCACCACCAAGGAGGTGCAGGCGGTCAATAAATAATCCACGGCCACCACAGGCACGCCGATCGACGCGGCCATCACGGGATCAAAACTGGTTAATTGCAATTGGCGAAAAAACATCATCACAACGGCCACAATAAACGCCGTCACCAATCCGGCAATCCACAATTCCGAATTGCCCACCGAAATTACCGAACCTACGATGAAATGGTAGATATCAATATGGATGTATTGTCCTAAGGATTTCATGGAGATGGCAAACGCACCGAGAGCAAAAATACCGGTGTACATAATCCCAATCGCCGTGTCCTGTTTGACGCGTGAAACCCGCGTCACAAAACCCACCATGCCAACGGTTACAACACCCGCCAACAGCGCTCCTAGCAACATAGCGCCGACATGAGCTTCCGTGCCAAAAAGCAACTTCATCAAAAGATATCCACCGACCACTCCCGCCAACATGGCATGGGCAATGGCATCCGACAAAAACGAAAGGCGGCGCAGGATGATAAAACAACCGACGACACTGCAGGCCAATGACACCAAGGTCCCCACCACCAGCGGTTTAATAAGGTGCCCGTTCGCGAGATGGAATTCTGTTAACCAATCCATTATCTAGGTGGCCTCCCCTCTCCAGTGCCTGGCACGAGCCCCTTCTGCAAGACCTCCTCCAGTGTGTGGTTGGTGAGAGCCTCAAAGACGCGTAACTTGCCCTCGTAGACCTCGCTTAGCAATTCCGGTTCCAGAACTTGCGTGGGCGATCCGAAAGCGAACATTCGTTGTTTCAGTAAGATCAGCAAATCAAAATACTCGCAAGCTGTCTCCAAGTCGTGGTGGACCACCACCATCGTTTTTCCTTTTTGGCGAGCCTCGGTCAACACATTAAGAATCGCGCCTTCCGTGGCCGCGTCGACACCCGCGAACGGTTCATCCAACAACAAAATATCCGCATCTTGTGCCAAAGCTCGTGCCATAAAAACACGTTGCTGTTGGCCACCTGACAGTTGACCAATTTGTCGTTTTGAAAACTCACTCATCCGCACTTGTTGCAACGCACGATCGGCAAGGGCATAGTCATTTCTCGACATGTCTTGCCACCAACGTTTGCTGCCATAACGCCCCATTAGGGCGACCTCGCGTACGGTGATTGGAAAATCCCAATCCACCGAACCCCGTTGGGGAACGTAGGCGACCCGCCCTTTGACACGCGCAACATCCTCGCCAAGGATTTTAACCGAACCGATATCCGGTTTGACAAAACCAAGAATGGCTTTGATTAACGTCGATTTCCCCGACCCGTTTGGGCCAATCACGCCGACCAGTTTTCCCGCTGGGATAGCCAAGGAAACATCCAAAAGTGCAGGGACCGGACCATAACTGACGGTCAGATTATCTACCTCGATAGCCGGCTTGGATGCACTTTGAGAGGAATTCATGCGTATCTCGGTAGGGGAATGTAACCTAAAACAACTTGTCCTTGGACGACGGTTCTTGCCTGTTCATAATGCAATGAAATATCAATCTTCCGGCTTCCCATAGTCGACGACATCGATCCGCACCAACTTGCTGATCGGTCCCTTTTGATCGGCCCAAACCAACTCGTGGGCCATCTCGTTACCATCCCGGATAATCGACACACGAAAGGAACGAGCAATTTCAGATTGAGGTGTCTGGGTAGGGGAATCCAAACCGAACGCCCCTCCACTGGATTGTGATCCGGTCTCAACGGGGGTGACCTGAATGAGAAAATCATTCAAGCCTCGTTTGATATCCGTCACATTTTCAATTTTTACTGGAACCCCCGCTGCCATCAACTCATTTGACTCCAGCAGCACATTGTCGCGAAAAGCGACTTTGATCGCTGGAAATCCAAAACTGTTTCCTTGAATATCAAACGTGCATACAACGTTGATGTCATACCGCCCGCTGGAATCCAATTCGGCGACTTGCGTCGGGAGTGGCTTGATTTGATCTGTGAAAAAAGCGTAGCTCCAAACAAACCCCACAATTAAAGCCGCAAGGACAACAGCCAATAGAGTACGAATCATGAGATCACTTTAATGCAGCAACGATGGTTAGTATATTTTCCCGCATCATGCCGATATAAGTTTCCCCTGCTGTACCGCGAGGGCCCATTGCGTCGGAATAAAGATGTCCGCCGATCTTGACCCCGGCATCTCGCGCGATCTCGCTGATCATTCGCTGATCCAAAGAGGTCTCCACGAAAATGGCGGCCACACCGGTTGCCCGAATTGAGTCGACCACCTTTTGCCGCCTTTCAACGCTGATCCCGCCAATTTCTTCGGTCGTCCAACCGGCTGGACTGATCGCACGGAAACCAAAGGTCTTACAGAAATACCCAAACGCGTCGTGGTGGGTTACTAACACGCGACGTTCGGCTGGTATTTGATTTATTTGGTCATTGATCCAATTATTAAGGGCATTCAACTCGCCCAGATAAAGAGTGGCTCGCTGTTGGAACCGATGTGCATTTGCTGGGTCGATTTCGCTTACGGCCTGTAGAATATTTCGCACATAGATCGCCGCATTAGCCGGCGCGAACCAGGCGTGGGGATCGTTGACAAACCCATCCTGCCCTTCGACTTTGAGGGGCTGCACGCCGGTAATGCAAGTGACAATCGTTTTGCTGCTGTTTTCGGCCAGACGTCGCATCCATTCGGCGCCTTCCAAATGCCAACCATTTTCAAGACATAAATCCGCCCGCTGCACCATTTCGGCGTCTTCGATGCGAGTTTGGTAAGTATGAGGGTCCTGTCCGGGCGCGAGAACGCATAGTACTTCCCAATCATCCCCCACGATTTGCCGGGTAAAATCACTTATTTGAGTGGTGCTACAGACGACGACTTTTTTCTGTGCCTCAGCAACACTGGAAATCCAACTCATCAAGATGATCGCTGCAATAATCACCGAACGCAGCATGGCAGTTGCCTTTCTAACCCGATAACGGGGATTAAAAACTGAAAAAGCCCAAAGAACGGACTGAAAGAATCTTAAGAGCTACCTAACAGGTGGTCAACGCGCACTCAGTTACCCGTCATTTCCCAAATTGTCCCTGTTATAGTGAACCCGGACTATGGTAAAAATGTCATTAGCCCTGTTATTCCAACGAATTCCGAACAGGCTAAGCACGTGAACCACCCACTCAATTTGCTCTCATCCAAGGACCTCACCTTGACCGATAAATCGTCCCCTTCTGCAGCTGTCGACCGCAGGAATCCCCAACGCAGCCTCGAGTTGGCTTTGGCCGCAGCAAGAACAGCCGCAGAGAACGGTGGCACTGAGATCAAAGTGCTGGACATGAGCAAACAGACGGCATTATTTGATTATTTTGTAATCGCCACAGGCACCAGTCGACGCCAATTGCACGCCATGAGCGAAGAGATCGATCATAAGCTCGAAGATGATCTCAATGACAAACGCACCAACATTGATGGCTACGATGAAAGTCGCTGGATCGTATTGGATTACGCAACGGTTGTGATTCATCTTTTTGACAGCGAAACTCGCGAGTTCTACAGTCTCGAACAGATGTGGGCCGACGCGGAAAAAGTTGATCTGGAAGAACTGCTAAAAGACATTTAGGAAATCGTCTGTCGTGGCAACGCAGCTCCCGCAGGTGCCGTTATTCCGCTCTGATTTCCTTTAGCAGATCCCGGTACTCACCCTGGGTATTGATATTCCTCAGCGTTTGGTAGGTCGGGTCGAGTTTGGCAAATTCGTCAGCCGAAAAGTCACAGGTCTTGATTTCGCTCAAAAGGTCCTTCACACGGAGTCGCTGCTGTTGCACCATGGTGGTGACACAGGACTTCACGCGTGTGCGATAGACGGCAGTCAATGGGTAAACCTGCTCATGGATTTTTGGTACGACCGCATCGACTGCGGAATGTAACTGGTTGACCATCGCGCGATAGACCTGTGGGACCACAAGTGGGGCATCACAGGTACCCACAAAAACCAGAGGGTGATCCGAAAGAAAGTCCAGCCCAACGCGGAGTCCTTCCAGAGGTCCTGCGTCAGGATTTTGATCGCGAATGATTGCTTGAAAATTGCAGCCTCTGGGTGCAACCGCATCATGCCCAATCACCAACACGCGGTAAGGTGAGAGCCGGGCAAACGCTTTTTCTACACGCTGAAGCACGGTTTCTTGCCCCAATGGCAATAGAGCTTTATCCTGCCCCATACGACGCGAGCGACCGCCGCTAAGAATTAGAGCGGGATATTTGCAAAGTGGTTGTGACGGGTGGGATGGATCAGTCATAATCGTCGGTGAGACAACGAGGGGAAGCGGAACAGAAGGCATGCTTGAGTTTGAATTGAAACAAAATCCCGAAACGATCCTGGAGGTGTTCTCGATTACACCCGAGAGCATCCAAAACGCCAAACCAGAGGATATTCTTCGCCAACCAATCCGCTTGGGTAACACAGCCACTGAAATAGGTGAGTGGTTTAGTGTATCAGGTGATGGCTCGGATCTGCACCACATCTGGAATGGAGATTTATCACGGGTTCATGGTATCGGTTATCAAATGTCAGGTGGACGGATTCAAGTCAATGGTGACGTAGGCAACCACTTAGGCAGCCGAATGACCGGTGGCACCATCCACACCAGAGGGACGGCCGGACATTACACCGGAGCAGAGATGCGAGGTGGGCTGATCCAGATCCAGGGAAACGTCGGCCACGGGACTGGATCGGCGTACGATGGTGGTAGGTTGGGGCAAAATGGCGGCGCAATTTTGGTGCAAGGTTCCGCTGGCCAGGATGTAGGCAGGGCCATGCGGCGTGGTTTGATCGGCATCGGAGGAAAAGCACAGCAGCGTTGCGGTTTTACGATGCGAGCCGGAACCATCATGGTCTGTGGAGGCGTCACCGAGCAGGCTGGTTTGGAAATGGTCCGCGGGACGATCATGTTAGGTGGCACCCCGCCACCTCTTGCCACACGGTTCATTGATGCCGGACAGCATAAATTCCCCGTTACGAATCTCATCACACGCTACGCCAACCAATTGGGATTCTCGCACATTTGGGACACCGAGGAATGGCATCTCTACCATGGAGATTCATTGTGTGGCGGTCGCGGTGAGTTACTCACTACATGCTAACAACTCACCAGCCGAGCTTTTTAACGAAGCGTCGACAATCCACCGTCAACGCCAATCACCTGACCCGTAATCCAGCTTCCCGCCTCGGTGAGTAACAACTGCCCGAGTTCGGCAAAATCTGCGGGTTGGCCAATTCGCTTTAGCGCGTGTCGATCACCGGCTGCTTTACGCTTTTCATCGTTGGAGACCAGTCTTTCGCTCAACGGGGTTTCGGTCAAAGAGGGAGCCAGGGCGTTCACTCGCACCAGCGGAGCCAGTTCTGCGGCCAGCGATCGAGTTAATCCTTCAATGGCTCCTTTGGACGCGGCAATGGATGCGTGGAAACTCATACCTTGAGTAGCTGCCACTGTACTGAAAAGCAGAACACTGCCCTGGCCGCTGGCTTTCAAGGGCTTTAAGGCCGCCTGAATGACTTTCACCGCCCCGACCACGTTGAGCTCAAAATCATCGCGAAATAGTTGCGGCGATAGGCTGCGAAATGAACGCAAATTGATCGTGCCCGGACAATACGCCAAACCATCTAGAGAATCCCCGAACCACTCGGTGGAAACTTCGTCCTGCGTAAGGTCACACGCGATGTGCTCAACCTGGCTTAGCCCGGCTAAAGATTCCGATGTTCTCGATACGACGATCACCTGATGTCCGGCTTCCGACAGACGCTTCACCAAGGCTAAACCGATACCGGAGCTGCCACCAATTATCGCATATTTCTTTGCCGACACTGTATTTCATCCTAACTTTGAGAATCTTGATCGTCGTGAATTTGTTTGTTTGCCAAGCTTGCAAGCTCTATCGGTGCGGCCATCCAACCATGGATAAAACGCTCTGCCGAATCACTCTCGAACGATATAACCGTAGAAAACGGGCAGATTTCGCTGTCGATCAAGAATTATGCTTTGAAATTCTTGAATATATCGGTCGGCCTCCTTACCCCATCCCAGTCATTCGTTCACGAGCATCACGTCGTGGAATCAGTTGCGGACGGGCTATTGGCGGGCGTACCAAGATAATAAAACAGGCCGGGCCTCAGCAGATACTCGGCGATCGCCGACGTTATTAGCCCACCGAGGATTACTGAAGCCACGGGGTACAGAATCTCTTTGCCCGGCATATACCCTCCGATGACCAAAGGAATCAGCGCACAACCGGTGGTCAATGTCGTCATCAACACCGGAGCCAAGCGATCGAGGGAACCCTCCAAAATGGCGAGTTTAGGATCTTCCTGGTTTTCACCAAATCGCTCGTAAGCTTCCATCAACAGAATGCCATTGCGAATGGCGATCCCCCCGAGCGAGATAAAACCCACGATAGCCGGAATGGAAAGCGTCTGTCCCGTGATCATCAAACCAAAGGTTCCCCCAATAAAACCGACGGGTAACGCCACCAGAATTTGCAGAACATGGTTCGCTGATTGAAAGTTTGAAAATAGCACCACAAAGATTCCCACGAGGGCCAATCCACTGAGCAGAACTATCCGTTGCGTCGCGGTCCGTTGTGCTTCAAATTGCCCACCCATTTCGGCAAAATACCGATCCGGCAAATCTAAATCGCTCTTTACTTTTTTTTCTATCTCTTCGACCGCAGAAACCAGATCACGATCCAAGGTGTTCACGCGAACGACCATTTTCCGCTGAGAGTTTTCGCGATTTATTGTGTTGGGCCCTACAGCCTCTCGGTCAATCGTGGCCAACTCGGAGAGCGGGACTCTTGTCCCATCCGGTAGTTCAATAGGCATTCTTTCGAGATTATCGGTATCCCGTCGAAAGGGTTCATCATATCGAACCATTAAATCGAACGAACGTTGCCCCACTAACACATCACTAATCACTCTCCCACGTAGTGCCGTCTCTACCATTCGGTTGACATATTGGGCCGTCAGGCCGTATTTGGCCAACTGGAAAGGTTTTGTCACGATCCTCAATTGCCGCACCATTTGCTGTTGGTCCGCAATGGGTTCCGTCAAACCGTCAATGCCTGCGAGCATTTGTTTGACCTCTTCGGCTTTGCTTTTCAGTATCGTCAAATTTTCGCCGTACAGCTTGATACCAATTTCGGCTGCAACTCCGGACAACATGTGGCCAATCATGTGACCAATCGGTTGCTCGACTTCCAGAGTCGTACCTGTGATATCGCCCAGTTCATTCTGCAACAACTTGACCAGCTCATCCTGCGACATCTTGTTGGCTGGGTTCAGCGAGAGAGTAATCTCGGTCGTATTAACTCCCATCACATGTTCGTCCTCCTCAGCACGCCCCGACTTGCTGGTGAACCAGACAAAGGGCGCCATGGGATTCTCCTCTGACTTGACCAATTTGGCGAGTCGCTCCTCGGCAATCGCAGAGACTTGCCGTGAGTTTTCCAAAGACGCGCCCGGAGGCAAGAACAGATTGGCTTGGGTGGCGCCTTCATCGAACGGCGGCAGAAAGTCTTTCCCCATTTGCCAGACAATCAAACCCGAAAAGGCGACTAACAAAAGGGTTGTGCTCAAAGCCACAATAAATCCCAATTGCGTCATACTAAATCGGATGATTGGCGTAAAACCGCGTTTGAGAAAACGCATCGTCAGGGAGTCGCTCGTACCACGAACCGCTCCTGATTTTGGCAACATGTAATAGGATAAAACGGGCGTCACGGTTAGTGAAATCACTGTCGACGCGAGAATCGATACGATGTAGGCCACTCCCAAAGGAACAAACAATCGCCCTTCGATTCCAGAGAGGGCAAAGAGGGGGGCGAAAACCATAATCACAATAATGGTACTGTTGATAATGGCTCCGCGAACTTCGCTACTGGCCTCAAAAATGACATCCGCAAAAGCAACTCGCTCCGCTTCCGGAAGCTTCGCATTTTGTTTCAACCGTTTAAAGATGTTTTCCACATCCACAATGGCATCATCGACTAACTCTCCCAGCGCCACCGCCAAACCGCCCAATGTCATGACATTGATTGAAAACCCAAACCAGCGAAAAACTAAAAAGGTGGCCAGCAGAGAGAGCGGAATTGCGGTCAACGTGATAATGGTGGTGCGAAAATTCAACAGGAAGAGCATCAGGATAATGACGACAAAAATCGTACCTTCGCGTATCGCTTCAATGACATTTCCGACACTGTAGTCGATAAACTCGCGTTGTTCGTAAGTCGGCTCCATGCGCACATCTGCCGGCAAAGCAGCACGTAAATTCTCCAAAGCGTCTTTGATTTCACCCGTCAGATGTCGCGTATCGGCTTGTGGCTGCTTTTGGATGGTCAATACAACCGCGGGCTTTCCGTTGACGGAAGAATCTCCCCGCTTGGTTTGAGCGCCGATCACGACTTGGGCGATATCGCGTACCAACACCGATCGGGTTGGCTGCCGTTTGACGACGATTTGCTCGATATCCTGGGTATTGTTAACCCGGCCAATTCCACGTATCACAAATTCATGAGAAGCATCCTCCATGTAACCACCGGCCACATTGGAGTTACTGGCCGCTAACGCCCCCTCAACCTCATCGAGAGTAACGTCAAACTGATGCATTTGATGAGGGTCGATCAACACCTGAAATTGCTGTTTCCCGCCCCCCATGCTGATCACACTGGCTACGCCGCGAATCTGCATCAACCGCTTACGCACCGTCCAATCGGCAAGGGTCCTCAACTCGATTGGCCCCGTCGTACCATCCTCGCTCCAGATGCCAATCATCATGATTTGGCCCAACAGAGAAGAAATCGGCATGAGCTTGGGTTCAATGCCAACCGGTAAATCTCCAACGGCACCGGCCAATCGCTCCTGAACGATTTGACGTGCTTTGTAGATTTCCTGATCCCAGTCGAATTCCACCTGAATGACCGACAAGCCGATATCCGAGGAACTACGGATCGTCTCCACTCCCGTCGCGCCGTTAAGCACGGATTCGAGGGGTAGAGTTACCAGCGCCTCGACCTCTTCGGGAGCAAGTCCAGGACACTCGGTCAAGATAGAGACTCGCGGGCGCGTGATGTCCGGCAACACGTCGATCGGTAATTCCGACGCTGTGCGAACGCCATAAAATGCCACAATCATGGCCGCCAATAAAATCAGCAGGCGATTGTTCAGCGAAAATTTGATTATCGCATTCAGCATCAAACAGGTCCCTATCGCTGGTTAATGAGCGTGATGGTGATGGGCGTGCCCCGAGGAACCCGACTGCATTGCAAACAAAAGCCGTCCCGCGTTGTTAAACGCGATGCGATCCCCTTTGCGCAAATCACCGGCTAGTTTAATCACTGCATAGTTGCGATCCAGGTAGGTGACAATCACTTCTAACGCTTCGTATTCGTCTAGCAATTCATGCTCTTCATGATCCGTGGCTAGCTCATCATGGTCGTGATTGTGCTCAACGACCCCATTCCAACGAAATACGTAGTTTGTCAAACCATCAATCGCCAAAGCATCGCGAGGTACCACGACCTGTTGGGTAAATTTCTCCTCAGGGATCTCGATGTGAGCTCGTTGACCCGGTTTCCACTTCCAAGCGATGAAGTCCGCTTGATTGGCTCCGTATACCGTCTCAAACAATTTCTCGTTGACGAGGTAAATATAAAACGGATACGTGTTGGTCTCACCATCAACGTGATTCGATAAAAAAGCGACCTGTTGATCGGGGATTCGCTCTTCTGCTCCATCAGGACCAATGGAAACCAAGAGCGGTGTTTTTTTACTAATCGCTTGGCGAATGAAAGGCAAATCTTTCTCGTAGGCTTGGCCTTCCACGACGACGACCGCATGGAATGACAAAAGACAAAGATGCTCACCCGTTTGGATCATCATCCCCGGCTTGGCCAAAAGCCGCTCTACTAGAAAAGTCTCAGGAGCATCATCCATCACATGGCCAGCGTTTAGCTGAGGTGGAATTAGATTCTCTGGGACGCAAATCGTCACCGTTCGCAGTAGTTTTTTAGACCGGATAATCTCATCAATTTGCGCCTGCGTTAATCCACGAACCAGCAGTTCCTGGGCCTTGGTCTCCACTTTGGCAATCAAACGATCACGCTCGTACTTTTTCTCCAACAGAGTTTTCGAAGCCACCCCACCTGCGAGCACGGATGGTTCCAATCTTGCAATTTCCTTTTCCACGATGCTGATCTGTTTTTGAGCATCCAACAATTCAGACTGTGCCGTCGCCAACATCTCGCCCGTCAATTCCACCTCGGCAATCGGTTGCCCAGGAATGACGGTCTCGCCCTTGCTGATAAATACTTTTTTTACCAATCCCGAAAATCGGCTGGCGACATGCAATTCGCTCGCTCCGGGGATTTCTCGCACAAAAGCGGGCAGTTCAAAATTCGACTGATAATCGCCGAACTTTACCAAGCCGGTCTTTAGGCCCATGCTCTCTTGAGCGGTGGGTGATAACTCGACATGGTCCGACTCGCCTCCCTGAGCATCATCGGCAGCATGACTGTGCCCAGCATCCGCCTGAGATCCCTCGAGAGATGTCGCCATCTGGTTACGGATAAAATCTAAGGGAACCGCTAAACCCACCAGCAAACCGATTACCAATGGGACGATTGCTAAACCAAGCGTACTTAACTTGTTCTTGATCATGACCTTGCCTCAATCGAATGATGTCATCTGTTTCGATGAAACCGAAAAAATAGCGCAGCAACATACGGGACAAATCCGGCTCAAGACGTCTTAGAGCAGCCACCGTCCGAGTTGAGCGCGCGCAGTATCGCAGCGGGCCGGCGAAACCACCGGTTTAGGCGGAACTTCACAAGTGTGATCGGGAGCGTGCAAGCAAAAGCCCGCAGTACCGTGCACATCACAAGCAATCGACGGTCCATCCCGGTCAACATTAACGCGGCTTGCCATGAAAACCGTAAGAGAATGCTGGCAATCACAATGATGGTGCTTTTCGTCAGTGGACGGCAAACACCGATGCCCACAATAAAAATCGCAATTTCCCTTGTGCAGATTGATCTCCACACCGTGTTGGCAAGGCCGATGCTCCATAATCTGGCAGTGACAAACAGATTGCCCGAAGGCCTGCGCCATTACGATTGCCAAGATCAGTGAGTAAATGCGGATCATGCTAGCTTTTGTCACGAAAGTACTTTCAGCGACCCTAAGGATATTTCGCTTTGGGCAATTGGTCAACTTCGCCGGTCTGGCCGAATAATCGGCACGACCACTTCAGGAGGCAATAATCCGCTTGAAACATCGTTGGAATCAACCAATGCCGATTAAGCATGATAATCGGAACCTGCTCCGACACGTTGTGAATTCGCGCCTTTCCTGGACGGTCTATTGTCGATCATCTCACCTTTGACGCACTGGAAGTCAATGCAAAGAGCCGCTGGCTTTTTACTGTGGCTTCTCGTACCTGCGGGTTCCGCCGAGGCCGGTTTAGTTGCTCTGCAAGAGACGCCGACGCTGGGGATCTATCAAGCAGCACCGGAATCGTTTTCGGCCGACGAGAACAACGTCGATGTTCAGAAAGCCATAGATGTTCAGGATGCCATTACCATGGCAGTAGCCAACGACCCCGGTTTCCAACAAATCAACTGGGCCATTGAAAAGGCCAAAGGGGACCGCCGTCAGGCAACGCGTTATCCCAATCCCACCATGGGAATTATCACGAATGAAATTGGCAACGAAGGGGGTGGCGGCCAGTACGGAGTTTATTGGTCACGCAATATCGTTCGCAATCACCGCCAGTGTATTGAGCAACGTTACTTCTCCATCGAGATCGCTGGTTTGCAACAACAATACGATATTCGCCGCTGGCAACTTTCCAGAAACGTGGGAACTCGCATCTTGAAAGCCGCTCGTTACAGCGAGCAAAACAAAATCATCGCGCAACAAATGCTGGCGTTGGAAGAAGTCCTGGACATCACAAAAAAGTTATTCGCGGCCGGCGAGATTGCCAACATCGCGGTTTCCAACATCGAGCTGGTGCTGGATCGGTTACGTCAAGACCGAGTCGAATTGGATTTGAAAAGGGAATTTGAACTGCGAGCCCTGGCAATTCCTTTGGGTATTCACCAATCCCCAGGTCAGGAAAGCTCACCTCCAGAGATCGTCTTCGATTGGCAACAGACCGTTTCTGAATTGATGAGTAGAGATTCCACATCACTGAGCGATACGTGGCTGGAAACTCATCCGCAAATTAATTTTGCGAATGCTTTGGCAGAACAAGGGAAAGTGCAGATCCAATTAGCTAGAGCGGAGCAGTGTCCGGACTTGCAAGTTCAAGCGGCATTGAACTACGACACGTATACGGGGGACGCGTTTGGTGGTTTTCAAATTGGCGTTCCGCTCCAGAAATACGACCGCAAGAAGGGGCTAATTGCTGCAGCCGGCGCCGGTTATCAACGAAAACTGGAAGCGGTTCGACTGAAGCGCATGCAGTTGCAATCGATGTATACGCTAAATGAGGGCGAGATCGTAAGATTACGCTCTCGAGTCAACAATCTCCGGGACATCATCATACCGAAAGCGGATGAGAACCTACGGCAAATCCGTAGCGCTTTCGAAGTGGGAGAAGCGGAATATTTGTTACTGCGAACGGGACTACAGGCTGTGCGGGAAGCCCGCTTGCGGTTGGTGGAAACCGAATATGAACTCGCTGTTGCAGCGGTCGATTTGCAGACGTTGTTACTCGATCCGTAGCTGCTCTCCAACCACGAATCATCCACGCTTAGCGCAATTGCCCGCTTAGCCGTTCATCGGCAACCGAACTCACGGTAAAATCCAGCAGTTTTCCCTTGCTGGATTCCGCATCGCCGGCGGGAACACGCACTGAAGCTGGAAGGTAACGGCAAGACGTTCCCGATACATTGCCAAGTTCATCGGCGTTTTCAACCAACACCCGCAAGTCGGCTCCCAGCAGTGTTTCTGCATATCGCTCGCGATTTTCCTGCTCCACTTGGGCAACCGCGTGCCCGCGTTCCGTTTTCACCGATTTCGGGATTTGTTGTTCCATGTCGGCAGCAGGAGTTCCGCGCCGAGCACTAAACGGGAACATATGAATTTTGGAGAAACCAATCGTACGACAGGTCTCCAAACTCTCTGCGAATTCCTGCTCGCTTTCGCCGGGAAAACCCACAATCAAGTCGGTCGTCAGGGCAGGGTACTGCAGGCTTTCTTTGACTAACTGGCAGCGGTCGATAATGTGCTGCACACTCCAGCGACGACGCATTCGCCGTAAAACTGAGTCACTCCCGCTTTGCAAACACACATGTAAGTGCGCACAAACTTTTTCTGGATAATCGACCATGACATCGATCAGTTCGGATGTCACCTCGGTAGCTTCGATACTGGAAAGCCTGACTCGAAAGTCGCCAGGCAGTTCACACAAATTACGGACCAAGCGTGACAAGCGTACCCAATCAGTTTTTGCCTTGCCGCGATTAAAATCGACACCGTAATGTCCCAAATGAATCCCGGTTAATATCACCTCTCGATAACCGCGATCCACCAAACGACTTACTTCGTCCACCACATCTTGCATCGGGCGACTGTACATATCGGGCCGTACGGACGGGATAATGCAGTAACTGCAACGCAACAGGCAACCATCCTGAACCTTCACATAGGCACGATGGCGATTGCTTAGCCCCGAGATCCCGTTGGGAATATCCACCACACCGAAGCGACCAAGCACATCGGGTAATTCCCGTTTATTGGTCACCACTTCAGCAACCCCAGGCAAAGCACTTACTTCCTCAGGGGCGCGGGTCGCATAGCACCCCATGACGACGATCCGTGCGTCTGGATTTTTACGATGCATGCGACGGATGATTTGACGGCTTTTGGAATCGCCTTCATTAGTCACGGTGCAGGTATTCACGACGCACAGATCAGCCTGTTCGTCATCCCCAGCATCTTGGTAACCGATCCCCAACAATCCTTCCCGGAGAAATTGGGTTTCGTACTGATTGACTTTGCATCCCAATGTGTGCGTTTTAAGTTTTGCGCTCAATCGTCTGCTTCCGCTTCAATGGTGGCAGACATGGCGCCTTGGCAACGCTCAATCAGGCCGTCTTTACCAAAGGAATGAATCTGGTCACGTTTCAGTTCGGCGTGCTCAAGGGTCGTGGTCAAACAGACGGCTCGCCCACCGCTATCAACCTGCTCAGCGATCTTAAAACCTCGTTCGATGGGATGTCCAAACAATTTACGCATCATCATGATGACGTATTCGTAGGAGTGATCATCGTCATCCCAGAGAATAACGTGATAACGCGGTTGCCGCTTTTGTTCTTGATCTTGTTTAGAGTCACGACGAACGATTGGTTCCGCGACGAATGATCCATTTTCCGACATGCTTCAATCCCTCTTGGGCATTCCTTTGTTCGACGAGGTGAAATCCATTCCTGAATTTTTGATTCAAATTAACATTAACATGCGCTGACCCATCGATGACGATACCCACCGCCGGTCCGCGACGCTATATTGTAGTCGGGGTCATTTTAAGCGTTGTGGAAACGCCCGACCAGTTAAAAAATTGGCATTAATGCGCGGGTATTCCCCCCTAACCACGGCGTCGTGCGGGGGTGATTTATCTCGGAGCCAGACCGTTAGACTGCCTAAGCCTTTCAAAAAACCGTGTTAAACTTGTGGGAAACGGCCCCCACAAGCGTCAAACTTCCCAGTTGATACCTAAGTCACCGAACTTTCCAGGAGCGAATTGAGGGATGCAACAATCCACCGCTGAGATTCAAAATTATCTCGATGACAACGCTGAACGATTTCAAAATGAACTCTGCGACTGGCTGCGACTGGCCAGCGTGAGCACCGACAGCCAGTTCGCTGGTGATGTGCGTGCCGCCGCCGATTGGTTGCTGGCGAGATTTCAAAACCTGGGGTTTGATTCTCAAATCATAGAAACGGTGGGACATCCCATTGTTTATGCGGAAACACCGCCTGTTGCCGACGCCCCCGTGGTCTTGGTGTACGGACATTACGATGTGCAACCCCCAGATCCGCTCGATCTTTGGGATGCGCCACCTTTTGAGCCGACGATTCGTAACGGGAATGTTTATGCACGCGGAGCGACCGATGACAAAGGCCAGTTGCTAACCCACGTTCTCAGTTGCGAAGGCTGGATGAAAACCGAAGGTAAACTTCCTTTACAAATTAAGTTTTTAATCGAGGGCGAAGAAGAATGTGGCAGCGAAGGCTTAAACGAATTTTTGGCCGGCAAATATGACGGGGATGGGCCAAGCGTCGAAGACCGCTTAGCAGCCGACATTTGTGTGATCAGTGATTGCAGCCAATACGGCCCTGGGCAACCAGCGATCACCTACGGCTTGCGGGGCATTACCTATTTTGAGTTGCGCGTAAATGGTCCCAATCGGGATCTCCACAGTGGCTCCTTTGGCGGTGCCGTTACCAATCCAGCAAATGCCCTCAGCAAAATCCTCAGTGGATTAATCGATGAGCAAGGCCGCATCCAAATCCCCGGCTTTTATGACGACGTCATCGAACTTACGCCACGCGAGCGAGCCGAATACGAATCGTTGAATTTCGACGAGGCTGCCTATCAACAGGATCTGGGAGTGACTGCCACCACCGGTGAATCCGGTTACACCACCCTGGAACGCCGCTGGGCACGCCCTACTTTTGATGTCAACGGTTTATGGAGCGGCTATCAGGGCGAAGGTGCCAAGACGGTACTGCCGGCGAAAGCGGGCGCGAAATTCAGTTTCCGTTTGGTACCCAACCAAGACCCAGCCAAAATTGCAGCGGGTCTAAGACAGCGCATCGGCGAATTATGCCCGCCCGGAGTCGAGTTCGAATTGGTAGATATGCACGGGGCACCGGGAGCGCTGGTTCCTTTGGAAAACGCGTTTATGGAACCCGCGGCCAAAGCTATTGAAAAGGGCTTTGGAACACGACCCGTTTTCATTCGCGGAGGTGGTTCAATTCCCCTCGTGGGCTCCATCAAAGAGCAACTGGGCATGGACACCCTGTTGCTGGGTTGGGGACAGGATGACGACAACCCGCACAGTCCCAATGAAAAATTCTCGCTGGAGGATTTTCAAAAGGGTATCAAAGCCAGCGCATGGTTGTGGCAAGAAATCTCCCAAGTCAAAACAAGCTCTTAGAATCTTCATTAACCGATCGCGGCAGCGTGGATCCCACGCGCGGGATCTGCCTCCACTCCCTTCCGTATTCAGGAAACGAAACCAAAATGTTGGATCGAAAATTCATTCTCGAGAACATCGAGGACGTTAAACAAAATTGCGTCAATCGCGGGGTCACCGAACAAGTCGACCAATTGGTGGAATGGGAATCCCAACGCAAAGCCATTCAGGCGGAGACGGAAGAACTGAATCGGCGAGCGAATGAGGTCTCCAAATCGATTGGCAAAGCCAAAGATGCCGAGGAAAGGGAAGCACGCAAAAACGAAGGACGCAAATTGCGAGCAAAGAAAGACGCAGCACAAAGCGAAGTGGATCGCCTGAATGCTGAAATTCTGAAATTGCAACTCACCCTTCCAAATATGGCTCATGCCGACGCCCCAGTTGGAGTCGACGACAAAGCCAATCTGGAGATTGGACGAGGCAAGCACGCACCCCGCACTTTTGATTTTGATGTCCTGGATCACGTCGAATTAGGTCAACAGCACGACTGGATTGACTTTGAGGGTGGGGCTCGCACCACGGGATCGGGATTCTATTTTATCAAAGGGGAACTTGTCCTTCTGGATCTAGCCTTGCAACGCTTCGCCGTTGATTTTTTGATGGAGCGTGGCTTTACGCCAACCATCACCCCTGACTTGGCGACCGACGCCGTGTTGGAGGGAATTGGTTTTAATCCCCGCGGTCCAGAAACGCAGGTCTACAGTATCGAAAACATGGATCTCTCGCTGGTCGGTACGGCAGAGATTACTCTGGGCGGACTCTATAAAGATCAAACCCTGATGTCGGAAGAACTCCCCATCCGACTTTGCGGTCTCAGCCACTGCTACCGCACCGAAGCCGGCGCCGCAGGGAGAGCTTCTCGGGGCCTCTACCGTGTCCATCAGTTCACCAAAGTTGAAATGTTCGCATTCACGCGCCCCGATCAAAGCGATGCCATGCACGAGGAACTCTTGCAAATCGAGCGTGACCTGTTCGATGCGTTGGAAATTCCCTATCGCATTGTCGACACCGCTACCGGCGATCTTGGCGGCCCCGCCTATCGAAAATATGACCTCGAAGCCTGGATGCCCGGGCGTGGTGAAGGTGGCGAATGGGGCGAGGTCACCAGCACATCTAACTGCACCGACTATCAAGCTAGACGCCTGAATTCCCGCTTCAAGATCAAAGATCAAAAAGGGACGCACTTTACGCACACCCTTAACGGCACCGCCCTGGCACTCTCGAGAGCTTTAATTTCCATTCTCGAAAATCATCAAAATGCCGATGGTTCGGTTACCATGCCCGAGGCGATCCGCTCATATGTTCGACACGACAAAATCGGCTAACGGAAACGCGGTTCGCAAATTGCCTACCTCGCCAACGATCGCTAAGGCACTGCAGCGTTGGTGAGATTGCGGGATCCGTCTCAAGCGGGCCAAAGAAACGCGGGCCGAAGAAAATCTTAGCCGATAAGAAGCGGAGGGCACGAGACTCGAACTCGCAACCAGTTTCCCGGCACTTCATTTCCAATGAAGCCGCTAACCATTCGCTTACCCTCCCAATCCGCTTTCGCTGGATTCAAGCCACCCGGGACCCGATTTAATCGTTCCTCGCATTCGACGGTAGCGAATTACCGTGAATTAAAGGCATCGTGGGCGGCCGTGAGTTACACAGTTTGAAATGCCCTGTCGACTTTTGCAAGGCCAGAATCGGGAAACCCCAAGGTTCCTTTGCGATGGCCCAAAGCAACCGACAAACGGTCGCCTCCATGGGACATTGTGGCACCCTGCTCATGCGGCCTTGGGCTCTTCCGCCAACAGCAGAATCCCCACTCTTTCCCGCTCACGATTTTTGAGTAGGAGACCCACCCCGAGGTCGGTCTCCGCTCTCCGGCATGATTAATCGACGGCCATTTTGCCGCTTATCAATTGAATAAACTCGGCGTTTGTAGGAAAGCGTCCGAGTTGTTTAGTGAGTTGCTCCATGGCATCGACGTGGTGCATCGATGTCAACGTTCGCCGCAACATGGTCACTGCGTGTAACGTCTCGGGTGCCAACAATAATTCCTCGCGCCGCGTGCCGGACTGGGATATATCAATTGCCGGCCAGACTCGACGGTCCGCAAGTTTGCGATCCAGCACCAACTCCATGTTACCGGTCCCTTTGAACTCCTGGAAAATCAGGTCATCCATGCGACTGTTGGTATCAATGAGAGCCGTACCGACAATGGTCAGCGAACCACCCTCTTCGAAGGCTCGTGCGGTTGCAAATAACTTTTTGGGGATATCCATGGCTTTGATATCAACGCCGCCGGACATGGTTCGTCCGGTATTCCCCACCCACTTGTTAAAGGCTCGCGCCAGGCGGGTGATGGAGTCCATCAACAAAAAGACGTCTTGTCCCATTTCCGCCAACCGGCGACACCGCTCCACCACTAATTGCGAAAGGCGTACGTGGCTTTCCACATCCTCGTCTAAGCTACTGGCAATCACTTCGCCATTAACATTTCGACGCATGTCGGTGACCTCTTCAGGTCGTTCGTCAATCAGCAATACGATTAATTTGACTTCGGGATGATTCGTGGCAATTCCATGTGCGATGTGTTGCAGCATAATCGTTTTACCACTTCTTGGTGGTGCCACGATCAGTGCCCGCTGCCCTTTTCCCACTGGCGTCAAAAGATCCATCACACGCGTCGTCAACGGTTCCTGACCGGTTTCCATCTGGAGCCAGTTTTCAGGGTTGATGGGCGTCAATGAGTCAAATGATTTAATTTCGGAGTAGGCGTCCGGCTCTAGCCCATCGACATTTTCGATGACTCGTAAGCGGGGACCTTGTTGACGTCGAGCGCCCTGGATTTTCCCCGTAATCATGAGGCCCGGCCGTAAACCAAACTTCTCAATCATCGTGCCGGGCACGAAGGGATCGGTTCTCTCGCGAGAATAATTATTTTCGGGACTGCGGAGGAACCCGTAGCCGTTGGGGTGCATTTCCAAAAGCCCGGTGTATTCCGTCAATTCGGATTCATCGACTTCGACGTTATCGTCTTCTTTGTAGTTACGGCGACCGCCATTGCCACCTGAGCGTTGACCGCCTCCGCCGCCACCACCACCGCCGCCACTTCGTCGACGACGATTACCTCCTCCTCCTGGGCGACCGTTACGAGAAGGTCGTCCACCGCTTCCTGCGTTGTTTCTTGAACGCGAGCGTTTTTTGGCCATAAAGAAATTACCTTGTAATGATTTACATCAATCGAAAATCGCGATGCCGAAAACGGCAAAAACATAAGATGATCGATGCGACCAGTTAATTGGCTTTCAGAGCGAAAGCCCACCATAAAAACTGTTGGATAAAGATGTCTTTGTAATACTGATTCGATGCTATTCCTCAAGAAACGCATCAGGGTCAGTTGAAGTGCCCACCGACGGGGTCGGGCACAATCCCTTTTGACTTTTCTAAAATCTCTCCTGCGCTATCGCATGACAAGATCCTGAATTTTTCCAATACATTGGCAATGTAAAACCGCAATTCCATGCGGATTTCCCTACCCATGTCATCCGTTTTGCGAAATCGTCGGTAGACCGACGCACGAGCAACGTAGCGCGGGGTCGCTGTTGGCAAAACACGAAAAGAACATGTCGCAAACAGAACCAACCCGACGGATTTCCAACGGTCGACAAGTAACATCCGCGATTCCAAATCTCTCCGGCATGGTGGCCGGCGAATTTGAATCCATTAAAAATCGAATTCCAACTCGACTCTTAATTATTGGACGGACGGGGCGTCCGGTAGTCTGTCCGCATTAGACGCCGTTTCTTCCTCGCGGCGATGCGTTTTCGACAACAGACTGGGAGACAAAGCTTGTCTTGGAAACAGGTAAAGATCCGGTACAAAAAGATCTTCCAAGGAAGTGTTACCAATTTAAATACCGATGTCAAGCGGATTCAATTAAATATCCCCCTAAAACCCCCTACTGCCCCCATCCTCCCACCGAAGGCCTCTGGGCGGAAAAACCGGTAAATCTTCCCTCCTTTTCCTAATCGTGACGAACTGGCTGTCCGATAAATCGATTAGGGAGAGTGTATACCTCGGCTTCGTTGCGTGCGCGGTCGGTGTACACCAAGCGATCCTCCAGTTACGAAAAAGGTTCAGGGATGAGTCTCAGCAGTAAGATTCAAAAATTTCTATGCCTCGGATTGTTTGCTTTATGCATAACAGGTCCGCTATCAGCGAATGACCACATCGTCTGGCAGCGTGATTTTGAACAAGCAAAAAAGATTGCCCATGCGGAACAAAAGCTCATTTTGGTGCACTTCTCTGCTTCTTGGTGCGCAGCCTGCAAAGAGATTGATCGCTTCGTTTTCGTAAATCCAATGGCTGTTAGCGTCATCACCGCGGAAGTGGTTCCGCTAAAGATCGACGTCGATCTAAGCGCTCACATCGCCAAGGAATACGGGGTCACCACAGTTCCTTATGACGTGATTATTACTCCCGCCGGTAATGTAATTTCAGAGCGCTCAAGCCCGCGGTCGAGCGACGGCTACCAACGCATGATCGAGCAAGCCAAGCGATCTGCATCGAATGTCCCGCGCAAGGTGGCGAAAGAGGTGAATCAGTTACGGCAAGAGGTACGTCGACAAAGAGAAATGCGTGCTGCTAAACAGAACCAAACCGCCTCCTATGGTGCAGTAGCAAACGCTGACCTCAATCAATTTCAAAATACACCCGGAAATCGACAGGGATTTCAAACGCCCAAATTTGAAAATCCAGAACCTTGGACGATCAGCCAAACGCCCGCCGAACCCGCATCTGGGTCACAGGCGAATCTCCCCGGTGCACGGGGCGTCGCGCAAACACAAAACATGCCCCTAGTGCCCACACCGCAAGTGCCTGGGAAAGAACTGGTGACGGAAATTCCACCAACTCCTTTCGTCGACAAACCGACTCCAGAATCCCCGCTGGCAAATCAAATCGTCCCACGGATTAGATACGGGACGCCGACCACTGTCGTCCCTCAAACGCCAGCTGTTGTGAAAGAACCGGCAGCAGTTGCCTCCACGATTTTACCCCAGACAAAAGATCGCCAGGCTCTGGCGAAAAGAATTGTCAATCCGCTGTATCAGCGGAAACAAGCAGAACTTGCGGCCCAAGCGGAACTTGCGGCCCAAGCTGAACGCAATGCTCAGGCTGAGCTGGCTGCGCAGGTCGCATGGAAACAGTCACTTGAGGCGAACCAAAGAAACGCTCAGCATGCGGCAACGCCGGCGACGGAAGGCAGTCGACAGGAATCAGCTGCTGTCATTCCGGAAACCGTAACCTCGGCGCCCGGTTTCAAATTCGATAACCCCGAGCCGACTTTAGCAAAACCCTATGAAGCCCCAAGCTTGGAAGCGGCTCCGATCCTGACAGACGAGATTTCAAAAACTGACTTACGGGCGATTAACACTCCGCCTCAGGCGTCTAACACGTTGCGGGAATCCGCTCAAATCCTGCCCCAAACTCCCCCCCAAAATGCCAATCGGCCGGCAGTTTCCACCACAACAAACTCAGCTGCACCCAGAGGAGGCGCCTTCCAGACGCCAGTCTTGGCTGATGTCAATTCGACACCCGCACTTAAGCCGAGTCCTCCGACTCGCTTGCCTAACCCAACCCAACCCGCCCCAACTAGTTTTGATGCAAGTTCAAAACAACTAGCAAATCCACCGAACACAATTTCCAGTGAGCAGGTCACGCCCGAGGCAGTGGAGCCACCCACCACCCGACAGTCCACGTTTACACCCAATCGCATAAGCGAGTCGGCAGCGATTGAACCGTCGGATCGTGCTAAACAAAAAAGCGAACTGGTAACACCCGAGCCACCCACCACCCGACAGTCCGCTTTTACACCCCCTCACCCAAGCGAACCGGAAACCCCTAAACCCCTGGATCGTGTTGAGCCAAAAAGCGAACTGACAACACCCGAATTACTCGAGCCGCCAAAATCCACACTTACCCCTGCTCAAACAAGTGATCTGGAAGCGCTTAAACCGTTGGATCGTGATGAACAAAAAAGTGAACTGGCAACGCCCGCAGCATTCGAGCCACCAAAATCCGCGATTACACCTGCTCAAACAAGTGAACCGGAAGCACTTAAACCGTTGGATCGTGATGAACAAAAAAGTGAACTGGCAACGCCCGCAGCACTAACGACTGCAGCCGCGGATCAGCCCACCAAGTTGAACTCCGAGGCGAATTTGAATCAGTCCGCTCAAAAATCGGTTGGTTTGGAAGGCTACTGCTGCGTATCCTTGATGGAGCAGCAAAAATGGACCAAAGGTGACCCACAATGGGGATGTTACCACCGCGGCCGACTGTTCCTTTTCGCATCCGCGGAGAAACGTGACCTATTTCAATTAACGCCTGACATGTTCAGCCCACTGCTCGGTGGTGCGGATCCGGTGCGGTTCCACGACAAGGGAGAACTGATTGACGGCAAGCGAAAACATGGTGTGTTCTACGGGGAAGACGACGGCCCCACGGTGATTGTGCTTTTTGCCAACGCAGAAAACCGAGCACAGTTTGAGGCCGACCCGGCAGAGTATCTCCGGTCCGTTCGCCAGGCGATGACGCGACTCGACAGCGACCTGCTCCTACGTTAAGGCCATGCTGCCATGCCAAGGAGGCTCCCCTTGCTGCGGCTGTGGCAAATGGCTTGGCCGCGAAACTGCATCGCCATCGGATCGATTCTCCCCCAAAGTAGTGGCGCAGGAAAGCCGAGTAACACGACACGATTGAAAAGAATCCCTTTCGGCAATGGGATTTCAGCAGTCGCTTTTTAGAACAAACGGGGGCGTCTGTTTATTTCTTGCGGGCGCCCTGCAAATCTCGAGTCAGCTGAGTATTTTTCACGTTGTTGAGAAAGTCAGACGTCGCTGTCTCTAACTGCAGAAAATAGCCTTTGATATAATCGACTTCTCGTTTGTCGATATCTCCACTGAGCAAATCCTGCTTTTCCAGATTCAAACGTCGCTTAAAGTTATTGGCATCGGGAACCTCGCTAAGCTCCTGCACCAAGTCAGACGCTTTTTCCAGATTATTATTTTCCAAAGCGATACGAAACCGTTCGGCGATCAACTGTCGCCTGGCTACGTTGTCCATCAGTTCGTTAAACAGACCGCGGGTGATCCCTTCGGCGTAAAGCCGTTTTTCATCATTGGGCATAGAGGTTTCCTGGCTGTCGTAGAGCCCTGGGACCATGGGGACGCGAGCCAACCCTCGACGACCACTTTTCACGAACAAAATTCGGATCGGATCATCATTGGGTGGAATCACAATTTCGCCACGCCAATCGGTTTTGCCGATGAACTCGGAATCTTCGCCGGCAGGTGTATCGGGATTACGGGAAAAGATTTCAAGATCCGGCAGCGGCACTTGCTGTTTATCGTTAGAGATCAATCTCAATTTGGTCTCCCGATCGGGCGCACGCACGCACAACCCCAAGCGTTCTGTACGTCCTCCTGTGCGACCGCCTAACGGAGCTCGCCGCATGGCATGAGTCACACAATTCAAGTTGGGGCCACTGCGATCCACGATGGAAAGGAAGGTCCAAAAGACGGCACTGATATTGTCGAGGTTGCCTCGGCGATCTTTCCGCAGCACCACCGGCATCAGAATTTCATCGTCATTGATCCAAGCCGGCGAACCCGTATTTTTCACCATTTTCCATTCACCATTGGCATCACGTTCAGCAATTTCGCAAACACCAATCGCTCGCACCCGTACACGCACATCTTTATCTAAAACATTTTCGATGCGTGTGATCGGCATAAAGGCCGTGCGGATACTGTCAAAGATGACACTTGCCAAGTTCGCGGTTTCAGCTTCCCGGATCACTTTGGCACCCCAGATCTTGGTGTGCAAATCAAATTCCTGCACGCTGGTATCGTACTCCCCGAGATTCTCGGTGATTTTCACAATGATCAACTTATCCGCGTTCTGAGTTTCACCGGCATTGATGACATCTGCCTGCAGATCATCGCTATATAGGTCTCGATCAAAATTCTCCGAGATCAGGCGCCAGTTCCATGGATTAGGTGCTCGGGTGATTTCCAGTTTCCAACTGCTGGGGTCCGCCAACATTGCCTGAGCAGCCACACCTTCAATGATGCCCTCTTCCAGCCCCTGCAATCGCCATGAATTCTCATGAGCTAACCACACAACCACATTATAGGGGCGGTATTCCCATGCGGCTTCTGCAGTTTCAGCTTCTTGAGGAGCGGCGGTGACATGACCGACACTTCCAAAAAAGCAAACGCACAGCGTGGTCACTAACCACAACCATGGCCGGAATAGGGGAGAACGAGTTGGGGGAAATTCAGCTTGCATAAATATCAAGGTCGTTTTTTTGAAACTTCATTGCTTTCGTTTGGCAGTGCTACACCATCGATTCGCCATTCATCCAAATTTTGGTAGAGCGAAACAATGTCCTTGCCCACATTGAATACATTTTTTCGATAGGCGTAATGATCGACAATTTGCCAGAGCGGTAAAATGGAAAGGTTATTCGCGGACTGTTGGTGAACACGACGGAGATTGCGAGAAATATCACGCCACTTAAATGACGAATCCAAATTTCGCAGCGCCTGTTCGATCGTGGGATCCACTAATTTGACGAGCCCGTTCCGGCCGAAAAGGCGGTAGGCATCAACGAGTGGTTCCTGCATCTGCACTTCGGCGTACAACAAATCCCATTCATCGTCATCGGGCACTAATTGCCCAGACGGCAAAGGTCGCAATTCAGCCTCGACGCCCGCCGCCCGCCATTGCTGGGCCATGTTTTTACAGGCTGCCGTAATCGTCTCCGTCGATGGGAAGGCGAGTACCACCTTGGGCATTTCCACCTCCGGGTTGGGCACACCTTCGTTTTCCAACCGATTGGTTTCTTGAGTCACGTATTGCTGAGCCAAAACAAGAGCCAGCAGCGCACTGTGTTCGCGAGGAATCACGTCGCGATTGTAGGCATAGGCCAAGTCATTACTGACATCGGTGCCTTCCGGAAACGGGCCACTGACCACCTTAAAGCCTTCAATCTGGCTTCCCCCGGAAATGATCTCATTGATAATCAAATCGCGATTGATCGCGAAATGCAAAGCGCGTCGAAAACTATCGCTTTTCATATGATCATTTCGCGGATTGGGAATCAGCATATGAACCGAAGGGATCAAATAAGGACGCACGGTGATCATGGGGTCCTTTTTTAGGCGTGAAATATCACCGGGATAAACCCGATCTACCACATCCAATTCACCGCGAATGAGGGCGTCGGTGGCCTCGGCACTGTTGCCATAAACCCGTTCGATGACGAGCGGATTCTGTTGCCCATCTTTCTTAGGAAATCGCTCATTACGTTCATAAATCACCTCTTCCGCTTTTCTTGAGCGTGGCTTGTAAAAGCCAAAAGCTTCTTCCTTGCGGTCATCACCTTTTGAGAACCAAGGCATTACCAAGAGCGATTCGGGCAAGACGTGTGGGTACCTGAGCGTGAACACGATGGATCGCTCATCTTCAATTTCAATGGTTTCGACGAGCCGAGCCCAAGGAATGTAGTATTCATCCGAGTCAATGGTCGCCAACTCATGGAGGCGGTTCTCCAACTCGTATGTCAGAATAGGCGGTACATCATCAGGGATCGGTTGCGTTAATTGAATTCGAAACTTCAGGCCCAGTTCGTCAATGGGCTGAATGCGTCCGCCGGGGAAAATGTACTTCCCGCCTTGATCTGTGGGTTTTTGAAACTCCATGATCCAGCGATCGACCAGATAGCCAACCCGACGTGCTGCCCAATCTTCGATCCGTCGCACATCGCGACTGATGGCACTCTGCGTGACCCCGACAAAAACGAAAGGAAACTGTTTAACAATCTCATTGAATTTCTTGACCGACTCAACAAGCGATGGCATCACATAAATGACTTCTCTCACATTCTTGTGTGCCGACATCCCGTCACCGGCCTGCACAGCTTTGCCGACTTCTCGCAAGCGTGTTAAAGCACGCTTTTTCATATCCAGTTCCCAAAACTGCATCACTTCGTCGACTTTATTTCCGTACTCAAGACGCAATGTCGCCAGTAATGATCGAGCCGCTGCATATTCGCCGGCTTCTACCTTTTCACGAATGAACTCATTTATGCAGGTGGTGATTTTTTCCAATAACGAGCCAGCCCCACGCACTTTGTAGCGTGGCTGTCTCTCGTACAACGCTTCAAATGCCGTCAAAGCCTCGCCATAATTTCCAGCTTCCAGATTCTCGTGTCCATCCTCGTAAAGGCACTCATCCATCATCTGTTTAATTTTACCTGCGCCCCTGGCATCAGATAAATCAGAAAGGAAAAGCAATGTGCGAAAAGCTGTCGCGTAGTCTTTGGCGACCATGGCCTTTTCCGCCTCACCCAAAACTAAATCGCTATACCGTTCGACCTTTACCAAGCTGCTCCAGGGACAAGCCCACAGGCGACCCGGGTAATCCAGTTCCATGGTGAAGAGCAGGCGATCCGATCGATTCTTTGGATCGATCGATGCGGTTCGCGAGACGCCTTCCAGTTCAATCGGGTCAATATCCAAAACCCAATTATCATTGCTGGCATCGAATGTGAGGCGGTCAAATGGTTCGCGATCAATGACCGGAATTTCGACCTCTTTAACATCGTTGGCATTGGCAAACTCTTTGGCGTCCGCTTCCAAATCGATGGTTTGCGAACCCTCCGATTCCTGCTCCTGAGCTGCATCTTCCTGCTGAGCCAAAACCGACGACGGAAAGGCAACCACCGTGCAGGCAGTTACGAATCCAATCAGTAAGGCCATCCAAATCGATTTCATGTTTTTTCGATTCATGTTTCGGTCACTAAGTTTCGGTCTCAAGGCCAAGTTACCCAGCCAGTCGTGTTACCAATTTAACGCGTCAAGTTGATGCAGCGTTCCATCCGCCCCCGTCACGAGGAGTTTGCCATTCAGATCAACCGGAGGATGGGAGATGGGACGTCCCAGATCGACAGAATTCTTTACATCGCCCGAGGCAGGATCCACGGCAACGATTTTGCCAGACACAAAAGCCATCACAAGCTGTCCGTTCAACAGCACGGGATCACCAGCAAGTTGATCATTATTTTCTGGCGGTATTTCGACGGCCCACTGTTGTTCCAGCGCGGTGCTAAAACAGACCGTTTCACCGGTATCGACCAGGACTACCATTCGATCATCGCCGATGGGCAAGGGCCCAGCGACATATCCACCCGGCAACGCGACGGTTCCGGACGCTTGCATTTGATCGGCGTAGGGAATTGCCACTAGTTGGTCCCCACTGTCATCACGGATCACAGCAAACGCGGAGTCGCCCACACCCGCCAAAGGGGACAACAACTGACCGTCGAGTTGCAGCTCATGAATTTTCTGCAGCGAATTTTCACCTTCCGCTTCCACTAGGAACATTTGCCCTTCTGCATCACCGATCATAAATCGCTCTTGGGAATCGAAAACCAATGGCCGTCGCCAGAAAGTATCCGTATTAGGCGTAAGTGGCGGCTGGAAAGGCGCGCCCACAGGGCGACCTGTCCGCGGATCGATGCGGAAAACCTGCCCTCGTTTGGTAGCCACTAGCAAACTATCGCCAAAGGCCACGGGATCGCAGGCGGGTTTATCGGCCGGGGATTGCAAATCGGAGAGTTTGGAAGGCGGCGTTTCGGACATATTCAAAGCCAGAATACTTTTGCGATCCGTTGGTCCTGTGATCACATAACGATCGCCAAAATCCACCATGTTGTCGAACACCAAACTTTGCACCACAGTGCTACCTCGTACGGAGGGAGAATTAGACCGGCCTTGGTCAACCACGTCATCCGTAATTTCAAACACGTCCCCCTGAGCAGAAACCGCAATCATGCGATCTCCGTCAGCGATGGGGGGACCGGCCAGGGGAGCGGCAAAATCGGTTCGCCATATTTCTTTTAGTGTTTCGGCCTCTACCGCCGAAACGGAAACCATCGAGGAATTGCTGCGCCGACGCAGATGGAACAGGGTTTCACCATTTAGGGAGAGGGGTCCCAAAAAAGCATCCAGGTTATTGGTTACACCCTTTTCACTGAATTTCCCGACAGCATTCTGGATGCGAAAACGACGAATGCCAGAACCACCACAGATCCACAATTGCTGGGAATCCGCTAGTAAATAATTGGCGCCGACCTTTTTGACGGCGATCGACTGGGAGACTACGGGTTCAGCTGGCTTTTCCTCGTCGGCTTTATTGACTTCGATCATCTGCAAATCCCCCACATCCGACATCACAATCGCCCAGCGGTTGTAACGAATGATGGGTGAATTCACCTGGCCTTTGAACCGAATCGACGTCTGTGCGTCGTCGATCTTCAGGCCATTCTCAAACGGTTTCAGGACGTGCAGATTACAGTAATTGGCAGCGTTCACAGGCACCAACATGAATCCCGAAATCACAAACGGTCGCACCGAAACAGAGCCAGGGTCATGGCCCAGATAGAAAACCTCGCGACACGACATGGTTTCCGCAGAAATCACATACAGGTTCGAGTCGTCAGCCAACTGGTAGATAAAGGGTAAACCGCCAATCACAACACCGGAAACAGAACACTCTTTTGGCACCTGAGCGACCTGCCCAGTGCTGCCATCCGAGGGCTCAATTTTCATTACTTTGCCGGAACGGGTGGTCACCAGAAGCCCCAAGGGAGTTACGTTTGGCTGGGCAAATGGTTCACCAATGTTAACTCGCCAGCGCACGACGCCGTCGGTCGATGAGATGCGAAGCAGATCGTGGTGCTCAGAATCAACGGCGATGACGTCTGATTTGTTCGGCTCTCCTAACCACACTGGTTCGATTAGTGTTTGCACGCCAAGATATTTCTGCCAAATCACATTGCCATTGGCTGCCTGAATTCCATAAAGGGTTCCATCGATAAGATGCACCAACATCTCATTGGAAAGGCCTAGAATATTGGCTTTCCCTGTCTTGGTCGCCAAAACGACACTTGAAGAAATGGGCGAGACGGGTCGCTCGGGCATGGCCAAGTCGACGTCGATCGTTTCCACCAGTTCGGCTTCCCGCAGACTGATGTTCATCATCGCCTGTTGTATTTCTTCACGTACCTTCAACTCAGGATACTTGCTGGTCAATTCAAGAAACGTTTGAAAGGCTGCTTTCGTATCCCCAGATTCGGTCAACGAATTCATCGATCCAACGGCCGCGACATAGTCTCGTTCCATCGTTATTTGGCGTTTGATTTTGGCGATATTATCCGCCAGTAATGTCAGGTTAGTAGCCACCCCGGGTTTTCTCTTTTCGCTACTCGGCACGTACGTGGGATTATCAATCAACACCATCGTCTGTTCGGCCAACGCCAACTGAGCTTTCTTGACTTCCACGTCATCGGAATCGAGTCCTTTTGTGGCAAACCCCAACGCAGTTCCAGGCAGAATCACGCCAAGTTCGCTCCGTAAGTCACCAAATTTCTCGACCTGTTCCTCTTTCTCCAACTCCGCGAGCAGTTCTGGCAAGACGGTTTCTGATCGGGTTAACGTGTTATCCCATTGCTTGCTGTCGTACGAAGTGCGCAATTTGCAGTTGGCGATTTTGACCTGTGCGTCCGCGACTTTGGTATCGCTGGGGAAACTCTTGACGTAATTTTCGAAATCCCCGAGGGCTTGGGAATACCGCCCGTTGTTGAAGGCGTCGACGGCTTGCTCCCAAAGCTTGGAAGAATCGGCTTTGAAAATCGTGAAGGCCAAGATCACACCCAGCATGCCTAACAACGCCAAGATCGAGGAGCCGATGTAAATCCATCGCGAATCCCATTGGTTTTGTTTGCTTTTTTTCCCGCGAAAAACCTCATTGGGATCGACCTCTTCTTCGCCTCCCACCTCACCGTCGTAGTTCCCCCCCAGCGGGTCATAACCGCCGACAGGTTGCCCCGTTATGGGATCAAAATCCTGCTGAGGCATTGCGGAACCGACATCAATGATTTCATTGCCTAAATCAGCATTGCCCAATTCGGCAACATCTTGCTCGTTATAGTTACGGGTCTGCTCGATCGCCGGGTTGCTCGCCTTGGCGGCCGGGTTGAGGTCTTTCAGCAACTCGTTCGTATCATCGGTTTGCTGGGAAGGCACGTCCAAATCCAACTCTTCCGAGGCCACCGATTTGGTAGCACCCGTCAAAATTTGATTCGCCTGATAATTGGTCAGATAGCCTTTATCGATCAGGTATTTGGCAATGGACTTTGCCGAAACGTCCTTTTCGGTTTTCTCAATCTTGCTACGGAGCTTCTGCATGATCTCCGGGGGCACGATCTTGAAATTTTCCAGCTCGTTCAAAAATTCTGCGGTTGTCATATGCGTCCTGATCCCGTTTCCAGTGACCGGCGGTGATTTGTTAGCGAAGTTATGGTTTCAGTCAGTTTTTTGAAGCGGTCTGACCATGCCCCGCGATTAAATCCCAATCTGGGAGTGTCTGTTTTTCATCTCGTACTCACTACATTTCCCGATTTTTAGTCGGTCAGAATCCACGTGAGTCAGGATCCTTTGATATCAACAATACGCTGGGGTCAACGCGGGCGGTTTCCGAAATACTGTTTACCTCATCATACGCCTTTTCGCGTATTTTCGTCGCGTTCCCCTCGGCTTCCCTGCATTCTCGATCCGACGTTAATAATCTTCCTCCGACAAGCGTATGACGATGTCTTCTACGTTGTTATCCAACCCCGCATCCCAGGCCGTAACCACTTTTTCATGATGCGCGTCACCATGCACCGTGATTTTCAGCTTCTTGGCGTTCGTAGCTTGCACCATATCTCTTAGCCGCACCCGCATCTCCTGATCACTGGGAGCCTCAATCTCTTCCTCGTTCTTGGAGGTCAATTGATAGGTATTGAATTGGTCGATGATGACCTCAACGTACTGGTCCTCATCCTCCGGTTCATCGACTGGGTTAGTGGACGGCAAACTGTCGGGCACGGGCGGTTGCGCGATTGATTTCTGCAAAGTGAACGATGCGGTCACCATAAAGAAAATCAACAACAGGAAAGTCACGTCCACCATCGGTGTCATGTCCAATTCGTCTTCTACAACACCTTTTTTTCCGAAATCCACCTCTGGCTCGAATTCTTCTTCCGCAGCTAAGCCTTTCCAATCCGCACGCGATTTGGAATCCGCTACCAAGCGTGGATCCACTCCAGATTCATCGAATACAGCACTCTCCTCTACCGCGTCGGACGAAGGCTTGATTTGCGACAGAGGGGCCGACAGATCGAAACCACTAGATCGCGTCACGTCGGGTTGCGAGTCCTGTTTTTTGTTTTTCTTTTTCGACATTTTTTTCCTAGTTGGCTAACCAGCCCTCCGCCCCTGCAACCTTTACCAGCTTGATTCTTCGCTCATGCTCTGGCGATTCCATCGCTTGCATCCTGAGTTTCTGCGGGTCTTGGATCGGCGTTCTTTCGAGGTCCACCCGCGGGGTTGAAATGAGGTTCGGGCAGCTTGGAAGTTTTCTTTCTGTAGCGAATGCGAGCTTTTGAAAACGCAGCACAGGCGGGGCACCGCACACGCTTTTCGAGCATGACTTCTGCCACTCGAAATCGCTTGCGACAGTACTTACATTTCCACTGAAAGGAATCCAAGTTGCTATGTCCTACTCCTCTTCAATACCGACATGAATCACATTTTCTTCGGTTAAAACGGTGCTCACAGCGCGTTTAACGATATCCAGATGCCGATATTTGACCTTCTTTTCTGCTTTGATGATGACGGATGTCTTGAGCGGTTCGTTGGCCATTACGTCTTTGACATAATCAGATAACTGAGTCTCAATATCTTCAATCTGCCCAGTGCATTTGGCCGCATCGGTTCTAGCCTTACCCTTGTAAACTACCGGGGTATCTTCCTCCGTTGCCGCGACCACCAATATCACTGCTGTTTGCTCGGGAACGCTATCCCCATATTTTGCTTTTGGCATATTCACAATGGTCGTGGGATCCATCTTCGAAACCACCACAAAAAACGCCAGTAACAGAAAGGTAATATCGATCATGGGCGTGATATCCAAATCGCCATCGCCGGCACGCTTGGTGCGCTGCTTCATTACGATTTTGGGCTCTTGCCGTTCTTCCATTTTAAGTCGCCTGTGCTTTCTGCTTGGTTGCAACGTGCTAACACACGAACTGACATCCACCCCTCTACCCGGCCTACTGATGCAGACCGGAGGCGCAGAATCATTTGGGGTGACGAATCAACGCTTCCCGGAACATCTCAAGGAATTGGTTTAATCCGTAGGAAACAAGATCTTTCATCTTTTCGATTTGAATATTAATGAAAGCCGTAGCCATCACCAGCGGAATCGCAATTGCCAATCCACAAGCTGTCGTAATCAAGGCGAACTGAATATCCTTGGCCAGTTCGGCTGGATCGGGCGCTTTGCCCGGAACCGCCAACTTTTGAAAGGCCCCCATCATCCCCATCACGGTACCCAACAGGCCGACCATCGGGGCGGCCTTAATTACCGTATAAACCCAACTGAGACGGTTCTCCAAATCAGCGAGCACATCTCGCTGGAAGCGGTCAGCCACTAACTGCTTAACTTTCGCATATCCCAGTTTGCGATTATCAATTGCGATTTGCGAAAGCTGGCACAGTGCACGACGATCGTCTTCGCAAATTTCAACGGCGACGTCGTAGTTCCCCTGGCTCAGGGGCTCCTCAATGGCTTCCATGAAAAGATTTTGTGTTTCTTCATTGTCGAATCTCTTTTGTTTGACGCGGGCCCAAACCATGACCACACAAAAAGCGCCCCACAGAGCGATCAGAAACAGACAGACGTAAATAATGTAGCCAAGAATTAGAAACATTAAGTATTACTCGATAGCAGTTATTAAAGGTGAGTTCCGGGGTATCTACAGGCAATGAGTCAAAAGTCCCCAGAATGCGTATTCACGCCTTCTGTTTCCCGCCTGTAGCTCCCCAGAATAGTTGATCGAAAGTGCCTTTTCCAGCGAGGCAACTTGCCCACGAACCGGAAAACCCGATGTTAATTCCATTTAGGTCAGCTGAGCTAACAACCCACTCAAATAGAATTAGGGAACATTGTGGCAACACTGCCTCAAAGCCCTTGAATAAAAACGTTTCTCGAAGCGATTTTCCACTATAAAAACACGGATCCTTCCGTAACTCGACCCAGAATCACCGAACCGGTCATCTCGGAATTCGGCGAGACCCTCGGTCAACACCGCGGTAAAAAATCAACCTGAGAATTTCTCTACTTTGTTCTCCGTTGTGCGTTTCTTAACTCCATCGCCCGCGTGGTCTCCCGCAAGTCTGGATATGCTCGCTCAATCTCATCATGATCTCATCCTGAAAACGGCTCTTCAGAAATCCCCTCACGGCAGGGGTGGCCAATTTAACAGGGGATTTCCCCTGATTAGATCTCGTGTTCCCCCGAACGTGACGATCGTTTCGATTCCCGCAATGGTTCGCGGGAGAATTATTTAGGCTTGGGACGGTACTTGATGTCTTCGACATAGTACTCGTATCCGCCACCTCCTGCCCGACAACGAAACAGGGTTTGCCTGACTTCGGTCAGGTCTTTGCCGTCCTCCAGGTACACAGCTTGCTCCAATTGCAACAGCATTTGGCGCACTGCGGCCGGATAAAACTGAACGACGATTTTTTTGTTCACATCGCCACCACCAGCCAGTACTTTGTTCTGGTCCCAGCGTTTCAAGCGACTTTTGGTATTACGGAAGTAAAGATTCTGGGCTTTCGGTGACTTGCGATTACCGGGTTCCATTGTGGGGCTTGAATTGTTCAGATCGCTAAAAAACAAAATCTGATTACTGACTTGGCTAACCGCCCCGAGGTAGATTTCAAAGGATTGCAAAATCGACATGTACTCGGCCATCGTTCCGGCTTGGTATTCAATTTTCCAGCGTTCCCATTCGGGAATAATGTTCGCGTTACCAGAACCGGGACCTCTGGCCCGTTTATCGCCTTCGCCACTTCCGCTGCCCATTTCGACCGCATTGCCGTCGACTTTTTCAAGTTGTGCCCGCACCGTAGAAATGGATTCCGTGACCGCTTCCAAAGCGTCCGCCAATTGCGGTTCGGTAACTTCCGGAAACTCCTCGACACCCGGCGGTTGCCAGTCGTCAGAAACGCCCTCAGGTCGGTTATCGTTACCAGCCAATTCAAGGATGGGCGGTGGGGGCGGTAGAGGCGATCCAAAAGAAAAGAGCGTTAGCCAAATCATGAACAGAATGAACACAAACGCACCAATTACGACCACGCTTGCTACCAACATGGCAGAGGTTTTGTCGTAACTGGAAGCTCGGGTATCCGTTCGCAGCTTAACTTTTTCCCGTGGACTAAAGGAATCTGCTGTGCTCATATTGAATTGTTTCGGACGTTAAAAGTGATCAGCCAAGCGACGGGGCAAACTGCCTCGCAGCACCGTTTTATTAATCTTCTTCGGGTTCCCTTAGTAATATTCCATCCGGTTTCACCTTGAGAAACCATTCCTTCCAAACCCTCTTCAATTCTTTGATTTCATTTCTCGATGGGGACCTGCCTTCTTCGATCCGCGGCACATCGATTTTGCGACTCAGGAATCGCAATGCCTCGTTGGCCTCAAACACGACACGTTCATCAGGATCCGTTAAGGCGTAGATAAAAGCGGGAGCATTTTCCAACGTTCGTTTCTTCGAGAGAAACTTGATCGCAATCAGACGAGCTTGATAATCCTCATGGGTCACAAGACCGCGTAAGGTTGCCAGTTGTTCATTGCGGGAGACCGAATCGCCCTCCATCTGCAATTCATCCAGGGAATTCAAGTACAGCTCCCATTGATCCTGGTCCGGGTTTTCCAATAACTGCAGCATATCGGTGACCGACCGCTCCACCATCCCGCCAATGATTTTGTCGCCTCGTTCTTTGAGAATCACATCGGCAGGAAACCCTTTACCGCCTGGCAAGACACCGCTGGCCTTGTCCGAGATTGTGATCGACATACTTCTCGTCAAAAACAGAATCGCCAAAGCGGTTTGAATGTTTGCCGTGATTTCCCCACCGGGTACAGCCAAGGCCCCACTGGAACTTTGAATAGTTTTTAGAAACTCCACGCCTTCGTCGTACCAGTTTTCAACACCGTTAACGTTGCCGTCCAAGTACTCTCGAAGCGCCGCGTAGCGTTCAAAACCATACAAAAAGTACATGTTGTATTCTTCGGTTTCAGCTTCAAAATTACTTTGAAACCAGCGATTCCCGTTATTCATACCGCGGAGCAATGAACCTCGATCAAAGGAGGTCCTCGGACCGTTTTTTTCCTGCACGGATTCCGGATTATCTTCATTGGTCACATCAACCACGTCCGGGGGTAAATCAACATCCTCCGTGGCTTTGGGTCCCAAACTACCGGCGCGTGACTTTAGCCTCAGCAGATCCGCATACAAATAGACTGTCCCCAAACCCGCTGCGACCAATGAGTGCCGAACCGAGTTATTAAATTCGGCATTACCGCCATAAACGGGCGGATACTTATAATTCCAACCGCCGTTGGATTCCTGAAATTCCAGCATCCAAGCCAAGCCCTCTTTGGCAGCCCGGTAGCTGATTTTGAAGCCCTTTTCATCCGCTAACCACAGCGCTAACGCGATGTACTGCATTTGGGAGACATCCCCCACCGTTGGCTCATCGCGATATCCCCAGGCGCCAGATTGTTGCTGTCGCACTGCAATGTGATCCAACAGAACCTCAATCTCGTTGCGATAGGCCTCGGCGTCGAGTTCCAGCAAAAATATGCAGGCTAGTGCACTGGCATACATTTTGTTGAATTCCTGCGAACCATCCAATTTGGTTTCGGTGCAATACAATTTGATTGCCTCGATCGCAGAATCAATCAGCGGGTGCTCTTTGGGGTTGGGACTTGTCACGACCTGTGATTTGTAGGCCGCCATGCCGAACATAATGCGAGGACCGGGCAGGGCAGACCGGTTATTGGCTGTAATGTATTCCATCCCCTCCCGGATCAACTTTTGCACATCCGGGTGCTCGGGGTCATATTTATTCTGAGCCGATAAATCAATCGTGCTGCCAAAAATCATCATCAAGACCATTAGCTTCACACCAAGCCCACGCCAAAAATGGCGGCTGAGTTGGGAAACGTCAAATTCTGGCCGTCGATGACGCATAGAAATGCCCTTTATTATCACGCGTGGTCGAGATTCCCAACAAAGGGAGTAGTGAGGATTTTAACTTCTGTGTCAGGGTAATTGCGTCGAACCAGGAAGGATGGGCAGGAAAGAATCGCCGCAACACCTGCTTCAATCCTAGCCACACAACGAGTAACTGTCAATGAAATGGGCGTTTCTGGCAGTGGCATTTAGTTTCCTGAGCCAGACCACAATACTTTCGATTGACAGTTTCCTAACAGAAAAGTACCATTCCCTATTCTTGGCGGTTGGGTAGCTCAGTTGGTAGAGCAATGGACTGAAAATCCATGTGTCGGCGGTTCGAACCCGCCCCCAACCACTAGTTCTAGACGGCCCCGACTCTCGCGGGCCGTCTTTTTTTGTGTTCCTCCAAAATCCTGTGTCCTGATCTTCCAAGGGCCCTGTGGGTCCATCGCGGATGGCCAATCTAAACCCCAGTTTTAATCCCCTCGCATTTCGCGAAATGCGCGTCCTGACGAGTGCGTCGCCAGAGTAATTTGTCTCACTTAGCGGCTGCGGATCTTTGGCCACAGGCCTCAATTCCAGTAATGCCATTTTGTTGCTTTGCCGTGCCACCGAAAACTCTCACAAGCGCTCTGTTTTCACACATTTCCATGTTCACCCGGTAATTACCGGCCAAGCGTCACAATCGGAATGAATTTAAAGCCGAAAGCGTACAAGATAACGTTGCAAATAGTTGAGTTCGGTAAGGGTTGGTTTTAGAATTCGAAATCCTTGAATACTCGCTCGCATGCTGCCACTAACGCGGTTGGGCGATTCGAATTTTCGCCAAACCCAAAGCACCAAAACTCACCCCATCGAGCAAGAAAAATGCAAGCCCTGCCAAGAGTAATCGCTTTATTAATAATCACCTGCCTGATCTCCGGATGCGGTGAAAAAGGTAGTGAAACATCCAAAGACACAGCCAGTGGCGACAGCCAAAATCAGGCCGCTAATACAACAAAACGGCCTAAGTTGGCATTTGTCACCAACGGTATCGCAAATTTCTGGAAAATTGCCGAATCCGGTGCTCGGCAAGCTGCCAAGGATTTGGGCTGCGATGTGGAAGTCAAAATGCCCCCATCAGAAGGTGGCCGCGCAGCGAACCAAAAACGCATGCTAGAGCAATTAATCAGCAAAGGCACCGAAGGCATTGCGGTAAGCCCCGTCGACCCGGCAAACCAAACCGACATTCTGAATGAAGTCGGTGACAACGCATTTTTTATCACACACGATTCTGATGCACCGGATACCAATCGCCTGACCTACATCGGAATGTCAAATTACGACGCCGGACGCATGGCAGGTGAGCTCGTGAAAAAAGCTATCCCGGATGGCGGCAATATCGTCATTTTCATTGGCTCTCTAGAACAACATAACGCCAAGCTCCGCCGCCAAGGTGTGATCGACGAGGTCTTGGGGCGAAGTCACGATCCCAACCGATACGACCAACCCGGTGCAGAAATTGGAGACGACAAGTACACCATCCTGGCCACTCGGGTTGATGATTTTAATGACACTCGAAAGAAAGAACTACCCGAACAAGCTCTGGCTAAATTCGATAAAATTGACTGCATGGTGGGGCTCTTCGAGTACAACCCACCGTTCATTTTTGATGCTTTGGAAGGCGCTGATAAAGTCGGCCAGATCAAAGTAGTCGGCTTTGACGAAAACGAGCGCACTCTGGATGAAATCAAAAAGGGGAACTGCGTGGGAACTGTCGTTCAAAACCCCTACATGTACGGATACAAATCGATCGAAGTACTGAATCGCCTTGCAAATGGTGATCAATCAGATACCGAAACCGAATTCATTGACATTCCGGCTCAGAAAATCGAGCAGGAAAATGTGGATGAATTCAAAAAGAACTTAGCTGCCATGATCAAAGGAGAAGCGGGATAGTCGTTGCTGGTAACCCAGCGTCCATCCCATTAGCGTTATGGCCGACAATCTCCGCACCGCGATGCCGAACCAATCGACTTCATGAACCGAGCTTCCCCACCCCTGCTTGAAGCCAACTCCCTTGGCAAGCGTTTTCCGGGTGTGGTTGCGTTGGATGATGTTGATCTGCAGCTTTATGACGCAGAGGTATTGGCCGTCATCGGTGAAAATGGTGCCGGCAAAAGCACCCTGATGAAGATTTTGGCTGGTATCCAATTGCCAGACCAAGGCCAAATTCGACTGAGCGGAAAAGAGACCGTCATTCGTTCCGTGGAACAGGCGACTGCCAACGGCATCTGCCTGATTCATCAGGAACTTAACCTTTGCGAAAACCTCAGCGTAGCCGCCAACATCTTTCTCGGTCGCGAACCCAGACGTTTTGGATTGATCGATGAACGCCGCTGTCTCGAGAAAGCCGGTGAGGTTCTGCAGCAGGTCGGCCTCAATCTGCCGCCACAAGAACTCGTAGGCTCTTTGACCATTGGGCAACAACAAATGGTCGAGATCGCCAAAGCCATCTCCACAGATGCCCGCATGGTCATCATGGACGAACCGACGAGCAGTCTGTCTCAGAAAGAATCCGAGAGCCTATTCGAGATTATTCACCGACTCAAACAGCAAGGTGTGAGCATCATTTACATCTCCCATCGCTTGGGTGAAGTCGAGCGACTCGCCGATAGAGTCACCGTTTTACGGGACGGAAAAAATGCGGGGGAACTCGCGCGTGATGAAATCAGCCACAATGCCATGGTAGAACGCATGGTCGGGAGAGAGCTGTCGAATTACTACTCGCGCACGGTAACGGAATCTGACGAGACGGTCTTAAAGATCAGCAACTTGCGCACTTCGGCGAACCCCCACTGCCCACTTAGCTGCGAAATCAAGCGTGGGGAAATCGTGGGAATCGCAGGCTTGGTGGGTGCGGGTCGCACAGAACTTTTGACCACCTTATTTGGCGTCACACCCGCAATCGATGGTCAAATCACAGTAACCGGGAAAGCGTGCGTCATAGACAATAGCGAGACGGCCATTCGACATGGCATTGGCCTGGTTCCCGAAGATCGCAAATTGCAGGGAATCGTGTTGGAGATGTCGATCCGTGCTAACACGTCATTACCGACCCTGAAATCCCTTTCTGCCATGGGCTTTATCGACGCCGCCGCTGAGCGGGCTTTGGCAGAATCGATGAAACAACGCCTCAACACCAAGGCTCCGCATATTGAGCAACCGGTCAAGTTTCTTTCAGGTGGTAACCAACAAAAAGTGGTTATCGCAAAATGGCTGGCCATGAAGCCAAATATACTTTTAATGGACGAGCCCACCCGAGGCGTCGATGTGGGAGCGAAACAGGAAATCTATCGCTTAATGGACGAACTTGCGCAAACGGGCGTCGCCATCCTTTTTGTTTCCAGCGATATGGAAGAAGTCCTGGGAATGGCGGATCGCATTCTCGTCATGCACGAAGGTCAGATCGGTGGCGAGTTGCATAAAACAAATTTCTCAGAAGAGTCGGTGATGCATTTAGCCACCGGCGGCGCAATAAAGACAGAAACAAAAATCGCATGAAATCCGGAAAAATCATTGGGATCCTGCTGCTACTGATCTATGTCTGCGTCGCCACAGCGATGCTGAACGATGCCTTTATAAAACCCTACAATCTGCAGAACTTACTGCGCTCCAGCAGTATGTTTGCGATCATCGGGATTGGCGCCGTTTTAGTCATCGTCACCGGCGGCATTGATCTTTCCACCGGTTCGCTGATCGGTTTGGTCGGATGCACGATGACGATGATGCTGAAAGCCTTCAAAGAAAATCCGCCGTTCGAAAATGGAGCATGGTTGCTTTGGCTCATTGGCTTAGAGCTCTTGCTGGTCGGTATCGGCTGGGCTATTTGGGATCAGGTGCTGCGAAAACGCCTTGGGCCAGGGCGTCACTACACGGGTAAAATTGCGATATCGCTCATCGGTATCGTTTTCCTCGCGATCAGCCTAGCGGTAGAACGTACCGCCGTTGGGGAATGGGTAACCATGGCTGCCGCTGTTGGGCTGGCGCTTTGGCTTTCCGCCCACCTGGGTTTATTGCATGGTTTGTTGATCACCAAATTAAAATTACAGCCATTCGTTGTGACGCTCTGTGCCCTAATGGCCTATCGGGGCCTAAGTCGTTATCTCACGGGTGATAAGACGCAGGGTCTGGGAACCGAATACAACGATTCCTTGCGGTTACTTGCGATCGGTAAACCGTGTACCGCCACCGCGATCATGCTGTTCCTTGCCGTTATCATGCTGGTCGTCGGAATTTGGAAGACGTTTATTAGCAGGCGCTCAAGGTCCACGCCGGCTCAAAAAACGAATGGCATCATCATCTTGATCATCGGTGCGGTATTAGCTTGCGTTTCCAGTTCCCGATATTGGGATGGTTGGAAAACCCAATTTGGTGAAACCATCGCGACGGTCGCAGGTTTCCAGTTGCAATTTTTCTCCCTCGAAATTCCGGAAGCTGCGGTTGCTCGCCCTGCCACGTTAATGGCTTTTGCCATGTGGCCGATGCTACTTTGTTTTGCTGGTCTGGCCATTTGGTCGGCCAAGAAAAGCTGGTGGGCTCAGGAAAAAAGTCCGCGACAAATCATGATCTGGCTTCTACCAGCCATCACGGTAGCGGTTTCCCTGTTTGCCCTGCTCATGATCAAGCAGTGGATTGGCGATCAAACTGTTTCTTTAACGGACATGTCGAGCGCTTTTCAAGGCTCCGTAGATTCGGCGGCCGATGACCAGTTTGTTTTGGGAATCAATGTGATCCTGTTGAAGATGCTGGGGATCTTTTTGAGTATGGCCGCGCTGTTCGGCGGCATCCTTTGGTTAGGGAAAATCTGGACCAAGCAGGCCGGTAATCTAGGACGGGGATTATGGATCCTAACGGGATTTTTTGCCGTCTTATGGCTGCTCAGCAATACTGCGATTCATGAAACGCCCGTCCAAACCCCCTTCTTTATTTTGTTAATCATCGGGGCCTTGTCGGCTTTATTCCTGAATAAGACCGTCTACGGACGGTACTTCTTTGCCTTGGGAAATAACGAAGAGGCCACACGTTACAGCGGTATCAATACGGATCTGGTAACCATCATGGCTTACGTGCTGTGCGCGTTATGTGGTGGCATCGGTGCGGTCCTATTCACTCTGGACAGTAACAATGTGGAACCTTCCGGACACGGCAGTTTCTACGAACTCTATGCGATCGCAGCGGCTGTGCTCGGCGGTTGTTCGCTACGCGGGGGAGAGGGATCTATTCTCGGCGTGATCATCGGAGCCTCGATCATGCGCGTACTCTACAACGCCCCCGACATGATCGGTATTGCCAGTCAATTAGAGATGTTTACGATCGGATTCGTGTTGCTGATCGGTATTATCGTTGATGAAACGGCGCGTCGCATGGCGGCCAATCGAGATCGCAAGGTTGTAGCCGAACCCCTAACGCCCCTCACGGCGACGGTCCCCCCTCAAGAAAGTGCCTAGCGGCAGCGCCCATGCGCTAAAACACCGGCTTGCCGTACAACGACAAGCCGGTATATGTTTTTGATTAAGGCCTGGTTGGGTGTTGGGCCAGCGACCCGACATGCACCGGAGCTACTAGGTTTTGATCGCTTTGCGATTCAGTGCTGAGTGGTTGGGGTGCACAAGGTCTTTCACGATCCCAATCTTTTCCAGACCACGCAAGGTGATCCAAGTCATATCAATTTCCCACCAGCGATGACCATGACGTGCGGACCTTGGATCTGCATGGTGGTTGTTGTGCCATCCCTCTCCGTTGGTCAACAGAGCGAACAACCAATTGTTCGTGCTGTCTTCGCGTGTTTCGTAATTTCGATATCCCCAGATATGGGCCGCGGAGTTGATGGCCCAAGTGACATGCCAAGTCCAAATGGTACGCATCACAACCCCCCACATCATCCACTGCGATCCGTATTGCAATGCTCCGGCACCTGTGCCGGTGGTAAGGTATCCAATTAGGCTACCCACCCCGGTGAGCAGGATGGCGTGCATCATGTATACGAGGATCCAGTTTTGGCCCTTTTGCAGCCACATGTAATAGCGATCCTGCATCAAATCTCGCACATAACGATCGTAAGCCGACGCCGTGCTCAGTTCTTTGTTGTCAATAAATAACCAACCCATGTGGGCCCAGAACGCGCTGACTCGCGGCGTATGGGGATCGGGTTGGTGATCGGAATGCTGATGGTGAACGCGATGTACCAGAACCCAGCGACCGGGCGAATCTTGGAAACTACAAACCCCCAAGGTCGCTAATGTGTACTCAAACCACTTGGGGCACTTAAAACCACGATGCGTGAGCAAGCGATGATAGCCGGCACCGATTCCCATTGAGGTAAATAAGAAATTCCCGACAAACAACCAAGCCACGCCCCACCAACTAAAAAAGTAGGGGAAGAAGGCGAATGGAATCGCTAAATGCATCACGATAACGGGAATAATGTATTCCCATAACAAACGGTCGCTCGTCTGGACTCCGGCCGGTTTGGGTAATCGTTCCCCCTTATCCAGATTGGTCCTTTCCTTGGCGACATGAATGTCTTTGGCGATTTTATCGTCTTCAGATAGCGGCTTTGCTACAGGTTTTACGTCGGTTGCCATATTGGAAATCATCTCTGTGATGGATGTTTACTTATTTGCGTAGTTTAACCGCCCGCAATCTGTACAGGAACCTCAACTTAACATCTAGCAAAATGGGCAAAATGTGCCAAAACGCTCTATGTCGCGGTGTTACGGCCTTTGAGAGGCCAAAAGAATGGCTAAACGTTCATTCCCACAGCTTGCGGCAGGTCGGCGAACTCGTTTTCGGCGAGTTGCTGAGAGATGAACCGGTTTAGTTGTTTTACAAATAACGGACCGCCGTAAATAAAACCCGTATAGACCTGAATTAAGCTGGCACCGCTGCCAATCATATTCCAAGCATCGAGCCCATTCATGACGCCCCCAACGCCGACCAGCGGAACGGTTCGCTCCGTTTTTTCATAAAGTTCACGGACCATATTGCGACTTACTTTGGTCAGTGGTTTTCCAGATAGTCCGCCATTACCCATCTCTCGGATGCGTGCAGCGGGGGTTAACAAATCGCTTCTTGAAATAGTGGTGTTAGTCGCAATAATCCCGTCAATTTCGATTTCCTTCGCCAAAGCCGCGATATCTTCGACTTGATCAGCGTTTAAATCAGGTGCAATTTTCAACAATACCGGACGTGGTGCCACGTCGGTTGCCTTGGCCAGCCGCATGTTTTCTTGCAGCAATTCGACCAATAATTCCTTCAAGGGGCCCCGATCCTGTAACGTTCGCAAGCCGGGTGTGTTGGGGGAACTGACGTTTACGGTGAAATACCGTGCATAGGGATGCAACAAACGAAAACTTTTCAAATAGTCCCCAACCGCTTGCTCGACATCCACGAGCTTGGTTTTGCCAATATTAATTCCCACCACTGGCTTGATAACCGTGGCAGCCAGCGCCGCGGCAGCCTGCTCAGCCCCCACGTTATTAAAACCCATGCGATTAATGAGGGCCTGATCGTCTGGCAAACGAAAGAGTCGAGGCTTGGGATTACCCGTCTGGCCTTCTCCGGTAATCGTGCCGACTTCGATATGCGAAAAGCCAAGATGCCTGAGTGAGTTAAACCAGGCAGCCTGCTTGTCAAAACCAGCTGCCAAGCCAACTGGATTATCAAAATCGATCCCAAATACACGAGACCGCAGCCGCGGATCATTCACCCGGGTCAAACGTCCCATGACGCTGGAAATAGGTGGAAACATGCTTGCATGAAACATGCCCATGGAGATGTGGTGCACCGTTTCCGCGGGCAAAGAGAACAGCAGTGGCCGAGCCAGATAACGCCAAAACATGGGCTACCAGTTCAACCCAAATTGTTCTCCGCCGCTTCCCTTATCGCGTCCACCCTTGAGAGGTTCGTCGCGTTTCTTGACGGCGGCTTCGCGAATAGGTGCGTCCACCTCGGCGGCGTCTTTTTTAGTCCCTGCTTTTTCAGGTTTCGCTTGCGTCGCTTTTAAGGACAGACCAATCTTTTGTGCCTGCGGATCGACGGAGAGCACTTTGACCTGCACGCCATCACCTTGTTTTACGACATTTTTGACGGCCATCACCCGATGATGGGCGAGCTCAGAAATGTGCACCAACCCCTCAACGCCCGGCTCCAATTTGACGAATGCCCCAAACTGAGCCAACCGAGAAACCGTGCCATCCACGACGGCCCCCATCGGGTATTTTTGGTCAATACTGGTCCAGGGATTTTCCAGTGTATCGCGATAGGAAAGCGAAATCTTTCCATCACCGGCGTTGATCTTCTCAACCTTCACTTTGACTTGTTGACCTGCTTTGAGCACGTCGCTGGGATGGGTCACTCGATCCCAACTCATCTTGCTGACATGCACCAGACCTTCGGCACCCCCGATATCAACAAAGGCACCAAAATCCATCAACTTGGTCACGATTCCATCGAGCGTCTGCCCGACAGCTAAGGTACTTAGGAGTTCCTTTTTCTTTTCCTGATTTTCACGTTCCAGAATTGCTCGGCGACTCAATACCAAACGCTTCCGACCTTCGTTGACTTCGGTGACGATACATTGCACTTTTTTATTGACATAGTCGCCAAAATTTTCGACGCGTACGACATCAATCTGACTGGCTGGCATGAAAGCGCGGATACTGTTGACGCTCAATTCTAAACCACCTGTATTGGATCCTGTGACCCGTGCTTCGATCGTGGCACCTTCTACCAAATCGGACCAGTCGGCCACACTCACGGAAGATCCCGGGATGGTAACTTCGTACAACCCTTCATCTTCCTTGAGTCCATTAACCACGACGTCTAACATCGCCCCCTCTTCGGGTGGCGTTTTAAATTGCCGCATGGACGCGATGCCTTCGTAGCGTCCCTTCAATGAGAAGAAAACATTATCGTTGTGGATCCGCGTAACCAAGGCACGAACCTTCTCATCCGTTTCCAGATCGCCAGCGGGCTGCTGTTGATCCAACAGCGAATCCATTTGCAACCCTTCCAACGCCGCTTCCAGTTCAGCATCCACGGCGGATTCCACAGCAGCTTCCATTGTCGTCGGAGCTACACCCGCCCCGCTTTCGGAAGCCGCACTGGGGTTGGCCACACCTTGAATGGCTGCACCCAAATTCCCGGCTTCTAGCGAAGCACCACGAATCGGTTGCGGTGTACCTAATTTTGGATCCGCTTCATCCCTCTGCGATCCAATCAGAATTTTCTTGGCTGATGGTTCTCCGGCATTCGGCAAATCCGTACCCATATCAGGGGCGGCAGCAACGTGTTCGGGTGACGTGGCATCCTCGGCCGCGTTGACATCTGCTGCTGTGTTTGGTTCGTCCTGGTTGGTTGACATAATTTCAGCTTGATAAAAAACTTGATAGCCGCAACAAACGCTGGCCAATAAGAGGCGGAAAAGGCTGGAGACCGTAAACCGCGAGTCTACAAATTTACCGCGCGCAAAACCAAAAATACAGGGTCAAAAAATCGCCTGACTGGTCTTAAAAGTGTCGTCCCTCTGAAAGCAGCTTAAATTGGTCCGTGCGAAAGGGAATGGCGGGTAATCCCTCTCCGTTAAAAAGGGTCGCGGGCGCCGCATCCTGCCATAAATACCGTACCTGAGAAGGCTCGGAAACCTCATCTGCCCAAACCATCACCGCACCGTTCTCAATCGCCGCCTGAGCGGGGACAAATTCTCCATCTTTTCCGCAAATCACAAACCCGGTGAGTTGCTCGCCATCCTGTTTGAGCCCATTCGAATTGGCAAATTGCACGCAAATTCGATTGGTTTCGGGAATGACCTCCATCGATTCAAAGCGTGGGCCGGAGGAGATCAAATCCGCAATACCATAGGTTCCCGATAACGCCAGTCGAGCTAACCGCTCCCCAATAATTTCTTTATTTTTAGGGTGCAACTGTTCGGGATCACCAATATCCGAGGTACCCACGATCCCCGTATTGGGCAAATTCAAAACGTCCGCCTGAGCATCCCAAATTTCAGGAAGGGCTTTGGGATCCCAGTCGTTGTAGCGGTAGGGATTTATTTGGACCAGATAAAACGGAAAATCACCCAGTTGAAATTTCTCTCGCCAATCTTTTATCAGCGTCGTCAAAATTTCTCGGTATTGTTGACCACGCCCCACGTTGGTTTCACCCTGATACCAAATTACCCCGCGAATGCCCAACCGCACCAAGGGAGCTAACATGCCGTTAAACAAACTGGAGGGTCGAGCCGCAGATCGTTTATCCGGATTGTCATTCCAAAATTGCATCATCGGCTGCAAGCTTGCGACGGCTGCCAGCGCATCTCGGGAGGCCCATGCTTCGGCTGTCGATCCTCTCAAGCTGACATTTATCAAACCGATAGGGACATCCTTCAATGTTTCATTTTTTTGTAAGGCCAGCGCGAAGAAATAAGCCGTTGCTGAAAAATCACCCACGTCTTTTCCGCGACATTTCTGCCAAGAAACAGCCTCGGTAAAATCGACCGTAGGTTCATCAATCGCATTTTCTGGAACAGTGAACAATCGGATGTTGGCGTTGTCAATTTCCTGCAACCAGACTTCCCGAGCTGCGTCATCCGTAAATTCAAGGGCCTGATTGAGAGAACGCTGCATGTTCGATTCACCAACGCATACCCAGACTTCTCCGATGTACACTTCGCTGAATACCACGCTTGATTCGGCACCTTGGACCGACAACTTATAAGGTCCGCCTGTTTCTGGCGGGGTCAATTCTGCTGACCATCGGCCTTCCTCGTCTGCGGTCGCCGGGCAATTACTTTCACCCAAGCTGATGGTGAGTTCTTCTCCGGGATCGGCAGTACCCCAGATGCGCACAGCAGCATCTCGCTGTAACACCATGTTGTCGGAAAATATTTTGGGAAGTCTTATATCGGCACTGACAAAACAAGTCCCGATTAAAAGCAAGCTTAAGGCACTAATGGCCCGAGTGTTTGTTAGCATTTCAGGTAGCGGAGCCGGGCGATTGGCCCCCAATTTCGGTAGGTGTCCGTGTTGAGACGAGAAGAAGGAATGTCACATGGTACGAGTTGCAGTTTGGATTCGTCAAGCAAATCCTCCCAGCGTGGGGATTTGACCGCAATTAATCGCTAGGCGGAACGTAGACTAACTATCTTACCAGTTAAATCCGTTATTTCAGAGGGACTTGAGGGGTACGATGCACTTCCCGAGCTTCCCACCGTAATTGCCGGCACTCACTCGGAGGACCTCCCCGTGCTTATCTTGTGCCAACGCCGCTTCGATTCCCGCTTTCATCGCCCCACGCACGGTCGCCTCGTCAATCGCGTCCAAGACAATTTCGTAAGCGCAATTGGCGCCCGCATGTAACTGCGTGGGCACCCTGCCGCGTAATGTGGGGCAATAAGCTTCGGCCGTTGAAGCAATTTGGTTTTCGTAACGCGAGCCGACTTTACTGCCGCTCCGCGCGACGCCCCCGGGAAAGGGAGTGATGCAACCCGCAATTTCCTGGATCGCCTGCACGGCCGCTAACGCCGCCGCTAAACCAGCAGCTTGCTCCTTGGTTTGCAGAATAAAATTGCCACCTGCAATTCCCTTGCCGAACCCCAATTCGTCTTCGCAGATAAATTCACCATCCATCACCGGTATCCGCCAGAAGCGACGCCCTCCCAACTCTTTACTCTTTTGAAAACCATCTCCAAAAAACCGTAAATGTTTCCCAACGGGAATGCGTTTATCGGTTGGGCCGCCATTAAAAACCGCCGTTGTCGGGCAAGTCATCAAACATTGGCCTGCGCGGTTAACGACCGCTTTAGCTAGTTCGTCCGTGGAAAAGCCAAACGCCAAGATAGCCAAACCGGCACGTCCGTCCGGTGTATCCGACGCGGCTATTTTTGATTCAATTGCGACCTCGGCATCACATCCGATGACGGAGGTTCCATAACCACAGAACTCACGGGCTGCGATTTCCAGCCACTGGGAATCAATCGCGGTGATGATCACACGCGTGTATTTCATTTCGAAGGCTTCGGCGAAAGTATCTTCGATCCGCGTATCAGCAAATGAAATTCCACTCATGTATTTGTCTTTCTTGCAACCTGTCGAGACAGGATTTGCGGTTCACCATATTTAAGAGAGGGGCTTTTTTGTTGCCCCTGATATTTAATAGCCGAGGACCAGCCGTCCACGGGTTATATCAGCCCCCACTTTTTCCTGAGCCACCACTCGTAGCTCAACAAACCGGCAAACAACAAAACAAAGGTCAGGGCATCGAGAAAAGTGTCGCCCAATTGCCACTTGGTGGGAACGTCGATATTCATTTTAGGAGACAACTCAGCCAATTCTTCCAAGACCGCAGGAAAAGCCTGGGCCTCGACCATCCGCCCACCGAAATCAGCCGTTCGCTCGGCCAGCCGGTTCAGTTGATCGGGATCCGCCGCCGGATTGGCTTGCTCTTTGTCATTATCAAAAACTACGAATTGAGCCTCGGCTTGCCCGATGGGTTCGTCGTTTCGAGAGGCTGTCACTTGAATCGTATAAATACCCGGTTGCTCAAGCTGTTTTCGATCGATTTGTGATTGTCCGCCGTTGACAACGGGAATGGCCGTTGGCTCGCCGTTGGGGTCGACCAGTACGCCCTCGAATTGAGCATCCATGATTTGCTGGCTGGCTTCGGTCTGAGCTTCCGCGGTAAAGCGAATCGGAATATTTGGCTTGAAGCGTCTCTGCGGCAAATCAATCCTCACATTATCGCCCGACATGTTATCTTTGAATGCCAACCACAAAACGACCTGCCGCCAAAATCTTTTGTGGGCATCCGAGAAACCGTGGGTCCACCACAGGTAAGTCGTGTCGGCGGCCATCGCCAAAACCCGTCCGCCATTACGAAATCCAACCAGCAGTTCTTCCCCACCGGCACCTTCCAAAATGACGCCGGCGGTGTCCTTTAATCCAACGAATCGGTTCGCACCCACGAACGCTGGTAATTGCTCCCAAATGGCTTGGTTCTCATCGGGACCTCCCAATTGAGTAATAAAATGGCCTGACCTTGGGACTGCTTTTAGTTCATTCGAGTTGTGCAATTCGTCGCGGATCGGTTCTTCAAAATCCTGCTTTTCATCAAACTCCATTTTGATAGGCAACACATCCGCCAAAGGAGTCGATCGATAAAGTCCCGGCCCGAAACTCTGATACCCTCCGATCATGATCAACCCTTTCCGTTTGCTGATCACAGCATCCGCCAATGCGTTCAAATTACTTTCTCCGGTGCCCCGGCGGTAGAGTGCACGCGAATCCACATTGTGCAAGATAAAGACATCATAACTGTCGTCGTTAAACAACTCGGTCTTGTCGAGTGGCCAACGTGACTCGTCACGTCGATCCATATGTAATTGGTCCAGTTGAATATCTTTATATGATCCCAAAGAGCGGATCAAAAAAGAGACCTCCCAGTTCAAACTACCGTAAACATACAAGACCTTCAGCCCGCCTTCGTTGACCGTGAGAAAACCCGGTAGCTCATTATTTCTCGGTGAGATTTCATCGGGTTGCGGTTCGGCCCGCACAATCAGCTGGTATTGCCCTGCTTTCTCGGGCGTGTAGCTGAGCTCTACCGTTGAGGTTTCCGCTTTCTGAGTGAATTCCTTGCGTACCGTATCGACGACCTCTTCTTTTCCCTCTTCATCAATGACGATCAACTGCACGGGTACTTCCTGATTGGCAAAGCCCCGCGCGTTGATACTGGCGGAAACCGTCAGTGTATTCTTCACCCAACACGTGAACTGATCCGCCATATTCTCGACGGCAATATCTGCGAACTGATCGGTTTGAGCTGCTTGCCCGAAGGGCACCGCTACCAGCGGTGTTTGAGTGTCTTCCAGTAATTTTCCAGCTTGGGCCAATTCAATTTCCGGATCAGCCGCATTCTGGCGACCATCGCCCATCATCACCAAGCCCAGCAAACGCTGATCGCGAACGGAATCAATGATTTCATAAATCGCGGTTCCAGCGTCAGACTCCCCGTCGGTCGGTTCGTCGGGAATCACTGGCACGCCATCAATGGTATCAAGTGGCTTTAATCGATTTCCGTAGGAGTAAAAACGAACATCGATGTTTTGATCGGAGATTGATTCGAGGCGGTCGCGATTATCTTCCAATAACTCGGCCATGGCCTCCCAGCGATTGGGGCCCGTCGCCATGTGCGACAGTTTCATGGAGCGTGAGTAATCCAGCATGATTGCCAGTACCGCCGATTGACGCTGGCTGACGGTGGAAATGATGCCCGGTCTCAGCATCGCCAAAATCACCATACCGATGAGCGTCAAACGGATCAAAAACAACCTACGTTTTTGAGCGGCTGCCAGCTTCGTAGCATTCGGCCCCATCAATAGCGCAGCGACTAACACGGCGATGATCATCAGAATGATCCAACCCTGAGCCACTGGTTGCATGGTTAATTGATCCACTTCGTCTCCGTCACCCTACTTTTTTGTAAAACCGATTTGACATGATCAATTCAAGCGCCAAAAGGAGTCCCAAGGAAAGTGCCAACACAGGATAGAACTCCTGTCCCAATCGCGTGGTCCCTTGTTGCCGAACCAGTTCCTCGCGTTCCCGAGCTAACTGAAATCGTTCTTCACCCAACATGGCCGTTAGGTCATCCAAGTCGACCCGAGTCAAATTGGTGACCTCCGGTGACATATTGGTACTGAACCCCCGCAATACGGTCTGATCATTGAATTTACCTTTCAGTCGGTAAATCCCCGGGGTATCCGTAAATTTGTAACGCAGGAAATTTTCGGCGCTGGCTACCCGAACCGGTTCCTCACCCCGTGGAGAGAACAACCGGTATTCTGATGGCATGATATTAATGTCATTAAATAACGTGACCGATTGCTCAACCGACAGGTTAATCCGGTCTCGATTGCTGGAGGCCAGATACTCGGCAATTTCAGAGACCAACAAGACCGCTGGCCACACCGTTTTCCCGCGTCCGCTATTGAACAGCTCGTTCCATGATTCCCGGTTTTCCGGTCGCACGGGTTCTGTAATTGGCGTGGTCATACAAATCACTCGGCCGTCCCCGAGATCCCGTTGCAGGATGGCACCGATACCGTTGGTAAAACGCGCTACGACCTGAACGTTTGGATCATCGGGGTCGATATCCATTTCCCAGTGTCGGTAAATCGGAAAGGGCTGCCAAATACCGCGACTGGCCTGCGAGCGAAAGTCACTGAATATCGGATGGGAGAGGTTTTCCATAGACAGAAAACGATCCCCCTGTTTGCGAAACCAATCCCGCCCTAGAGGTCCCGGCAGGACACGTTGGGCCGCCTCACTGCGAAAAGACTCGTCTGGCTGTTTATCGCGATCGAGTGCATTAGCGCCCAAAAACAACGCCAAGCTTCCCCCTGATTCCACGTAAGGCTGCAAGATATTGGCCCACAATGCGTCTGGAATCGGCCGCGGATCCAATAAAAATACGGCGCTGTAATCCGAAAGCGGCTCACCTGCCAATTTATCCTGGGGCACCGTTCGCACGTTGAACATGCCGCCGGCCGTCTCCAATGCAACGGACAGATTGTAAGGAGTAACGTCGTAGGGGTGGGCAATCAGCACCGGCCAACTAGGCTGGACGTCAATCGTAAAGAAGCGTCGGTCATCGACCTCCAATGAATCACCGCCTTCAATCTCCACCCAGCCATGGTGAACACCTTCGACCAATTCATCCTGCAAAATAATTTTACAGGGGGTCCTCGCATCGTCACCGACTTTGACATTCGTAATTCGAGTCCAGTACTCTTCGGGGACCAATGTCTCACCATCCTGCCACACCGGTCGTGTTAGATCTGGTTTTTCCAAATACATTTTCAATAACAACTCAGCACCCGGTCCCTTGGAGCGAACCTCGGTTTCCAGTTGCAGTTCTCCATTAACTGGAATAGAGCTGGCCGAAAGCTTCAATGGGCCGAGCGAAAAATTCTGGGGGTCTTCGACTCCTGAATCGAGGATGAACAATGCCACATCAGGATGTTCCTCAAGCATGTTTTGAAGCGTATCCCCCGTATCAATCCAAGCTGATTCACTCAAATCCGTAAATAGGTAGAGTTCTTTCCGTTCAAAATCCGAATCCACGAGAAACTCAATCGCCAGCTCCAATGAATCCGGGATCGGTTCTGCCGCGTAATTGATATCCAGCGTTTCGACTCTTTTCTGAGCAGCGCTAACATCGACGGAAAAGAAGGGATACTCATCCCCGGTCTCCATGACGGCGACTTTACTGCTGAGCGGCATTTGCTTGATCAACCAGAGAGCCTGGTCCTGTACTTTTTCCAAGAGCGTCTGATTTTCACGGCGAAACGACATGCGCGGGGAATTATCCACCAGAATGACGGCACCAACCGGAGCCTGTTGGTCCGCCAGAATATGACTACTGTCTTCACTGGTCGCCGATTTGAGCGTGTAACCCGTGTAAGTAATCAATAGCGCCAATATGGCACTGGCAACAATGCTGAGCGGAAGATTGACTGGCTTCGACCAAACCAACGCGTAAATCAAAATGGGAATCACCAATAAACACAGCAACCCACCCATTCCAACGCCCAACCAATTCCCAAAAGCACTGGATACCGTACTGGGTTTGGCAAACGCCGCTGCTACGGCCAACAACACCAAACATCTTAAAAGCAGCAGCAACCAATGCCGAAGATTCAGGCTGCGTTGGTTAGAAGAATGCATTTCTTTGACAAAACGCAACGCTGGAAATTTGATCACTTTGGGCTTAGGTCGCATCAACAGATGCAACACGATGGGCACCATCACCAACAGGCCACCCAATCCCAAGATTAACATGTGCGCTACGGCCATCCCTAAAACCTCGCTTGCCGGCTGTGGAGGTATTCAACGAGAGCGCGATCGAATTGCATACTGGTGTCCAAGGGTACGTAGTCCACACTGCCCTTAGCACAACGCAGGGTAATGTCTTCGCGAAAGGCCTTTATTTCGTCGAGGTAGTCCGCACGAAAGGCACTGGCATCTACTTTCAATTTCTCTTGCGTTTCCAAGTCCTCCAACTCGCAAATTCCCGTGAAAGGAAAATTCACTTCCGCCTCATCCAGAACATGAAACAGAATCACGTCATGTCCGTTGTGTCGCAAGCGAAAAATCGAATTGAAAACATCGTCCACATCGTCCAAAAGATCGGTGAAGATCATGACCAGGGTTCGAGTTCGCAACATGGCCGCCAGTTGATTTAAGCTATGCGCGAGGTTGGTCTTGCCCTCGGGTTTTAATCGCGCCAAAACCGTCAATAAATTCCCTAGATGATTGCGCTTTGAACGTGGCGGTAAACTGCTGGAGATGGCTTCCTGAAAGGTGACCAAGCCGACGGGGTCTTGCTGCGAAATCATCAAATAGGCCAACGCCGCCGCCAAGCAAACCGAATAATCAAATTTGGTTAACTCTTGCTGATAGGTGTAACCCATCGATTCGCTGGAATCCATGATCAGCATGCCGCTGATGTTGGTTTCGGCTTCAAATTTTTTGACGTAGTACTTGTCAGTCTTTGCAAACAAAGACCAGTCTATGTGTGCCGGATCATCACCGTACGAGTATTTGCGATGCTCGCTGAACTCCACACTGAATCCATGATAGGGACTGGCGTGCAAGCCTTGGAGAAACCCTTTCACGACAAATTTGGCGCGCAAATCCAGCCGCTTGATCTGATTGATGACTTCTGGTTTCAGGTATTTTTCGACCGACATTCCGTTCCCTGCCGTTGGTTGCCCATTCTCAACGCGTGCGTCCCATGAACGAGCGTTTCCAAATTTCTTTCGTTAGTCCAGATTGCGATACGCTGCCAAACCGTGCAGGCCTCCCTCGCGACCGAACCCGCTCTCTTTATAGCCGCCAAATGGCGACGTCGGATCGAACTTATTATACGTGTTAGCCCAAACAACACCGGCTCGCATTTGAGAGGTCAAGTTGAAGATCTTAGAGCCTTTATCGGTCCACACACCTGCCGATAGGCCGTAAGGAGTATTATTTGCCTTTTTGATCACTTCGGCGACCGTACGAAACGTCTGTACCGCCAACACAGGACCAAAAATCTCTTCTTGGGCAATTTGACTGGACTGGGCGACTTCGCAAAACAGCGACGGACGACACCAGAATCCCTTTTCAGGTAAGTCGCATTCCGGGGCGAAAAAGTCCGCACCTTCCTGCTTGCCAATCTCAATATAGTTTCGGATCGTAGCCAGCTGTTTCTGACTATTGATCGCCCCGATATCGGTATTTTTGTCCAACGGGTCACCGACCTGCAAGGATTTCATGCGGTGCTTTAATTTTGAGATCACTTCCTCCTGAACCGATTCCTCGACGAGCAACCGACTCCCCGCACAGCAAACGTGTCCCTGATTGAAGTAGATACCATTGACGATCCCCTCCACAGCTTGATCAATTGAGGCATCGGCAAAAACAATATTGGCAGCCTTCCCGCCCAATTCCAGCGTACTCCGTTTGGCGGATCCAGCAATCGCATGCTGAATCTCTTTTCCGACCTTGGTCGAACCGGTAAAGGCAATTTTGTCCACTCCGGCGTGGTTTACCAATTCGGCACCCACTTGTCCGTGCCCGGTGACGATATTGACGACCCCAGGTGGCAGGTCCGCTTCCTGAATAATTTCCGCTAATTTCATCGCAGTCAACGAAGTCGTTTCGGCAGGCTTCAACACCACCGTATTGCCACAGGCGAGTGCGGGCGCAATTTTCCAAGCTGCCATTAACAGTGGGAAATTCCAAGGAATAATTTGGCCGGCGACTCCCAGCGGACTGGTGACTCGATTGGGAAACGCGTACGGCAACTTGTCCGACCAACCTGCGTAATAAAAAAAATGGGCCGCAGCCAAAGGGAGATCAATGTCGCGAGATTCACGAATCGGCTTTCCCCCATCCATCGATTCGATCACAGCTAATTCCCGAGACCGCTCCTGAATCATGCGAGCGATACGAAAGATGTACTTCCCACGTTCCGTACCGGAAAGCCGAGACCAGTATTTTTCATAGCCAACCCGCGCGGCGCTGACGGCGTGGTCAACATCGAGCGAGGTTGCTTCGGTAATCTTCGCTAACGGTTCTTCCGTTGCTGGATTGATGGTTTCGAATGTCCGCCCCTCTGCCGAGGGCACAAACTCCCCACCGATGAACAGATCGTATTGGTCATTCAACTGAATGTGATCTGCGCTCTCAGGTGCGGGATCCCAGTCCCACGAATTGGCAGCGGCGGATGGCGGAGTAGTTTCGTTCATAAATGCTTTCTGGCGAAGATCGTATCGGATCTCAACCGCCAATCCGATTTAGTCTATCGAGAAATAATCTGACGATTGATAAATCCCGGTTTCCTGTTTAACTATTTGCATCAAGACATCGTTTGCCAAGCTACTGGCTCCAAATCGAAACCAATGGTTGCTCAACCATGCTACACCCAGTGTTTCCTTGACCATGACCAGATAATGCAAAGCCAGTTTGGCACTGGAAATGCCACCCGCTGGTTTCATGCCCACCATTTGACCGGTTTTCACGTAGTGATCGCGAATTGCTTCCAACATTACGAGGGTTACCGGCATGGTGGCGGCCGGTTTAATTTTCCCGGTGGACGTTTTAATAAAATCCGCCCCTGCCGCGATCGCGATGTCGCTGGCTTTCCTGACTTTATCGAAGGTGCCTAATTCCCCTGTCTCTAAAATGACTTTTAATCGGGCATGGCGACAGGCTTCTTTGACAGCACTTATCTCGTCAAAAACATATTGCAAATCTCCGCGATGGAAACGTCCTCGCGAGATCACCATATCGATCTCGTCTGCACCGTCATCCACTGCCATTCGCACGTCTTCCAACTTGATCGGCAAGGAGGAGTTACCGCTGGGAAAGGCCGTCGCTACGGAGGCGACTTTGATGCCGGTATCCTTTACCTCTGACTTGGCCAACTCGACAAAGTTAGGATAGACACAAACTGCCGCAACGGTGGGCAAACCGGGGACCGCATCGTGCAAGTGCCGGGCTTTATAGCAAAGCTGGCGGACCTTGCCGGCCGTATCCATGCCTTCCAAAGTGGTCAGATCGATCATGCTCAGGACCATCTTCAAGCCCTGCATCTTTGCCGTCTTTTTGATACTTCGCGTCGTAAATCTTGCGGCGCGTTCGACCACGCCAACTTGATCTACGGTCGGTGATACGATGGAAAACGCGTTCAAAACAAAAAACCAGGGTCAGACATGGGGTCCTTCTATCTTAGCTAATCCAACGGCACGCCGTGAGTGGGAACCTGTAATCGGTCAGGTTAATTCCCACCCTTGGGCCGACCAATGCCTGATGAACGTCACGTGTTTTCCGACCGTTGAATTCGCAAGCAAGGCCCCTTAGGCGATGAGCGTATCGATATCAGCGTTTTGTTTGACCATCGAGCCCATAAAATCTTCCGCCGACATGGCATCAAACTCAGCCACATCCGCGTACGCCCCGACAATCGAGTCGCAAGTCGAAGCAGTAAATTGCGTCGCCAAGTTGCGAGCAAACTTGGCCTGCAATACCGGAATCCCTTCCTCGCGACGGCGGCGATGTCCGATCGGGTAGTGCACCTCAATTTTGGGAGTACTGGTACCGTCTTGGAAAAACACCTGAATACTGTTTGGAATGGCGCGTTTCTCTTCGTCGTAATAGTCCACCGTGTACGACTCATTTTCGCTCACCACCATTCGTTCACGCAGGGCGTCGATGCGTGGATCACTGGCCACCGAGTCTTCATAGTGATCGGCCGTCAACTCACCAAAAATCAAGCCTACCGCCGCCATATACTGGAGGCAGTGATCTCGATCCGCGTAATTATTCAATGGCCCTTTCTTATCAATGATACGAACACCCGGTTCTTGCGTTTGCATTTCCACGCGTTCCACCTCGTGCAACCGATCCTTAACGGCATCGTGCAATTGCAACGCACACTCGACCGCGGTTTGCGCGTGAAACTCAGCCGGAAACGAAATCTTGAACAGCACGTTCTCCATTACGTAGGCATCGAGTTTACGGGAGAGGACGACTTCCTGTCCTTTGAATAGAACATCCTGAAATCCCCATTGGGGAGCCGTCATAGCCGTGGCATAACCCATTTCTCCCGATTTGGCGATCAAGGCTAAACGCACCGCTCGACTGGTGGCATCGCCTGCCGCCCAGCTTTTCCGTGATCCCGTGTTTGGTGAGTGGCGGTAAGTCCTCAGCGCTCCTCCATCAATCCACGCGTTGGAAACAGCGTTCATGGTTTGTGCTTTATCACAACCCAGCATTTTCGCTGCTACCGCCGTGCTGGCTATTCTTACCAATAAGACATGGTCCAAGCCGACCCGGTTGAATGAATTCTTCAACGCCAAAACGCCTTGGATCTCATGGGCCTTGATCATGGCGGTCAGAATATCGCGAACCGTAAAAGGCTGCCCACCAATCCGCGTTTGATAGTCTGCGACGGCTAAAATGGCACCCAAGTTATCGGAGGGATGCCCCCACTCAGCGGCTAACCATGTGTCATTAAAATCCAACCAGCGCACCTGGGTGCCGATATCGAAAGCGGCTTTGACCGGATCCAGCTCCAGGGGTGTGCCGGGGACTCGGCACCCGCCATCCAACTGGGCCCCCGGAACAACAGGGCCCAACATGTTGCGGCATTGGGGATAATTCAGAGCCAGGATCCCGCAACCAAGACTATCCATCAAACACCACCGGGCGGTTTCGTAGGCCAGCTCGCTGGTGATGTCATGATCGTGAACATAATCGGCAATGTCGACAAATAATTGGTCCATGGGGATTCCGCCTGGGTTGCGTAATAGATCTGTAGGAATGGAGGTTGCTGTGTTTAGCGACCGCGTGTCGCCAAAAAATTAATGTTGCAGGAATTTGGAGACTGGCAGCGCTCAGACGGCTTCGATGATCATGGCAACGGCATTTCCGCCGCCGAGGCACAACGCAGTGCAACCAAGTTTTTTGTTCTCGGCTTTCATCGCGTACATCAGACTGACTAACACCCGAGTGCCACTGGCACCAATGGGATGGCCGAGAGCGATCCCACCTCCGTTGATATTGACTTTGGACATATCCAAACCCAATTCGTTGACGCAAGCCACCATTTGCGAGGCAAAAGCCTCATTGATTTCGAATAGGTCGATATCTTCTACATTCACTCCACCGCGTTTAGCGGCTCCCAGCACGGCTTCGACCGGGGCAATAAAAAGATCTTTGGGCTCGGTGCCAGAGGTGTGACTCGCCACAATGCGGAACTTGAATGCATGCCCTTCTGCTGTCGCCTCGTCACAGACGACCACGGCCGCCGCACCGTCGTTGATAGTCGATGCATTCCCTGCTGTAACAGTGCCTTGCTTATCGAAGACCGTTCGCAACCCCGCTAAGCCTTCGATAGTCGATTCAGCACGCGGTCCTTCATCGGTGTCGACCACGGTCTCACCTTTACGACTCTTCACGGTGACGGGCACGATTTCATCTTTGAATGTGCCATCCGCCACGGCCTTCGAGGCCCTTAACTGACTCGTCAATGCGAATTCATCCTGCATTTCCCGAGTGACGTTAAATTTCTCAGCAATGTGCTCGGCATGCATGCCCATGTGGCAGCCTTCGAAGGAACAGGTCAATCCATCGGAGACCATGGCATCCACCATTTTATTATCGCCTAACTTAACCCCGCCTCGCATGCCGCGAACCAAGTGGGGTGCAGAGGTCATCGCCTCCATACCGCCTGCCACAATTGCTTTTGCGTCGCCGCACCGGATGGCTTGCCCGGCCATCATCACAGCCTTCAAACCAGAACCGCATACTTTATTAACAGTGACAGCGGCGATCGATGAAGGCATGCCAGCTTTCAAAGCTGCTTGCCGAGCTGGTGCCTGGCCCACGCCGGCCTGCAGAACGTTCCCCATAATCACTTCATCAAACAGATCCACAGCCAAACCCGACCGCTCGATTGCCCCTTGCACGGCAACACCGCCTAAATCGGTGGCTGTCAGTGTCTTAAAGGCTCCCAAAAAGGACCCGATCGGCGTCCGGGCGCCGGAGATAATGTATGCGTTCATATCAGTTACTGCCAAAGTCTCGAAATTAACGGTTCTTGGATGAGGATTGAGATGCCAAATATAGCAGGAACCCGCCGAGGTTGTAGAAGTGTTAGAGGGAAGCCGGAGTGGCAGGGTGAAGAGGCCGTTTTCGTCAACTTTTTGACCCCTTCTGGGGATGCTGCCATCTAGGAATCGCAGCCCTCAGCCTGCTATAATCTCGGCCTTATGGCTCTTCGCACCCAGGACTTTTTCTGTCGCCTTCAAGGCTGGCCCTTCTGCCAGTCCGTCACTGAAATACCTGAAGACGGATCAAACCCTTGATTAGCCGCTTGTCCGCAAGTTGAAATATCTGACAAGACCCACATAGCACCCACTCATCAAAACCAAGGAATCCGAAGCATGTCAGCGACGCTAACTGATCTGGAAAAAAAGCAAATAGCGCAAGCCGAGGAACTACTCTTCTCGGGCGAAGAAAAAGAGGGCTTTTGTAAGGCCTTGTTTTTCGGACGTTTCCGAGCCCAGTCCATTCTCCCATTCCCCGAACTTTCAGAAGCCGAAAAAGTCATCGGAGACGAAGCCATATCCGCCGTCAGAGAATTCTGCGAGAGCCACATCGACGCAGCAAAGATCGACCGCGACGCCCTGATTCCAGATTCCGTAGTCCATGGCCTCGGCGACATGGGCGTGTTGGGGATGACGATCTCCGAGCAATACGGCGGCGCGGGAATGTCCCAGCAAAATTACTCCCGAGTCATGGAGGTCATTGGGGGCCATTGCGGTTCCACAAGCGTCTTTGTGAATGCTCATCACTCCATCGGAATTCGCGCTCTGGAGCTTTTCGGCACCGACGAGCAAAAAGCAAATTGGATGGCGCCTTTGATGACGGGTCGCAAACTGGCGGCATTTGCCCTTACCGAACCCATGGCCGGGTCCGATGCCGGTAATGTGCGAACGCGAGCGGAACCGACCGAAGATGGAACAGCTTATATCCTTAATGGTGAGAAACGCTGGATTACGAATGGCGGAATCGCAGATTGCCTGACCGTCATGGCACGCACTCCCGATCCCGCCGAACCCGACGGAAAAATCACGGCCTTTTTGGTGACACCCGATATGGCAGGATTCGAGGTTCTGGAAGAACGGATGGAAAAGGTCGGCATCCGAGGAACCGCAACCGGTCGTTTGAAATTCACCAATATGCGTGTCCCCGCTGCGAATGTACTGGGACCGGTTGGCAAGGGATTACGAGTCGCCCTAACCGTGCTCGATTTCGGCCGCACGACCTTCGGCGCCGGTTGCACTGGAGCCGCAAAATTCTGCGTGCAAAAAATGGTCGAGCGGGCCAACGAGCGAATCCAGTTCGGCAAAACACTGGGGGAATTTGAACTGGTCCAACAAAAGATCGCGGAGGCTGCTGCGGATACCTACGCCATGGAATCGGCGACTTGCCATACCGCGGCATTGATCGACAGTGGAGCCGAAGACTACATGATGGAAACGGCCATGTTGAAGGTATTTTCCAGTGACCAGCTTTGGCGAATTGTCAACGATTGCTTGCAAATCTGGGGCGGAAAGGGCTTCTTCACCGACGAACCATTCGAAAGAATGATGCGAGACGCACGGCTGAACCAAATTGGAGAAGGGGCCAACGATGTCTTGCGTTGCTTTGTGGCCGCCGTCGGTTTGAGACATCTCGGCAAGGAAATGGAAACGCTGTTGAAGAAACCATGGGAGGCCATTAAATTTGCGCCGACAAAACCCAAATTACCCGTCAAGCACGATCATATGACCTATTTCGCGCGTCAGATCGCCAAACAAATCGGCGCCTTTTCATGGGCCTGCAAAACCGTTTTGGTGAAACACCGCGAAGGCATCATCAACCAACAATTGGTTCAAGCCCGCTTGGGAGATATCGCCACTGAGTTATTTATGGCCAGTTGCGTCTTCTCGAGGATGACCAATTTAATGCTGAATGGGACGATCGAAGAACCGGTCAAGATGCGGGAATTCCGCACCGGAGCGCTCTACCTGCGAATGGCCCGACGTCGCAACCGCCAAAGGTTCGATGACTTAAAAGGTAACTACGATGTAGAAACCGTGGCTGTTGCAAAAGACTGGTTGAATCATACTTTTGATACTTCCAGTTAATCATTTTATAAATCCATCTCTACGGGGGCCGGTACAAGAATCGTCCCCCTGCTTCCTTTGAATCAGGGACCACTTCATGTCTTGGCAATCGCTGATTGATGAGTTTCGAGAACAATCCACTGTGATCGCGCAAGGCGGAGGCCAGCGATCGATCGACCGGCAACACAAAAAAGGCCGCATGACGGCTAGGGAACGCATCTCCCAAGTCATCGACGATGACTATTGGCTGGAAGTTGGCAAATGGGCCGGTTTCGGCATGTATGAGGAATGGGGTGGTTCCCCCTCGGGCTCCGTTATTTGCGGCGTAGGGAAAATCCAAGATCGGTTGGTGATGATTATCGCCAATGACGCCACCGTCAAAGCGGGTGCTTTTTTTCCGATCACCGCCAAAAAAGTCCTGCGGGCCCAGCGGATTGCCATGCACTGCCGCTTGCCGTTGCTCTATTTGGTTGACTCAGCCGGGGTTTTCCTGCCCTTACAAGACGAAATATTTCCTGACGAGGATGACTTCGGACGCATCTTCCGCAACAACTCTGTGATCTCCGCGATGGGGATTCCCCAACTGGCCGCCATCATGGGTAACTGCGTCGCCGGTGGTGGTTACCTACCCGTGCTTTGTGACAAATTGATCATGACCGAGGGATCCGGTCTTTATCTGGCCGGACCGGCGCTGGTAAAAAGCGCCATCGGTCAGGAGTACACTTCGGAAGAATTGGGCGGCGCGGAAATGCACGCTCAAATCAGTGGCACGATCGACTACCGAGAGCCCGACGACGAAGCAGCCCTCAAACGCGTCCGGGAACTCGTCCGCATGTTCCCGGAAACCCAGCGAGATTTGAAGTTCCGTCGTGAAACTTGGGCCGAGCCCTCCGAGCCCCAAGAAAAAGTCTACGAGGTCGTGCCCACCGACCCCCAAACTCGATACGACGTTCGCGATTTACTCAACGTTGTGGTCGATCCCGACTCCTTTAGCGAATACAAATCAGAATACGGCAAGACGATTGTTTGTGGCTACGCCCGCATTGGAGGATTCAGTGTGGGTATCGTTGCCAATCAACGTACCGCCGTGATGACAAAAAAAGAAGGCATGCAATTTGGCGGGGTTATCTATCATGACAGCGCCGAAAAAGAAGCACGCTTTATCATGGACTGCAACCAGTCCTGGACACCCATCATCTTTTTACAAGACGTGATGGGCTTCATGGTGGGTAAAGACAGCGAGGAGGCCGGCATTATTCGGGCGGGCGCAAAAGTGGTTAACGCCATATCCAATAGCGTCGTTCCGAAAATCACCATTATTACCGGCGGCAGTTATGGAGCCGGAAATTACGCCATGTGTGGTAAAGCTTTCGATCCGAGGTTTATCTTTGCCTGGCCGAACGCCCGCTATGCTGTGATGGGAGGCAAGCAAGCTGCTCAGACCATCCTCGATATCAATATTGCAGCCATGAAACGGGCGGGACAGGAACCTGACGCCGAAGAACTCGAAGCGTTACGGCAAAAGGTTACAGAGGCCTACGACACCTCCACCGATATTCGCTACGCTGGCGGCCGATTATGGGTCGATGGAATTATTGACCCCAGTGACACCCGCAAAGTACTTATCCAATCGCTGGAATCTGTGACTTTGTACGCGGAACCCGAACCCTTTCGTACTGGTGTTTACCAGGTTTGATCGAGAGCCGAATCACAATCTCTTTCCAGTTTGCTGTTCAGCTTTTTCAGGCGGTTAACTAATGACATCGCGGGTGCGAGAAATTCAGATCCAATTTCCTCGACAAGGTCGCCTTGAGTGGATCGGATTACGACCTGCCAGGGGACAAGATGTACGTTCCACCGAAGCCGTTATGCTGACCCCGGAGGACGGTCTAATCGGAGATAGATTCGACGGACCACCCGGAGCTGATCGACAGGTGACCCTGATCCAAAAAGAACACTTGACGGTGATCGCTCAACTGCTGGGACAACTCTCCATCAACCCTGCATTAACGCGGCGTAACCTTGTGGTCAGTGGCGTCAACTTGACGGCCTTGAAGGGAAAGCGATTCCAAATTGGCGACGTGGTTCTGGAAGGAACTGGGGCATGTGCCCCGTGCTCAAAAATGGAGGCTGCGCTTGGACCTGGTGGTTTTAATGCCATGCGTGGGCATGGGGGTATTACCGCCCGTGTCGTCCACGGAGGACAAATCCATACTGGCGATCCACTAGCTTTCGTGGCGGAGGTTCGGCAGGACAAGTGATTGCTTTAATCGTCGCATAACACCGTCTTCCCACCCTCCTTGCTGGAAATCCCAAACACCACATAAAAGACGTCTTGCGTTCCAGCATTCGTCATCTGATGCACCTCCTGCGGATCGATAAGAATGGCATCCCCTCTTTGCAAGTGACTGGTTTGTCCATCCACCCAACACTCGACATCGCCGTCCACGATAATAAAGACTTCCTGCATATCGCCATGGAAATGCTTACGGAAAGACTTGCCGGCAGGTAGCCGCGCCCAATTGACCATCTGCACGCGCCCGACAATCAAATCAAATTTCGTGGCCAAGACGCGTTTGAACACGCCGGGATCGGCAGGATCCTCGTGCGAGGCAGGTGTATATTCAATCTCATCACCACGAACTATCTGCATTGCCATCCACTCCTTTTTCGACTGCAAACGGGCCTCGCTCACACCACCAAGCCGACAGCATTTTCGCGTGCTGCTGCGACCAAATCCACTCCGTGTTTCTAACTGCCATCCGATCCAGAGGTGCCCGCTTCGTCTTTCTTTTCTTCTGCTTGGCCTTCTGCCTTGTCGTCTTTGGGTCGCAACGCGCGACGCATGGGATTATCCCGACCTCCTCGGCCGCGGCGAGGATTAATGAAATTCGAATTCAATTCCACGGACTTGGTCTCAATACGTCGCGGGAAGTAGTTATTCACCACGCTGGAATCAGCGGTTTCACCTCGGGGATCCAAAGTAATTTGCTTGACGGGTTTTTCTGTGATGAACATTTTGCTCACCGCCCTATTGTCACGACGCCAGATCTCAGCCGGTATGCGACGGACCTCCTTGGTTCCATCCTGGAACTCCAACTCCACAATCAGCGGCATGACCACGCCACCGATGTTGCGGAACTCGACAAGATAGGCATTCGGCAAATTAGCCAGCATTTCTTTTTGCTTGTCACTTAGGCCTTCCATGTATTTGGCGTACGCTTTTTTGTCGTCTTCGGTAACATTGAACTCATCATATTGGTTATAGAAATCATTGAGTTCAGGGAACTTATCCGCGCGTTTCGGAAGATCAGCATTGCGTTCTTGACTAAGCGATTCGCCTTCGTTTTCTCGTTCCTGCGAACGTTTGGGTTTTTCGATGTAGTCGTTCTTGGTATCAAATTCGACGACCGTGACGTCAGCAATTTCCAAATCGACATGATCGGTTGAGTAGAACCAACCACGCCAAAACCAATCCAAATCGACTCCAGAGGCATCTTCCATCGTGCGAAAGAAATCAGATGGCATCGGGCGTTTGAAACGCCATCGATTGGCATACTCTTTGAAAGCAAAATCGAACAACTCCCGTCCCATGACGGTCTCTCGCAAGATATTCAAGGCGGTCGCCGGTTTCGCATAAGCATTGGATCCCAAATTGAGCACGGAATCACTGTTGGTCATGATGGGCACCTGATTGGCACTCGTCATGTAGGGAACAATGTTCGCTGGTTTACCACGACGAGAAGGATATTTCTCTTCCCATTCCTGCTCCGCCAGATACTGCATAAACGTGGTCAGACCTTCGTCCATCCAAGTCCATTGCCGTTCATCACTGTTCACAATCATGGGGAACCAGTTATGCCCCACTTCGTGGATAACCACAGAAATTAACCCGTACTTGGTTCGCGCCGAGTAAGTTCCATCTTCTTCCGGTCGCGGTCCGTTGAAACAAATCATCGGATACTCCATTCCACCAACCGGCCCATTTACGGAAATGGCGACGGGGTATGGGTAATCGAACGTGAATTTAGAAAACACCTCCAACGTGTGAGCGACTGCGTGGGTTGAGTACTGGCTCCACAGAGGTTCACCTTCATTAGGATAAAAGCTCATCGCCATGACCGTCTTGCCTTGCAGATCGACTCCCATCGCGTCCCAAATGAATTTACGGGAGGTGGCAAAGGCGAAGTCGCGAACGTTTTCAGCCTTGAAAACCCAGGTTTTCTTTTCTTCTGACTTCTCGGCTTCGTTCGCCAGCGCCTCTTCTGGCGTGATTATGAACTGGGGAGTTTGAGCGCCCTTGGATTCCGCTAAGCGTCCTACCTGTTCCTCGGTTAATACCTGCTCCGGGTTTTGCAGTACCCCCGTGGACGCCACGACATGATCGGCAGGTACGGTGATGCGAACTTCGTAGTCACCGAAGTCGAGCGTAAATTCCCCGCGGCCTAGAAACTGTTTATGCTGCCATCCGGTGACATCCGTATAAGCACATGCTCGGGGAAACCATTGTGCCATTTCATAAATGTAATTCTCATCTTTTTCAAAGAACTCATATCCAGTTCGACCACGTACCATTTTTGAATTATTGATGGCGTACCGCCAATCCACATCGAATCGATACGATTCGCCATTAGCCAACGCTCGCGGCAAATCGATTCGCATCATGGTTTTGACAACGGTAAAATTCAACGCATCCCCGGTTTCCGAATCAGCAACGCGCGAAATCTTAACTCCCCCATCAAAATCATCTCGGTCAAAGATATTCCGAATTTGATCCAGTGAGGTACGATCCATGTTGCCGGAAGTTTGCGTCGTGCGGGAATCCGAATGCGGCTCGCGAATATTGGGATCCAACTGCAGCCAAACATACCGCAATGGATCGGGAGATCGATTGGTGTAAGTGATTTGTTCCGAGCCAATCAACTCCTGATTTTCATCATCGATCTCGACATCGATTACGTAATCAATCTGTTGTTGCCAATACCGATGACCGGGTGAACCCGAAGCGGTTCGATAGTCATTTGGTGTAGGTAAGATTTCTTCCAGTTGGCGAAATTTATCGGCCTGGTTAAATTTCTCAACAGCATCTTGTGCGGAAGTCGGAATACACCAACAACATACCGCCAAAAAAATCATCCAATGTTTGCAACGCAGCGATATCACTTGGCAACTCCAAATGGGGAACCGTTTTTACCTGGGAACGAGATTGGTAACCAACCACACCGTAAAGCATGGGATCACCGCAGCAGTCTATTAAAGTATGCGCCGAGGGAATCAACAACCTACTGGTGCAAATAAAACGGTTTTGTATCGCATCAAACGCCCCTTAAACCGTGCTCGCGTTACCATGCCGAAACCAGCAATTACGCAAACTCGCCGATCCATTTGGCTAATTGTTTTGGGAATGCCTATAATCGTTCAAACGGGCATAGCAAAGGATGATCAATGGACCGACGCCAAATAATTATGAGCTGCGCGGCTTCCTCGGCATTATTTGCTGGGAAAAGCGTATGGTCGCCGGGGCGCAGTAACCCCCAAAACGTCGCAGCGTTGCTCTCATCCACGAGTCCAAACGCAGCGGTCGCCCCGCCCAAAACCCGCCTGCAAGCAGCTGAGGAGATGGTAAATTCGGAAACAAGGACGGCCATCGCGCAAGGATTGAGATTTTTAAAAAGTCGGCAAGTGATTTCAGGTGGTTTCACCGGAGCCTTTGGAACCAACGGCTATGCATCAGGAACGGCCGTAACGGCGTTGGCAGGCTTGGCATTTATGTGCGGTGGTTCCACGCCATTTGATGGTCCCTTCGCATCCCACATTCGCAAGTGCACTCAGTTCTTGTTAGCGCACACATCCGCCAAAGGATATATTTCTTCTCCGGGAAACCAACGATCCAACATGTATGGGCATGGCTATGGCATGTTGTTTCTGAGTCAAGTTTACGGGATGTCGGGTAGTCAGGCGGTGGAAGCGACGCTGCGGCGTGCCGTTACCATGACCTGCAATGTTCAAAACGACCTCGGGGGGTGGCGGTACCAACCTAAAAAACAAGAGGGTGATCTGTCCATCACAATCTGTCAAATCATGGCGTTACGTGCCGCCCACGATGCCGGCATGCAGGTCTCGGAAGAGGTGCGTGATCGCACGCTGGAATACGTTTACAAATCGCAGAAAAGAGACGGCAGCTTTCAATACATGCTACGTGGAGGTCGGGTCTCACTTGCCTTAACCGCCGCCGGTGTTGTGTCCCTTTATAGTGCGGGGGTTTACGACGGGGAGCCTGTTGAAAAAGCGCTTAAGTGGATTTTTGCTCGGCGGCCCCAGAAAGGCCAATCGAGCAGGCAAGTCAGCCCCATGAATTACTATTACGCTCATTACTATGCCGTCCAAGCCATGTGGCACGCTCAAATCAAGCATCCCGAATTTTGGAATCAATGGTACCCCGCGGTACGTGATGAATTACTTAATCGGGCCACTCAAGGCATTTGGGATGACCCGAAAGTTTGCCCCGAGTTTTCCACGGCCATGGCCTGCATCATTTTGCAAATCCCCTTCAACTACCTGCCGGTCTTCGCACCTTAAGTAGCGATCGAGAGACGCGTAGGCCCGGCATCAGCGGCAGAACGGATGCTCCAAAGAAGGATCAAGGAGTGAGGTCGTTAAGAAATGCTTCAATCGAAGGAAAAAACTCGCTTAGGTTGAGATCGTTATGCCCCTTGTCCGGCACGACGGTCAGCTGTTTTTGCGTGGCTGACGCCGCCGCGAATAATCGCTTCGCCAGTCGCAATGGCACCAAGCGATCTTGTGCCCCGTGAATTTGGTACAGGGGAATGTCCATGGAAGCCAATGTTTTTTCGGAATCGTACCTGTTTTGCATCAGCACTCGGACAGGCAGCCACGGCAACAAATCCGCCGCGACGTCCACCAAAGAAGAGAAACTGGCGACAATGACAAAAGCTTGGGGCGGTCTTTGTTTCGCGACCTGAATCGCAACGCCTCCACCAATGGAATACCCGAAGAAGACCACTTCATCCGAGGTCAGGCCAGTGCGTTCACAAAACCAGTCAACAGCAGCCACGCCATCCTGCACGACCCCACGTTCCACCGGGTTACCCGCGCTTTTTCCATAGCCGCGATAATCAAAAATCAGAACGTTGGCGTTTAACGCCTCAGCCAATTCGCCGACCCGTGGACCACATGTTTCGATGCAATCGCCATTACCGTGAAAAAACACCATCGCTCTCTCAGCATCCGGCCGCCCAAAATACCAAGCGTGTAACCGCGTTCCATCTTCGGCATCAAAGAAACATTCGTCGGCACTAAAATCGTCGGCGACGGCGTTTCCACCTTGAGGTGCCGGGTAAACCAGTTTGGTTTCGATCAAAAACAACAGACACAGGCAACAGCCGAGCACCACCGAGATGGGAATGAGAGCGATAGACAGTCGATAAAATGTGCTCATCGTTTAGGGTCCAAAATGGAGTCTTGTTTTGTTAAAGACGTGGCGATCCTTCCTGCGCTGGCCATCTTGACCAATCCAATGCCGGAACGAAATACAATCACCGAAGGAAGCGAAAGAGCCATTGCCTCAAACACATACCGGTTGACCGCCAGGTAAACCAACAAGCCCGTCAGCGCCAACCCAATGATCGCCAGGCACCAGCCTACAAATTCTATTATTCCCAATCGCATCGCATTCTCCAGGTCAGGTATTAATCCGACTGCTGACTTCGTTTCTTCGCAAGATTCTTTTCAATGGGATTAAGCTCAGCGTATGCCTGTCGACCAAAAACCGAACGTAAATAGACCCTGGCACGCACTGGATCATTTTCCCGATCCCCCATCCATCCAAACAAACCCGCCCCGATAAACCAGCCAACGGAAAGCAACCATAATACGGTGATGGCACGAAATCCCTTAGGTTGAATCCCTAACCTATCATCGGTGGTGAAATCCAGCGGAACGCACCAAAGTAAACAACAAGCGGCTAACATGGCCGCCGGGATCCAAAACAACCCTGCCGTAACCGGCCGAATTTCGCGCATGACCTGTTGCTGTCGAGATGTGTCGATTGCGAAAATCCTTTTAACGCCAGCGTTCAAACGCAGGCGCAAAGCACAATCTGTAAAACGCAAACTAAAAACCAGATAGCCCATGAAAATCAAGACTCGCCACACACTCGCTTCGTCGATTTTAAAGCCAACATACCAACGTTGCGAGAAGGCAAACACCACGCCCACCGAGACAAGGTAAATCACCCAGCGTTGCTTGAGCAACAAGCTCGTCAGCAAAAGCAAAAAACCCACTTGCCTGAACATCCCGCCAATACCCATCGTGCCCAGCAGCAGCCAAGTGAAGCAGATTGCGAGCCCCAGCAAAACCAGTGACCAACCAAATTCATTACCTGATTTTCGGGCAACGGAATTCACGATACGCCTCCCGGGACAGACCGACCATTGCCAAATTGGGCACTACGAAACTTGCCTGAACGGATCAAACCGACCTCAACGGCCACCGTTTCCATCAGTCGGGGATCCTGAATGGTCGCGCACCGCACTCCCAAGCTGCTCATCTGTTTTATCGTTTGAGTATCAAATTTCGGCTGTTGCCTGCTGGCAGCTTTCAGCACGCGAATTGCCGTTTCATCTTGAATAAAAGCGTGGGGATCAGGCAAGCCCGCATCAATAAACATGACCCGGTGACCGGCAGCACGGCAGACCCGCAGCACTTGCAACAGACGCTCTAAGTCAGACGAAGATTGGGGCAGAGGCCCCACGATTACGAACAGTTCATTATCCTTGGCCCGCGCCCGCGACTCCAACAACCGTTGACAGAGTTGTTGCATGGTTTGACTTCGCAATGTTTTTTCATTGACAAATTCCGGCGCGTTAATCCGCGTCGTGACCAGCGGGTATTTGCGCACCCACGCTTCGCAAGCACGCCGCATCACTTGGGCGTCATTGATTAATCGCAACTCACAACCCAGCGGTAAATTTAACAACTCGCTCAGCACCGGTGCCAAACGGCATTTGATGCGGTAGTTTTTGTTCCGCATGGGGCGTAGAAGACTGCGACCGACCGAGAAAAAACTGTTTTTCTTTAGTAACAAAGTCGGGAATCTGCGGTGGACTTCCCGGAATACAATTCGCACAAACGCGTCATCTTGCAGATACTCCAAACGGGGGTTGGGATCAGCCGTGTTTAACAACGCATGGATGATTTTGGATAGCTGTCTTTCGCCATGCCCGGGAGGCAAACGGGAGGTCCCGTTCTCGGTCGCCAGAACGCAGGCCACCGGATCGCGATCTGCCAACAACAATTTTGCGGTTGCGGCAACCGAGGTAATGACGCGATCGGCGACGGCGATTCCAGGGCGTCCGGTAAATTCGTAGCTGGCAAGATCGGCAAAAATAGTCGTGCGAATGGGCACCACCGACTCAAACTCACAACTCATCAATTTGCCCAAACGGGCCGTCGGTTTCCAAGCAATTGAACGGGGCGGATCGCCCGCCTGGTAATCCCTGATTTCCAGCAATTCCGAACTGATCCCGGGACGCTTATGGCGATGGTGCCCGACAATCTGTTGCAGGTTATTGGTCTTTAGAACCGACGTTGTCGTTTGTGGTCGAATCATAAATGGCAAAACCGTTAGGCGTTGCGGTAAAGGAATGTACCTTTGCCCGCGGAACATGCCATTGGGATCCTCGATCAGTAACATCACGCCAGAAATTTCCATTTGTCCACAAGCTTGCGGCTGAATGGAATAACTCAATTCGAAGGTGTCTTGACGACCTTTATCCAGGACCAGTTGCGAATGGCCTCCGACAATTCGACAGGCCTCCGGTAGCACGTCGCGCAGGGAAATGCGAAATCCCCGATACCCGCGTGCCAAATTCCCCTGCAGAACGACCTGATAGGATTGATTCACTGCCAACGTGAAATAGTCATGGGATTGGCTGTCTAATTGACGCTGCACATTTTTCACGATGGAGGATTGTGAGCGGATCCCCCACTGCACCCACAGCCATTGAAAAGCCAACCAAAAAAACAGGGTAAGCCCCATGAGCGCAACGACTTCCGATGGTTGCAGCAATCCCTTGAAAGTTGCAATCCCGGCAATCAACAGCAGTACACTGCTGCGGGTCGTTAACATGATGGATTAATCACTAGCGAATTACGAATTTTGAGTGCGATGCGTCAGCCCTCCAGAACGGGAACACTTTTAACCACCTGCTGGAGAACTTCGGAAATATCTCGCCCCGACAGTTCGGCTTCTGGCCGCATAATAACGCGATGCTCCAAAACCGGATGGACCACTGCCTGAACATCTTCGTGGGTGCAAAACGTATTACCTCGCAATAGTGCTCGCGCCCTCGCAGCACGGAGCATATAGATTCCGGCTCGCGGACTGGCGCCTAACAGAACCTCACGGTGCTGGCGTGTCGCGCGTATCAAATCGACAATGTAAGCTTTGAGTTCATTGGAACTGTGAACGGTGTCCACGAACTGCTGCATGCGCAAAATTTGCTCTGGGCCACACACTTCCGTCACCGGTTTTTTCGGAGATTCCTGCAATTCCAACAACTCAATCTCGCCAGCACGCTGTGGGTACCCCACGCGAACGCGAAACATGAATCGATCCAATTGAGCTTCCGGCAAACGGTACACGCCTTCTTGCTCCACAGGATTCTGGGTTGCTAAAACAATAAAAGGGCTAGGTAACGGCAACGTCTCGCCCTCGATCGTTACTTGGCTCTCTTGCATGGCTTCCAGCAAAGCAGATTGCGTCCTTGCCGGAGCGCGGTTTAGTTCGTCCGCCAGCAGTAACTGGCAAAAGATGGGGCCCGGTTGCAAAACAAACTCGGCTCGTGCCTGGTGAAAGATTTTAGTGCCCGTCACATCCGAGGGGAGCAAATCCGGTGTGAACTGAATGCGACGGTACTGCATACCCAAGACTTTTCCCAGACTGCGGCAAAGCGTCGTCTTGGCTGTGCCAGGTACGCCCTCCAAAAGGACGTGCCCGCCCGCGATAGTCGCCATCACAACCTGTTCAATGACTGCCTCAAGATCAACCAGTGTGCCGGAAAGCATGGAAGCAATTTCACGACCGAGTCGCCCGGCGTCTTTGGCAATTTCGTGGATTGGAATAGGTTCGTTCACTGAGGCCTCAGTTGGTATTGTCATTTGCTTCGGCCTCTCGCTGATGCGTATTTGCCGAAGTAACTTTGTCTTGATTCAAAGAGTAAATCAATTGCCCTTGATCATACAGATGTTTCCAAGCATCCAAATCAACCTGCAACTGTTCCAGTCGTGAGGGTCTCCATTTCCGATGCCTCAGGGGCCGCAATAGTTTTCGCGTTTTCCGCATGTCTCTTTTAATTTCAGCAGGATTACCACAATTTACCAGTTTGATATTTTTAGGAAAATCAGCAAAGCCCTCGCGGCATCCAGCGGAAATGGTTTCGTAAAAACTCGCCACTAAAACTTGTGCAACCTTTAAGCGGTCGCGAGAGCCTTGACTTCGTTCAGCTCGCCATTTCGTACCAGTGAAGGTGTCCACTCCTACCACATCCTGCAACGTGCTCTCGCTGCTCATATAACGAAAAAACACAAACCCAGCTAACAAAAAGGTAGCCGTGAATATCAGGAACCGAATGATATAGAAATCCTCCACATCATTCAGTGCCTCGGACATCAATTCGTTCACTAAATTTTCGTCTTCTACGAGTGCCGCTATTTCGTTGCCAAAGCCAAGCAACAAATCAGGGGGCAGCTTCTGAATCGCATCCCAAACATCTTCCGGGCTCGGTGCAGGGAAATCCACGTCGATTACCTGGGGGTCTTCGGGGCTGATTTCACGCCCGTAATTCAGGATTACCAACTCCGTTCGCTTACCCTGTTTTAACCAGTGCATTGCCTGCAATGCCAAACGAGCGTTATCCCCCTGAAACACCATTTGGTTACTGAACACGCTTGGATCAGCGCAAACGACGACCCGACTATCAAGGTTTTTTGGAACAGCCAAGAAATGGTAAATATTGTTGCGGTTGCTCATCGGCGGCAGGGTGGCGATGGCTTGCCAATTGGAGCCTTCCAAACTGAGACCGCCAGTACGATTGGTAATCACCGTTTGCAAACCTCGTGTCACCGGATGGTCTGCAGGAAATTCGGTGACGACGGGGCAATCTGCGAAGCCATTAAACTGATCCTGCGGATCATTGGTTTGCAGGTAACCTCGCGGGCAATCAATCCGCAAATCTCTGGAGAAAAAATACCCAACGGTTTCGGTGTCTGAGGCAAATAAAACAGCCCCACCTCGGCGAATAAAGCGACTCAAGCTGGCGTTTTGTCGGTTGCTAGAACGGTACGCACCCAGCACAACGATTATGGATTCGGAGGGTTCTAAATCTCGTTGCCATACGGTATTCGTCTGAGGTTCCAGCCCAAGGCTGCGGCAAATTAAGGCAAAACCGTTGTAGCCTTCCGCCCATTCACTGTCTGATAACTGGCGGTTGGGAGTTTGACTGAACGCCATTGGCGAGTGCCAGGCCAAGGCAAATAACAGCAGCAAAAAAAGCCTAAAGCGATGCATCGGTATCCTCGGACGAAATTCCGGGGCCGGGGCCATTCGCCAATTCACTGAGTATCTCGGTGCACTTACTAATATCCTGTTCAGATAACGTCTGCCCGACTTCGGAATAGCGAGCATATTCGTAACACTGCACCAGGTGGTGAATTCTGGGTTGCAAAGCCGGTGACTCGGCGTTCAATGCTATTTGAGCACGGCCGACATGCCACCAACTGGAAGGTTTGCCATACCGCAACAAAAGAAACCGATCTACGGCACGAACGAAATCCGGTGAATTCTGGATTTTGGATTTCCGTGTCAAAGAACGCGGCGAAAACCCTCCCAGAATCGATTGCTTCAAGGTTGTTGTTCGGGCGATCCACCAGACTGCCAGTGCCAGACAGGCGATGGCTAAAAAAATCACGCCCAGCCAAGCGAGAAACTGATTGCCCCCATCACCGTTCCCAAGATTCCAAACACCCCAACTCCCTCCCGGAACCGACCACCGTCGCGGTGAAGAACCGGCCGAAGAAATTCCGGAACCTTGAGAACGATCTTGTTGCGAACCCCACTCTCGCTCGTTCAAACGCCCATGGACTTGATCAATCAGCCCACCCAACAAACCACCTACCGAATCAGCTAACGGTGAATTGGGTTCCCCCACTTCGCTCATTTGACTCTGAACGGCTTCCATGATCATGCGATCGAATCGATTTCCGACGCTTTCGGTTATTCCTGTAGAACTTCCTTTGTTTTCATCTTCCGTTGATTGAAACCAATCCGATTCGGGTTTGAAAACCCCCTCCTCCGGCATTTGTGAAATCGTCTCCTCCAGTCGATTCACAATTTGCTCAGCAGCACCCGCATCAAATACCGGATCTGCGTCAAAGATCGGGGGTACCGTTGAATTGGTTCTTGATTCACGGTCGCTTCCCGTATTCCGGTTTTTTCTTGATTGTGGATTTGGGTAATTGCCGGTTCCCGGGAATTCCGTCGTTGCGGAATTGCGTTGTGGCGAGCTGGATGACTTCTGCCCGGAAGCATCCGGAAGCTCTCTGAGAATGTCCTTAAGATTGATCGACGCATCCTCGGGGAGCATGCTGATTTGCTGCTTTTTTGCCAACTCCCGCAGTTCCGGAGGAAGTGGTGGATTTTTACCCCCCTGGATCTCTTCTGCGAGTCCTCGGAAATACTCTTTTTGCTGGTCGTTCATACCGGACAACATCTTCTCTCCCAAATCCATGAGTTTTTGGGTCGAACTCTTAGGCAAATTGATGCCTTGTAGTCCGGAAAGTTTCTCCAACAGTTGATTGGGAGTTGGTACCAGGTTGCGCGGCAAATCGCGGTAAGGAACTCTCGTACCTTGAGCGGCTAACACCTGGGGACCTAGCGTCCCGGCCAAACAGACCAAATATATGGCCGCTTTAAAAGCGTGAACTCGTGGATTGTAGATGGGGGAAAGCAAAAAATTGGCTCAGTGATAATTCGCGATGATCTGGAAACAGATGCTTGATTTTAGGCATGCGAACCAAGGAGTGGCAACAACGTGGTTCTGGATTATCACCGGTCGTGTCAAGAATGGAAATACTCATCTAACCCCGGGCCAATACCAATGGGATCTAAACATGCCTTTTCGCTTGACTCAGCAACCATACTGGCTGGGATTTCCCAGCAATTGATTAGACACTGGCGTGGTCGGCAGGCGTCACTGATGCCTGGATATTCAGCTTCGCGACGGGCACAATAGAGCAAAAATCGGTCGCCGGTTCTCAGGCACTTGTGACGCTCTAGCCAATGGGCTTGGCAAACCCGAAATATCGATATGCATACTCTGACTGCAACGGCCGCCAGCATAAGACAGACAGGGTGGCTATCGTGTGTTGGCAAAAAAAAACCCGGCCTCAAAGGCCGGGTTTGATATTTGAATTAGCAAGGGTTATTTAGTCCCACCACCACTGGCCATCTGCAAGTCCGTCCAGCTTGATCGAAGCCTTCACTTGGTTGGCACTACCGGATTCATCCACCGTCAAGTTGTCGACGGTTAGGGCCCGTTGCGGTTGAATGTTCACTCCGCCGCCGATGGGGGCTGCGAATTGGCCGCCCTTCCACATGCCATTCACCAAAGGCTCTACGTGAGTTGGTGTGGCGTAGGTTTCAGTGGCCAGCAAGTTCTCATTGGTCAGCAATGGCATATCCCAGCCAGCTTCGCCGTAGTAATCCATTTCCTTAATGAACGCGGCGACGATCGCCATATCCATCAAGTTGCGCAATTGACCGAACACGGGTGAGCGTTCGGCTAATTGATCGTACTTTTTCGTGAAATTACGGGTGAAATTCTTACTGGCTTGATCGCCACGTCGTGCGTTCGTTCTTGAACCATCTCTGGCGACCCGCTCGTCAGCACCAATCAATTTGATACCGTCGCCGATCATCTGCATCGCGAAGTTGTCCTCGCTAACGCTGATTCGTTCGTAATTCGGCTCGAAATACCAACGCAGCAAAGCGTTTTTGGCGACACTCCTGGGCTTCACCTTTTCCGCCCAACTTGGAATGTCGACGCCGGGATCTTCGAGTCCCAGTCCGATCATCTTCATCCGGTAATCAGCCTCGACCAATACTTGGCCAAAGTGGGAATCGGTAGGCACACCCCGAATCGTGACAACTTGCTTGCCCAGTGAATTTCTCAGCGTGTCCACGATCATATTCTCGTTACCCGAGATCATGATTTCGTTGCTTTGTGTTTTCGCTGCTAACTCGTTGACAGCCGCTTGGAAATTTGCCAGACCTTCTTGCGTCGGATCAATTGAGCAACCGATTGTGCTCGTCGAATTTTTCTCGGGTGCGAAAGCCCGCAGAGAGACAACCAGATCTTCCAGTTGCATGACAGCTTGGCCCGTCTCCATGCCAATCCAGCGTCCCGAAAGGTCTTGGAAAAAACCTTCGGCAGGACCCGCGATTACGATGTCTTTAGTCTCTGGATAGTAGAACACGTGCGTGATCTTTGTCAGACCCGCTAGGTTCCGCATCACATCGTTCAAGTCCTCGCCGGAATCCAGTTTGGCGGCGATGGCTTTTTCCAATCGGTTCAGTGAGACCTTCCTCAGGTCACTACTTTGAATAACATCGCTCGGAAGCGTGTTTTTTGCAGCCTCGTAACGCTGTCTCGTCAGGTCGCCAGTGCGATCTGGGTAAAGCCTGGTACGCAGGACCCCTTCCGTGTCGATTTCGACGCCGGCAGGTACAAATGCAGCAACTTGTGCGTGCGCGAAGTGACCAGCCGTAACGACACAAAGTCCCGCTAAGATGGCAAATAACTTGGTACGAATCGTGCGACTCGTCATTTGGTTCCTCCCAAAAACGCCGTTTATTCGGCAAAAGTAGGTGGTAGATTTCCACCGCGACCGCGAACCGCCCCTGTGGCTGCGATCAATGCATTAATACCACCCCATAGTAATTGCGATAAACTGGGCCGGCAAGAAAATATCGGAAAAGGGGGGGGGCCCCAGCCTGCTTTTTCCCAGAGGTCCGAAAAACCCAATAAATCCATGCTCTACTGTTAATCGCTAACTTATTCCTACCGATTCCCGGGCCCCAACGGGGGTTCCGAAGGCGGAAAACGACGTGAACTGACATAGGTTTGGAAATAAGATGCCGGTTGTAGGGGTAGGAGGGCGACTTTAGAGCTCGATCCCCATCGCCGCCATCAACATTTTCATATCATCCCATGTTTTGGATTTGGCCTCGGGTGTTCGCAATAGGTAGGCCGGATGATAGGTCACGACGACACGACTGCCTCGATATTGGTGAAATTTGCCTCTCAAACGGCCGACGCTTTCGGTGGTTTTCAACAAGGTTCGGGCCGCTACCGAACCGAGACAACAAATAAATTCGGGCTGTAACAGATCAAGTTGCTGTTCGCTGTATCCCCAGCAATTAGAAATTTCTTCTTCCCGAGGATTTCGATTTCCGGGTGGACGGCATTTCACGGTATTCAAAATGTAGACGTCTTCGCGTTTCATTTTGCAGGCCTGAATGATTTTATTGAGCAAATCACCAGCCCGCCCAACAAATGGTTCACCCTGCCTATCCTCGTCTGCCCCCGGGCCTTCGCCAAAAAAAGCAAGCCGCGGCTGGAGGTTCCCCACACCAAAAACTGTTTGTGTACGACAGCTAGACAATTCGCTACAGCGCTCACAATGCGATACTTTCTGGCTCAGTAAATCGAGGGCCGCACGTCGCGAAGACGCGGGCGACGGGGCCCCATAGGGATCACTGAGCTCAAAAGACGGCACCGCTTTCTCGGTTTCTGGGGAGACAACCGCCGGGGAAGCCTCCGCGGTGGGAGGTTGGGCCGATGCCGATTCTTGGGATGTCGTAAATTCGGTGCGTTCCTCGCCAACCGCACCCTGGGGCGTGTCAAAAACCAATGACCCTAAATTCCGTTCGGTTGCGGCCGGTAAATCCGTCATCCCAGCCTGCTGTAAACCTTGCAAAAACTGAATCGCTTGGCGACGAAGTTGCTCGTGAGTCGTTTCCATGCTTAATTACCTTCGGGTCCCCCCGGCTATCCAAATGCCGCGTCTAAATAAATGCCGCGTCTATCCAAATGCCGCGTCTAAACCAACGGCGAAGTGATCCGGCGGTGATTCTTCTGCCTTGACTTCATCCTAACGTCGGCCTCGCAGCATGGGCATCCAGACGAAGCTCGAATTCGACGCGAATTCAGATTATTTCCCGTTACCTAGCGTCCCCCCCGGGTGCTCCGCACAGGGAGTGTTGCCTTGCCAAGGCTTCAGCCTCATTGGGAACCTCAGCTCTTTCATTGGTTATTGCGAACCCATGCAGGTCGCCGATTTTCAACTTGCCGCGACTTGGCAAGCGATTCTGGAAAAAACCGCACGGTCGGAAGACTTCGTTGAACCAAAGCGTGGCCGTCCCTCAGCCCTGTTTTTTCAAAATATCGTAAAATCCATGGACCCGAGATGGACCGCAACATCCCGAGGATTTACGAGATGAAAACTCTCCCGACTCCATATTGCGACGATGCCATCCGAGCCACTTACAAAGCAAACAAATGTTTAACCTAACAATCCAACGGGTGAACGTTAAACTTCGTTAAATTTGGTTTTTTTATGGCGCTTTCGTCTTTAACATGACGTTTATTAGCGGGGACAATATGTCAAACTTCGAATTTACCCTAGGTTGAGACTAAATGCCTAATTCATACCGTAAAGGCTTCACGCTCATAGAGTTATTAGTTGTGATTGCCATTATTGGGATCCTTGTTAGCTTGCTTTTGCCGGCTGTGCAGCAGGTTCGAGAAGCAGCTCGGAGAACTGAGTGCCTGAATAATTTACGGCAGATCGGTTTGGCAACCATGCTTTTTCATGACTCCCATAAAGCTTATCCGCCAGCCCGGTATCAGCAGGCCATGATCCCCACCCCAACGACCGCTTGCGGTGGCAAGGAACCGTCTTGGTTCGTGCGGATCATGCCCTTCATTGAACAGAACAATTCATATCGCGAGTGGGATCTCTCACTTGCTTACACTAGCCATCCCAAAGAGACCGTTTACCAACCTGTTTCTCTTTTTTGTTGCCCTTCGCGGCGTTCCACCGACAACGCCATCGTGGATGACGCCAATATTGACGGGACTGTCACGCTGCCTTGCGGATGTGGTGGAACGACCTCCATTTTGGTCGTCGGAGGAGCGAGTGGAGATTACGGCGGTAATCATGGTGACCCCAGTCCGGGCTCGGCCGGTTTTGCGACGGATTATTGGCGCGGCGGAAACGGAACCGGCGTCATCATTTCCTCCCGAGGTATTTGCGATCGGCCATTCGCTCCGCCAAAGAATTGGATCGACCGAATTCGAATCAAAGACGTCCGAGATGGAACAAGTAACACGATCCTTGCCGGTGAAATCCATATCCCACAAGGCAAGCTAAACGAAATGCCATGGAATGGTCCGATCTTTAACGGGGAAGATCTTGCGGCCTTCGCTCGAATCGGCGGCCCTACAGTACCGTTGCTAACAGCCGCCCAAGAGCCAGGTCCGGTCCTCGGATTTGGTGGAGCCCACCCGCAAGTCGTCAATTTTTCGATGGCAGACGGTAGCACGCGCAACTTTTCGTACCAACTGGACACAACCACACTTGGCCAATTATGCCACCGCGCGGATGGGCAAGTGATTAACCTACTCGATTAATCTACCAAGATCAGAAGAATCCATTCCATGATTTCCGCTCACCGCCTCGCTTGGCTGGGTTGCTGCGTTGTCCTATTGATTACGACAGGCTGCAAACAATCCGATAATTTGCACCCCGTCAAAGGAAAAATCGTTTTCGAGGATGGGTCACCAGTAATGTTCGGAGACATTGAATTTCAATCGACTCTGGAGCCGATTAATGCCCGCGGGAAAATCCAAAGGGATGGCACATTTGTAATCGGTACCCGAACCGGCAATGACGGGGCTTTAGAAGGACCTCACAAGGTGGTAATTGTGCAAGCCATTACCAACCACTTCAACTTAAACGTCGTTCATGATCATGGTCATATCATCGCACCTAAGTACACGAGATATGAAACGAGCGACCTCAAAGTAGATGTTAAGCCGGAAGAAAACGTCTTAAATATCGTGGTCGAGCAACGCGAAGACGCCCCCGAATCAGCACAATAGGTGAGCCAGCTTGCTGGGTAGAAACGCGGGCCTGCGGACCGTTTGAGGCCGCCATGATTAGTCACTCAATGCTCATCCTCATTTTACATCGGGTGTAACGGTCCCTCCTTCGATCTTCTGTCTAGAAGCCGATAGAAGAAATGCTGCTCAAAGCCGCTAGGGAAAGCCGCTGGGGAAACCGGCGTAGTTTTCGCCCGAGCTGCCATTTGCTATGAGTTTTGGCGAATCCGCTGAAACACCCAAGCAGCGTTCTTGAGCAGCCTGATGCGCTGGATGAACCGCTGGGGTTACTAGACGGGCCCCTTGTTCCCACCGTCCTCCCCACTCCTTCCTCCAAAAATGCTCGCTGGTGACCCAATAAAACCCTCACTTGCCGGCATTTCTTTTTTTTAAGATTGCGTTAGCACTGTTTTATTGCCCGAATTGCACCCATAATCCTAGGCAGTTTCCCACCTGCTTTAGGAAGTTCTCAAGGAACGCCTGAGCCGCTTTCAGTTTTGGGTTGTCTCTTCAAAACCCGCAAAACATCGCTTTCGAGATCAGAATACTTATGTCACTTCCACAAGTCGCCATTGTCGGTCGCCCTAACGTGGGCAAATCCAGCATTTTCAATTGGCTGGCAGGTCAGCGGCTTGCCATTGTTGACCATGTTGCCGGTGTAACGCGCGACCGCATGACACGCGTGATCGAGTATGACGAGCGTTATTTTGAAATCATCGACACCGGTGGTATTGGAATCAATGATGTGGATGATTTGTCGAGCGAGATCGAGGATCAAATCAATTACGCCATCAGCACGGCACAAATTTTGATGATGGTGGTGGATACGCGCGAAGGGGTCACGGGACTCGATGAAAGAATTGCCAAACGGTTACGCGGATGTGGTGTTCCTTTATTGCTGGTGGCCAACAAAGTCGATCATGAAAAGTACGATATCGATACAAGCGAGTTTTTCCGGTTGGGTCTAGGAGAACCCACAATCGTCAGCGCGAAGAGCAATCGCAATAAGCGGCATCTGATGGCCGAGATTTGCAAAGCACTTGGAGAACTCTCGGACCTTCCGCTGGATACGGTCGACGAGCCGGAAATGAAGATTGCCATCGTCGGTCAGCGAAACGTCGGCAAGAGCACCTTTGTCAATACGTTACTGGATGAACCCAGGATGATTGTCAGCGAGGTGGCGGGTACGACCCGGGACAGCGTGGATGTACGTTTTGAGATGGACGGGAAATCATTCGTTGCCATCGACACCCCCGGTTTACGACGCAACAAAAGCGTGCGCACCGACATCGAATTTTACAGCACACATCGCGCTCAACGGACGGTTCGTTATGCGGATGTCATACTCATGTTTTTTGACGCCAGTCGCCGTATCAGCAAGGTCGATCGACAACTGTGCCACTATGTTGAATCCCATTACAAACCCTGCATTTTTGTCGTGAACAAATGGGACTTGATGTCGGATCATATGGCGACCGAACGTTGGGCTGAGTATCTCCGCGAAAATTTCACGGCACAGTGGAATGTACCCATTGCATTCATTACGGCAGAGACGGGTCGCAACGTAAAGCGTCTGTTGAGCCACGCACAGATGCTGTTCAAACAAAGTCGCGACCGGGTACAGACCAGTGAACTCAATCGCCTGCTTCGCTTGGCGGTTCAGAACCACCCGCCCTCTTTGAATGCCCGCGGCAAGCGGCCCAAAATTTACTACGCCGCGCAAATCGGCGTGGCGCCGCCCACCATTGTGTTTAAGTGCAGTAATCCCAAAGCCTTCTCAAACACCTATCGGCGGTATTTGCTGGGAGTATTACGGGATACGCTTAGTTACGGCGAAGTACCTATCCGCATGATAATGGAAGAGCGGGGTTCGACGGATTCCAAGAATCTGATTGATTCTGCCCAGGAACAACCCAAAACCTGAGGAGCCGTGCCGTCGCTCATTGCAGGCGGCGTTTTGACGGAACTATCGGCACCTGATTCTCAGACGCCTTGCGATTCTGTGAGCGGGCTTGCGACACGGCCAGGATAGACTTGCAAAGCGGCTGCTAAACAATCCATGGCGGCAGCGAGATCCTCTCGATTCAACACATAGGCAATTCTGACTTGGTTGTGCCCGAGACCGGGCGTCGCATAAAAACCGCCACCCGGCGCCATCATCACGGTGGTCCCCTCATGATCGAATTCTTCTAACATCCACTGGCAGAACTTCTCAGCGTCATCCACCGGCAGTTGCACCATCGCGTAAAACGCACCATTGATTTCCGGGCATACGACCCCCTCCATGCGATCCAGCGCGGCCTTCAATAAATCCCGCCGTGCAGCATATTCGATGGCAACTTCACCGTAATAACTTGAAGGTAATTTGTACATTTCCGTGGCACCAATTTGGCCCAAAGTGGGCGGCGATAATCGGGCCTGAGCCTGCTTGAGAACCAGCGACATCAATTCGTCATTCCGAGAAATAACACAGCCAATTCGGGCGCCACAAGCCGAGAACCGCTTAGAGATAGAGTCCACGATGATCACGTTTTGCTCACAACCTTGCAGACTGAGACAGGAAGTGTGCTGGTTACCGTCGTAAGCAAATTCCCGATAGACCTCATCAGCGATGATAAACAGATCATGCTTTTGTGCGATTTCCTGTAATCGAAAAAGCGCTTCTCGAGGATACAAAACCCCCGTTGGGTTACCTGGATTACAAATCAGGATCGCTTTGGTTTGCGGCGTAATCTTTTTTTCGAAATCCTCTACGTTTGGCAAGGCAAAATTATTCTCAAGCGAGGAGCTCACCGGCACCACCTTGGCATCTTTACCTAGCGAAAATGACATGTAATTCGCGTAAAACGGTTCCGGGACAATAACTTCGTCACCGGGGTTCATTAATGCGGTAAATACGAAACTCAGAGCTTCTGAGGCGCCGGTGGTGACCATCACTTGCTGCTCCTGCAGTTCGTGCCCCAGGCGAGCGTAGTATTTTTGAATTTCCTCTCGTAACGGCTCAATCCCTGCGGAAGGGCTGTACGCCAAGACTTCTAATTTCGCATTGCGAATGGCGTCCCAAAACTCAGTGGGGGTGGCGATATCGGGTTGGCCAATATTCAGGTGGAAAACACGAAGGCCACGCTGTTTAGCGGCATCCGCGAAAGGGACCAGTTTGCGAATCGGCGAGGCAGGTAAACTGCGAGCACGCTGGGAAAATTCAGGCATCAGGCTTTTTCCTTGAAAAATCTTGGGTCCAGTATCTTATCGAATCCAGTCCTGTTCCGCACGGTAAAAACTCTGTTACGAAATCTATCTTCAGGGATTTTATTTCGTCAAAAAACCGATACGATCTGGCGACAGCTAAACATCCCGTTTCTTTAAACTTTGCAATAAATAGATATGAGCAATCCAGTAGTTGGAATCGTAATGGGCAGTGATAGTGACTGGCCAAAAATCAAAAAAGTAGGTGCCGCCCTGGACGAATTTGGGGTTTCCTATGAAGTCAACGTGATGAGTGCCCACCGCACGCCGCATGTGGTGGGCGAGTATGCGAGCACCGCTGACGATCGCGGCCTCCGAGTGATCATCGCTGCCGCTGGTGGCGCGGCTCACCTGGCAGGTGTCGTGGCCGCCCACACCACGCTACCGGTGATCGGCCTGCCGGTTCCCACCGCAGAGCTGGGCGGTTTGGACTCCCTGCTCTCAACGGTCCAAATGCCAGGCGATGTTCCCGTCGCCACGATGGCTGTCGGTATGGGCGGGCCTCGAAATGCAGGGCTCTTTGCGGTACAGATTCTGGCCAACGCCGACGATAGCCTGAAGCAAAAACTGGTCGATTTCAAGCACAATTTGATCGGTAAAATCGCTGCGAAAAACGAAAATCTCAAAGCGAGTTTGTAACGCGTGACCCGTTCACCTTTTTAAGATTTGACTTTATGAATTCGTCCACGCCCTCGAAAACAGAAACCCTCTCTTGGCAAGGCGACACCGAGGGGCATCTTGTTCTGATTGACCAAACTAAATTGCCTACGGAACTGGTAACGATTGATTGCCGTGACGTAGAAACAGTTTGGGAGGCGATTAAGATGCTCCGCGTTCGTGGCGCACCTGCGATTGGGATTGCCGCAGCCTATGGCGTGGTAATTGGGATCCGCGACAGTGGGGATACCTCTGAGCAGGTGCTTCAAAAACTTGGCGAGGTAACCGATTATTTGGCGACGAGTCGCCCGACCGCTGTCAATTTATTTTGGGCATTATCGCGAATGAAAAAATTGGCTCATGGTTTGGGCGATGAATCTGCTACAGCAATCCGTTCACGTTTACTGCAAGAAGCGCGTGCAATTCATGAAGAAGATCGTCAAATGTGTCACGCCATTGGGCGACACGGGGCAGCATTGCTGGATGATAAAGTCTCGGGGGTGCTAACTCACTGCAATGCCGGTGGGTTGGCCACTGCTGAGTACGGCACCGCATTGAGTGTTTTTTTTACGGCTCATGATTTGGGAAAAAAGGTCCATGTGTACGTGGATGAAACACGTCCTCTTTTGCAAGGTGCTCGGCTCACCGCCTGGGAATTGATGCAACGCGATATTCCCGCCACCTTGATATGCGATTCTATGGCTGCCCAAGTTATGCGGGAAAATCGTGTGCAGGCGGTCGTTACGGGTGCCGATCGCATTGCCGCGAATGGGGATGCTGCCAATAAAATCGGGACTTACTCGTTGGCGATTCTAGCCAACTATCACCAAGTCCCGTTTTACATTGCTGCGCCCAGTTCGACGTTTGATTTGAGCATTGATTCGGGCGACGAGATCCCGATTGAAAAGCGTCTGTCAGAAGAAATTACCCAAGGGTTTGGCAAACGCACTGCGCCGGAGGGCGTGGATGTCTACAACCCGGCATTTGATGTGACTCCGGCTAATTTGATTACCGCCATTATCACAGAGCGGGGAGTCATCGATCCAATTTCCACTCAAGCGGTTGCCGAGCATCTGCGCGACTAAACCCGATTAACGGCAGGTACGAATCGGGAACCGTTGGTTGGTCCCGGGCGGATGCTTGGCGACATTATTTTCCGGATTTTTAACGGGCGGCTCGTTTCCGCAATTTATTCTTGGTCGCTTCCGTCAACAGTTCCCCGTAGATGCGATAGGCCTTCCGCCATTTTGGCCACCCACAACGTAACAACCGGGTGCGTTCTCCAATGCGTCCCTGACGGACCCAGTCATCGAGCATCATTTTGGTTACGGGTCCGTATTCGCGCCGGTTCTTGGTTCTCACGATCCACAAATCAAACGGCGAGGCAGCATCCCATTGCGAATCCGTGGCTCCAATTTCCATCGGTTCGCCAACCACCAATGGCCGCGTGGGGCGAATCATGCGATCAGGCGGTAGCAGGATTTCGGGCCGGTCCCCCCGACCATCGTTCAACCATTGGGAGGCTCGAGTCGCTACGGGGTGATCCGGAAATCTACGTAACACACGATCAAACTGCTTTTTAGCTCGGATCAAATCGCCATGCTGAACCAATACGACGCCTCGAGCGCAACGGGCTGCCGCCACGCTAAATTTATCCTTGCGGCACAGTTCAATGACATTGGTAAAATCTGTCAACGCCGGTGGAAAACGACCCATCTCGTAAAAGATCTTCCCACGCATCATCAACAGCTCTGCGATATCACGGTCATCCTCTTCAAATCGCTGCATCACTTTCGTCAATAGAATGAGCCCCTCTTCGTACCGCTCTACTTGAGATAGGTAATTCGCACGGCCCACATAGGCTTTAACCTGCTGAGCATCAATTTTGATCGCCTTTTCAAAGTCGCCATTAGCCTCTTCCAGCTGGCCGCTTTTCAAATAAGCATTACCGCGTAACACGTAGGTTTCAGGCAGGTTGGATAGCAGTTCATCGCTCCGCGTCAGATCGGCGATCGCGTACAGATATTGCTGCAGTTTTTGGTAACAACTGCCGCGTTTTCGAAATGCCAGATGGTCAGCGGGATCCAACACAACCGCCTGAGAATAATGCTCAATTGCGGCTTCTGCGTTTTGCTCCAATAATTTCAAATCGCCCAACAACACGTGGTACCGCGAACGCGAGGGATCCAATTCAATGGCTCGCCGAATATCTCGTAACGCCGCTTCGTTGCGTTGCGCTATCATCAATGCTTCCGCTCGTGCGAAATAAGCAGCGTCATTTCCGGGTGCCTTTTTGATGACTTTTGACAGGTCACGCACGGCCTCGTCCAACTGGCCCTCGCTGGCGACCAGATGAGCACATTGAATCATCGTCTCGTAATCTTCACTTCCCGAATTGAGCGTTACGTGAAAATCGTTGATGGCAAGCTCCGTCTTCCCTAAAAACTGATAAGCACGCCCCCGGTTGCGTAATAAAACGGGGGAAGTTTTCCCTTCTCGGATCATGCGGTCGAAATGCTTGATGGCACGCTCCGCCACGGGCGCCCCCAATTTCCGGTACTGTTTGGCCGCTGATGGGCGTAGACGCAACGCCACGTGCAGGTTCTCAATGACATCGGGCCAATCTTCCAACTGGGCACTCGTGACCGCTTGCCAAATGTGCGTGCCCGCATGCGTTGGCCTTAACTTGCTGGCCGCTTTGAAATCATCGATGGCCTGAACCGGATTTTCGGCTTCAAAGCGACTTACGCCACGCAGGTAGTGCAGCTCACCGCGAGCCTCGGAAGTCTCACACATCTGCAAGGCTTTATCGAACTCCGCGTTAGCCTGAGCGTAGCGGCCTTGTTGATGAAATATCTTGCCCCGCAACATAAAGGTATCGGAATTCCTGGCATCCAAACGAATGGCCCGTTCGCTTTCGATCAACCCCTGCGCGTGATTGGACAGAGCCATCATGACTTTGCAACGTCCGACATAAGCAGGCACGCATAATTCATCGAGTTCCAGTGCTCGATCAAAAGCAATCCTGGCTTCTTCGGGATCATCCAACCTAAGATGCAATTCACCCAACTGTAACCAACTTTTCTCATCACCCGGTACACGACTCAGGTAGCGTGAAAAATCACGCAACGCCATTTGATAATTACGCATCTCTGCAAAAACGGCACCCCGTAAAGCCAACACCACAGGAAGCTCTGAATTCATTTGATGGGCCATATTAAGGTCTTCAATGGCACCGGCTAAATCCCCTAAACGATGCCTTAGGCGGCCACATTCAATCAACCCGTCTACTCGATCGCCTACCTTTTCCCGTAACCTCACGACATCGTCGACCGCTAGAGCCAGTTGCCCGTTATTCGCATATGCTTCCGCGCGAACCGCTAAGGCGTCGTTGACCACGTTTTCTGAAAGTTGCAAAGCATGCCCTGCCAATCGGATCGCTTCCGGATAATCGCGTTCACGCAGAGCGACCTTGGCCAATCCCACATAGGCCGGACTAAATTCTGAATCATGCTCAACCGTAGAATTAAAATCGGCTCGCGCTTGGCCGATCTCGCGGGAAAACAAATACACGCTGCCACGATCGTAATAAACCTCTGCCATACGTTTTCCAAGCTGCAGCCGGTTTTCGAATGTCGTCAAAGCCGCCGGTAAGTAACTTGTCATCGTTTTCGCGTAGATTCCCGATTGTCCCGGATTCGCGTGGCGCGCCCGATCCAAATCCGAAAACGCACCGCGCCAATCTTCTCGCTCTGCCCGTGCGGCGGCGCGCCAAGTCAGTGTTTCCGGATCGTCACCACGACGTCGAATCGATTGGTTGCAGTCCTCTTCCGCCTGCTCGAATTGCTCCAGCCTCAAGCGAACGAAACCGCGCAGCCCATAACACTCTGCCAGCTGAAATGGATCAGCATCGATAATTGCCCGATTTAATGATTGCAATGCGGATGCGAACTTTTCGTCACCAATGGCTTGCATTGCCGAATGAAGGTTCTCCGAAACCGAAAGAGCGGAAGCGTTCTGGGCAGATGATTCTGACATAAGCGGCATCGATTGGCTGGATTGAGAGGAAATTGCGATGGCCATATAAATTCCTTTTTGTGGGGTATTCCACAAGCTATTTTTCCGCTGCTTCTGACCCCAACTCCACCTCGATTTCCATTATCGCCCGAAGACCTATCACGGTCAAAAACTCAGGGAACGTGGAGAAAGCGGTCGTAAATAGCGGAGGACGCGGCCTAATAAACGAAGCGGATGCAGGAAGGCTATGACGCATTATTTACGATATCGGTTGGAACTTTACGGGATATACGGTTCAAAAACGGATTTTTGCCCGCTTCGGAACTAATAAACTGCCCTGAAGAGGAAATTTTGACGCAACTCGTGATCTAATAGACGGTTTAATGTAGGACGGAGTTCGTCTCTTCCAGCGGGAAAGTACCGCTTGAACTTATCTCTGGAACCAGGCATGCATTTAGAAATCAAATCCATTTTGACCATGACTAGCAACCAAAAATTCTTTGCTGCTTTATTCACACTAGCAATCCTCTGCCTGCTGCTTCCTCAAGCGGGGCTTGAGGCGCAAGAAAGGGAGCGCAGCGATCGTGAACGCAGTTTCGATGCTATGCGATATGTAAAGCGTGCTGATCGGGATGAGAATGGCGTGCTCGATGAACGAGAACTGGGCGGACGGCTCAAAGACTACATTACCAAGTTAGGTGTGGACACGACTCGCTCTGTTCCAATTGCCAAAGTCCAAAAAGCAATCGACGACAAAGCGGCGCGAGAATCAGAAGAAGAAAGATACCGCAACATCGACGCCAACCGTCAGGTTCCCAAATTTGGGGAAAGCCAAGAACTGCTGCCGCCCTCCGATTTCTCCAGTGAGGAAATCGCCGGCGACGGAAAAAGCTGGGAAGATGATTACGATAAATCTACCGTCGAATCCGTTCAGGCTTTCATTCGACGCGATGACAAAGATAAGAATGGCGTGCTGAGTTCTCAAGAATCCGAGAGGGTTCGACGTTGGTTAGGAGACGGCGTAGATGCAGATAAGAACGGCAGCATCAGCAGTAAAGAACTGGCCGCGGCCATGAAAAAACGTTCCGACCGCGAAGGCAGCGATCGCGGTGACCGTCGTCGCGGTGGCAGCGATCGACGCGAAAGCGAACGGGATCGAGGCTCGTCGTCACGCGACCGGAACGCAAGTCGCTCTCGTGAAAGCTCTCGCGAAAGTTCTCGTGAAAACTCACGTGATTTCCGAGGCCGATCGTCAACCAGATCCGCAAGCACCTCCGCCAGTAAGAGCGCCAGTAAGAGCACTCCAAAAAAATCGACTCGATCGATGACCGGTCGGTACTCTTCTTTTGTTGATGGCATGATTAGGAAATACGACGAAGATGGCGATGGCAAGCTCAACAAAGATGAACGAAAAAAAGTAAGTGGTTCTACCCCTTTGATCGATGAAAACGGCGACGGCATGGTTGACCGTGGCGAACTGCTAAACTCGATAGAAGGTCGAGCCAAACCCGCGGCCACATCCAAGAGCACGGAAAGCAAAAGACCGACGCGACGACGGGGCAGTCGCACAACAGATAAAAAGGAGAGCGAAACACGTGAAGAACCACGCGAAACACGCTCAAGCTCCTCTCGCTCACGAGGCAGCAGCAAAACGGAAAACTCCATCACATACGACATCAAGGGATTTGAAAAAGTCACCCTTGAGTACGAAAAGCGGTCCGATCGGGAGACCTATTTGAAGCGGCAGGGTGCCAGTCGTGATTTTCTTGAATGGGACAAGAATGCTGACGGTCAAATTACGATGGGAGAAATTCGCCGCGGCAAGAAGTGGACCAACGATCTAGCGCGCAAATTCCAAAAGTTAGATTCGAATAACGATCGCGTTGTCACCATCACAGAATTTGACGAGAACTTCAACTCTCGCGACTTTGATAAGTAAACGCAAACAAAGCGGGTCCCCTTTCTTTGCAAGGGGGATTCGCTGCCGCTGGCGAAACCGTCTTTAGATTTCGGCCTCTTCCCGAAAAACCGCCTCGTCCAACGAGCCCTCCCATTTTGCGACCGTACAGGCAACCGCGACATCACCTGTGATATTAGTCATCGTCCGCATCATGTCTAACAAGCGATCAAACGGGAAAATAAAGGCGATTACCAGCAACGCCTGTTCCGGACCGATCCCAATCACGCTTAAAACAGTAGCCGCCAACAACAATCCCGCGGATGGAATCCCGGCGGCGCCGATGGATACCAAAGTCGCCGTCAAGGCTACACTTACGTACTGACCCCCGGTTAGTGCAAGACCGCCAGCTTGGGCTGCGAACAAAGCGACAATCCCCAAGTAGATCGCAGTTCCATCCATATTGATCGTGGCACCCAGAGGCAACACAGAGCCCGCCACCGATTTATCCACCCCCAGATTTTTTTCTGCACAAGAGATCGTGACCGGCAAAGTGGCATTGGATGAAGCCGTTGAATAGGCGACGCCTTGAGCGTCCGCCACTCCGCGAAAAAACTGTTTCAGCGGCAATCCCAGAAGTAATCGCACAATCAAGAAACCGTAGACCAACGCGATTTGCAGGAAGCATGCCAGGTACAGCGAGAAAGCCAGCTTGCCCATATTCTGCAATACTTCGATCCCTTGGGTTGCCATCACCCAAGTCATTAAAGCAAATACACCGTAGGGAGCTAACTCCATTACCAAGATGGTGATTTTCATGACGACCTCAGAAGCCGATTCAAAAAACCGCTTCAAAGGATCTCCGGCTGCACCGGCGAGTAAAATCCCTACCCCAATGAGAATGGCAAAAAAGATCGTCTGCAGAACATTGCCATCCGAAATGCCAGCTGCGGGATTTTCGGGAATAATGTTTAAGAGTCGATCAACGAAACCGCCGGAATCCTCGGCTTTGGCAAGTTTTCCCTCTACGCTGCTGAGAGCTTCCGCACCCGCAACTTCGTAATTCACGCCCACCCCGGGTTTCACAATCGTGCCGATTCCCAAGCCTAGGCTAACGGCGAAAAGCGTCGTCAACAAATAAAGCCCAATCGTACGCGCTCCCAGAGAGCCCAGTCTTTTAGGGTCTCCCATGGCGGTGACGCCCGCCACCAACGTCGTTGCGATCAGGGGAATGATCAACATTTTGATCAAACGAACAAACGCATCGCCAAAAGGCTTTACCCAAGTATTGACAAAAGATTTGGCCTGACCATGGGGATCGGCAAAGCTGTATTCAACCGTATCGGTTCCATTCCAATCGGGATCGGGTTGGTATTGAAAAACACCGTCGTTTTCGGTGACCGTCCCGTGCTTCGCTTTGATTGAGGCAACGTCGACAATACGGTTATCGCTCGGCCCGCTTAAACCCTCCAGTGTCATAGCACTTGTGGCGCCCGGCGCAACCACAACAGGCATACTGGAGGCACCTTGGGATGGGCCCATCGAGTACCGCAACAAAAGCCCTACCGCGAGACCTAGAAAAAGTCCCACGAGTACGCGTTTCCACAACGCGATGGATTGCCATTTTTTAAACATATCAGTCGCCTATGCATGGTGAAGCAATGAACCCACACGATAAATACTGAGCGGTGAGATTACAATCACCGTAACGAGCAACCTCAAAACTTGGTCAACTGGCCAAACTCAGCAAGGCAACGTAAATCAACAGGCCTCTCAAAACGCAACCGCAGTCACCAAGACAGGATGGGGCAGCCAAAATATCGGATCACTGCTTGGGTAGCGAAGGGGCCCGAGCAGTGCGGGCTCCCGTGTAATCCTGACGCAATTGGTTAGCTGCGGTACTGCGTTGAGTTTTGTCCAATAATTGAGCGTAAGCAAAAGCCGTTCTTTGCGTCGAGCGATGAGCTTTGCCCAACACTAACGTTTGTGTCTCCAAGGCTTGCTTCAACAGAGGCTCTGCCGTTGCGTAATCACCTCGCTTACCTTTTAGAATCCCTAATTGAAATTCCGACTTTGCCGTAATGGCATCTTGCGGGCCATGCGTTGTTCGATTGCCATCTAACACACTTTCAAGCAAGGCCTCCGATTCAGCGTGTTTCCCCGCCATCGCCATCGCGGCCGCCAGATGCGATTTAGTTTTCAGGGTAAATGGATCTACCATACCGCGTTGTTTTTCAAAAATCTCCGCTGCTTGCAAAAGAAATTTCTGCGATTCCCTTGCCTCACCCATTGAGAGGTAGGTGACGCCAATATCCTTTAGTGTCAAACCGCGACGGTCACTATCTGCACCGAGCTTCTTTCTCTGGATCTTTTCCGCGGCGAGCATGAACTCCAAAGCTCGTTTGTATTGCGCCGTCGATTGCAACACAACGCCCGCGGCGGTCAAACGGTCAGCGTAATTCGGGTCGTCGTCACCATAGACGGCCTTGCTGATCGTCACCGCTTGTAACAAGTGGTCCATGGCCCGATCGTTTTGGCCAGCGCGATGCAACAACAAACCCAACTTGTAATAAATAATTTCCGTGTCGGGATGTTGAGGGCCAAATGTACGACGAGCGACCACCAGAGCTTCCCGATAGGTGTTCCAAGCAACCTCCAACTGACCCTGCAGCACAAGCACTCCAGCAATCCGTGTTTTTATCTGGGCTAACAAATGGGATTGCTCTCCAAAAAGCCGCAACAGTACCGCGGAAGCCCTATTCAATTTTTCTAAAGCCGCCACCAGATCGCCTCGGCTGGCATCGGCTACCGCTTGCTCTTGCAACGTTTTGACCTGCCTCGCTTCCGCCAACTGTGCCGGTGAAAATTGCGACTGTTGTTCGGAAACCCGCTTAGCCAAAGTGGCATTAGCCACTTGCCATGATTCCGTTCCATGCTCTGCGATCAATCGAGCTGCCACAGCGCCCCAAGCCTGAGCCGCTTGCTGGAATTGATTTTGTGCCTCGAAGGATTGAGCGGTTTGCATCAACTCCAAAACCTCAACATCGGTTGGGTCGCTTAACGGGCTGCCCTGAGACCAACCAACTTGCGCGATTAATACGGAGACTAAACAACACGTTAATCCTGCCAATTTGCCCATACCAGCTTTGCCCTTCCCATTGAATCCAATTCCTAGGCCGTTTACGTATCAAAATCGAGCCAATCAGCCTACTGCACTCATCGGTTTTTCAGAGGAGAGATAGGCTTGCTAGCGTTTTCAACGGTGGGTTCGAACTTGACCCTATCCCAATCGAATCGGTAGTTTCTGTATTGGAACGCCCTCGCAAAATCACCCTGCGGAACGAGGCGAGCTCAGAGCAACCGGGCTTGGATCAAGTTCGGTGGTATCGCTTTTCACGGACGCCGGATCGAAATGGAAGCACCTTCCAAACCACTTAAAATCTTGCAGCTCACTTCCGGACTCGATGTCAATGGAGCTCTCGTACATTGCAAGCTGCTTTCTCAGCAACTGGCCCATCGCGGGCACCAAATAACGATTGCATGCCGCCGACAATCCTGGCTTTGGAGTCAGGTTTCTGAATTGCCCGCCCGTGTCGTGACCTGCCAAATGAACCGTTGGCCGCTGAGCGACCTGACACAGTTTGCCGATTGGATAAAGCGGGAACGATTTGATGTGATGCATTCTCACATGAGCAGTGCTCACATGTTTGGAATTATCATGAAAAAGATGACCGGCATTCCTGTCGTGGCGACCGCCCACTGCCGCCACGTACAACCTTGGTGGCGATTCAATGACGTGGTGATTGCCAACTCCGCTTCTACCTACCGCTTTCACCAAAAATTCAATCTTGTTCCCAGTCAACAACTAGTAACGATTCATCCCTTCATCGACACCCAGAAGTTCCAAGAACCAGCGCGCCCGATGTATCGCGCCATGCGTCGTGATTGGCGGTTTCCAATGGATGCCTCGGTGATCGCAGTAGCTGGGGATGTTGTGCCCCACAAAGGTCATCACTGGCTTTTCAAATGCCTACCTGACCTCCTTCGAGAATTCCCCAAACTTCGCATTATTTTAGTAGGCCGTTTTCGCCGAGGTGAATCCTTCACCAACCGACTACGCCAGCACTTGCTCGATCACAAACTTTACAACCGAGTTAAATGGCTTGGGCGACGCAACAATATGCAGGACGTACTTGGGGCGGCCGATTTAGTGGTCATGCCATCACTCGTTGAGGCATTTGGAATGGTTGCTTTAGAGAGCATGGCTGTTGGGACTCCGGTAGTTGCGTCGGCAACTGGGGGCCTTAAGGAACTCATTTCACATCGCCAAAATGGACTCCTCGTTCCCCCGAAAAATGCACCTTTGCTAAGCGATGCGATAACGCATTTACTCACCGACCAAGCGTTAAGGTTGCAAATCATCGAGGGTGGTCTGCGGACGATTCAGCAACGGTTCACTCCCGAGGTATTGGCGGGCCAAATAGAAACAGTCCTGTACTCAGCGACACAAACGCAAAAAAAACGCTTGGCAGCCTGAATTACATGGCTTATCGAGGCTGTTGCGGGGATCCTTAACGGATGAGATTCGACACTGCATCAGGTGATTGGACCTCATTCTTGCCATTTTCGGCCCTCTTAGTGCGTGCAAATTGGCCCTTCGTATTTTGAGCCCAAATCCCTCAAAATCTCTCACCGGCGACCCGAAAAAGTGGCCTTGGGCAGCCGCAAACCATTGTGAAACTTTGACTTAGGTGGCCGCCGTTCCTACGATTTATCTTGGGAAATCCAACGAATTCTCTCACCGGTGAGCTATTGTTCCAGATAGACGTATAGCGATTGGTGAAAACGAGTTGGCGCAAAACCTCTTTTCTCGCGTCCCGCTAATCCTACTTGTCTCTTTCGATCGACTCGACACTCCCATCGAAATCGACCTTTCCATCCCTCAGGAGATCAAACTCATGCCAACCATCAAACCAAGGAAAGCCTTTACGCTTATCGAGCTTCTGGTGGTCATTGCAATCATTGGTATTCTTGTCAGCCTGCTTCTACCCGCTGTACAACAGGTCCGTGAAGCTGCACGGCGCACTGAGTGCCTGAATAACATTCGGCAAATTGGATTAGCAATTCAAAATGCTGAATCTGCCACCAGAAAATTCCCCTCGGGCTGGATTGAATTATTCGCCAACGGAACCAGTGAACCTGACCTCGCTTATCGATACGGTTGGGCCACACAGATATTACCGTATGTGGAAGCAACTAATCTCTATAACCGGTACGACTTGCGTGATTATTGGGACGCCACGGTTCCATCGGGCGGGACCTTTAATGACATCGCCAATGATGCCAGTACGGTCCTCAAAATTTTCACTTGCCCGTCGGATTCGATGCCCGATATCAATCCCAATTGGGACCCTGCAGATTGCCCGGGCTATGCCAAAATGAACTACGCTGGAAACGCGGGAGTCATGATACTGAACCCCACGGTTTTAGATTACAACCTGAGCACAGCCGCCCGTGGCAGCAGTGAACTCAAAGAAGGCTTTGGACTTTTTTGCTGCAACAGTGCTGTTCGAGACCGTGACATCGTCGATGGGCGATCAAACACCATCATTTTCGGTGAACGCGGCGGCATGGACTTCAATGCCTCTGATCCTTTGAACCCAGTACCGAGATCTTCGATGCCCAATCTTTTGATCAGAATTGGGGTCCCGTCGATCAACCAACAATATGTCACAACATCCGGCCCGGGTACGATCCGAGCGGGTACGGATGGCAGCTCTCAACTTGCTATGGGACCTTTCAATCCCAACGACTTTTCAAATACCGACTACGACGGTTCATTGTCACCCGAAGACTATCGCCCCAATGCAGCGACTGATTTAGATGGTGATGGACTGAACGCTTTCAGTTTGGGTTATTCGTCCGCCCACCCCCGCGGCCTGAATGTCGCGTTTGCCGACGGTTCGGCCACCTACATTGACGACTTTATTGACGACACTGTATTGCGGAATTTACTCAACCGAAAAGATGGCAATGTCATCGACAAAACGGAGCTGTAAAACGGGTTCAAAAAACTTAAATTTATGCGACCGTGGCCTTTTGCCCGGTCGTTTTTTTTTGGTTAGCTGCCATAATTTGCTTTTCGTTTTCCTTCGATCGATACGTATCCGATTCGAACATAACGAAAGTGCGTGGTCGTCAATGCACGGCCATCGGACCCTTTAACCGCCATCCCCATTTGCAACCCTCCATCATGCGATTACCACGCTCCAGGTTCCGTTCCTTAAAATCGCGACTTTCGTTGATTGTCATGGGTGTCGCCTTGGGATTGGCAGCGCGGTGGGTAAGTGGTTTGCTCGGCGATTCACCACAAGAGCCGTTATTCCAGCCCATGCCAGCTATTTCTGAAAGCGGCACGAATACTGGCGAAACTCCGCCAGCCACCGAATAAGGGTTACATTTTCCGATTTGCCATCAGGCATAATCTAGCTGCCAGCAGCCACTGCCAGAAGCGCACACCCGTTTGTAATCATTGCCAATGAACCGGCCAACAGAATCTGATAATGATCTCGTTCTGACTTGTCCGTTTCTGATTGTCCGATGAGGTAAGGCGTGCTTTTCAAAACAATTTTCTGCTCAGCGATTTTCATTGCACTCGCGACCAACACGACCCAAGCTCAAACAAATACGCAACGGGGGGCAATTTCCGGTGGCGCAGCAGGGGCGATCATTGGAGGCATTGTTGGCAATCAAAATAACGAGACTTCTGAGGGCGCATTAATTGGCGGCGCTATCGGAGCACTGACGGGAGGGTTGCTCGGAAACGACCGCGATCGTCAAATCCAGCAAGAATACTATTTCCAACAACAACAGGCAGTCGCGTACCGAAACGGAATTTCCATGAATGATGCAATCGCTCTGACCACTAACGGTGTGGGTAGCGAGGTCATCATTAACCAGATCCAAATCAATGGCGTCCAACAGCGGATCGGAGTTAATGAGATCATTGCCCTGCATAAGCAAGGGGTGGATAACCGCGTTATCGATGCCATGCAAAGAGCGCCGCTTTCTAGCCATCGGGCAAGACGCCCGGCGCCCCCAAGAATTCAGCACTACCCTGTTGTGGTCGCCGAGCCCGTATTAGTCCCCCAAGTCATCTGGTCGACTCCGTATCGCGGGCGTCATCATCACCATCGACCTTATCGAAATGGCGCGAGTGTACACTTCCATTATCGGCACTGAATCGATTTCTAGCGTTCCCTATCGCTCAGTATTTGCTTTACCACAGCGATAGTCGACTCCGCCATTGCTTTGGCATCCCGTCGACTCAATACACTATTGCGCCCTGTTTCGCCCAGTGCCAAACGTAACTCTCGATCCAAAATCAGCTTCCGCAATTGCTGCACTAATTCCTGCGGATCGTCTGGAGAATACAGCAGACCGCCCCCCAGATCGTCGAGTAATTCTGGAAAAACGCCGTGCGCCGGTTGTACTACGGGCACCCCACAAGCCATGGCTTCCAACGCGTACAAACCCTTGGGTTCGTGATATTCCGTAGGCACACACAAAACATCCATCTCGGTAAACATCCGCAGCTTACCAGCACGATCAACGCTTCCAAGATTACTGTAGCTGCTGACCAGACCGGCTGACTCCAGACGCTTGAATTGCAACTCCGCAAAAGCCTCATGATCTTTCCCCAACCAACCTGCGATCTGCAGCCTTACCTGCTCCATGCCTTCCTCTTTCTTTAATTCAAGGAAAGCCGTAACCAAATTGTGCAGGCCTTTATCTTCGGATAGCCGCGCTAGATAGCCGATATTTAGGATGTCACTTTTTTCTCTGGCGCGGAGCAAACCGACATAATCGCTGGTGTCGATTCCCAACGGTGTAACATACATTTTTTCACGACTTAGCCCACATTCACGTGCCATTAAATCGGCATAAAAATTACTGTGAACTAAATAGCCATCAATATACTGGTCTAACTCACCGATCAAGTGAATCGCCTGTCGCTTGTAAGGCTCGCTGAGGCTGTTTAAGAAAATGTCATCGCCTTGCAGCGTCACAATTACGGGGACGTCCCATTTCTTTTTTAATTCCGGTACGAAACCTGCAATCAAAACATTGGATAACACCACGACTTCGGGCTGCATATCCTCCTCAAGCCATTGCACCAAACGCTTGACCTCCTTGCGTTGGTGGCCGTTCTTTCCCCGTAACATGGAAACGGTCAAGCCGCCGAGCATTTTGGCGTCGGTTTCAATGCCCCGTGACGTCACTTTGCGAATGAGGCGAGGATTATCCAGAAATCGATCCATGAATCGTGGGACGAATCGGAATAGCGGTATTTTCTCTTGCAGATAGACATTGATCCCGCCAAAGAAAACCTGATCGACACTGACCTCTTTTTCGTCGGAACGAATCGGCGTGTAAGTAGGCACCAATACCGTTTCGAAACCCTCGGCGGTCAAACTACGGGCTAATGTATTGTCGTGCATGCAACTGCCGCAATACATACCGGCAGCTCCAGCCGTTAAATAGGTAATCGATGGTTTACGGGAAGCAAGATTCATAAATTTTTTAAGGGAACGCTCTCTTTCAATTTCTTACTGCCTGGTGCATGTGTGGCAGTCTCATGATCGTTGCATCAGAGATTCCCACAGGCAAGTTCAAAAACCTAAGGCGACGTTACCGCATCTGGCAACACCCGCCCAAGGGCTGCCCTAATCATCCCCATCGGAAAAGTCATTACCCTGATACACACACCCCCACGTTTCAAAACGTTCCGGCGGTGGTGGCGTTGCGTTGAATTGAAAAAACTCGACTCGACGAGAAGTGGCGATACGGCAAGGATCGGCGGACATGGCTCGCCCCATAATGAAGTCACCGACTTCATCGAGCGTCAAATAAAACACGTCCTCCGAATTTCCAATGATCCCATCGCTGGCCCATTGAGCTCCCAAGCATTGCAGTGTTTTTCGCAAAAGATCGCAAACTCTCATTTTCGCGTTCACGCCGTCAGCCTGAACTTGTTGCCCTGCTGCTACCGCATTGATGCTGTGTTTGAAAATCCACTTCCGTGGCAGCAAACTGAAACCTAAACGCGGCAGCACTTGTTCCTCAAACTTGCGAATTGTCCGTCTTTGAACAGCCACTGTCTCGGCAATTTGGTGTTGAAACCGCCCTTCCTCCTGCAGTTCGCGTTGTAAAATTCTGTAAATCCAATCGGGATCGTCGCCAAAAGAAGGCTGCTCCAGCTTGTATCCAGCGACTCCCCAGTGCCCCCATCGCTGCAAGAACTGATTTACCAAAAGGTGGAACTCGCCAAAAGCTTCCCGCTGGCCCACTCGCTCCGCCATGCCTGACGCATCGCCATGACCGACCGCCTGGCGTAGCTCCGGATTACCCTTGACCAATGAAGCCATTTGTTCCCAAAGGCTTGCCAGTTCATCCGGCGAGTCGAGCGTCATTTCACCATCCAGCTCGGCATCGGATTCACGGGTGTCGCCCGTAACCCAATATTCACCCATCCACTTCAACCCACTCAGATAAGTCGCTGTAACCAGTTGATTGGTAATCAGCGCCCGACCATGAGCCCCCATCACCTCCTCCATTTTTTCAAGATAATGCATCAGCTCGCGCGGCGTCGCAGCGGTAAAGTCCCAGCCCTCCGCTTCCTCGAAAAACGCCTCCCAACCTTGCTGGCTACGAGCCACCTTTGAACGACAGCGAAAATACTTCCACCCGGTCCCCAGTGCGAAGCGTAACCTTCCCAAAATCCTGCTGAGCCCCGTAGTCTTCTGTTTCGCTGGTTCGCTTTGAGCGCCCTGCTTAGTGAATGCCTCTAAACCAAAAATAGAGAGCATGACCGATGATGGAAATTTCGCACCCGCGAAATTCTGACACAATTGTTGGCAATCTTCGAGGTTAAGAAAGATGCGACCGCGAATCAGACCCAGCATGTTCTTGATCAAATGCCGTTGCCGCAAAATTGCCAACTCTTTTACACCCGCAATTTGCCCTAGTGAATGAGAGCCCGATAAAAACGCTTTTTGGTACATACTGAAGGTCATTGGACTGGTCACGCCGACACAGCCTTGTAGTGATTTTGTTAACCCCCACTCAATTCGATTCCCTGACGCAGGACCAACCTGTTTATCCTGAGATAGCGTTTGTGATTGCAGGACAACCAAGCGACGTTGCTTATCAAAACAAAACTCAACACCCTGTGGACGATGGTAACTGCCTTCAATTTCCAACGCCGTCAGTGCCACGACATTCAATTCGTCTTCGTTTAGCGTCGCCTTGCGTCGGTCACCAGATTCTACTTCAACTTCGCAATACTCTCTGTTTGAATCTGCCTCTCGCCGCAACTGCCATTTCTTTTCAGCGATATCCGGATGATACCCGCGTGTTTGTTTATCAAACGTAAAAGTATCGCAAGCGATATCCTGCGAATCCGAACTGTTTCCAGCGCCCCATAAAGTACTCACCACCATCTCTCGCGGGCTACCGGTCTTGGGGTTGGAGGTATAGCAAACCCCCGAAATCAGTGGGTCCACCATATGTTGGATAATGACTGCCATGGCGATTCCGGACAAATCTAGCGACTGCTGATTTCGCTCGTTCAGCACCTGCTCATTGAATGCCGAGGCCCATACTCGTTTAGTATTCTGGATGGCATCCTCGATTCCTTCAACAAACAGGAAGCTCTCATGCCGGCCCGGTAATAGACCATTCTCTGTTGTTTGGCCCGCAATGGATGAGCGAATGGCAAGCAACCCGGGCGCGCTGGAATCAAAACCAGCATTCAGTCGGGCAACCGCATCTCCAAAATCTTCCACTAACGCTGTGGGCCACTCACAACTAGCAACGGCTTCGCGAAGATCTCTGCCACAGCGTTCTCGATTTTCACCCTCACTTGCTTCTACCGCTTCCAACAATTCGCAAACCATCGGGGAACGGTGCAAAACAAACTGAAATGCAGAGGCCGGCAAAACAAAGAAAGGCGGGACACAAAATCCCGACTCGGACAGACGTATTAAATTCTCGGCTTTGGCACCGGGCTGGAGAGGGAGCAGGCTTGCCGCGGCTTCGCTTTCAGGGTCGCAACCAAATACATGCATGATTGAATTTACCGGATTAAAACCAACACCTGTTATGGATGGTCGGTCTTCTGTCTCACGTCCGTCAAAACAAAAAAAATGCCGAGGTGAAAAACGCCTCGGCAAATTGATCTCAAATTGGCGTCGTTATACTAGTAACGACGAGCACCGCGATCCTGCTTAGGACGCGCTTCGTTGACTGTGATCTTTCTGTCGTTGATCGGTGCGAGATTTAACCCTTCAATAGCCTTCCGTGCTTCATCGTCGTTATTCATTTCGACAAAAGCAAATCCTCGCGAACGTCCAGTTTCGCGATCCTGGATGATGTTAACCTTGTCAACCGAACCGTACTCTTCAAAGGCTGACCGCAATTCCGACTCGGTAACGCTAAACGCAAGATTACCAACATAAATATTCGTCATCAAAAAAACCTCAAACTGCCCCACCCGGCGATTTGCCCAATAACAGACTTCAGAAACGGATAACACAACCGTCGATGCAAGCCTGAACAACGTGGAGCTGGACGGACATAGCATGACGGTCCTAGGAACATGAGTCAACGTACTGTTTTATTTTTTCGTATATTCTCCATTATATAAATGCAGTAATTCACCTGAGGAATCCTGCTTAAACCTGCAATCCCCTCGCTTTTAAAAAGCTAATGGCAAGATATTCCGTCTTAAAACACTGCCTACCCTCAAATAGTCCGCGAAATGACCATCTCGACCTGCTTATTGAGTGCGATGACGTCTTGGCAACTTGGGAGATTCAACATTGGCCTCCATTGCCTTGCCAAGCCGCGACTCGCTTGCCCGATCACCGATTGCTCTACCTGGACTACGAAGGCCCAGTCAATGGGCGGGGAAATGTGACCCAAGTTTGCACTGGCACATTTGAAACTCATACCCAAGAGCCCAACGCATGGGCCCTAAAAATGAAAGGCAGGACATTCCACGGGGTCATTCATTTAAGACGCGAATCCGGTGATGTCCCACCAAGCCGCTGGGTACTTTCGGCGGAATCGCTCCCTTCAGAAACCGATTGAAAGGTCTCTTGCACCGTGCGTCCCGCAATGCCAATTAACTGCTCCGTTAATTGGACGCCATCCAAAATGATGCGTGACCCGCGGGAGTTTCCGAAGGAGCGTGGCAATGTGATCAAGGCGACCGGGTCCCGCTCCAACTCGGTCCATTCGACGATGATATCTCGATTTCGCAAAGATACTTCCAGCCGTTCCGCCCACCACGAAATCGGCACCGGGAAAAAACCGGAGTGCACCGTATTTATTCGCAGAGCAATCTGGTTCTCGATTTCCGTCGCAAATACGTCACCTCGTATCTCAATGATGCCATCAAAAACTAACGAGTCGTAACGAAAAGCAATCCGTATGTCATTTTCGGTGATGGCTACGCGGGGCTCAATAATGGAATCCGGCAACGCATCCGGAAACTTCTCCATCAAGTCAGACGCTAACCAACCGTTAATTTGGGCTGACGTCCAAACAACAGACCACGGACCGTCGGCTTGAATTTGGTTGCTCAACCCCGCTAGGTGGCGTTCAAAAAGGCAGCCTTCGATTTCATTTTGAGCACTCGAAACCTGCAAGGCTTGTTGATAAAAATCGGGCGCTGAATTCGCCGAGTAAAAGACAGCAGCGAAAAGGCCAAAAACCAGAACAGCGCCGCCGCTCAAACCAGCAATCAATCGGGTTGGAATTTTCTTCATCCGCCGTCTCTCATATTTCGACGAGTCATTTACACCTTTAGACTAGTGCAAACGGCGATTCCTCACAATTTCGATAAGCATGGTAGCAGGCACCGAGTAGCCCCCGCTGGCAAATCATTTTCGAGAGCTAGCTGAATCAATTTTGGTGGAGCCATTCCATGGCAAGCTGTTTTATTTTTTGCGGATCTTCCGCCACGACATGAGGCGTGAATTGAATTCGGAAATGTAACGTGGGGGATTTTCCTACCGCAGGCTGTAAATTCAACAGAGCAGGGACCAACCAAGCATAAGGCAAATGGGTGACCGTACCGGAATGATTCGAAAGATCAAACGAGGCTCGACAAGTCATGGTATTTTCGATCGTGGGTCCGACGATCTGTGTTCCGGGCCGTGTTTTCAACATCGCCAATAGAGCCAAAACGGGTCCGGATACGGGTTTAAGTGGAGACAGCACTACGATTTGCATACCGGAAAATGCTGAATCGGCCCTGGTCATTAATTCTTGCGTCGGACCCGCTGGAAATTTCAAGCTGCCGAACTTCCCCTCCTCACACAATACGTCGGCCATTAAATGCAATTGATGCAAGTCGCCATCGGTGAGACTTTGCATGTCCAAAACAATACGCTGGAGACCCTGATCGACCACTTCCCCTGCCGCACCCCTCAACTCTCTTGCCGTACTGCCGACCACCTTGTCAATTTTCAAAAAAGCATGGCGAGCGTCTTTATCTTCAACAAACAGCCATGCCCCATCGTCACGTTGTCGCACCCCGGCCACGCTGGGACTAGGGACGATCGTACGCACCATATCCACGGTTCGGGGCTCGGATCCGTCGAGATTTTGAACAACCACATTGACCTGCGAACCCTCTGGTCCTCGCGCCTTATCTACCGCTTGCCCTAGGTTAAACCCTGCCATCGATTGACCATCAATCTCAAGGATACAATCGCCAGGTCTCAATCCTGCTTGACGAGCGGCACCGCCAGGAAAGGTATTGAGGATGGTCGTTTTTCCATCATGCCATCTAACCGTAATGCCAATGCCGACATATTGGTTTTCAGCCAGTTGTTTCTGAACTCGCTGTTGTTTAGCCGTTATAAAACCCGCACGCGGAACTATTTGCTCAACTACCGTTTGGCAAATCAAATCGCGAAGACTCTCCTCACCCTCGGTCTTCCAATCAGCCAAACCTGCTTGGTCCCATACCTTAGTTAACCAATTTTTCAATTCTGAGTCGGTTGCCAGGCCTGAAACTTCTTCGTGAAGGTTGCCCGGTGGTTCTTTAGATTGAACACTGAAAAATGCTCTGGCGACCTCAAGCATAAATTGTTGTTTGGTAACCGGTCGCAGTGAGTTGCCGGCCAGCGTGGAATACAACTCACTCGTTTGTTGCCATACTCGCTCAGTGTTGTCCTTGGTTTGCAGGGTCGAGGGCGTCTCAACAACCTGCCCAGTGGCATCGATATTGCATAACCCTGCGAACATGAAAACAGAACCGCACGCCAGCAAATTAACGAAATTTTTCCAGCTCATAACTCTACCCTTCTGATCGGCCGACTGGGGTGCGGACCAAGCGGCAAAAACTGCTTCAACGGTATCTTTAGTTTTGATTGGTAACGGACCCGAACCTAGAACCGCTTTCCTCAATCTTGATTCAAGATACCGTATTCCCAGTAAATTTCACCAATCCGCTTTGATGCAAAAATGACAAAACTCGGTTAATGTGATCCAAATGACAACCGAGAACTATTGCTGGAATGGGTTGTCTGAACCAGAATAGAATTTCCCACAGCGCAGTGCTGGTGAGACGCCAACATCCCGTAGAGAAATCAAGCACATGATTCGTATCGTTTTAGCAGGCCTGTTACTCGTTACCGTCGTATGCGCTGCAGGCTGCGGAACAGCCACTTATGACGAGCGATTCCAACAACGTGGAAACGAATTAAAGTCGCTGGATACCTACGAAAACTAGGGCAGGGGAGTTCGCGCGATTCCCGCCTATCGCACCTCTCTGCTCTCTCAGGCCCACACCCCCTGGGCTTTCTTTTGAGTACCACGGCGTTTCACTGACAATTGGTTGTGGTTGCTATTTTGGCACTGTTGCAAAATGGCGTTGGGATAAGGGTGCAGATCGGTGCCGTTCGAAGTTTCCCTAAATGGCTTGGTAATCCGTTATTCTCGCTCACTCCACCGCTACTGAGTCATCCTTGCCCCACCTCATGTTCTGCCCATTTTGCCCAGAGATAATGCGGGCTGAATTGGCCGTTTCCCTCCCTTAATTGTCTAGCAAGGACAGACCCTCGTTCTTACAATGAGGTAGGCAAATCAACGGCCTAAAGAAATTTCACAATCCATCGTCGGTCGCGTCCGTTATCTCAGCGACCTTTGTGTCCAATAAGAGGGACCTTAATGCGTAATTATTTCATTCTAATCATCGCCTTGGCACTGCTAACGACCTACGGTTGCAGCAGCAAAAGCACCCCAACTAAAACCGCAAGTAATGCCGGTAACAGCGAGGCTGGAAATTCCGGCCGCAGCATGGCACCCGGAATCGTCGGTGGCGGCCCAACGGATGCAACCGCCAAAAAAGGAGATGAAGAAAAAGAGGCCGCCGGAGATTCCAAAGGCGCTGATAAAGATCCCCCTGCGGACGACGAAGAAAAAGCCGACGATGAAGAGGCGGAAAAGGCTGCTGAAACGAAAGCCAAGAAACGCACCCGTAGAAGGGGAAATGTGCCCGGCCAAAAAAGGGACATCAGCAGACCGATGATGAGCGGTGGTGGAGCTCAAGCACCTGAACAACCTGCTGGTAACAATGAAAATTCTGACGGAGCAAGCCAGGACAGCGACTCCGAAGAAGAGCCCAAAGAAGAGGAACCGGAAGAACGTGTCGTCACACTTTACGACCGCGCTGTAAAAGCATTCTCTAACGAACACGAGACCGAAGCCTTCCAGTTTCTCTACGCTTATTACCTGACCGACGAGAACGCATTTAAAGAACACCCGCTAGGCTGGTTCGATGGAGTTAAGGAGCCCCGAATCGCTTTGCGTTGGGGCATTGGGATCAGCTACAGCGACGGCGGTTATGAAGGTAAGCCCCCTGTGATAGGAGAGGCCGTCGCTGAAAACAGCAGCGGTGGCAACAATCGAAATTTTGGGGGGCCCGGAGGCGGTGATTTAGGCGGCGGCGGTGGCGGTGGCGGTATGACAGTGCCTGGAAACTCAAAACGTGGCAGAATCCCAGGGCAACGACGAAGCCAACGCAACACTGGAGGACAGGGTGGTAACGATCGCTCCGAACCCGAACGTTCACCAATAGAGACTCTCGATTACTACACCGGTGAGTACGGTGATCAATTCGTAAAACGATACGAAATGCGTCGCTCACGTGAATACTACGGATCGATCATGCAAGCCATTGCTGAAAGCGTAGAGAACGGGATCGACCCGGAGGAGGAAGAAGACGATTCCGCCAGCCAACGGGGACAGCTTCCTGGCGGTGGCGATTTTGGCAGTATGGGTGGTGCTGGAAATCCCGCCCAAAACAGTCGTCGCTCCCGACGGAATCGCAACGCATCCGATGATAGTGGTTATGAGGCAAATCCCACATCGCTGGCCCCAGGGTTGATGATGGTAGGGGTAGGTAACAAGAACCAGTTGCTCAACAACGCACGTAACTTGAATCTGGATTTGCTCGTGGTATTCGAGGTCAAAGTCAAACACACGGAGAGACGTAACGGTGACAGCTCCACGAAATCCAACACTCGGATGGTCCTGTACTCAGTAAAATCCGGTGAGTCGCTCGACACTGGCTCTAAGTCACTTAGCAATTTAGCGGTTGCATCGGCGCGAGAGAAAGGCCGAGATGATCCAGTTGAACAGGAACTGGACAAAGTATTTGCGGAAATGGCGGATAAGGAATACAAGTCGAAAGAATTACCATCCAGCCTCGATTCCGATATCGCCAATAAGCGTTATCAATACTTGTTGAAAAAGGAATATGTGAATCCACTTCCCATCTTGATTGAAATCAAATTCTATCAAGACTCCGGGTTGATTACGAAAAACGACTACATGGCCGCATGCGAGCAATTATTGGGCGATGTAGAAGCTCAAGATTTGATCGATGGCGATCTTAAGCAACAAGAGCGTGCTTTGGAAAAGTACCTGCCGGGCAAATTCGAGGTCGATCTCGAAGCCTCAGAAGAAGAAAGCTTCCGCTAGACTGCGGATTGCCAAGCTCACCCATCCACTCGCGAACTCTGGCATTGAGTTCGCGAGTTTTTTTATGCCGCCATGCTAACGATTAGACCGGATTTTTCTGGCACAACGTTGCCATCATCGAGTCAATATACCTAGACAGGAGTCCGACCGGAGCGGCATCCCATTTATCTTCATAAAATCCGACCAGGCTCAAACCTGCCCGTAACTGCCCACCGATCTGATCCTCGAGCGAATGCCCATATTCCAACGGCTCGCCGAGTTCCATCAACTCCTTCACCTTACTTGCGGGTAAATGTTTGGAATCAGAAAAGGGGATAGCGTATTTGACCTCAAGGTTTCCTTTTTCCATTTCCCAATAATCAAACAGAAAGAATATCGGATTTATGAAACCGCTCATAATTCGGCCGCCGGGTTTCAGCACGCGACTGGCCTCCTGCCATACTGGATTGACGTCGGGCACAAATCCGTTGGAACACGGATGCACAATCAAATCGAAACTCGCGTTTGCGAACGCCGCTAGGTCAGCCATATCACCCTGCACGCATCGGATCTCCAGCCCTTCGCGTTGAGCGACCCATTCATCTTGGCCCAACTGACTGGCGGAATTGTCGAATACGGTAACCTGAGCACCCGCCGCGGCCAGCACCGGGCCTTGTTGCCCACCGCCGCCCGCCAAGCAGAGGACATTGGCGCCTTGGATATTTCCGAACCAATCTCGCGGAACTTTTTTTTCCGGCGTCAGCACAATTTCCCACTCACCGCGTTTGGCCGCCTCAATAATCGCGGATGTGACTGGCACGGTCCATTGGTTTCCGGACTTTACAAGTTTGTCCCAAGCTAGTCGATTATATTTCACAATATCCATAAATTCCCTGCGCCCAAACTTTAGCCGAACCTCCGTTAGGAGGCTGCTATTTACTTTCACGAAATAAAGCGATGCTCGATGTAAAGCCGTGCAAAAAATTCTGCTCACTGACAGGGCCAATTTCACCGGCGGCGAAAAAACCGGCAGTAGGTAATGCCCCCACAACTTCTCTTAACAATCCCGAATCATGATGTTGCCCAGAAAACAAACGGGTTCCACGCCCGTTGCAATTAAACATCAACGCGGCCTGATGAGGCGTTGCCGCCTTAGAAACGGCATCACTTAAAAGATATTTCAATTCTGCGTGCGCGGACTCCTGATCACGAATTTGGAATTGCACGGTTTGACCAAGCCGAACGTACTCCGCAATGGTAATCATTCCTGACGCCTCATCAATTTGCAGCAGATTACGAATCAGAAAATCACCTTGTTTGGGGCGATCGATATATTCGCTGATCACACGCCCGATTTGCAGCCCTTGGTTTACTGCCTGTTTTTCGTGCGTCGGTAAAGACTGAAACAATACGTGCAATTGCGATAGAGCCGAGCGTCCGCCGAGTTCATATATCTCATTGCGTTCTGCCTTGGTAATAACAAAGGGATGCCCAATAGGGCGACACCCCTGTGAGACGACACAATCGACGTCGAAGGCCCCATCCATTCTCACCAAAACGGCGCCGCTATCAAACACTCGTGATCCGAGGATCAATCGCGCTTCCCCTGGCTGAGTTGCACCACTGGCAATCCCCCCCATCACCGGTACACCCTGCCGATCTTCGTTCATGCGTTGCAGAAAAACATCCATCGGAAAACTGAATGGATCTGCCACCGCAAAAACGACGGAGTCATCCGCCCATGTTCCCGTCAGTCCTTGTTCCCAGCCCTCGAAGGCTCCGTCATTCCCGAGGCTACGAAATTCCAAGTGACAGGAATCCAAATTGGGTCCATCAAGATTGGCCACCCAGATAGATATAGATGGCTGCCACTGCAACTCATATTGGTTAGCAACGATCGATTCGCCGCTACAGCCGATTACCTGATCAGTGCCTAAGCGATTCACAAGCTCCTTCGCAGCATCCTCGATGGAAAGCCCAGACGCTGTATCATCGGCAAGATATTCACATGAGAAGAACACAAACGCGATATCGATCGGGGCATCCATGGTATCCATGACGGCACCACAAGCTTCATCGATCGCAACGCGAAAATCCGGGTTCGTTGAAAATGCCGAGGCGAAATGCATGCGTGTGCTTATTACAAAAAAATAAATTCTTCGAATCTGCAGACTGGAGATCCTTGATAATACAAAGATATCGAAGCAACGAAAACCAAGCACCTCGGCGTTTTATGGCACACTCTCGTGAGTCGAAACCAGCAACCCGCAATGGATTAGGCAAGCAGGCAGATTTACCAAGATTATTGAATGGAAGTCCCTGCCATTCTCACGATTAGATTTGTTAATATGGGAAAATCTAATTCACGCTATGATATTTTTGGAACCCTTAAAAAAATGGACCTCGCAGAAGCCGTACGCAACGTCATTCGAGATCGTAAGACGGAGAAGATCCTTGCTGACCCACAGAATCCCGTAGAATATACGGCGGAACAACTAAATTCAGGCGACCAAATCGTGAAACAAGCGATCCGGGACAGCGGATGGGCACCGTTTCACTACGATCGACGACAGGACGGACTTGCGGAGCCTTGGCGAGCTTGGTGGCTCAACCAAACCAACTGTCAAAAACTGGCGGAGAAATTACCGCAACTAATCCCAGACCTTAAACCTGGCAACAAAATGCCAGGGCTTTTGTCAGGCTGCGGAAGCTTGACGCTTTTTACTTGGCTGCCTCAGCCCAACGAAACGGGACCGGAATCCAGCAAGCGGGAACGTATTAATCGCGAGCATTTAGCCGCCACCGCAGCAGCGGTCCAGAATTTCTTGCTTTTATTGACCGCCGAGGGAATCCGAAATTACTGGGCCAGTGGCAGCTTGATCCAAGACTATCTATTTGACACCTTAAAGATACCGCATGAGCAGGTACTCGCGGCGGCAGTATTCACACACTATCCAGACCCGCTCACCCCCGTGGAAGTGATTGCCGGGAAACACCGCGAGCGTCGCTCGCCCAACACAGCATGGTTACAGGACGTCTTGATTGATCCGTGAAAGCCGAGCAAATCGTTAAGCAGAATCTCAGCACACCGATCGGCCAAAAAATCGCCCTACAGAGTTTCGCGATTCAGAATGCAGTCGCCTTCGAACACCGCCGCTTCGCTGAAAAGCAAGCCGATGGAGGAATTTTCGCGCATCCGCACCGAGATCTTCACGCGAACCGTTTTGGTATTATCGCGGATTATTCGGGGCTTGATATCGATATCAAAAAGCCTGACTCCGCTGGTGGACAAAAAATACGCGGCGGTCTGTCTGGCCTCCCTGGCGGTTGCACCTGGCACGATCGCCACTCGAGCTGCTTCATAGGCAGCGGCTTGAGTGGTATGGCGAATCATATTAGCGCGGCCAAATTCGTAACAGCCAAACAGCAGCAAGAAAAGCACGGGCAAAACCATTGCGAACTCAACCGCCGCAGCACCTTTTCGCGTTTGTCTTTTTTTTGTGACTCGCATTTTTGAAACACCCAACTTGATTTATTGAATTAACTTAACGGCGATCGTGCCGGAAATTTCACGAAAGCCCTCTTCAAGTTGTTGATTGTTATCTGCATGAACGTGTATACCACCACCGCGACGGGCAATCTTTTTCATTAACTTTTTGTTTGCAGCGCTGCTGAATGTGATCGTATGAACGGTGTGGTTTCGCCTGACGGCAGTCTCGACAGTCTGTTCGGGTGAGACGCCCCAATTGTGATGGCCATCGGTCATGACCACGATGCTCTTCGAGGCAAACGTCCGTGCGGCAGGATCGAATTTCAGCGAATTACTCCCCATCAGCAAGCCTTCGCCGATAGCAGTTGCTCCAAACGCTCGCAATCGCCTAACGGCTCGACGCACGGCGTTTAGGTCATCGGTAAGGCGTATGACTTTTTTTGCTTGGTAGGCATAAGTCGTCAAAGAGATTTGGGCATTGGGGCTATGTTCTTCGATCTCGTCAATAAAGATATTGACAGCCCTGATCATCGCTTTAAGCCGTGTTCCGCGGCCAGAATACCAATTCATAGATCCGGAAACATCCAGGACTAATGCGATATCCCGCGAGGTCGATGATGCCGTCGACTTCATCACGGGCTGAAAACTAGACACATCAAAAAGCGGGCCAAAGAAAAGCGGAACTGGTCCGTCGGGTGAATTTTGCGTGCGATGCCCTCTTACACGTATCGTATTGGGCGGAAACACGTTGGCCTTAAATCGAAACCTTCGAACTCCTTTTCGCTGGTTTTGCCCCCAATCAATATCGCTGGCCTTCAGCACAAGAGGTTGCCCCGCAACCTTATTTTGCGATGCTACGTCAATCGCTGCGCGGGTAGCGTTTTGGATGCTTTCGCCGCGCCCCAACGCAGCAGCGCCGGCTCGCGCCGCAGCGTCCGTCGCCGTGCGTAATTCCGCACGCGCCACGTGCATGTGGGCGACGTCGATCGACAATGCTGCTCCGACAAATACGATGAGCAAGCATAGCAACACCAGGATAAGCATCGCGCCACGCCGGCGCATTCCTTGCTTGCCCGATTTTTGACTCAACCACTTCGAGTAATTCATGGCGATTTTCCACGCGTTATGGCAAACGGCGATATTTGAAAATTGGAAAGGTCATTATTCCTTGACCATGACAGCCGACACCGATAATTGCTTTCCCTTGAACGGACCCATGGAAATAATACTGTTGGCATCACCCGGTGCGGTAATAATCAACTCAATCAAGCCGCCTCGTGGCACGTCGTCGAGGTTCTCTGGATTTACCGAAATTTCGGTTTCTTTTAACAGCCGACCGTCGAGCACAGCTTGCGAGGCATCGGTGACATCTTGCAGCGATGCACCCGGCTGCACTGCCACTTTGATTCCCTCGTAAGCAGCACAAACCATTGTCTGCTTGGTGAACAGAAAACTAGCTGCCTCAATTCCGCCAAAGGTAACAAGCATGATCAAGGGCAAACACACGGCTAATTCGATTGTCGCAGCAGCTCGGTGCCGAACATGGTGATTTCGCTTACGCAACACACAACCTCACTGGAAGACAAGTAAAGTCCGCTAACAATCAAACGTCAACAAGTAAGTCTCGGCTAGGCTAGAGAAGCCGACTCTAGTTCAGCGACTTGACGTTCCAAGTCTTCAATTTCCTGAGCTTGATTTTCAACTAACGCAGAAACGGCATTGAATTCTTCTGCCACTTCTGACCAGAAATCATTATCTCGAAAAGCCAGGCTGCCAGGTTTTTCTCCCTGCACGAGTTCTCGCATAACACGTCTCAAGCGTGCAACGGGCCCCACAAAACGGTTGCTAAATCGCACCGTATCTAACGCAAAAGCGGGGAAAAGTGAAAGCATGATTACCGTCAACAACAACATGCTGGAACCCGATGTCGTCAAACGATCCACGATAGCTTTGTTAGGATCCCCCAAAAGCATTTGCAGGACCGACATGCACACCAACGTCCCCGCAAAAAAAATACACCAGTGAACGAGAACTCGCCGTACCAAATTCCCTTGAACACTTGAATCCACCCAATGCTGTCTTCGTAATTTCATCGACATTGCACACCTCCAAAAATTTTTCAGTGCATGCCCTGAAACTCCCCATTCCCAAGGCTTGGAGACGACGCTTCCCCAGCCAACTCATGCATTGAAAGACTAGCTAACTATTTCCTAGAGGCGGTAGTTTTCGAAAATCAAAATCGAATTCGTGGCGTTCTAACCCCCACCAGTTATTCAGATAATGACGGTAGCTACGGTTATCGGGAATCGTCAGGGCAGGAAATAATGCGGAACACCCCAATGGGCCTGAAAGGCGACCCGATCAACCAAGCGTATTGATCTCAGAATCTTTTGGCGTCAACAGATAAATCTGCTCAGGCCTATGACCGCGCATGCAAAAACGGGTGAGTGCTCCCACCCGTTCAACAATGTTTTGATGTCACGACTGTCGCGTGATCCGGCGTTCACTAAGGGAACGTCCTAGCGGGCCAACTTGCGTGCCCTTTGGTTGCGGCGTTCGGCCCGCAAACGTGCTCGGCGTTTTGTTTCGCTCGGCTTTTCGTAATACTCGCGGCGTCTCATTTCTTTCTTGATACCGCTTCGCTCGACGATTTTTCGGAATCGCCGCACAGCCTCTTGGATGGACTCTTTTTCTCGTACTTGCAACTTTACCATGGTTTCTCCGGGTCGTTTCCTCCTATGTCAGAGGCAGTTTAATTCATCGGATCGCAGCCGCTGTTACTGAACGGGCAATCCGAAATAGTTCCCAAGGAAAGGAATTTCCCCCCTGAGAGGCCTCGAATTGTAGTGGCTTTACCCTGCGTGTGTCCACCCAAACCCGGAAATTTAGCTGCTTTTCGCTCATAGAACGAGTATTTTTCGTTTCCGATTAACCCGCACAACTACTAATGATTGCCAAATTACCACCTATCTCAGGCTTCCCCAAACTGGCTAACCAACACAATACCACGCCAAAAAAGCCGACTCAGACGAACTCGACCAACACCCGATTTCAAGGATGTTCCGGTACCGATGAGTTTTTTGGCCATGGGAAACGACGATTTTGCTCGATCAAGAAGACCAACACGCGACGCTCAAGCTGATCGATCAGCGACAGGATCAGTTGCTCGAAGACCTTGACCGCTTGAATCGGCAGATCTTGGATATCATCGAAGTTTTCACCACCAACCGACCCGATACCGCTCCACCGCAGGCCGATCTGGCCGCTTGATCTGCATCTCGTATGTGATCCAAGGAGAACCATGGTCTAGACAACCTGCCCGTACCACCCTGCATAAAGCCATTCCGAACGGCTTTGTCTCTATTCGTCCAAGTTTCCCGAGTGCCGAATCGCCAAGTACAAACGCACGCCGAGAAATACGCTGGCAATGCAACCGGAGATCCCGATCAAGGACAGGTTCCTGATACCCATCCAAGAACTGTTGACGAACAGCAGCGGCGGAACCTCTCGGCTCAGCATCAACGAAGAGCCAAGAAACAACGCGCTGGTCATCATGCCCAATACCAAGCGGTTAACCGAGGGGCCCAGTCGTCGATGGTCGAGATGCACATCGAACTTTCCCCGCTTCATCTGTTCGAGGATGCTGCCAATAGTTTGCGGAAGCGATTCGGCCAACTGCTCCATTTGCATGTAGAGGCGGCGGACTTTTCGTGCCTGCCGTGCCGGACTGAGACGGCGTATTAGCAACTTTCGATGGAATGGCTTCATGATTCCCATCAAACTGAACTGGGGATCCAACAGCCTGCCAGTCCCTTCCAATTGGATCAATACCTTGATCAACATGGCCGCTTCACCGGGCAGTGTAATATGAAATTTCCGCACGATGGAAACGAATTCATTGAGTGCAGCGCTCATATCAAAACTCGACATACTTTGCATCGAGAAATGAGCCACAAAATCAGCCACTTCCGCAGAAAGTTCTCCCTCATTTAAATCCATCGGACAGGAGCCGACGCGTTTCACCAGTGCTACCAGCAGGACCACATCGCTGTTAACAATCGCCACCAACATGGCCTCTATATCTTCTCTTAATTGCTCGCTGATCCTGCCCACCATGCCATAGTCCAACAGGCCAATTCGGCCGTCCGACATGATCATGATATTACCTGGATGAGGATCGGCATGATAAAGCCCATCATCAAATATCATCTGTAAATAAAGGTTCGCTCCGTTGCGGGCCACCTCCGAAAAATCGATTTTCCCATCGCCTCCCTCAAGGGACTGAGAATTTAGATTCGCGGCCATCCCACCCGGCAAGGTCATGTCCGTCAACTTGTAGCCTTGCATCAATTCCATCGTGAGCATTTTCTCGCTCGAAAATTCTGGAAAGACTTCTGGCACTTGAACGACTTTTGATTGTTCAAACTTTTTTGCAAACTGAGTTTGACTGCGCAACTCAAGTCGGAAATCTAGCTCGCGGGGCATCGTCCGCGCCATCTCTGCGACGAGTGCTTTAGGGTGATAGGGCCGAAACTCCTCGGTACGCTCCGCCATTTGGGCAAGCCCCGTCAGGATATCCAAATCGGTGGCAACCGAAGTTTCGATGCCGGCGTGTCGTACCTTTACAATTACATCACGACCATCGGCTAATTTAGCAAGGTGCACCTGACCAATGGACGCCGAGGCGAGGGGCTCTGGATTGAAACTTAAAAAGATCTCCTCCAAGGGTCGGGCCTGTTCGGACTCGATGATTTGCTTAATCTTCTCAAAAGAGTCAGCAGGAACTGCAGCCTGAAGTTTCGCCAACTCGGAAGCGAGTTCCACTCCAACTAAATCGGGTCGCGTACTAAGCAATTGCCCAAACTTGATGAACGTAGGTCCCAGATCACTGAGCGCCAAACGAATGCGTTCGGAAGTGGTCAAGCGAGCCAAGGCGTCGCCGTCAGGCGAGCGCAACTGGTTTTTAACAAATTCAATATTCAGCCGGCTTAACCAGTCGGCCAATCCATACTTGCTGAGAACTGCAAAAATCTCCGTCCAACGTCGCATGTTGCGATAAAGGTGGGGGATCGATGGTAAGGTGCGTTTCACTTGCATAGCTGCGGGTCAATAGAATTCAAACCGACTCATTCTAACGGCTTATTCGGGCATGCATCACTTCAAATTCGACGTAACGGTAATTTCCGACACGCTCGCGGCGGGGTTGCCGCCCAACCAAAAGGGTTTCAAATTGGGTTATAATGATCGCTGTCGCACAACTTATTTTGCCCCAATGGGATATCCCATGCCCCGATTTTTCGTTTCCCTAATTGTAGTTTTTGCCATGACCTTGCAAGCATCAGGCCAAGAATCTAAAGACAAAATAACTTACGCTTTGGCGATTCATGGGGGCGCGGGTTCTTCGCCCGGCATGTTCTCTGAAAAAGCTAATCAGCAACGGTACGACGCCATGGAAGCGGCACTGTCGACAGGTCAGGAAATCCTCGCAAAAGGCGGTACCAGTCTCGATGCAGTGGAAGCGGTTGTACGACGCCTGGAAGATGACCCGCAATTCAACGCCGGAAGAGGTGCCGTTTTCAATTCAGACAGCAAACATGAACTGGACGCCTCCATCATGGATGGAAGCAACCTCGAATGTGGAGCCGTTGCTGGCGTGACGACGATCAAAAATCCGATTTCGTTAGCTCGGATGGTCATGACGGAAACCAATCATGTCCTACTGTCCGGTTCGGGAGCCGACCTTTTTGGGAAATCCATGAAGGTGCCGCAAGTCGAAAACACATGGTTCGACACACCCGCGACGCTGAAACGTTGGAATGAAATCCAGAAAAAGCAGGAGAACGCGGCGTTCAAGAACCGCTCGCTGAAACGACGGGATCTCGAAATTGTCGATATGGATACCGGTTCCTATATGGGCACGGTGGGTTGTGTAGCCTTGGACCGTCATGGCAACCTTGCGGCAGCTACTTCGACCGGGGGCATGACCAACAAACGTTTTGGCCGCATAGGTGATTCACCCATTATCGCCGCGGGTACTTATGCCAATAACCAAAATTGTGCCGTCTCATGCACGGGTATCGGCGAAGAATTTATCCGCCGCGCAGTAGCCTATGACGTGGCCGCTCGCATGAAGTACCAAATGGTCCCTCTGCAGGAAGCCGTTAACGAAATCCTCACAAACGAGCTACCAGCGGAAGCGGGCGGGATCATCGCAGTTGATAAAGATGGAAACATCAGCATGGAATTCAGTACCAAGGGTATGGCACGCGCTGCGGCAGATTCCAGCGGCAGGTTTGAAGTGCTTTGGCACTTGGACCAAGCAGAAACTCAGCAGAAGTGAAACGGCCTGAAAATAATGCAGGCGTGGCTAATGCGACCCACGACACCCAGGCATGGTTTGCATCAATTTCCCCTCATCCAACATCGGCCTAGGGAGCATAACGTAGACGCTGCAACAAACTCGTCATGTCTTCGTGAACTCGCATGGTAGCCGTGACCACAATGACCCGCATCGGTCGATAATAGTGCGCTCGCCCGGCGCCGCCGTTAACGTTCCAAAAATCAGGATGAATCACGGTTTGAATCAAATTCAGCAGCTCAGGCCCAAGATCACCCGCGCCTCCCGCAGCGCGACCGTGATAAAAATGGCCACTCGTTCCCTGCATTCCGCTGGCAAAGTACATCGCTGGACCCGCGCCACCAATCGCTCGAGCTGCTAGGTGAAAATGCTGATCAATTAAGGCTGCCCGATATAATTCATCATCGGAAACGCGGGGTACTGAGTTTGTATACTGAGATGGAGCTTTGCGGCTGGCCCGCTCTTCCAAACGCTGGATTTTTTTACCGGCCTCGCGAAGCTTGGTGGCAATTCTACCGCGATTCGCCTGCAATGTCCGAGACCGTGAAAACCGTTCATCCCCGATGACGCGAAGGTAAAGCGACCCCAAGTCAATGACCGCATCCGTCAAATCCTGACGATCAACCGCGCGGTCCATACGTTTGGAGAATGCCTGAATGTCACCACGGGTTTCGAACAAACTCACTTGCGAATTATCGGCTTCCCCATCCTTGCTCTCGGATTGCGCTAACAATTCGCTACCACACAAACAGAAAAGTGCGACACCTGAAAACGCTAATAGCATGTTTCGCATGGAAGATTCCTTTACACCAGTTGCCCCTGGCCATGGCTGCTTTGCAAAGCAGCCTCAGCAAACAAATCCTATCGAAAGCAAGCACACCCATCAATTGACTTTTCCATAAAAGCGATAAGCACGCGACCGACGAATCAAACACATGCAGGGCTGCCTCAGCTATGGATTAGCGATCGGGCCTTGGGCGTCGGCGACTTGGCTGAGAACTCATGACATCCTCAGCGTCTTCAGCTACCGGAGCTCCCAACTCCACCTCGAGCGTCTGCTCCTTGCCTTTACGTTCGATCACCACCTCCAGCTTGTCACCCGCGTACAAAAGTTCCAATTCAGCGCGTAAGTCGGCCAAATTAGAAATTTCCCGGTCACCAACCCGAAGCAGGATATCCTTGGCTTTCAGCCCCGCTTTCTCAGCAGCGGCTTGCGGAATGACGGATAGGATTCGAATTCCATCCCGGCTTTTGATATCTCGGGTTTGTACACCGAGAAAGGCTCGCTGAACATGTTCGCCAAGTTTCAATTTTTCCAATAACGGTTCGTTACCGGCAACGGGGATGCAGAATCCGATCCCCGAATCGTACCATTCCACGCCGCTGGCCAACGATCTTGAATCGGCTGACATAGGCACACAAATCCCGATCACCTGACCAGCGACATCGAGAAGTGGGCCACCGTAATTTGCGGGACTGATATTGGCATCCGTCTGAATGGCTCGGCCTCCCATGCGGTTTTTCGCGCTGATGATCCCAGTCGACAAAGCAGGGTTTTCATCTCCATACCCTACGCCTACCGAAATCGCCCATTGCCCCACACGAACATCCTCGGCGGCTATGAAATCGGGCACCGGCATCTCCTCAACCCCTTCGATTTTCAACAAGCAAATTCTCCGCGTATCGTCGCGCCCTTTCAGTTGGGCGATCCGTCTTTTGCCGTCACTGGTAATCACAGTAATGGTGGTAGGTTGTTGGATAAAATTGAATGAACTGGTGATCACGTAACCATCTGGTGAAATCATCAGGCCCGTTGTATTGCCCTCACCCTGTTTTCTGATTCCGCCAATTCTCCCGGCAACGGTGCTGCTCCCGCCAAAAGATTCAATTGCGACCAAAGCAGGGCGAACTTGTTTAGCCGCCAAGCGGAAGGCCCGCGGAGCCAGCAATAAGCCTTCGGTTATGACCGCTTCATCCGACGGACCATTCAACTCGGATTGTCCAAACGCTGCCACAGGCGCCGCCAACATTGTGGCCAACGTGAAGAGCCAGGCTTTATTTATTCTGATCATGAAAGGTCCATTATTTTTTGGCGCTGGCAGTCATTGTCAGTCGCAGTAAATCCCGTTTTCGTTTGACGATCATAATGACTTCGTCTCCCGCAGAGATCGTTTTCATCATTTCTTGAAACTCACGCACATTCCCAATCTTTTCACCATTGAGTGAAATGATCAGATCGTCGGGCCGCAGCTTCATAGCGTGGGCCGGTGAATTACGCGCGATACGGTCGATATAGGCAGGCTGATTGCGGCCCCCCAAGGTAAATAATCGAATCCCTAAATCCCCCGGCTCGCCCGTCGATTGCGGTGCGGTGGATTCCGCAATTCTTTGCAGATCTCCGGACACAAATTGTTTCAAAATACGGCTGGGCACCGAATAGTTGATGCGTGTGTTCGTTTCGCTACTGTTGATTATTCGACCAATCGAACCTACCAATTCGCCATCGACATTAACCACAGCTCCGCCACCCGCACCGGGGTTACTCGTGATCGCATCGATCAACACAAGCTCGCCTGAATAAGCAACATCGCGGGTATTCAATCGGGCATCCATTTTTGTTCGTAAAGATATAACGCCCAAGTTGACGGACATCCATTCAACGCCGTCGGCAACCTTAAAGGCATTGCTTAGTGTCAAAACCCAATCACCCTTTCGCCCCACCGGTTTATCTGACAGCTCAAAAAAGTTGGGAGTGGCGATATCAATTTTCAATAACGCAAGTTGCAATTCGCGCTGCCTTCTCAAAACGGTCGCTGTATGCGTCGTGCCGTCGGGCATCACTACCCGGGTATTTTGGCCGTCCAGATAAACCCCCTGCATGGTGATAACTAAGCCATCCTTGGAAACCAAAATCCCGGATGCATACCCGTCGACTTGACCTGCCGTGGCACCATAAACCTTGACCATACGTTGTTGAGCCGAGGTAATCGCGGCTTCAAAAGCACCATTCAAACCTTGAGCGGACGCCATGACTGGCAGAAACGCCAGGCAGGCATAGCACACCCAAACAAAAATTTGATTAACCCACTGACACCTGCTTGGCAAGCATCTCTGTGTTTGCATCGAATCTATCTTCAAGGTATTCATTGAAGGTTTCCCGCGGGTGGATTAAACAATTTGGAATCAACCTCACGAGACTCGATCGCCAGCGTCTTAGCCGTCCACTCGACGGTTTCATCTAAGCCACTCACGACATGTTTGGTATGGGGTAATCGCACTCCACCGATCCCTCGGTAGTCGTCCAAGATAAGGCCTCGATTTTCACCCCGACAGTTTTTATCACTGGCAATTTTCCGCAGCACCACTTGAGGTTTTCCTTGCTTGTCGTAAAGACTGAACCATGCAAAAAACCAGTCCTCATCCTCATCCAACCAAATCAAACGACCAGCCAGAACCCCCTGTGTTTTGTCACTGCCATCGAGGGATACATTCCCGAATGGTTCGAAGGGCTGTGCTTGCAACGCCGCCACCATCGCCATCGCTTGCGTTACCCGCGGCTCCATTTTGGCTTCCACTAAATCCATTGCTTTAGCCTCGCTGTCAGCATCGATTTTCCAGAACTTTTCACCGTCGAAAAGAAAGATGCTTTTTTCATTAGCGGTTTGCCATTCCACACGAAACCGACCGTCCTGGGACACACTGATTTTCTGCGTTCCCAGTTTCTTTTGGTCACGGAAAATCTCATCGCTAACTTGCCACATTACCGTTCGTGGTTCAGCGACTACCGTATATTCGCGCCATTGATCCAGCATGCGTTTCGCAGCTTGAGCATTTAGCTGCGGATTCAAGATCACACCCGCCTCATTCATCAAGTGCTTTAACAAACCGCGATTATCAGGCCCCCCCGATTCCTCTTCTTCATCCTTTTCCGATTCGTCTTTGGGAGGGTTAGGTGAGGGCTCTTCGTCGGAGGGCGGGACTTGGCCCGGGGGCTGAAAATTATAGGGCAGACCAAACAGTCGCACGTGGACGCGTTGCTCCTGCCCGTCCGGTTTTCGAATCCGTAAATCGGCAGGCCAGTCTTCGGGGTAGGTACAGATCAGGTTCTTGAACTGGTTGGCATGGGTGATGGCCTGCCCCTCGAATTCCAGTAGTTCATCACCAAGTTCCAGCCCGGCTACGGCAGCTGCCGAATCAAGATCCAAGGTTGAACAGACAACCTTGCCTCCCCGGTTTGAAAATGAGGCGTCCAATGTTCCGTGTTCGACGATCTTGGTAGCTAACAGGTCGGGCAGAAAGTTCTTGATTTGATTGATGCTGATCGCATACCCCAACCCCACGTTGACGCGTCCACGATCGCGAAAACTACCGCGACCATTAATCCCGATCACATGCCCTTGGGTGTCGAACAACGGGCCTCCTGAATTGCCTGGATTGATGGAACTGTCAATTTGAATGCAATTTCCATAAACCAACTGAGTACCTTGCCCCTCCTGAAACCTTTCAACACCACTCACCACTCCTAGGGTCACTGTCGGCACTTGGTCCTTGGCCAAGAGAAAAGGATTCCCCATCGCCAGCGCCCAGTCACCCACATTCACCTGGTCGGAATCTCCCAAAGGGGCCCACGGAAACGCTTCCAACCCCTTCAACTTGATCACGGCAACGTCCCCCCCCGGATCCGTTCCAATTAATTCCCAGGGATAAAGTTTTCCATCATTAAGCCCGCCAACACCACGCAATCCAGCACCTTCGATGACATGGTGGTTCGTTAACGCTATGCCGCTTGGATCAATTATCACACCGGACCCGCCTCCTTGGCGGCTAGGCCCATAAATGGCAACAACACTACCGACCACTTGGTCAATGATCTGTACCCGCACATTTTCAAACTCACGAATCACTTTCATTTCTGCGTCTGAAAGAGGAGGCTCTGCATCTTGCGCCGATAAGGGCAGGGCGGCCAATAGCGTTCCCAGCGAAACCAGTATCCAACCGATTCTCTGGCGAATGCGTGCAACAGAACATGCCATCGGAGTGTTCCTAAAAAAGAGGCTCTATTTACCGAGATTCAAGAACCGAGCATTAGCCCAGTTCACATGGTCACTCAAATCCAGATGGCGTCCATTGCGAACCACCAACGAAATTTTCTGGATCCCCGAAATATCTAAATCGATTTCCTTCGCTTCATCGCGTCCGCTTAATTGACTTTTCCAAAGCTGAATCCCGTCTCCCCAGACGGATACATCACAATCGCCTTTCCCCGCGGTTTCGGCAGCAATGCCAACCGTTGCCACAAAACGATTAAACCCACCGGGATTTTCAAACTCAAGCCGACTGGCAGCATGCGTACCAATCCCTTTTCCAAAACCGATAGCCTTGCCCTGCTCCCACGAATAGATACTCAGGGGCAGGCGACGCACACTTAAATCTCTTTGCCATGTGAAGGGCAAGGTAGCCAGGGGCGTACATACGGCTTCTAGTGGTTCCAAGTCGGAGAGGTACGAAACACGGTTCGAACTCAAAGAAATCGAAGCGACCTGTTCAAAGGGAATCGCAATACTCGCATTTCCAGGCATCCCTAAACTTAGCAACCCGCCCTTCCATTGCGTGACCACACCACTGATTGTGGAACCATTGGTCAGCGTAACCAATCCCCTCGCGCCCTCCGGCAGTTGGGGTTTGAGATCAGCCGTTACCACGGCGACCACTCGATCACGAGAGACCGAGCGCGAGCGGCCGCCATAATTCATGGTTACTTTGGCATCCGAGATGGCCTCCAAAATGCCACCGACCCGCCCTTGGCCATCTTTGGTTCGAGCGATCAACACGTCCTCTTCCAAGGACCGATTTTCCAAGGCACGAGCGTATCGGGACTGGTCCGCCGCTTGATCAAAAAGTATCCCCCGGATCGCATCCGGCGGTATTATCCACGTGGCGAAATCGACATCCACACGGAACTGTTCGCCATCAAAAAGCACATCTTTCACACCACAAACGCCACCTGTTACCAGAGAAATTTGCAGCGGCTTTTTTTGCGGCACAAGGCTGCGATTCGCATCGATTATTACCAAATCCGCAAGATCAAATTGCTTGCCCGCGCCGTACACGACCCCATCCACCACTCGATCGATCGAGATATCTACCTGCTCACCGGTGATCCGAGTCACTGTCACGGGTTGCGACAACTGAGCAGTGATCGTGTGGGTGCAAAGCAAAAGACTGAGGAGACTCAAACAGACAAGCAGCAATTTCATGTGCATTCCTATTAAACGAGGGAGGGTGAAATTGTTTCGCGATGGCAAAAAAAAGACACCCGCCACAACTGGTCGAGTGTCTGTATTGTCTCGTAATCAACACGGATAAACAGGGCTGCTGCCTGATTATTTGTCGCTGTCATTACCCGATGTCTTACCATAGTACTTTTCTACAACTCGTTTGTAACGTGCTGGCAGGCGTTCTTTGACCGCATTGTTTGCTGGATCCCGCGAGCGGTCACGTAACTGGCTCCACGGACTGGCCGGACCATCATCGTAAGATCGACGCACCACACCATTGGAGTTGTTGCTGGCTCCGCCGGAATCTGATTTACCCTGGCCCTTTTTGCCAGAGGAACTCTTTGCTTCCTTGCCCTGCTCATTATTGGCGTTCTTCTTACTGTTGCAGTTACTGCACTCTTTCTTTTCCTGCTCTTTGATCAACTTACCGAGCATCGACACAACCTTCTCTTGTTGTGTTTGTGTATTCTCATCCGTGTTTTTAATCTCCAAGCGTCGGCGCGAGTAATCCATTCTTTGCAGCACATCCGTCATCGTGCCTTCCTCTACCTCTTGTATCGTTTGGATTTGCCGCCAAGCAGCGACGCGAAGTCGCTCGGGTGCGTTTTCGTAATCGCTAAGGAAAGCCGTAAAGGATTTAATAGCACGTTGGTTTTCCAAGAGACTGGCTTGAGCCACCCCCGAGAAATAAACCGCCGGTCCCGTGTGCAGTGAGTGGTTTACCATTTCAGCAGAAAGCTTTTCCAAAATTGGCAAGGCAGCTTCATGCTGTTGTTCATTCATTAATGAACGAGCCAAGAAAAATGACGCATCCGCTGCTAAAAATTTATCTTGGGAATCCACAAACGGCTTGAGTTGCTGGATCGCAGAAGCAAGTTCGTCATCCTGAGTTGATTCCAAGGCACTCCCATAAGCCGGGTAAATTTTCGCCAGGCCCGAAGTCACAGTTTCCGAACGCGTGTACTCGTCTGCCCACAACTCATTGACGAGCGCCTTCACTTCCTGTTTCAAATTGTCATCAATGCTCAAGGCATCCACGTGGACAAGAAAGTCCTGCACAATCTGGTCGCCGCTTTTGGAATCATCAGCGGACAATACTCCACTGGTGAGGAAAACGATGCAGGTTGCTATTAGAGGCATCCACATTTTCGATTTCAGTATCATGAGTTTCCTGCGGTACAAATATAAATGGATGGGAAATCTAACGACAAAACAAATATCTCTACTTGTCCATCATCCGCGTCAGCATTTCCACGATATCGATTTGACGCACGCGAATGCTGTCCAGTTCCCGCGCCAGTGCACTCTCAAGTTTACCGTCGGGCCGTATCAAGTCAAATTGACGAGTCAAACGGTTAACACGCAACTGGGCGGCACGCAGCATCTTAAGTTCGGCCGATTTCTGCAATAGTGGCTGGTTGCCACCACCACCGCCGCCACCGCCGCCACCACCGCCTTTGCCCTGTTCACGGGATTTCTTGAGCGATTCCAGCATTTCCTCGATGCCAGCTTCGATCTCACCCTGGATTAACTGTGTCAAAGGTCCCGCTTGTTCCGATTCCAACAATTGTGAAACACGCAATAAATCTTCACGAATTTGTTGGACCATTTCCGGAAATACGATGCTGGTCCCATCCTCAAGCAACAGATCATAAGCCTGCTGCCCCAACTCGCCAATTTCAACTTCCTCGGTGCTCAAACGCAACATCGTCAGTAAGTCTCGGCGACGCAGCTTGCCAAGGTAACGATTTTTCTCATCCAGTTCCGTCGTTATTACAGAGACCAATTGCTGACGGAATAGCATCTCCCGGAAACGCGATTCGAGTCGGGCGAGTTTTTCCTCACGCGTCTCTTCGCGTAACTGATCAAGCCGTTCCTCGATCTCACGTAGCGCCTGCTCCAATTCTTCTTCTGCTTTTTCCTGCTGCCTCTTGGCCTTTTGAGCTTCCTGATCGCTCAAATCTTCGGAAGCGTTTTGCATAGCTTTTTGAGCACGCTGAACACTCTGTTGCCCAGGTTGTTTTTGTTGTTGATTCTGACTCGAGCTTCCTTGCTGTCCTTGTTGACCTTGCTGGCCTTGCTGGCCTGGGGATTCACCACCCTTGGGTGCCTTTTCCATGTCCCTAGCTAAATCATCCGCCTTGCGTTGCGTGCCCCGTTGCTCCTCCGCCATTTTTTCAAACGCTTCTGGCGGAAGCGAGGCGATACGACGTTTCTCTTTTTCCAATTCGCTCAATGCCGCCTGTAAATCCTCCAGCGCCTTTTCTTCGGAGCGTTTGGCGACAGCCGCACGACCCTCCGTTAATTTTTCCTCGGCGCGTTTCTGGTTCTGAGCGGCATCCTGCAGAGACTGCTGCCCGGGTGATTTGGGCGATGATTTCGACTGACCCGATTTCGACTGACCCGATTTCGACTGACCCGATTTCGATTGACCCGATTTCGACTGACCTGATTTCGACTGACCTGATTTCGACTGACCTGATTTCGACTGACCTGATTTCGATTGACCTGATTTCGATTGACCCGATTTCGACTGACCCGATTTCGACTGACCCGATTTCGACTGACCCGATTTCGACTGACCCGATTTCGACTGACCCGATTTCGATTGACCTGTCTCGCCTTCAGATTCTTTCTTCTCTCCGGAGGCCTCTTCATCTGAAGGACGATCTTGCTCAGGACCGGCAATCTTGTCAGCCAAGCTTTCGGTTTGTTTCCGCAGTTGAAATTGTCGGTCAGCGACTCGATCCAAGGCCTGCAAACCACGGCCGCTATTTTCGACGGTTTCCTTAATCACATTCGTTTGCTTTTTGATCAGATCCTGGACCTCTGCAATCTGATCCTGTAATTCCTTAAGCGTCTCGTCCTTATTAGCGATCTTGTCCGTTTCACGCGTTTGTTTCTGTTGTTCCTTTTGAATTTTAACAATCTGTTGTTTCCATTTTTTCAGCTGATCGATCTCTTCCTGACGGTCAAGCTTGTCGTCTTTATCGTTAAGCAGCAAACGCACCAGTTCTTCGAGATTCAGAATAACAGCATCCAGTGCCTCTTCCGCTTCGTCGTATTTTTTATCGTTAAGCAGGTCGGCAACCTTGGCCATGTTGCGTTTGATCAATTTGTCCTTGGCTTGATTCAAGGCTTCCTTTAGGCGTGCAGCGCGTTCGGGTTCCTGCTCCTCAAGTTTTTGCGCAATAATTTCGAACTTTGCCTCCAACTCGTTCATTTTCGATTCGGCGCGGCGTTGTCGTTCACTAAGTTCGTTGGCACGTTGGTCATCCTGTTGTGCGTAAAGCCCTACTGGCGATACGATCAGCCCCAAGAGGATGGCAAAAACGAAACCTCGCATGGCAAGTTCCCTGTTTGACTTTTTAATAGAAAGCGTTTTCATAATAGCCACGTTTACGTTTGTGCCTTGGTTGCTGTCTTAGTTTGGAACCAACAATTTTCTGGAATCCCGACGGATCTCCCTAAGCAAGTTTCGCCGGAAACTTCTATCTGGACAGGTCTTACCGTCCACGATTCACAGCGACGGTCTCCAGACTCATCGAGAACCTAGAATGGTCGCCTTAGTTCCCTTGATCTGCACCATCCTCGCTGGGAGAACCATCTTCGCTGGGCGAACCATCTTCGTCGTCGAACATATCATCATCGTCGTCAAAAATATCGCCGCCACCGACTTCATCACGCTTCTCGCGTGCTTTGTCACGGATACTCTCTTCTGTGCGTTTAATTTCAATCACCTTATTGACCACTTCCTGGTACGTTTCGGAATCTTTCATGGACGCCAAAATATTTCGCATGGCCTCAATTACCGAGGTCTGCATGCTGGTGGCATTCTTCAAGCTTTCCGACAAGGCATCTCGTGAAATCTTCTTGGCGTTATTTTCTGGATTGTAAACAACATCTCTACCAGCCAGCTCGATTAATTGGCCTGCGGTAATGATTTGGGAGCTGTCCAATTCTCGAATGGGCTGAATAATTCTTTCATTAAATCGAACTTCGATCGATTGCGAACGCTGGATGGCGGTTTCTGCTTCATCCAAGCGGTTATTCATCGCTTCCACTAAAAACTCCTCGAACCGGTCTGCCACGCGGGCTAAATTAGTTCCGACCAGTTTTTGACGACGTTGGGCATCTCTTAATTGGTCGCTTACTTCGTCCGGCGTGAAGGGCAAGTCTGCGGCCGAGAGGGCGTCTGCCATAGCCTGTAAATCGAACATCAACTTCTCTTGGTTTCCAAGAACGAGCTCGAAAGCTTTTCGTTGTTCAATTTCGCGGCGAAGCAAGTCCGCTCGCAACTCTTCTTCCGAGACGACACGCAGTAAAAACTCTCGGGACTTACCCGTTCCCGGTCCCGTCAGCGTGTTATTGTCATTGGCAGAAATTATTAATCTCAGGCTAACATCGACCGGGATGTTCATCGGTTCAATATCCACCACGGCCACGCCTTGGATTTCACTCTGTCCAATTTGTTCTGCCAAATTGGGGTCCAAAGAGGTAAGTTCCATCTTTCCCACATTGGGAGCAGCGTTTTTGGAATTGCCTGTCCAAGCGTGCTGCAAATCCATGCGTGCAACCTCGAACTCATCGCCTACGGAGTATTGAATCGGGATGCGGGCTCTGGGTACGACGAGGCCGCTAATGCCCAGCAACGATCCGCGCACCACGGGTGGACGATCTGATTTCACTTTCAATGAAAACGTTGCAGGACGACTCGAGCGCAATTCTGATTCATCGGTTAAGTCAAAGGTATACTTGCCGCCGATCAAATCCTCGGCAGGAATCACCAGTTGCCATTGGCCGGTTTCCCCAGCAACCATTTCCCACGATTTTTGGTCCCCAACCTTCAACGCGGCGGTCGTTAGGGTCTTGTTAGGGGACCCCATAACGGTCAACGTACTGCCCTCGAGAATGGCGTGCGGTCCCCCACCTTCCGGCAGCTCGTAGGGTTGGACCGAAGTGTATTCCGGCATTTCCACTCGCATCGATAACTCCGACCAATTGGGAGCATCCACCAGCGAGACATCAACCCAATCTGTCGTATGGTCACCACCCATCGCGCGGAACCGAAATTCACTGTTCAAATTGCGAAATACGATCGTATGTTCCTGTTCACCGGTGCGCCGCATTTTCTGGCGTGAACGCATATTGCCATCATCGAACTCGATCGTGACATCCACGGTCTTGACCTGACTCGTTTCGCTAACCCTGACAATTTGTTTGTGATCTTCGCCACGCAGCAAACTCAAAACGCCCTTTTCGGCGTTCTCCACGACCAGCGTTGTTTGCCGCGGCCATTGGTCTCCGCTCAACAAAATATTTCGATTAAACCAAGTGCCCCAAAAATCGGAATTTGCCACGCCCCAACCCATGGCGACCAAAGCCGCAAAAGCGCCCAGTAACAAAATTAAATTCCGCAAAAAAGCCGCCGCATCGATGGCGGAACCAAAGCGAATCGCTTCTGCCATCTGACCGCCCCGACGGATCGTCGCTTCCACCATTGTTTGGGAAACACCCTGTTCTTCGTAATTGCTTCCTCGGGCCAGTTGCGCTGCGCTAATGACACTCTGTCGCAATTCACGATGCTGCCCTTCTACCTGCAACAGCAGGGCATCATCGGTGACCTTTTTTGAAAGCGGTCGAATGAGCCAATAATAGACAGCCCCAAGCAGCATCGCCGCCATGAAAGCAAGCATAATGCCCCGTTGCGCGAGATCCATTTTGAAAACGCGATCAATTCCCAAATCAACGAGCACCAGCAAAACCAGCAACGCAAGTACTTTACTGAGACCATCGATCCACAAAAAACGCACGATCGCACCGCGCAATTTCTTGAGGCGCTGATTAATCGATGCTGGGATGCGCGAGTCTACGGTTGTCGACGACATGAAGATTTCCTAGAGCAGCTTGTATTTTTTTCGAATGGCCCACTCGAGAGTCAACAACAGGAAAGGTAGCAAGAAAGTCAGATACCGTAACTTGTTATTAACATCCCAGATCGGTTCCGGAGGGCTGGTATACTCGGAGGTCGATTCCAATTGAGGCAAGGCTGCGGTAATTTCGCCGATTTGATCGAGCGTAAAAAACTGGCCCCCCGAGGCATCAGCAATATCGCGCAAACGTTTTTCATCCAACCAGTAAGCTCGCGACTCGACGCTTGGCGGTTTGACCACAAAAGAAACAGGTTCAATGCCTGTCTCCTCATCAACGCCCTCCAACGCGACTTTGAGTTTAAACGTCCCGGTATTTTGGGCCACAAACGACGCTTCGTACTGACCCTGCAATCCGGGCAACAGCTTTAATTCAAGATCCCGCACCCTGCCGTCTGCGGACTGGATGCGTGCTGGAATGACGGGGATCTCCATTTCCTCCATACGTTCATTGAGGACCGTCGCCGATAGCGTAATTTTTTCGCCTAATTCGTATTCGTTGCGATCGGAATCCACCACGCCTCGTCGCTTCCCCTGCAACGAACGCGTCTCAACGAGATAGTTAACCAATTGAATCCAGAAGCGATCAAAGTACTCAGCGCGTAAGCCATGACGCCGCCAGCGCCAGGTACCGTTAAAGCCCATGTAGACAACGTTTCCGCGACCATAACGCCCGGTAACCAGAAGCGGTTGCTTCCCCTCCACGTTGACAAAATCTCCGCCGCGTTCCATAAGAATTTGAGCCGTAGGCTTGGCCGAGAGCGTCGGAAAACTCCAGAAAATCTCACTGGTCATGAGCCCCCACAAGCGGAGATTCTCTTCGTATTCATTTACAAAGCTCATGATCGGATGGCCCAAATTATGATTGGCCGTCAACAAGCTTCCTGGTCTCGATTGCGAGGTGTTCGCCAGAATCTGTTGCGTGTCAATGTACTCTTCGTCACCGAACCGAACGGGCAGAATTTCTCGCATGCCGGAAAGACGATTTAACGTCATAAACATATTTGTGTGCTGGGGTCCTGCCATATAAAACAGGCCGCCTGCTTTGACGCGACAAAACAGTTTCAAATTTTCAATCCATGCCTCGGAAAACTGCGAGGGATCCGGATCGATCATAATAACGACGTTGTACTGTCCCAACTCTTCCAGCGTTTGTGGCAATTCCGAAATGCGTTCATTCCCTTCTTGGGGACGATCCGTATCCATCGTCTGCAGCCATCCGCTGAGGATAATATTTCGATCTCGCTGGAACAAACGTTGCAGCATGCGATACTCCCAACTGGGCCCCCCAGCGATTAAGAGCACTTTAATTTTCTGATCGGCAATTTCCACCTCGCCGGAGGTGGCGATGTTGTCCTGCAAACTACTTTCGCCTTCAGCTTCTGCAATGCGAACGCTGTAACGATAAGTCCCCGGTTGTCGCGAAGTGTGTTCAAAATTAGCTCGCAATCGCCCGCCCTCTTCCGGGACTTCCAGCGTCTTGGACGCAATCGGAATCCCCGGTTGCTGGGATCCATCTTCCGCGATGGGGTGTTCCAGTAAATCCACTTCCACACGGGTGCCGTCAAAATCCTCAACGTACATGGCCGCTTCGATCTCAAAAGGTTCGTTGACGGGAACCCGATCGCGTACATACAGTTGTGTGACGGAAAGATTTTTGGGTCGCGAGGGATCACCCACGCCGATGGTAAATATGGGAATCCCGAGATCCTTGGCCTTGTAAGCTAACTCCAAGGGATCCTCGGAGCCGTTATGTTGACCATCCGAAGCCAGCACGATTGCCGAGAGACGTCCGGTATTGCTGAGCAACTCACGCAAGCCTTGCCACAAATCAGTACCGCGTCCATTGGCAACCAAGACGGGTAAGACCGTGCTCGAGGCTTGTTCGTCGTCATCTCCAGTGGGTCCCTTCAAGGCCGGAAAAACACCGGAGGTGCTCACCGTTTCGGAAAAATCGATGACTCTCAACGTCCCCTTTTCCCGCCAATCATCCACAATGGATTTCTCATTATGGAGCAAGGCGTCGTTCAATAGTTCTGCCCGGGTTGGCGTTCCGCTCATAATGGATTCGACATTGCGCCCGGTGGCTTTGGCCAATTTTTCTGCTGTTGGTCGATCGGTATACAGGTCTTTGCGGGAGAAGGATAGCGAACCATCCCGCAACAGCGCGATGTTGGGTTTAATGACGTTAACCTGCTTAAAAACCACCGAAGGTCGCAAGAATAAAAGCACCAGTAAAAACAAAACGCCAAATCGCAGGCAAGCCAAAACCATTTTGACGGGGCGGGGGCAAGTATCGATTTCGCGGGTGTATAACCAAAATACAAATCCCGCAAGGATGGCAATGATCCCGATCAATACGAACACCCCCCACGATTCAGGCATGCCAACCCACTGCAATTGAGGCACCCCCTCACGCGTTTGCTGATCGCCCAGCAGCCATGTCCAAAACGTATTCAAATGTTCACCTGTCACTCATTTAATTTATGGTGTGTCGTCCGCCGACCGTTCCGCTGTCGCGACTGTTACTTTTTTCCCTTGCAGCCCGTCAAAAAACAACTCGGAATCCGTTCGACTCAGCCCGACATCAAGACGTAAATTTGAGGTATCCACTTCCTCACCAACATCCTCGTCCGTAGTAGATTCGTTCGGTTCCAAGTCCGTCGAAGTCATTTCGTCTAAAGCGTAAAGTCGATTTGCACCTACGACCCAAATCCTTTTCCCATCGCTATACAAATTTCCCAGAGGCGCATCGACACCCAACCGAACAGGTATCGTCGCTTGCACATCTCCCGCACCCTGGTTTCCATCCAAACCCAATTTGATAATTTGATTCTCTACGGGCACGTAGATCGCGTTTTCCGTGAGCATCGCCCGCCCCAGAGAATTTTTATCATCGAAGTTATAGACCCACTCCCAACGACCCTGTGCACGAATACTGATCGCTGCAATCGAATTTGAACTGCCCAAGAAAAGATAATCCTCGTTCGCTCCAATCAGATAATCGTATTTTTTGCCGAACGGTCGATTGTCTGTCTTCCAGCGGAACTCCGCCGTTTGACGGTCAATGGCCCACACCACGTTGTAATCGGATGCCAACGTAATCAGTTCATTGCCGACTGGAATCACCACATCCTCTTGCCAACCATCCAGCTCCAGAATTTCTGCATTACCACCGAATCGAGCCAGATAATTATTGGTTTCCCCAGTTCGCGGATAGCGCCTTGCAAATCGAATCGAGCCGGTCATTGCATCCACGGCAAAGACCACACCGGAACCACAATTCACGTAGGCGGTACTGCCTTCGATCGCGACATGAATCGGCGACCAAGGCTGGGACCCACCTCCGGGTTCGTCACACAGAAAGGACCTCCAAACCAAAGCTCCTTGGCGTTGACTATCGAGGGCGTAAAGAAAAATCGAGCCACTGACGTTCACTGGCACTAGCAGTAAATCACCAAACCCTACCGGTGCTCCCATGAACCCCACGTTTTCGAAGGGTTTTTCTACATCCAATTCGCCTCCCTGATCCGCGGTATTTTTGACCTCTGATGCAGGCACATTTACCAACGGTTCCATAGCCGGGATACTCCACAGGATCTTTCCCGTTTCAAAATTGTAGGCAGCCAGGCGATTAACTCGAGTGCGTCTCGGCACGGTGCCATAAGGATTACTGGCAGTCCGGCGTTTGTAGGGAATCTTCTCGGCCCGCCAACTATATTCAGGCCCTTCGACGTTGTAGAGGACGCCTCGATGGAGCGACATGGCTTGGGCAATTTGGTCGCCGAACAGCTGAATTTCCCGAGTCGTTTTTTTTGCCGACTGAGACTTTTTGGTATTTTCGTACCGGTAGTTATCAAATAACACCTTATAGGCTGCCGAGGCGTCATCGATGACAAACTGGTTTAACCACAGCGGTCGCCAGAGTGGACTCTGCTCCAACTCGCGATTCCAAACCGTTAAGTCGGCTCCCGTCTTAAAAACCATGGCATCGCCGGCAAATAACAGGTTTCCGGCCGGCCGCCATTTCCCAGTCCGCCATGATTTAATCAATGACTTTTCTGCTGAGCTTAGCGTCCCCTGAATCTTCGCCTCGTCAAACGATGGGAGCGTAAATCCTTCGTACGTTTCTCTCAGATAATAATCACGTGGCTCAAAATAATATTGCCAAACTGCGGCCAGCCCGTTGTCACCATAGCCCTGCGGCAGCGCCGGCATTTGCCCCAAACGTTTCGAGTTACCCCAACGACTCAACCACCGCCTATCTACGGAGTCGGTTAGGTCGATCTCCGGTGATTCCGCGATGACCCTCTGAATGGACTCGAACAACCTTGAAGCGGGATCAGCACCCGCTTGCTCCGCGGAAACCAGAGCTGAATTGGCCGAACCCGAGTCTCCGATATAGGCATAAGCGAGCGCGATTCTCAGCCAAACTTCGCCAAGGGAAACCGAGGGGTCCGGGTATTGCTCTACAATTTTCCGCAACAGCCTCGCGGCCCCGACAAAGTCGTAGTTATCTAAATAAATACAGGCCAATTGATAAGCGGCGTCGTCGCCAAAAGAACTCAGGAAATAGCCCTTCACGACTCGACCGAGTGTCTCCAGATCAAAATCGCCTTTGCTTTGAGCGAGAATTTCTCGGGCAGCGGCATCCGCGGCGATTCGATAAGCGCTTAACCCGGCGGGCGGCAACTGCGCCAATACAGACTCGACCCGCTCGGTCAATGCGAAATAGGTTTCCTCATCCTCGGTATAGAGAATGTCCCCACTTTCACCAAGCACCGACTGCCATAATTTCGAGGCCGCCCGGAAGCTACCATCCTCCTTAAATTCGTCGGCTTTTTTTAATCGATCAATCAAATCGGGATCCGTCTTCAAAGCAGCACCGCCGACGTATTTGCCTGCCTCTTTTATCTCTTTATCGGTTTCGGCAGGATCCTGCCGAGTCCCCGAACCGGGCACGCTCGTTCCCGAGGCTACCGCGTTGACGATTCCCGGTAGGGTTAAGACCAGCATGCACACCAACCCAAAAAACGACACAACCGACCCACTCCTGCCAGTCATCTTTGTTACGTTTTTCATTTGAGTTCTTTCGGGCATTCCAGATACCTCTTCCTGCAAACTGTCTTTTAACGCCGACGCCCAAACCACCAACCCAGAAACTGTTCGGCTCCGAGGACTGCCACCAACAACAACAAAATCTGGGGCCAAACCTCATTACTGGATCGCGTCTCACCTTGCATGACCATTTGTTCCGCACTCACCAAGCGGGTCTGTTCACCGAAGTAGTTATTCGGAAGTGCCTGCAGATCCAGTCTCCGCAAATCGGCCTCTTTGGGATCGACATTGACCGCGAAAAGTTGTTTCACGACCTGCTCATCCGCGCGTCGGAATTGCATTTCATAAAAGCCGCGTTTTTCGAGCTCTGAAAATTCAACTTCATACAAAACACTATCTTGAACGTCTTCGATTGGTTTTGCATTCGCTTCCACCTTTTCCTCACCGGGATCCAGCAATCCAACCCGCAGTTGATATTGGGAAAGGTCCACCAACTGCTTGACGGAACTACCCACCTGATATCGCGAGGCTTCATTGCGAATTCCGACCAGATCCTGAACAAGATCCCACATCACACAAACATAGGTTGGGTGGGCGGGCCAAAGGGTCCAATCCGCATCCGCTGAAAACGCGAAAGTCACCGTGCGTCCTTGACCCATCACGCGTTCCGCCATGGCCGGTGTTTTGTTTTGGTTCCCCAGCAGCAGCGGAGTGGCCACCGAGACCCCCAACTGATCTGGTTTCACAGCACCACGCCACCAGGAAAAAATCTCGACTTTGTCGAGCCCGATCGCTTCGTCCTGGGCAACTCGCAGCGCGGGATAATCGGGATCCTGTATTTCCATAAGAATCCAATCACCGCGTCCCACGTCCCCTTCCATGACCTCAAGTTTCATGGGGGAAAGCCCGTCACCGTCCTGGTAGAACGCTTGATTGAAGGTCGAGGCTCGCACACGATCCCCCGGCATAAATACCAGTCCACCCCCATCCAACACCCATTGCTTCAGGGACTCAATGCGATCGGGCGAGGCCTCATCGATATTGCAGAGAAAAATGACCTTGTACTTTGAAAGGGAGATTGTTTCCAATTCTCCAACCGTGGCGGTATCCACCAATATACCCGTGCCGGGCAGATCCAACGTCTTTAGATAAAAAGACTCACTGCGTTCCTCAACGGAAGATGGATCACCGTCGACAATAAGAACCGGGATACCCTTCAAGGTGCGAGCAGCGAAAAAAGCCTGACTATCTTCGACCAAAGCATCTCGCGTCGCACCATCCGGAATGATCTCGACCGTAATACGAGAGTTCACCATATTGTCTTCCAGACGATCAGCAAACTCCATCAAATCAAAGGCTTGCCGATCGTGCTGAAAAAGGTACCGGAATGTCACCAACTCAGTTTTCCCGGGTGCTATGGAGGTAATCGTTTCTGTCTGAGGCTGAAAATCATCGACCCGAAATCGCAAGGCAACATTCTCGGCATTGCTTTCCCCATAATTGGTGACGCCCACGGAAAAGCGAACAATCGTATCTGCCACCAGCAAATCCTCTGCCTGAATGCTAGTGACGGCTAAATTATCTTGCAGGGTCGCACCCACATCAACGAGAAAAGTATTCGGAGTTGTTTGCGAAACCTTCTCCAATAATTTGTGCGGAGCACTTTCCGATCGCTCCTCGGCAGCATCCACCCAATCTTTGCGGCGCAAGTCCGACATCACGTAAACGACTTGGTTATTTTGTGAAACGTCTCCCTCAATAAAACCGACGATCTCGTTGAGCCCGGCCACATAATCCGCGGTTTGATCGGAACATTCCATCTCGTCAATTCTCGCTATGACGGTATCCAGAGAATCGATCGTCACAGGCTCGCTGGCAAGCCCTCCCACCGGTTTTTCAGCATCGCTTGTCACATACACCGTCAATAGATCACTTCCCGAGTCGGTCGCCAGTTTCTGCAATAATTGCTTGATGCGATCTTTGGAAATCTCAAACGCCGATTGGTTGCCGATCTTGACCCGCTGGCTCAATGAATCATCCAGCAAGATCACTCGCTGAAATTGTGCGGCGTCTCCAAACACGCCCGACGGCAGAAACGGCCGCGCCAACAACAAGCCTAAAAGCAGCATTGCCAGGCAACGCAACAAGAGAAGAATAAAATTCTCCAGCTTAACGCGTCGGCGGTTCTTTTTTTCTGCATCGAACAAAAAGTCCATGGCGGCCCAATTGACGATCTTGAATCGTCGTTTGTTCAGCAAATGGATAATGATCGGTGACATGATGGCGAGCGCACCGACACCGAGCATTAAGGGATTCGAAAGCCAGGTTGCTAACCAGGGCATGGACTTTTTTCTGCAACAGGAATTGTGGGTCGGATCGATTTTCCAATGAAAGACATTGAAAAACCACGCGGGAAAAAATTGTCAGGGCGAAAAGGTAGGACTAATTGCCTCGTCTCAGGTTTCAACTTCTCAACAGGGATTTACGTCGTTTTTGGCGAAAAGCAAGGTAACTGGACAACGCCGCATCTAGTGGCTTTCCCGTATTGAGAAGCACGTGATCGACTCCCAGACCAGCACACACTTTTCGCACTTGCTTCATATAACGCTCCACGGCTTCCAAATAAGAAGCCCTCAACGCTCTTGGTTCGGTATGCAATTGGACGTCGCTTTCGAGACCCCGAAACAGGGTATTCTCCTGAAACGGGAAGGTCAGCTCATCTTCGTGCATCACGTGGAAAACAATGACTTCGTGGCGTCGCAAGCGGAATCGCTCAAGTGTCTTGGCCAGTTCCGCTGGGTCCACAAACAAATCAGAAATCAGAATCACCATCCCCCGTTGCCGCACCTGTCCGGCCAAGCTCGTAAAAATGGAAGAGACGTCGGTCTCAGCATCTGGGGTGACCTGCTCAAGTTCATGCAGCATCAATTTGAGATGCGAGGGATGTGAACTCGGCTTCAAGTTTTTATCGACTTGGGTACTGAAGAAGACCAAGCCAACCGCATCCTGTTGTTGCTGCATTAAATAGGCCAAAGAGGCTGCGGTGGTCGCCGCATAATCAAATTTACTCAGCCCGCCAACGTCACTTTCGTCACCGTAACGCATCGACTTGCTGGTATCTAACAGGATCGTGCATTTCAGATTTGTCTCTTCTTCATACTCTTTAATGTAAAGCCGGTCGGTCTTGGACCATACTTTCCAATCAATGTGCCGCAAATCATCCCCGGGCGAGTATTCTCGGTGAGTCGCAAACTCGACGGCAAATCCGTTGTAGGGACTTTGATGCTGACCAGTGATAAACCCTTCGACGACCAGACGAGCACGCACATCCATGCGTTTCACGCGGTCAAGAACCTTGGGGTCCAAATAATCCTGTTTGGGAGTATCGCTTGACAATGGAATTCGATGGTTAAAAGTCAATGGGTGAGTCAGTCACTGCCGGACCACAGGGTCCTCATCACTCAGGAAGCAAACGCCTTGGCCAATTCGGGAGCGACTTCGTCATCCGCATTGCGGTCCGGAGTCGATGCGAGCAATTCATCGATCACTTTGTCGGACGTGATACCCGATGACTCCGCATTAAAGTTGGTAATCACACGATGTCGCAATACTGGATGAGCAACGGCATCGATATCATCGGTGGTAACATAAAACCTGCCGTCCAACACAGCGCGGGCTTTGCCGCCTAGCAAAAGAAACTGCAAACCTCGAGGGCCGGCCCCCCAACTAACGGTTTCCTTGACGAACTCGGGAGCGTCGTCAGATGCTACTCGCGTTGCCCGCACCAAACGAAGTGCGTAGTGAATCACATGCGGTGCCACCGGAACACGACGCACCATCTGTTGCAGCTTGATAATATCTTCTCCGGTGAGAACCTGCTCTATTTCAGGAACAATATCCGCCGTCGTCGATGCAGCGATCGCGTACTCCTCATCGTACGAGGGGTATTCCACAAATACCTTAAACATGAATCGATCTTGCTGAGCCTCCGGCAACGTATAAGTCCCTTCTTGTTCAATGGGATTTTGCGTTGCCAAGACAAAGAAAGGCTGAGGTAACGGATTGCGATGTCCACCGATGGTGACCTGCTTTTCCTGCATCGCCTCAAGCAATGCCGCCTGTGTCTTCGGAGGGGTTCGGTTGATCTCATCCGCCAAGATGATGTTGGAAAAAATCGGACCTTTGAGAAACTTAAAGTTTCGCGTCCCGCTGACCTTATCTTCTTGAATTACTTCCGTTCCGGTGATGTCGGATGGCATCAAGTCAGGAGTGAACTGAATCCGATTGAAATCCAAGTGCAGGGTCTTGGCCAAAGTACTGACCATCAGAGTTTTGGCTAAACCAGGAACCCCTTCCAAAAGACAATGGCCTTGGGCAAAGATCGCAATCAACAACTGATCCAACACCTTGTCCTGACCGACGATGATCTTGCCGAGCTGCTCCCGCACATTGGCGTTGGCGGACTTGAGGTGCTCCAACGCCTGCAGTTCGTCTTGGTTGAGATTCTCGTTTGATTGACCGGTAGGCGAATTCATAAAAAGCAGTCCCTGGAGTTTAATGCTATAAGGAAGGGGCGCACCCTGGGTCCAAGGCAGCACCAATTCAAGTCCGTCCATAAGTGGCAATTACTTACTTATTTTACGGCGGCATTGTGGAAAAAGACCATGTTTGGTTTCGAATGACCACAAGCCCTCCGCGGTAAATAGGTCCCCGCAGCCCGCCGCCAAATCGAATTCTCCATTCCTGGAAACAAGCCGGTTGGTTCGACAGCTTGCCCCAGTCAATTCAAAAGTCGGAAAACAACGAGCCGTTGCATGTCCCAATTCCGACCTTGCCTCAATACCCATGGCCTCAATTGTAACCGAGCACTCCGACCTTGTGCCAGCAGTTATCGAGAATCCGGTTTCCCATGCGAAAGTGGCCTTCGGCAGCCGGTGTCATACACTGCAGACGAATAAAATAAGCAAGGTTTCAAAATTCCTTCAATAAAGGGGCAATCTCAAAAAAAGCCATCCTTAGTCGTGATTTCGATAATGAATAAGCCTCGTTTTGGCGGTAAGCCGTGAAAGGTTTTCTTTCCAATATCCACTTCATACCCCATAATGAGGTTATGGCACTAGGAACAGAAAATTCAAATCAGGCGGTCAATCTTGGTTCACCCATCGAGGCATCGGAATCTCCTGCCCGAAAGTGGCAATCGTTTTTGCTTTCGACCACGATTCACACAGGTCTGTTGGTCGGTCTCGCCTTATTGTGGACCAGTCGCGTAATTGGAGGTGGAGACGAAGGGCCACGCAGCGTGCAGATCGTTTTGGCCTCAGCCGCTGACGACAACGAGTATTTTGAAGAAGCTGACCTAGAACCGACTGAGTCGCCTGCCGAAACCAACGCGGCCACAGCGGTTGTCGATGACCAATCCCCCATCGATGTTTCCGAATTGGTCAATGAAGTAGCTACGATTGATATGCCGCTGCCCGGCATGAATTCTTCGGAAATGACATCTCCGACCCAAACAGCAGCCTTACCGGCGGGGCAGCTTTCGGAGGCACAGCGGAAAATGCTGGCAGCCGAGAGCGCGGCAATTATCGCCCGGCAACCGAAGGGACCGGCAACCACACTTCGTGTTTTTGGTTCTGGAAATCTATCAGGGCGCAAGTTTGTGTTCGTCATCGACCGTTCACGATCCATGGGCGCCCAAGGCCTGAATGTTTTAAGCGCAGCGGCCAAAGAACTCACCACGGCCATTAATAAGCTGGAAACCTATCACGAGTTTCAGATTGTGGCCTATCACCATCGCACCATGACCATCGAGCGCCGAGCGTTACTGAACGGCACCGAGAACAACAAAAAACAAGTCGCAGGTTTCATCACAAACTTGGCCGCCTTCGGAGGCACCGAGCATGAACTGGCGATCAATTCGGCACTCAGCCTGAACCCCGATGTGATCGTGCTTTTAACCGACGGCGGGTCTCCTGAACTAAACGAATCTCAAGTGGAACGTTTGCGGCGCTCTGCCGGTGGGGCTCAAATTCATTGCGTGCAATTTGGACAAGGTCCCCTGCAAACCAAGAGCAATTTCATGAAGCAACTTGCAGCCCGAAACCTGGGTACCTATCGTTACATCGATGTTAACGAATGGAACCAATAAAGCTTCCCTTTCAATATTACTCCCGACCAATTCACTGCCGACCGTGGCAAACCGGAATACGGAAATGCGATCACTCTATCGAAACTCCCGCACGCTCACGTTTAGCTGTTTTTGCCTGACGTGGCTTGTTTCGCAGTGCCTTGTTATGCCATCCGCCCAATCGCAGGAGATGCCCAACGACGGCCTCGGCATAGGTGTGACACTCCGTGACGGCAATGTGGTTCGCGTTACCGTTGACGACGTCTCCCTCGACTGGAAAACCGTCAGCGCTGAGGGAGCGGTATCCAAGTCCAAGGTTCAACTTTCGGACTTGGCAGATTTAAAAATCACCACCAGCCCCGCCAGTGACGAAGTGGTAAGGATCCGCAGCCTGGTTGCCGGTTTAGCAGATGACGACTATCGGTTACGGCACCAAGCGGAAGCCAAGCTAATGGATTTCGGTAAACCATTTGAAAAAGTTATCGAGCGTGCACGCACGCACGAAGAGCCTGAAGTTCGCTATCGTGTTGAGAGAATTTTGAAATATCTGCGGGGAATAAAAGAAGATAACCAAACTCGCTTTTCCATCGACTTCGATAAGATCCAACTCAAAGACGGCACCTGGCTAGAGGGCGACCTTGGTGATTTCTCTCTAAACACAACGTGGAACGGGACCCCCCTCGCGATTGATCGCGGCTGCGCCGCTCGGCTAGTCACCGCCGAAGCCCGCCAACCCGAAAGCGAGTCGGTCTCTCAAAAGATTGCGACGCAGTTACTGTTTGATGAATATCAGTTTTACGAAAAGAAACCACTGAGTTCCGACAAGGCGACCGCAGGCACTGTCAAACCGGGGTACACCCAAGTGAATTTTGATGCGGGAGAGCGTGGTGAAAGGATGCTTGCCGACCGAAACTTCGCAGTCGGCGACATTTTCAAACACAAAGGGATCGGCATGACCTGCGAAACCAACGACGGTATTGTGGTCATTTCGGGTTACCGTTTCAAAAAGAGCTCAAGCAAAAACCGCTCGGTTGGTAATTTCTTCGTTGATCCCATCAAAAAGAAAAAAACCAGCTATCAGGGCGTGATGCGCATCGATTTTTGTTTGCCCAGCAACTCGCTTATTCCGGCAACAGTGGACATGGCTGCGTTCTTTACAGAAATCGTCGTACCCAAAGAGACCATCGTACAGGCGTACAACGCAGCCGGGCATGTCATTGGATTGACCCAGTCGACCCAAGATAAAATGTCTTTTATTGGGCTAAGCTCGAATGAACCGATCGCTTATCTGCGTATCTCCGCCAACACATTCCTGGATGTCGAAAAACTTAACCGGGACTTTGCGGTCGACGACTTTACTCTGACAGAACCGAAAATAGCCCCCGAATTGAACTTCACCGATGACCCCAATTCCCCCATCGTCATCACCACTCGCGACGCTCAGCGATTGCTGGCCAACGACATTGCTTTTGATGTTGAAAACCAAAGCCTCGATGTGACACCTGCCAATCCCTTGTTTAGTGATTTCCGGTTACCGCTGGCGAATATTGAATGGATTACGCCTCCCCAGCAACGAGATCACACGCGTCCCGACGAGGGTGTGTATGCCATGCTGCAAGATGGATCTGTCGTGCACTGCCAAATCAATGGAAAACTGGTTTCAACTTCCCAACCGGATCTGGAAATCGATCCTGATCAGGTCATTGGAATTTGGGATTCACAAACAGAATGTCGATATCCGCTAAATGGCGACTTTGATCAGGGCAATGTAATCCTGGTGCAGCCCCTACACCGCCTGGCTTTCCAACAGGTCGATTTTGATTGGAGTAATGGCCGGTTAGATTACGACTTGGATACCGGACAGCGGCTGACGCAAGCGACACAAGCGGATGGAGTTGATTTCCTGTCCGAGAAAGCCAAACCGGAACATCTGGGAATCGGCGAAGGCGAAGCGGACCCGGGGTTTCTGGAACTAAACCAATCGCCATTTACCGTTTGGACGCAACAACCCACGACGCGTGCTCAGGGAACCGGGCTACTCCGTACACGTGACGGACAAGAGTTTGTGCTCGGTGGAAGCAACGGTTTTCGCTTGCTCAAGACCGATAAGAATCAGATCGTGCTGGGCTGTAACGGTCAAGAAATAACGTTTGCTCTAAAACAGATCCATGCATTGAACTTACCGCGGTAATCGATCAACCTGTGTAGGAAATGGTTGGCCGTTTAGATTTCATTGGTAATGTGATGCCTGATTCTTCGAAACCCTTGGATGTGTTGGCGGTGGGAGCACACCCTGACGATGTAGAAATTGCCTGCGGAGGTTTGCTGGCCAAATTGGTACGTCAGGGATACCGCGTTGGTATCGTGGACCTCACCGATGGCGAACCGACCCCTTTGAGCCCCGGACCGGAGGTCCGCCTCGCCGAAGCTAGAGCAGCAGCAGATATTCTGGGGGTGCAGGAACGCGTCATTTTGGAACTCCCCAATCGACGGCTGTTCGATTCGTTCGAGGCACGCGTCGAACTGGCCAAACAAATCCGGCGTTTCCGCCCCAAAGTGGTCCTCGGGTTCGGTGAAAAAACGCCTCTCGCTTCGCCAGATCACTGGCAGGCCATGCAAATTACCGATGCTGCCATTTTCTACAGCCGATTGACCAAGTGGGACGAATACTTCGATGACCTGCCGGTTCATCGAGTCAGCCACCAATTTTATTTCCATCTCGGCATCGATATTTCGATCGCAGCCGGACACTTTGGTTACCTTACGGTCGATATCAGCGATACTTTGGAGACCAAGATGCAGGCGATCAAGTGTTACAAGACACAATTCCCGCCGGGTAAACAACGCGTATTCGACCGTGTGGAACATGGGGCCAAAGCCTTCGGTGGAGCGGCCGGTTACGAGGCAGCGGAAATCGTTATCCCCGTCCGCCCCTTGGGAACCAACGACCTGATGAAATCGCTGTATCCCGAACTTTCATAAGATCCAGGCAAGAAAACCGGTTTCGCAGAAACCCTATTCTGCGGTAGTTCGTTCGTTACATTTCACCAAAGCAGACCTATGTCCTCGATTCGATTCGTCATGATCGGCGGCTTCCTTGGAGCCGGCAAGACCACCACGATTGGCCGTTTGGCCGAAGAGTATCGAAACCGCGGGCTCAGCGTGGGAATCGTTACCAACGACCAAGCCGATGATTTGGTAGATACGCTGACCCTGCGCGAGATGGGCAATGCGGTAGGCGAAGTCGCCGGTGCGTGTTTCTGTTGCAACTTTGATGAACTCGCCAACACCATCGCCGATCTAGGTGAAAAACACCAACCCGATATCGTGATCGCGGAACCGGTTGGCAGCTGCACGGATTTGGTGGCAACGGTCATCCAACCTCTCGTGCATCTATACGACCAGCAATATGAGATTGCACCCTATGGTGTGATCTTGAAGCCCTCGCATGGCAAAAAAATATTGAGCGGCCAAAAGAACGGCGGCTTCTCACCCAAGGCTGCCTACATCTTTCGTAAACAACTGGAAGAGGCCGACTTCATTATCCTCAATCACATCGATCGGTTATCAGAGGAGGAAGTCACTGAGCTGGTATCGCTTCTGGAAAAATCACATCCAGAAATTCCGGTGCTCAAAATATCAGCCCGAGAAGGGCAGGGCATCAATGAATTGATCGAGATGTTTGATAAGTCAGGAGAATTTGGACATCGAATTTTGGAGCTCGATTACGATGTCTACGCGGAAGGCGAAGCTGAACTTGGTTGGTTGAACTGCAGTTTCGTCGCTTCTTCCGAAACCCCATTTTCTTTGGACGACGTTCTGGTCAGCATCGTTGACGGGCTGAAGATCCGGTTCGCGGAAATCGGCGGCGAAACAGCACACCTCAAAGCCATCGGACTGTGGGAAGGATTTCACGGGGTCGCGAACCTGGTTAGTAGCGACTCAGCCACTGAATTATCATTACCGTCGGACTGCCAAACACAGAAAGCGGAAATTGTGGTCAATGCTCGAGTCGCTATCGCACCGGAAATACTCGACCAACAGGTGCGAAAGGCGATCGCCCAGACATCCCAGAAATTTGGCCTGGAATGTGAAATGCGGAAAAGTCAAAGTTTCCGACCGGGACGCCCTGTGCCAACGCATCGTTATGACCGAGATGGCAATCCGCGCACGGCAAGTCCATAAAAAAGGCCGGCGTGAAACGCCGGCCCTGATGACTCTATTTAAGCGATAACCGTTCATCGTCTAGCGACGAAGGATACCGCCCAAGCGGCTGGTCCTCGGATTTAATTTGGGAACGAGAACCGGCATCGGCTGCACGTCAAATTTGATATCGTAGTCCTTGAACGCACTCATCGTGCGGGGACGCATGGCTGTGCCGTGACCAAAGCTCTCACTCACACCTTTATATTGTTGAATCACTTCAGCAACCTCAGGATTCAAAACATCCTTGCCGGAATCGTTCTTCCTGGTTGCCCACTCGTAACCACCAACGCATACATAGCTTTCGTTGCGGTCATGGAATTCATAAGCTTCAACGCCTTTTTTTCGTAAAGCGCGACACAGGACGTTCGCTTTATATGCCGCATCCACCAACTTGCTATCCTCGTCGACTTTGCCGCGATTTACGTCTGTTTCTCGGCGTGCTTCGTCGATTCGTTGCACAGTGACATTCCATTCCTGCTCTCCACCAAACGTGGCCACTCTTACCGAATACTGACCCGGACATTTCAGCAGCCCGTACTTAACACCCTTGTTCATCTTTTCCACAACCTTGTCGATGTTGCGTGCTTTGAAATAATCAGGCGGCAGGATTGGGTTGGGCATCAAAAATGCGGCCGCCAAGGGTCCACGTTCGCCAGCACGGTGCTGTTGCTCAAGCGACTGATGCGTCTCTGCATATTCGCTATTCATCATCGATCGTGGCTGGATGGTTTTTAATTTACCAAGAACTTTTTTTGCGTTGTAATCTTCAACGGTGGCAAAATCACCGACGACGACTGCGACTTGTTCGTTGTATTCACCCGACTTGGCTTTCCAGTTAGTGCGTTTGGGCAAACCAACTTCTTCCGCAGGAATGGCCCAACCAGAGCCCTGCACCTTCTCGGAATGATTAAATTGATGGCGATAGACATAGGCGTTCATCCCATGATCGTTCCTCAGTTCGTTGCTCAACTGAATGGCCTGCTGCAAACCCTGTTCACCATTAAATGACGCGCACATAATTAGCCAAGGACCCGCCGTTTGGGTTAATTCAAGGCTCTGGGAAGTCGCTGCGGTAGAAGCCCGACGCTTAAAAGGCATTTTTAATTGAGCTTCGGCGATGGTGGCCAACGTGGTGCACGTGACCAACACTATCGCGATTACCCATTGTTTATGATCCAACATCAAATTCTCCTATGCGTGGTAACTGTCCGTAAAAAACGAACAGGAGGCCCGTTTTCGTTGATCGAGAGGGCCAGAAAGTAGCAAAACCGGCAAACCGACTCCAGACCGATCAGCCAAACACCGTTTCAGGGTGGTTTACCATTCATTGCTCACAAGGGGGTTGAATCCCACCCTAATCCGCTTATGCTGATGTAAGCGGATGTTTTTCTGCAATGGCAGTATCCGCCACTTAGCGTGAACGATTCAGCGCTTCAAACCCGCTCGAATTCGGACGCTGCTATCACCGAACGACAGGGCCCAGAATCGGATCCCACCATGCAATACTCATTTCGACTTGCGGAACTCTTGGGGCACGTACCCGATCCGCGAAAACGTCCAGGTACTATCAAAGCCATCGTGGAGTACACCGGCTTGGATCGCCATCAAGTGGCGGCTTTGCTTAAAAATGAGGTTAAGTACATCCCGCTGAAAGCACTCTCTCGGCTGTGCGATTACTTAATCGAACATGGCCACGCTACGGCGGATCAATTACCGGGTGCGTTGTTTGCAGTGGAACCCGAAAATTTCTGGGACATGCTGGCACGAAGACGGCGACTGGTGATGTGCTTAGGCGTCCGCCGCGATATTGAAAATCGCAATCCTGACACCGCTTATGTAGTCGCATCGGATTCCGTGCTGGCAGGCGAAATCCTCAACGGTGTTACCACTCTCGGTGGAACCGCGAAATTAAAAAAAGTAGGCGATGTCGATGTGCCGGTCACGGGTAATTTTTCACAACCCGAACACTTAAAACAAATGTTGGTCTGGAGCCCGGGGCAAACGACCGAAGCGGAACTGAAATCCCAATCGGATCAAAGCTATCGCGTTTTCTCGGATTCGTCGGGGGATAAAGCTCTGGTTTGCCTGGGAAGCACCAAAAGTAATCCCGTCGTAGAAATCGTTATGGCGAACGCCTTTGGCTGCGAGCCTTTTGTTTCCGAAGACAATGTCGCGACACCGAACGATCGTTCCTGCCCTGTCTTTTTCCGTTACCGTGATACTGACCCGCACCCAGCCTCGTGTATCGGTGGCCTAACGCTATCGCAACAAAAAGAAAAACTGGAACCGGGCATTTATTACGAATCCGCTAATGGTAAATGGGTGCAAGCAAATATGGGTAAAAGGTCCCAGCATGTGGCGATGGTTTTTTACATTTACCGCGAATCGCAGGGCCGTCTAGAAATGGCACTGGGAGGATTCTCGGGCCGCGCGACCCGCCTGCTGGCACGTGCCTTGGCAACACGGGCGGAAGATTTTTGGCCCCCAACCTATCAAGGCCAGGGCCTCGCTGTGGGAGCCTACCTTGTGGAATTCAATGTTGGGAGTGAAAAGGAAGATGACATCCTGAGAACCGATTTAGTCGCTACCACCAAGGTAGTGCCCATACCTGAGGAAGCACTGGCCCGCCGATTGGGCAACTGACGCTTTCCAATTCGCTGAAACACGCTCTCACAAACCCGGCCAAAAAGTGCCGGGTTTTTTTGTTTCCACCGGCGTCGTGCTGCCGAGCAAATTGACTTGGTAGCGTGATTTCGCATGCAATTTGGTTCATTGGTGCGGTTTATCCCGCCTCGGTGACTGTCTCTGCGAGGATTCGCGAGCGATCCATATTCTGCATTAACGCATCCGGGTAAGTCGGCCGATACACCCCTTATCCCGCGTCTCACAAACCGTGACGGACTGATTTTTTTTCGCTGGCATGTCCAGCCCACAAAAGAGCAAGCAATTTATATGGCTGGTGAAGTAAGCATCGTAGCGATCGTGAAAGACGAAGAGCGTTACGTTTTCATGTATGACGACGATAGCCGCGCCGAAACACTTCGCATGCTGGGCCGTTATGCTTCCGACCCAGAACTGAGTTTCACCTGGTACGACGCGGCTGTACTCAGCCAAAAGATCCGCAAGTCGCAGCCTTCCATCACCTGCGAGGCAGTCATGCCAGAGGCGTTCGACCGTCACGGGTTCCCTGTATCGGATACCGATGCTCCTCCTTTCCCTGATCTTGATTTCCCCAGCCACGACGACATGTGGATCGGGGACGACCCCATCGGGTAACTCACTTTTCTAGCGAATCGCACATGCAGCAAGCTATCGAAAGATTTCTCCGGTATCTGCGAGTCGAGCGGAACGCCTCCGCGTTGACGATCAAGTCATACGGCGAGGACTTAGAGACGCTGGCAGAATACCTGCAAGAAGTTCACGGCCGCCTACCCGTACCCGATGAAATCACGCCCCTACAGTTAAGAGACTTTGTCGGGGCATTGCACGAGGCCGGTTACGCACCGACATCCATCGCACGGAAACTTGCCTCGCTTCGCAGCTTCTATCGATTTGCCCAGCGCGAGGGTCTCGCCGAGACGAATCCCGCCAAACCTTTGCGGAATCCACGGCGGCAAAGAAAACTACCTCATTTCCTGACAACCACGGAGATTGGTAAACTCCTCAGTGCGCCTCCCACAGATGTTCCCTTAGGGCTTCGCGATCGTGCCATTTTAGAAACGATGTATTCGGCAGGTCTGCGGGTTAGCGAACTCGTGGGCATCAATGACGGCGATCTGGATATGGACCAAGGATTGGTGCGGGTGCGTGGAAAAGGCAAGCGGGAGCGTCTCGCTCCATTAGGACGTTACGCGATTCGGGCCCTAAAACGCTGGCTTAAAGTTCGCACGCTGGCGCGGCCCCATCAACAGGCTCATACAGCACCCGTTTTTGTCAACAAATTTGGGAACCGCATTACCACCCGCAGCATTGGTCGCATGCTGGAAAAGTACCTCAAGCTGACTGGCTTGGATTTACGAACATCTCCGCACACATTGCGGCACAGCTTTGCCACCCATTTGTTAGATAGCGGTGCGGATATTCGAAGCGTGCAAGAATTGCTGGGGCACAAAAGCCTGATCACCACCCAGATCTACACGCATGTCAGCACCAAAGGACTCCGGGAGGCTTATCAAAAGGCTCATCCACGAGCGCAAGCAAACCGCTGAGGCAAAATCTTCGAAGGAATCATTTCCGTTCCTAAACGGCCAGATCCACATGAGGCCATAAAATCCGCTCTCACAATAGCCGCTCACGCGCCTATTCTTTTGATTCGTTCTGCGACTCCAACCTGCCGGCCAGAGCGTCTGCTACCAATTCGGGAACGCCAGTCTGTCGACGATTCAATTCGGCTACAAACTCCTGTCCCGTCAAAATAATCTTGCCTTGGGAATCGATCAACCAGAAGGATGGTACGGAACGAATTCCGTATTCGAAAAGTATTTCCTGATCCCATTTCCCTAAATTGATACAAGGCCACGTGACTGCGTTCTCTTCGTTGAATTTTTTGACGGCTTCTAAATCCTCATCCAACGTGACGGTCACAACCTGAACCGTTCCAGCCGCTTCGGTGGAATCTAACAACTCTTTGAGAGACGCTGTGGTGATCTTGAATGCGGGATTCGAGGTTATTCCAAAAACCAGCAAGACGGGTTGATCGCGGATATCCGATAATTTGACTTCAGTACCATCCAGAGATTTACCGGTTACTTCGGGAACCGTCTCGCCGACTGTTAACAACCTCATGACATCCAATGGCATGTTGGAAAAATCTAGTTCGTCGACCTCTCCTACCTCAAATTGTCCATAAGATTGCACGAGCCAACGCTTCCCATCGGCCTTGGTTTGTGCCGAAATTTTCATTTCGTATTGCCCTTGCGGCACATCGTAAAGCACAAACTTTCCTGCCTCGCGAATTTGAAATTGTTTCTGAAACCGTTCGTCGAGAAGGGTCTGATTTTTTGCTTTGAGTGCCGCACCAATTTTGGTTTCATAAAAGTCGGCCAACCAAGCCTGCCGCTCGGCTACCTTCATTGTGGGCCAGTCCGTCGGCAGTTCGATTTGTTGCAATTTGACCAATTGAGTTATCTGGCCTTCCATCGTCTGCCAATCGACTTCATTGATGATATTCGATTGCAACTTCAGGCTGCCACGAATACTCGCCGTCTTGGGTTCACCCGTCTGCTCCGTTCCAGGCGCCGGCGAATTTTTCTGAGGGCTCGCCGAGCTTTCACCGGCACAAAATAACGAGCTGATCGAGACGATGATGAGAAAGGTAAATCGTTTGCTTTTCATTGGAATTCAAATAAAACGCATTTCGATGGAATGCGAATTTGGAAAAATGCAATTTTGTAAAACGCAAAAAGAGGCCGGACACCGTCCAACAGGCAAGCCTAGTCAGTGCCCCGCGCGCGGTCAAACCGGCAAACCGTACCTTCTAGTTTCACACAATTTGTCAAAAAACACGTCAGCCAACGATTTACCGACAAATTTCAACAAAGCCCAAAAATATTTATTTGGCCAGGCTAATACACTTCAGTTCTTTGTCATTTCTCACGAAAATACAGCGGTTTGCAAAAGCAGGGTGAGACCAACAAACGCCGTTCCTCTGTCGCAACTGCTCGGTCGTGGGCTCAATAATTTTCGCGCGGCTCAATTCCTTGAATCCTGCCGGTGAAAGTTCCCGTAATATCAGCTCGCCGCGTTCGTTAAACATCCATGTCAGGTCACCGTTTTGGACAAAGTGAACGGTGCTCCAGCGTGATTTAGGGACCGCCGTGGGATCGTCCCACACGCGAGAGCCGTCGGCGGCCCGAAGACAACGAAACTCGCCGTAACTATCAACCCCGTAAATATGCTCTCCCAACCACAACGGTGTGCTAATGATGGAATGCAGCGCTTGGGTTCTTCGCTCATTGGGGCCCACAGCTCGCCATACTTCTGCCACACTCATTTCCTGAGAGTCCATCTCCAACATCAATGCGCCGTCATAGAACGAAGTAAAAAATAGCCGGTTGCCTTGGACTAACGGCGTGGCAACACCAATGGGCATGCGGGAGGGCGGAAAAGGATACCGCCACCACGTCTCACCCGTTACCGGGTTCAGTCCCGCCACACTGTCTCCGGTCCAGCAAACGACGATATCCTTGCCATTTTGCTGCGTGATAATCGGACTGGCATATTGGGCTCGATCTTCCAAGGCTCGCCAAACCTCTTTCCCGCTGGATTTATCCAAGCCAACGATGCATGCGCCATCCGCCCCGCCAATGTGCAAAATTACGACGTCGTCATAAATCAATGGCGATCCCGCGATTCCCCAAATTGGCATGCGTTTCGATTTCGAAATACCGTATTCCTTATCGAGGTCTCGTTGCCAAATTACTTTGCCGTTTTTCGCATCGAAACAAAAGGCGTGGCCCATCGTTCCCAACGTGTATGCCACATCATCCTCGATGGTCACCGAAGCTCGGGGACCCGCACCGTACCCAACATTGGCATAATCAGCTTCGTATTCATGCTGCCAAACAGGAGCTCCTGTGCTGGCATCAAAACAGAGAACACGCTCGGTTTGACGATCGTCAGTTACTCTACGATCCATAAGATAAACACGCCCATCGGCAACCGTCGGACCACTGTAGCCAGCCGAGACCGGTTGGGTCCAAAGCGTCTTTAAGGAGGCATCATCGAACTCGGTAAGCACTTCGGTTTCCTGCCAAACCCCATCTCTTTGATTGCCGCGCCATTGCGACCAATCCTGATCGGCTTGCCAGCAAAGGCACGTTGAAATCAGCATCCAAACAGGGGCGGAGTTAAGTAAAAACATGAGTAGCCTTTCCAAATATGAAATACGACGCGACAAAACAACTACCGCAGGTCAGTAAGGGTTACCGCGTTGGCAAAAGAACATGGGGGTAAACGCGCCTCTACCTAGGTAGCCGCATCTTCTTTCAATCGTGACAATCGATCATGTAACGCAGGCAATTGCAAATCGCCACAGGCCCCGGGCGAAACCCTCGCTTGCAAACTCGATAACGCATCCCGTTTCGATAAATCACTTTCCGCTAACGGGCTTCGATAGGCCTCGCGGAACGGCATACCCTCCTGAGTCACACGCTCGATGGCAATATCCGTGGAATACAGAATTGGATCGATTGCTTTCGCCATCGCCTGCTTGTTCATGGTCATATGCTTCACCAAATCAACGGATAACTCCAGGGCCGGCAGTGACGATGAAAAGGCCCGTATGACCGGCGGTTTAGTCAGTTGCAAATCGCGTTGATAACCTGACGGAAGTGACAACAGAGCCTGCAATTCCCCGATGGCGCCCTGCACGACTGCATGTTGGGCACGTGCCAACTCCACGAAATCTGGATTCGACTTATTCGGCATGATCGACGAACCGGTCACAAACTCATCAGACAGGGTAACAAATGCGAATTCCTGGCTCGTATAAAGGCTCAAGTCCCAACACAAACGACGTAATTCCAGCGTTCCCTGAGCTAACGTCGACAGGCACTGCAATTCAAAACGCCCGCGACTGTTTTGCACATACATTGGGTTTTGTTGCAACCGGGAAAAGCCCAATTCGTCAGCGACCTTTTCCCGATCCAACGGCAGGTTTACCCCATAACCGGCAGCGGTTCCCAAAGGACAGCAATCGATCCAGTTTCCGGTCATGGAGGACAATTCTGCAATATCGATAAACGACTCGGCGAAACTCGCCATCCACAAGCCGACCGACGACGGTACGGCTCGCTGCAGATGGGTGTACCCAGGCATCGGCGTCATTGCATCGGCGTCTGCACGGTGCAGGCAAACCGCTGCCAAGGCTTGGCAAGCATGATCCAAGCGATGCATTTGGTCACGCAAGTACATGCGCATGGCTACCTGCACCTGGTCATTTCGGCTACGCCCCGTATGCACTTTCTGCCCCACCGATCCGAGTTTTTCCGTTAACCAAAACTCGATTGCCGAGTGCCCATCCTCAAACGGCGGGCCCAAATGATACTCGGAGGATTGAAACTGTTTGCTTAGTTCATTCAGCGCATCCCGAATTGCTTTCAATTCCTGAGCATCCAGAACACCGATGGATTCCAAACCGCCGGCGTGTGCAAACGTTGCCAGGATGTCATAAAGGAATATCTCAGCATCTAAGACCACATCGTTACCCGACATGAACTGCTGAATTCGCTGGTGGGTCGGCGTCGATGGTTCCGATTTCGACCAGAGGTATTGGGTCATGACAAAAGTCCTTTTTCCGAGGCCAGCCCGCACATCAAATTCAAATTTTGAATCGCTTGCGAGGCTGCACCTTTTCTCAAGTTATCGATCACACAAACTAGCGTAACATCTCGTCCGGACCTGGCATCGACGCAAAAACCGCCGACCAAAGCCTGGTTCGTTCCGACCACTTGTTGAATTTCAGGAATATCCTGCTGAACCGCGACCATAGGAAATACCTCGTAATAAGTTTTAAACGTGGCCACCAGCTGTGCCACGGTTACGGCTTGAGCCAATTTGGTATTAACCGTGACAGAGATCCCTCTAAAGAAAGAAGCCACGTGCGGCATAAAAGCGACCTCTCGCCCGAGGTGTCGGCTAATTTCATGCTCGTGGGTATGGCCCGTCAGCGAATAGGGCAGGATATTATTGGCCAATCGTTGCGGGTCGTTTTTGTCGTTCGGTGTACGCCCGGCTCCACTAAACCCCGAGATTCCAAATACCGTGGGTTTGCCTTCCAGCATCGCGTGCAACGGCAGCAATGCCAGTTGCGCCGCAGTGGCGTAACATCCGGGATTCGCAACTCGCCGCGATTCGCGGATATCGGCCAAGTTTTTTTCGGGAAGCCCATAAGTCCAACGGTCTGTGAATCGAAAATCGCTACTGATATCAATTATCTTGGCATCCGTTTGGGAAATCACTTCTGCCAATCCTTCTGCTTGTCCGTTCGCCTGAGCCAAGATCCAAACATCTGCAGGGCAGGCACCGATGGATGAGGGTGAAAGATCTTGAAAAACCAAATCGGTTGGTAAATCTCGATACTCCGAGACAACGGGTCGGCCCGCCAGGCCGCGTGAGCCCACATAGACAACCTCAAAGTCAGGATTTTTGAACATTAGCCCCAGTAATTCTTCGCCTACATAGCCACGTCCGCCAGCCAATCCGATGCGCACACTCATGAGATGCTCCCTTCACTTGGCATCTTTTCGACCCAGTACTCTTTTCGTGATTGGGCGTTGTTAACGAGTGCTTCGATGAGGCTGAAATCATCGATCCCGTATCCGAACACCTGCCATTCGCCGGATCGGATTCGAAAATCGGCTTGCCGGTTGTACCATGTATTGACGGGATTATCGGCGCGACTGCGCCAATACAATTGCGGGTAACGGACGGAGATTTGCTCCCATAAAGCGGCTCCCAAGCCTTCCCCCTGAGCCGCCGGGGTCACCGCAAACTTGTTCATATAAGGTATGCCTTGAAACCCACTATCGATGACAGCAGCGGCACGTCCCGAACCGGCCCAGATCAATGAATCCAGATCGACTTCAGAAAACCACCCTTCATCCAAGCGACGATTAAAACAAACTTCGATCAAGGATTTCAGTTCACTTTGCCGTAATCCTGTAATTTGGGTTTCGCTGGAAAACCCCTCGCCCCGTCGAATCAAGGTACCCGCCCCGCGGTGTGTAAATAGCTCACGTGTCAAATTGCTGGCTGATGTAATGGAGACCGAAGATGAGGGTGGCAATTGCTCGAGCATCTCAGCGATTTGAATCAACTTCAACCGCATGCCCGAATGTACCCACCCCGAATCCAACAGACGCGCGTAATCCGTTTCTAGATTGATCGCCGAAATCACATTATTTTCTTCGTTAAGCAAACCACCTGTGGGCGACAGGAAAATAATCTTTTGAGGCTGGATATTCAGTACCAGAGCAGCGGCCGCGACATCGGCATTTACGTTTAACACCTGCCCCGCCGGCGTTTCCCCAAGGCAGGTAACAATCGGTAACGAGCCAGCTGCAATCGTGGAGCGAATACTGGCGAGCTCAACGTTGGCGACTCGACCCACCAGCCCAAACTTTTGCTCATCTTCAAATTCGCAATTAAAAATTCCATGCTGTAACGAACGTGCGCGGATTCCCAATCGCTCAAGAGCTTCCACCAATCTCAGGTTCTGTTGATAAATGACCGGCCGGACGACCGACATGACCTCCGGTGTCGTGACTCGCACTCCCTCAATTTTTTCTGACGGTATGCCGGCATCTGCCAAGGCCTGATTCAATTGTGTCCCAGCACCATGCAAGACAATCGGAAAAAGTCCAACGTGATGCAAAAAACCAATCGCCGATGCCAATTCAGAAAGATCATTTTGCAGTACCTCCCCGCCCACTTTGATAACAGCGAACTGGGACGATTCTTTGCTGCTGAACTTGCGCAGGTATTCGCGGGCTTCCCGACTGCTGCCTAATTGGCTGAGCAGTTCCACAACGATCTCACGAGGATTCATATTTACTTTCCTGCCATTCCTGCTGCATCAACAGAATGACTTTATTCCTGCTGCATTAATTCTAAATAGCGGTTAGAGGCTTTTTCGAGTTGCTCGATCGCGACCCATTCATCCACCGTATGCGCCTGACTGATATCCCCCGGCCCCAAGACGATGGTAGGTTGGCCAAGCCGAGCGAAAAGAGCCGCCTCCGTCCAAAAATCAACATGGTTTGCGACCACGAGATCGTGTTCCTGACACCATGCTTGCGTTTCTTGATATTGCACTAGTCCCCCGGGCAACGGTGGGCCATCGAACGTGGTTTGCCACTGAACCTCAGCCGTATCCTCGATCTGCAAAGCCTTCAACAAATTCTGATTCGGAAATCCAGCGGGCATGCGGGCACTCCATGTCACCAGGCAGTGGTCAGATACCATGTTATTTTTTAGGCCACCCTCGAGTCGCCCTACATTGAAGCAAGCCGATTCACCACCGAGGTCCTTATTTTCGAATTCAGCCACTTGTTGCAGTGCCTGGGCAACCCAACGCGCGGCTAAATGATTCGCACTTTTGGGTAACAAATGGTGCTGGGAAGTATGCCCGCTGACGCCCCGAAATTTACCTGTCACTGACAAATAACCACGATGCCCAAGCACAGCTTCGCAACCGGTTGGCTCGGCAATCACAAAAGAACCAAACAGACTCGCGGTAGCAGACTGACAAAACTCATCGATACAACAGCTTTGAGAACCTTCTTCGTCACTGGAAAACAGAATTGCGACATCAGCACACTGGTTGGCCGCCGCAATCAAACAGGCAGCTGCCCCTTTGATATCGCAAACACCCCTGCCATAGCCCTTTTCGGCATCGAGCGTTAATTGAAGCGGTGGGTGACTCCAGCCTTCTGCCGCAGGGACCGTATCAAGGTGAACGTTAAATAATCGAGTGGGCTTGCCACGGATTGCCAACCAATTCACACGGCCCATACCGTAATCTTCCACACTGATTTCAAAACCAGGATCTAACCATCGCGTTAAACACTGGTGAATGGGACCATGCGGTTCGATGCGGCGCGGTGGATTTTGCGTATCGCAAGCCACCAAGTCGGATAGGATTTTAAGAATCTGTTGTTTCACGAATCACCACATTCCTTGATTGCCTAGGCTTTTTTTCCCGGCGTACGCGAGTCGGTTACCACGCCGTTGATTTTCGCTGACAGCGAACTACTTTGGCCGAGCAACTTAATAAACCCAACCGCTTCTTCGGGTGTCCAGTTGCAATTTTGAGCGTAGACCGCCTCGGGATCAGCGAGGATATGAGGCGAATCTACCGACACCGCTAATACGGAACCCCCTTGGGTTTCCAAAGTGACATTGCCAGTCACATGGCGTTGCGAGCTGGCCAGGTAAGCTTCGAGGTCTAGTTTGTGCGGTTCGTAAAAGAAACCGGTATAGACCAGTTCAGCCCAGCGGGCGGCGATGATATGACGAAACTGATTTTGGAATCGGGTATTGATGGTATCTTCGAGGGCACGATGGGCCGCCAACAAAGCCGTAACTCCGGGACACTCAAATACAATTCGTCCCTTCAGCCCAATACTGACATCACCGGTATAAATGTGCCTGCCAACCCCGTATTGACCGAACAACTGATTCAGTTTTTGTAATAAATGCGGCCCCTGTATCGCTTGACCATCCAGCGTCCGCGCGACACCCGATTCAAATCCAAGCGTGACCGTCGCAGATTCCTCGGGCCACTCCGAGCGTGGTCGAACCATCTGCCAAGTGTTGTCATCCGGTTGCTGGAAGCGATCGATCTTTCCGCCCGAAATCGTCACCCCCAGCAAGTTTTCATTGATGGAATAAAGACTGTTGGAAACGGGAACTTCGAAACCCGCGTCATTCAATGCCTTGATTTCAAAATCTCTGATCTGATTCGTTTGCGTTTGTAACTGGCGAATGGGCGCCACGATTTCATATTCCCCCAAACTGCGAACGGTTTGATCAAAACGCAATTGATCATTTCCCATGCCAGTACATCCGTGCGCGAAGATCCGGGTTCCCAATTGCTCACAAATCTCAAGACATTTGCGAACAATGACATAACGATCACTGCATAACATTGGGTATTGGTCCAACATCCGCGAATGGCTCCAAACCAGCGGAATAACAAATTCACTCCAGATATCTTCACTGGCATCGACAGTCCAATGACGATCTGCACCGAGTTCTTGGGCCCGTGATTCAATACGAGCGCGCTCCTCATCCGGGACCCCACCCGTATCAACAAATACGCTGTGCACCTCATGTCCCAATTGTTTGAGATGCCAAAGGCAGTAACTGGTATCTAATCCACCTGAAAATGCTAATACGATTTTTTGCGACATAAGATTTTTTGTCAGTAAGTTTCTTGCCGAGTTGGTTTCGTTAAATTGCCTTGGCGATAAGGCTCGCGTTAATCAAATGAGAACGCCCTTGCCGGCGATCCGTTTTTCCTTCGTCGATGCTATCCACTTTCTTATTCCGGATGAATGAGGTGACTCATGATAGCCTTTTGCACATGCAGGCGATTTTCCGCCTCATCGATTGCGATGCAGTAATCGGCCTCCATGACTTCGTCACTTGCCTTGATATTGCGTCGTAAAGGTAAACAGTGGCTAAACACTGCATTTTTTGTTTTTGCCATTTTGGGACCGTCCACCATAAAATGACGATAGTTCTTTCGCAGTTCCCACTCGGCGGCCGGGTCACCATAGAAGGGCAAGGCGCCCCAACTTTTACAGTAAACAACTTCCGCGTCGGAGTAAGCCTCATCGATATCCGTTGTCACGGTCAATTTTTGATTGTGGGCCGCTGCGTTTTCGGCTGCCGCATCCATGTACTGAGGATCCAGCAAATAAGCCTCCTCTGGAATTAACAATGTGACATCCATGCCAAACTTCGTTGCAATCAGCAAACTGGAATTGGCCACGGCTGTGTTGAGAGGCTTGGGATGCCAGGTCCAGGTTAAAAGATATTTCCGGCCAGCCAAGTCTCCCATCCTCTCTTGCAAAGCCATGACATGAGCCATTTCCTGGCAAGGATGCGTAATTGTCTCCATGTTAATGACGGGAACATCCGCGTGCTTGGCAACTGAGCGAATCACGTAATCGGTACGGTCTTTATTCCAATCTTTGAATTTTGGAAACGCGCGGATGGCGATCAAATCGCAATACCGTGACAGGACCTTGGCAACCTCGGAAATGTGTTCCTCGGAATCGCCATCCATGATTTTGCCGGTTTCGAATTCGATAGGCCAAGCGTCGCTACCGGGTTGCAGGACGACCGCGAAGCCACCCAATTGGTGGGTACCGACTTGAAAAGATGTTCGCGTTCTCATGGATGAATTTAGAAACAGCAATGCTACTGATTTACCTTTAAGGTCCTCGCTGAAGGGACTCGCCTTCAGCTTGGCAGCGGTATCTAACATGGCCTGCAATTCCGCTTGGCTCCAATCCTGCGTAGTAATGAAGCCCCGAGATTTCTTTTCAATTTGTAATGTCATGGCGTGTGTTTTTCCGAACAAAAGTCCTGGCCAGGAGGCGGGCAGCTCTCAATCCAAACAAAAAAACCCAGCCCGGAGGCTGGGTTGAAAATGCTTAATTTATCCACGTATTCACCCAGACCATCCTTCAGGATGGCCGCTTAAATCTGGCTCGGCGGTTGGGCGTTGTAGTCATTGCCGAAAGTATCTCGCGCCAGCAGATTTGGATCAACATCTAAAAAGGATTTTTTGGCTGGCAAACAATCCTCCGACTATCCAGCACCCCTGTCGGCACCTAAAATCTCAAGTTCTACGAATTCGCACACAGAAACCGGGAAAACCATGTTTGATCTGCAGGAAACTCAATCGGCGCTTAATGAATTTGGAATGGACGGATGGTTGCTCTACGATTTCCGTGGCATCAATTATCTAGCAGCTCGGATTGCCAACATACCGGATGATGAGCTGGGTTCCCGTCGCTGGTTCTATTTTGTGCCCGCCGAAGGCCCTCCCCAAAAACTGGTACACGCCATCGAGGCAGCCATGCTGGATCACCTACCAGGGGAAAAAACGATCTATCTAAAATGGCAAGAGCTAGAAGCCGGTCTCGAAAAAATCCTCGGCGATAACAAGATCATCGCCATGGAGTATTCGGAAAAAGCGGGTAACCCTTACGTGTCCCGTGTTGACGCGGGTACCGTAGAACTTATTCGCTCTATGGGGAAAGAAGTCGTTAGCTCAGGAAATTTGATTCAGTACTTCGAAGCTCGCCTTACTGAAGAACAATGGGCCAGCCATCTCGAGGCTGACAAATTAAACCAAGCAGCATTCGAAATGGCATGGAAAACCATCGCCGATCGAGTCCGCGAAGGCAAATCGCTACGAGAAGCAGAGTTGCAACAGATGATCATGGACTATTACCACAGCCATGGCATGACAACCTACCACCCGCCGATCGTTGGTGCGGGTCCCAACAGCGGTGATCCTCATTACAGCCCAGAGCCCGGATCCGATCGTGAAATTTGCGAAGGCGATTTCGTACTTTTGGATATGTGGGCCAAGATGGACCGCCCAGGTGCGATTTATACGGATCTCACCAAAGTCGGTTTTGTCGGCGAATCGGTCCCCGATAAATACAATGAAATTTTCAAAATCGTCGCCGCCGCGCGAGATGCCGGTATTGAGACGGCAAGAAAAGCGTTCGCTGACGATAGCGACTTATTCGGCTGGCAGATCGATGCCGCCACACGAGCCGTGATCGAAGAGGCCGGATATGGCAAATTCTTTAACCACCGCACGGGACACAATATCGGCCAGGAGACACACGGTAACGGCGCCCACATGGATAATCTCGAAACTCGAGAAGACCGACGCGTTATCGCCAACACGTGTTTCTCCATCGAGCCAGGCATTTACCAAGATGAATTTGGCGTCCGCAGCGAGATCAACGTTTACATCACACCCGACGAAGAGGTGATTGTGACCGGTGGTTTACAAACAGAAGTCCTGCCTATTCTCGCTCATTGTAAAGCTTGAACAGGATTCGCATGAACCCTCAGCGGATCATATTGGGCGTACTGGGAACATTGATGGTCGCGGCTGCGATGATCACTTATTTCAGCACGGGAATCACGGACGAAAACGCCGTGTTTCTCGGCGTCTGTTCCAAGGTAGGATTTGTACTGCTAACCATATTTTTGGCGTGGCCGTCGCTAGGCGGGTTTATCGAAAAAGCGCCAACCATGGTCAACGGTATTGTCTTGGCGGCGCTGGTTTTTGTGGCCTTCCGCCCTCGCCTAATGCCTTTGCTGGTGGGCGGAATTGTGATCACACTGATCGTGCATTTTGGTCTCCGTTTTGCCGCCTCCAAACTTGGCAAATAGGCAACGGGGATCTCGAATCGCATGTTCACGGTGACCCAAAACCAGAGTGCTTTGCTCAAAATCGACTTAACTGCGAGAGCCATTGAGTGACGATTTCAGGGACGTCCGATGGATCTGTTTTCAACAGCACGACCGGCATCATCTGTTCCTGAAAATGCTTCCTCCAGCGTTCCAATTGCTGTGCAGTTTTTGCTTTCGCTGAGGCATCGACGATTAATACCATCTGCCGCTGCTTGGGTTCCGACTGGTATTGGGCTACGCTCGTCGACGCAGAAGAGTTGACCAACACCAACCCCCGCCAGGTCGAGCGCTGGCTCATGGCGACCAATGAGGCCATAGTCCCGCCGGTCGATTGGCCGCCCACGGCAAGGCGGAAGGCATCCACATTGAACTGTTGGCGGGCCTCCGCGGCCACCTTATTCAGAAATTCCAATTCATCCCGATTCCAACGCTTTTCATCGAGCGATTGTGGAATCAGCAAAGCCGTATTCGTTTTATCACACCAAGCCTTCCATGTCGCCAGTGTCGCCTCAGCATCTGATTCCCCAGGCTCACCCAACCACATGAGCATCGCCGAAGGCGTTTCGCTTTGGGGAAAATAACCATGACAAACATTCGGACTTTCCGCCACCTTAAGAGAGATCAATTCAGATCCGCCCGCCGCTTTCCAAGTGACGCCATCTTTCCTCTCTGCCGACAAGGCAACTAATGAGAGATCAATTCGCTGCTGCTTTTCCCCTCGTAGAACAGCCACCGAAATACGGCTGCCGACCGCTAAATTCATCAGCTCCGATTCAAGATCTTTCTGACTGGCGATGGGGTTACCATTAATGCCAATCAATCGATCGCCCACCTTGATTCCAGCGATAGCGGCTGGGCCCGTCGAAAACACGTGACCGATGGTCAATCCATCTGCTGTGGACTCAGCCAGCAAACCCAGCATGGCATGTCGCCATGGTTCAATTTTTTTCGCCAAGACCACGGTGGTATTCATCATTTCATTATTGCGAAGGTAGCTGATGGCGATCTCTTCACCGGCATAGCGTGCGCCGATGGCGTGGCGAACCTGATTGACTAACGAGGTCGGCAAGCCATCGACTTGCCTGATTTCATCGCCTTTTTGTAGTCCGCTGCGAGCGGCCGGCGAATTGCCGGAGCAAGCCGCAATGATCGGGCGACTGGCGTAGCCTGCCTCCTCTTTGAAGGTGACACCCAACTGCCCTCGCCACAAACTTTTCCCAGCCAACATTTGCTGTAGAACGGCCGGTTCGAGAGGGACCGCAAATCCAATCCCCGAATCGTACCAATCTGTTCCATCCGAAACCTCATCGCCTTGAGGCGACATGGGCACGAGGATCCCCATCACTCGGCCATTCAAATCGACCAAGGGACCGCCGAAATTGTGTGGGGAGACGGCCGCATCGGTTTGAATTGCTCGATCCCATATCCGCCGCAAGGCACTAATAATTCCAATCGAGACATTGGGATTTTGCCAGTCCAGCGAGCGGCCTACTGCAATCGCCGCTTGCCCTACTGCCAACTGATTTCGACGGATTAAAACCGGTTCCATAAGTGGTTGTCCGGGCTCAATTTTCAATAACGTCAATTTTCTGGAATGGTCGATACTGACCACCGAAGCCGGCAGTCGCTGTTCATTGGGTGCTCTTACAAAAATAGTCGTCGGCTCGTGAGCAAGATTAAAACTTGCGGTGATGACCCAACCCTCACTACCAACAACCACTCCTGTCCTTGGCTGATTCGTAACGCGCATCCCACCCACAGAATCCCGGCCACCAATCGTTTCAATTTGCACGATCGATTGATTGACTTTTGCCATCGCATTGCGGATCGCAGATTGGGCCGGTAATTCCACAGCAACCTGCGCTGTCAGCGAGAGGCTTGTCGCCATGCAAACCAAAATGCCTATCATGCTGGCTACAAGAATTTTCTGGGCTGTCATCTCTGATTCGCTTGTAATGTGACATTAATAAACTCATCGCCGCGTTGCACCATTAACGTGACTTGAGCATCACGATCAAGCTGGCGAAGTCGGGTTTGCAGATCATTGAAGGAAGTCGTCACCTTACCTCCAACCTCCACGATCAAGTCATCTTTTCGCAACCCAGCTCGCTCAGCTGCTCCGCCGGCTGACACTTGATCAATAAACGGGGGCGTTCTTGCTACGACATTGGGCACCATCACCAAACCGATTAGCGCCAAAGTTATTGGCTCCGTCGGTTTTCGATCGACCGATAGTTTATCGCTAGTCTTGCCTGCCAAGATCAAATCCATGGCCATCGTTACCTGCGCGGCAGGAATCGCATAATTTAACCAGAGATCACTTTCCGTACTCCGCGATTCACGTCCGATCAGTCCCATCCACCGGCCTTGGCGATTGGTGACGGCACCACCGGCCGCCCCGGGATTATTGGTGATTGCATCCACGACCATCGCAGGTCCTTGATAACTGGTGCGGCGATTGCCACGGCGTGCATTCAATGGCACCAGAGCCGATACTACTCCGGTTTGCACGCTGCATTGTTCATTGCCATTGGCCACGCCGTACAAGTTACTGAACGCCAAGACCGTCGCTCCTGGCACGCCTCTAACCGATGTATCCGGGTTAAAAAAAGGCTGATCCTGCACGTCGATTTTGAGCAAAGCCAGCTCGTATTGGGGGTGGTAGCCAAGCAACTCGGCTGTCGCGCGACGTCCGTCTGAAAGCACAACGGTCGTTTCACTGTCCAACACATAGCTCCAAACCGTCACGATCAAACCGTCGTTAGAAATGAAAAAACCGGTTTGCCACGATTCCAAACGCCGCAACCCACCGCCCCCGAAAATCTTTACCATCTTGGGTTGTACGGATTCAATGACGTCCGGTAACGAACGGGTCTGAGCATGCAGGCCGATATTACCGACACACACTATCGCCAGGCACACTCCCCACAGAATTTTCCGTTTCGAGGACGCCATTCTTTTCCGAGCCATGGTGCAAAACATCACTGCGTGGCCTCATTCATATCATATTCCTGAACAGTCATTTCCCATTCAAAACTATCCCCGTACTTGGCGACAAAGCGATGGGGCATGAATACGCCCTGCACCTTGCGGTAATCATCAAAATAAAGCTCACAGGGGTCCAGCCCAGCATCCGTCCATAACTCGATTTCCCGTAAACGGTGTGTTTCCAGATCAAAAAAGAAACGGCACTCCAATGAGTCATAGCGGCTGACAACCACGTCAGTAATTTCACCATCCTGCCGGCTCGGCAGGGCCCCTAGGTAAAAGATATCTCCCATGCCATCCCATCCCTCATGCAGCAACCGATGCCACACATGAAATGCTAACAACAAACCGCCTGAACCATCGGGCAATCGCTGCGCGGCTAGATCTTTGGATGGATCAAGAACGGCAGCAGAGTCGCCCCACTGAATTCCGGCCACCCTATTGGCGAGCGCTACCTGAACCGGCTCTCCCTCTGTCACCTGAAAAGTGACCTTCCAACGTTCGGGCAGCGAGCGGGTGTCACCTGCTTGCTGAAAGTCGTTCCAAATTTGCTCCCGAGCGATGCGATTAAAATAATAGTTTGCAAAACCCATTCTCTTTTCGATCAAATCCACAACCTGGTCCGGCACATCTTGTGGCGTCGGCTGAATCGGGTTTTCTGGTCGCAAATCCGGTTGCTTCCGTTTTTTTTGCATCAATTCGATCAGTTCGTCCTCAGAGTGCAAACCCTGCAACCTGACCACCGCCTGGTACAACTCACCGTCACGTCGGAATTCCAGCGGTACACGCCAACCTTTGGGGTAGATACCCAATACATTTTTGAATTCGTTAACCGTTTCAATTGTGCGCCCGCCAAAGGCAACGATCTCATCGTCGTAGCGTAAACCACGACGGAAGGCATCGGAGGTCGACAGGATATCGTCAACGACCACGCGACCTTGCCGGTCCGTTGTCACAATGGCGCCCAAGGTTGCATGATCAACAATTCGGCCACTGGTCAAATGCCGCCAAAACAAGCGAATCTGATTGATCGAGATGGCATAACCGACTCCCACATTGACGCGCCCACGTTTTTCGAACGAACCTCGCCCGTTGATTCCAATCAATTCACCCTGCCCATTAAAAAGCGGCCCACCTGAGTTACCGGGGTTAATCGCGGCATCGGTTTGAATGCAATCGGTGTACTCCAACAACGTACCCGCCGGATACTGGTAGCGTTGCACTCCGGAAACGATCCCCCAAGAAACACTGGGCTCGAAGTTCGTTGCTAACAAGAAGGGGTTGCCGATCGCAAAGCAATGTTCCCCTACACGCACTTTATCGCTGTCTCCTAAAGTCGCTGTTGGAAACGCTTGCCCGCCCACAAGCTTTATCAAAGCGACATCACCGGTTGGATCGATTCCCACTAAGACAGCATGGTAGATCTGGCCATCGGGCAACGCACAATGCATCCAGGTACCGCACGGTTTTACCACATGGTAATTCGTGAGCGCGAAACCATCCGACGTCACGATTACACCTGAGCCGCCACCCTTACCATCTGGTGAAAAAACCGCAATGGATGCTGCCGAAGCTTTCGCGATCACCGCGATTCTGTTTTGGTCTTTCTGTAGAGCTTGTTCCGCAATCGATTCTTGAGCTTTTGCCTCCAACCCAGCGACAGTGATCGATACCAGTGTCAGGAGTAGCGTGTTCAGTTGGGTTTTAATTTTTGCGGTTGGCATTTTCTGTGATCGCTTGTGAAAGCAATGATGTGAAGAGCAGATTTTTATTTGTCGAACGGATTCACGGGACTCATCGACTAACCTTTATGTCACAGAAATGGACCATGTCACCAATATTCCTGCCATCGTGATAGTTCACCTGCAATGTCAGACGGCGAATTTCTGCTATTTCAAGATCCAATGGAAAGGGTACATCGACTTGATGCTTGAGCACCTTACGCAGTAACTCCTTTCCATCGCCCAAAACGACCAATTCCACCACCCCGTCCCGCGGGGCCACCGGCGAAAATCCAAACCAACCCTGAAGCCGTGAATAACGCGCACCCAACGGAAAAACCATTCTTGTTCCCCCTTTGGCAGCAATTCCACGTTCATACGCAATCTTCCGGGAACCGTTATCGCCTGCCTGAGCATCAAAAAAATCCAACTCTAGTGGACGGCTAGAATAGGACTGGTTAAATCGAGGGCCATTCAGCGCGGCTTGGTATTTGTAAATCGCCGCATTGTAAAAAATTGGCTCCCACTCGATTGTCGAGGGCGTGATATTACTGAGGTACTGAGATCGCAACGCGGCAAAATCGATTTTGAAAATCTCCTCGGCATTCAAATTCAACTCAGCCCCGCAAACCGTCACGGCCACAAACCCGTCCCCCTCTTCGCTACGACGAAAGGAACGCAAATTGAGTTGACTGCCATCGACCATCAGCAACAGAGCCATTGGCTCCATGAACGTTCGGTTACTGGGATGAAAATAAGAAATCCCACTTAAGCGTTGGCGAGGCGCCTCGGCGGTCCGACCCTCAACCTGAAAACTTACACTTTCTGTCGAGACGGAACCCGCAGAGCCTTCGATATAATCGAGTGACCCTTCGCGATCAAAAACGAGCCAGTCGCCAACCTGCTCCGCCGATTCGACAAGTCGCTGCCAACGCTGTGACAATTCAGGGGTTACCGGCACAAACGTCAAGGAGGCAACGTTGCGGATCTTTATTTCCTGTGTCATCTTGTCGTCCCGCATCGTTTGCAGGCCCCGCTCATCGGATACGACAAAGTCATCGACCATCAAAAAGCTGCCGTCAACTAAACGCACCTGCAGTCTTTCCCCGGAAGCATATTGTCCCGCAGAAAACTGAATGGCGTTAATCGAATCAATAGAGAGTGTGGCTTTCTGCCCTAGTGATTCAAATTCTAGTGTAAACTCATCAATCGATTCCACGTGAATGACCGACTCGCTCCCGTCCGTTCCAAACATGCGTTGCTTGCCATCCATGCCTGACATGGTGGTGGCAAAAAACATAATAAAGGTGACCAGATTTGTCATTTCTTAAATACTGTTAACTATTTTTTGGGCTGTTTTGCCAACTGGCGGAAATATTCTTCAATAACCTCCCGGTAATGCGGTGGGAGCTCCTTCGCCATTTCAGCAAGAACCGCCGCTCTTTTTTTCGGTGGCATGTTTCCCCACGCACCTCCATCTGCCAATTGCCGATCCGCTGCTTCACCACTACCTTTGCCGCTGGCATTTTGGCTCTCAGGCATCGCCTGGGACGAGCCTTGCGACGACGATGGCGATGAAGATTGCGCTTGCTGCATCTGCTGCTCTAAATCCTCGATCATCTGATCCAATTTGCCGATGACTTTCTTTTCTTGGTCGATTACCCGTTTGCCACTTCGATGCAACGCCTGGCGACGCTTGATATCTTCCATCAAACGAGCAACCTCGTCCAAGGAATCGCTCTCCAAAGCCTCGATGTCCGCTATCATCAGTTTGGCGACGACCGCAAATCGACGAGGAATTTGATCCTCGTTTTCTAACAACTTTTTTAAAGTGGCAGGGCAAGACTCAGTCTTCAACAAACGGTGCTCCGCAAGGCCGCGATAAAACAACAGGGCATCTGGAGCAACGACCCGTTCGGTTTCCAAGTCGGCGAACATTTCGATCGCTTCGTCATACCGTTCGTGTCGCGCGAACCAGCCACCGAATGCCAATTGCAATTGCGCTTTGGCCGACTCCGGTAAACGGGGATCCTGCAATAAATCCTTGACCATCATGATTGGGTCATTGATGACCGACTGGGGTTGAGCAGCTAACATCGTCACCGGTTCTGCGGTGAACGGATACCACTCGACGATCAGGTTCAAACAAACGCCCAAAACGGAATCGGGATGTTGGTTAATGCGCGAGTCAAGATTGGCAAGGATAGTAGCAGGATCCGCTTTGGCCATTTGCCCCCACTCGCGAACCCACCCTTTCAACTGCTCATTGGAAGGATGCTGCCAAGACGCCTCACGTTCGAGTTCCTGAAACAGGGCAGCGGATATACAACAGGGCCAAATCACCAGCAACATGGCAACGAAGGAGGTCCCGTGCAGGCAGGCGCTTGGCATATTTGGAAAGGTGGGAACGGTGTTATGACTTGGCATATTGGATTATTAGGAGGTTTAGCGGTTTTTTCCAACCACAATGTCTTGGGTAATCAGCTGTAAGCTCTGTTGTCTTTGACTGAGTTTCTCCAACGCAGTACGGATATCGGGAGCACGTGCCGAGCCCACCAAATCATTCGGGTCAGGCAAAAGTTCGGCATAGCGGGAATGCCGCCGTAAAATCTGTTGCTGCAATCCGCGAATTAACTTGAGCTCGGCTAACTCATTCACGAGCGCTTGCTCGCCCGGGCGATTCTTGTCACCAGACGGGTTGGGTGATTGTTTTTTTTCTGCCTCGTTTTTTGCTTCCTCGAAAACTTCCACGAGATAACCCAGTGTTTCTATGACACTTTGTTGAATCTCCTGAGTTAACGCACCGGTATTAGCAGAGGTGAGTCGTTCCGACGCCTGCTGCATGTCGGCTTGAGCCTGCCGCACCGTTTCAGCAATAGCAATTGAGGTTCCATCATCCTCTATTACCAAAAGAGCGCGTGCCGCATCCGTTACCGCCCCTCGCTGACGTACCGCCAATTTCCCGCATTGAATTTCAATCTCATCGAGCCGAGAACCCTCTCGTGAATTATTCAATGAAAGGGTGTCGTCGTAAATTTTCATTTCCACCTCTAGCATGCGACGAAACCGACTCTCCAAAGACGCCAAAGATCGCTTAATTTCTTCTTCGCGAAGCTGCCGAAGAATGCGTTCTAATTCGCGTTTAGCCTGTTGCAACTGCCGTTCTGCAGCCCGCATTTTCTCTACCGATTTTTCTTTCTGAGCATCTCCCATCTCCTGCTGAGCCTCACGCATTTTACGTTCAGCCTCTTGCAACTTTTGTTGCACCGGATTGGTATCAGAGGGTTCCTGCTGTTCCTGCTGTTCCTGCTGTTCCTGCTGTTCCTGCTGGCCTTGCTGGCCTTGCTGTCCTTGCTGTCCTTGCTGTCCTTGCTGTCCTTCTGCCTGCTCGCCAGATTTCGCCTCCTCACCTTTCTTCTTTTGCGCCTCGCCGTCCTGTGGTTTATCTGTGATTTCCGCAGCCGATTCATTGGCTTGAATCTGCTCTTCCAATTCTCCCGTTCGCTGTGCGTTGCGGTCTTGCTCTTCTTTCAATTCATCGCTTTGTTGCCCACGCTCGCGTTTACCCCGAATGCCCTGTTGGATGCGTAAAATACGATTAACTTCTTTCACGTATTCTTTATACCGATCGATTTGTTCCCTCACGCGTTTTCCACGATCTTCGCTTTGCAACAATTCCAGCATGGCTTGTAATTCATTTACGATTTGCGTCTGCCCTTTTTCAGCATTTCGCAATTGAGTTTGGCGTAATTGCAGTACCGTCTGATTTAGTTTTTCAAGGGTCAGGCGTTCTTTCGAAGCCTGATAGGCCTTCTGTAGCAACTCGGCCCGTTCAGGATTTTGCTCCTGTTCAAACTGGTAAAGCGAGAAGAGTTTCTTTTCCAATAACTCGTACTGCTCGGCGAGTATTTGTTGGTCAGCAAGAATTTTGGCGTTGGTATCATCATTGGATGAACCCTGAGCGTCGACGACCGCAACGGGAGACGCCAGCATGCCGATGCATACAATAAGAAGGCCTGCCACCACCATCGTCATGGGACTGCGTGCCGGGTGGCCACAAACAAAGTGACCTTGCCGCCTCGTCCGCGGTTGGTCACTTATTAAAAATGTCATCAAAAGCCTCTTTGTTTCGCATCGCTTCTGTTCGTTTTTTTAAATCTTCTTGTTGCTTCAGCATCCGGCGAACTAAATCCAACAGCTCGTTTTGGGTTTCGAATTTCAACAACGAATCTAAAACTTGTTGGATTTCGCTCAGCACGATATCAGCAGTTGCCAAGGCCTCCAATGATATTTGTTCAGCCCGCTGAGCCAACTGCCGTGAATCTTCACCCGTCAAACTGCGATCTGTCAGGGATTGGAATATTTGGTCGGAATCCGTCAAACGCGACTCCAAATCCGGCAGAGATTCATTTGCGATCCGTTCCAACGGAGTCGCCACGTTTTCTTCCAAGCGTTTTTTTCGATCTTCGGCATCAATCCGATTATGGATCAACTGCAATCGAATATCGGAAAAGTTGAAAGCGACCGCTTGGATTTCTTGACGAGATTTTTGAGATTGCAGTAATGACCGTTGCATAAAAAGCTGTCTCAGTTCCCAATCAACGGCTGAAACCGCTACGCCATCCGGGGCCGTTGGAGCTAACGCTTCGCCCGTATTTTCTTGTTGGGCTCGAGAGACGCGAGCGCGAACAATATAGCTTCGGGCGTCGGTCATTTCCTGATAAATCTGTTCCAAACGAAACCGCTGACCTGCCTCTTCGCGTTCCAGAATGCGGAGCAGTTTATCCGCCGAAACGATTTCCAGAGGATGCTGAGTACCGGCACCGACATTTTCGTCGCCCTGCAGATTAAAGTGATCCTTGGCGATAACCGTTAAAACAATCTCCGCCGGTGGGTCGGTAGGAAGATCCGCAGGCAAGGTCCCAGCAATTCGAATCTGTCGCAAATCCACTTCGCTCTCTAATAACCCTTCGGTCGGCGGTTGGTTTAATTCAATGGTATCTGTCAGAGGGGTTTGCAGCTCAATCCAGGTCTTCTGTATTCCGTGTTGATCTGAAATTTCGGAGATTACCGGAATTCTCGCTTCCGGCGTGACCGCGTTTCCGATCCCATTTAACCGGGAAGCGATTTGGGGAGGACGATCTTCCTCAGCATTGACTAAAAACTCCAATGGCAACGGCAAAAAATCTCCCTGCATGCCTTTGACCAGCAATCCAAAATCTTGCGGCTGCTGAATTTCTGGCAGTTTGATCGTGCAAGTCTTTTGATCCCATTCGGGTCGCGCGATCAGTTTGTTTTCCGCATCCAACAAAAATGCTTCCGCGATGGGTGAATCAAACTTCACAATTAACGAGGCTTGCGTTCCGATTGGCAAATTCATTCCAGCCGCATAGGGAACCTGCCGCGCGGTAAAACGAGATGAAGCGACATCCACTAAATATTCTGGATAATCACAATCCAATTCTGTTGAAACGACCGCCGGAGCATCGACTGCCTTGATGGTAAATGGACCAATCGTGTGGTCATCTCCGCGGATGTAGAATTCGATATCTTCGGAAACTCTCTCAAGCAACTCACCTTCGAGTGCGTAATTTTGAAAGCCGTCTCTCGCACCTCCGATTTTGTTCATCGGTAACCGTCCACGCTGTCCGGCAGCTGTACGATAAATGAATTCACAGAGACGTGGCAAACGACGTTGCCCATCGGGCGAACTTGGCAACTCGGCGCGTGTCAAAAGTGACACTTCAGAGTTTCTGCTTACGACAGCTCGACCACCGGTGAATCCGAGCGGCCGGTTCATTTCGGGGATCCCCGTCACGGGTTCCGCATACTTGACCTTCAGCCCCACCAATTCGACGTAGCAATCTCGCGGCCACGGTTGGTTGTCCAACAGGTAAACACGCCGGAGGCCCGTCAGAAAGGCGTCTTTCTGAGTTGCTGCAAACCCCACCAAACTCACCGATAACAAAACGACCCAAAGTAAGGCGAGCGCCAACGGTCGAAAGTTAAAAACTTCCTTCAGAGACGTTTCCCGGAGAATACTTTCGGCATGCAAACGAGACTCCTCCAACATCCGTTGGTGAAGTTTTTGAGCTGCCCGCCAATTATCGGTGGACTGCCGGGGCAAATCCGCCTCCTCAACCAACTCCGGTGCCTGAACCACAGTGACCAGCGCATCGTTAAGTTCCGGAAATCGCCGTTCCAGTAACAACGCCAAACTTTGCGGGCGAAGCTGCCGGTAGACACGACGAAAGACCCATTGGTACAGCACCAACCCCAAACCGGACGCAATAACAACAAGCAATATTAAACGCCATACTCGTGGCATTTCAGCCAGCCCAAACCAGACTGGGCCATAATCGAGAGCCAATGCAATCCAGAACGAGACACCCACCCAAATAGCAGCTAATAACAATCCTTGCCAAAGGACATAAGTACGAATTTTTTTGCGCAGGGCTTCCAAAACCCGATCAATCAAATCGGATTGAATTTGGGAATCAGCGTCCCTGGATTTTTTAGCGTCGCGATCCATCGGTGGCAGGTCTGGGAAAATTCAAATCGAGCGATGCCTTATTCTATCGCACTTGTGGAGATTCCCCCATATGGATCGATTTCGTTATTGACCGAATCAAGGTGCCCGCGAGGGCAGTCAGCGTTCCTTTCTGAAAAAACATCCGCAAAAAAAACTCGGTGCGGTCAATAATAACGAATGTTGGCATTGCAATATTTCCTCGGACTCAACGAGACACTTGCTGGCGACTGCTCAAACGCTCAGGGTCACCAAGAAAAAATTTGTTATCATTAGGACATGACACGCTCCATTCACAAACGATATGACGACCCGCTCGATTTAATTTGGGTGCATACGGCTCGCGACTGTGGCATCCAGATCGTGCGGTCCGCGGATGTTTTCGCTGCCTGGGATGGCAAAGGTATTTTGCAAATTGGCACGCCGGAGACGCTCGACCCGGATGATTCTCTGGCCCAAATGATCCTCCATGAACTGTGTCATGCTCTGGTTGCTGGCCCGCAGGCGTTCCAACAGGAAGACTGGGGGCTGGATTACGATCAGAATGATCATCAGGTCTTTGAACATGCGGCCCTGCGACTCCAGGCTGCTTTGGCGGATACGGTCCGGCTGCGTACGTTCTTTGCCTCAACCACCGACTTTCGAGACTATTTTGACCGCCTCCCAATTCATCCCTTGGACGATCCAGAAGACGAGGCAACGCGTTTGGCAATGCAAGCGATGCAACGGTTAGAGGCAAGTGATTGGAATTCGCCCATTCGCCGCGCCCTCGCGGCGACGGCAAAAATCGCAAAACTGCTCAGCGAATTTACGGAAGAGGATTCCATCTGGCGGTCAGTCTGAAATCAGCCTGCCCAATATTCGCGAACAAGCGTGCCTTATGCCAATTTATGAAGCCGCCGCAGAATCCACTCCGTCGACAGCACCAAAACCAACCAAAACACCAACCAACGCGATAACTTTCGGGAAAAGGGTTCATCAGGTGAACCGGGCAAGAAGGATTCCTGATCGACCACTCCAATAATTTGGGCCAAGCCATTTTCTCCCGTCAGAGCACTCGTTTCTGAGCTGACTTGGGCAGGATCCGCCGGGTCGGGTTCGCTCCACGAGGCCCTTCCACCTTGCTCCAAATCGAAAAAATATCGACCACTGGTTCGGTCCGCTATCTCCTGTAACAACGCATCATTTCTTTCCGGTTTCACCTTCTCCAAATCCGGAATGGATGCACGGACGTTGGCATTTAACACCTCGCCGTCCGCTGCCAGGGGAACCAATAATGAAACGTCGTAATTGCCTTCCAGAGAAGCGACAAATTGACCCGTAAACGTTCCTGGTCGCGCTGCATTTTCTTCATTGACCAAAGGAATCGTCTCCACGACGCCGTCGGGGCGACGCAACGAAACCTCGACCTGTTTTTGCATTAACGGTTGATCGGCGGCATCACGTAGAATGGCTCGCACCATTAGCTGATCACCGACCCAACAACGATTTCGGTCAAGCAGCAACACACCTCGCGATGAATCTCGCAACAGGCGACCTTCCGATACCCAGCGAATCAAATTTAAATAGTACGTCTGAAAAAAATCAACATCCACATTTCTCAGACGCCAAACTTCTCCACTGGCTTGAAAGAAAACTCTTCCCGAACCGTAATAATGGGAGGCCAAATAAATGGGTAACTCATTATCAATCGCAGTCGCATCATCCGAAAACCGAGCCAGCACATCAGCACCCGCTTTCGATTCGTTTACAGCGTAATAGCCATACACTCCGTCAAAAGAATCCCAGGTTGAGATACTGTCGGCTGCGTCTTCTCCGCCCAACCAGAGATGTCGCGACGACCGACCCTCACGCGTGAATTCCAACGGAAAGGGTTGCTTCCCGCCGAACCGCCCCAGCTTCAAGGTCGCCGTTCCCTGACTGTAAAACGATACGGGATACAAACCGCGAATCAGATCAATAGCCTCTTCACCACGCGGACGGCGTGTCCACTCGGGCGTGAAAACGGGCCCGGCTATTACTAGTAACCCACCTGCTTTTTCCGAAACCCAGCGTTCCAATGCATCTGCTTGCTGCTTTGACAGAAGCCGCCAATCCGGATCAAAAGCCACAATACAGTCATACTGATCCAGCGCGTCATCGGTTTCTGGAAACCCAAATAACAGGTTATCAGCTTCTTGATCAGCACCCGGGCGTGCCAATTGCAGCCAAACATCCAATTCCACGTTGGCGTCTCGGTACAGTTGGTTGCGAAGGAACTGATAATCTCGCATCGGCCCACCAGCAATTAAAAGCACCCGAGTTTTCCTTTGAATGACCTGAACCAGAGTGGATTGAATATTATCCGATAAATCGAGTTCATCTTGGGGCGCTTCCACCTCGACAAAGTAGCGTCGTTTTCCTTCCTCGGCTTGAGCAACCTCGAATCCTATCCCTATTGGCTCACCGTCGCTGGGTAGCTGCAATGTGCGTTGGTCCTCAGTCACTCGCTCTGCATCGGTCCCTTCCCCGGCCGAAGTCAGGCGTACACGAACGGTCTCTCCCTGGAGTCCATAAGATTGCAACACTGCATCGATTTTGAATGTGTCATCCGGAAAGACTCGACCAGGCGCATCCAATTCACTGATCCTGACATTGCGAGCGGGACGATTACTCCCGACCCCAATCGCATATACGGGAATGTTAGCGTCACTGGCGGCGGCTATGGCCCGAGCGGGTGGTAGCCCCTGATTGCTTTGGCCGTCACTAATCAAGATCATTCCTGCGAGGGCAGAACCGCGATTTTGATTGACAATTTCCTGCACGGCTTCTCCCAACCGTGTGGCCACGCCTTGGGGCGCTAATTCCTTTTCCCAATCAACGGCCGTCCAATCCATAGACTCCGTTGCCGCATCGACCGCTTCGATCTCCTCCATCCCCACTTCATTTTCCTCAGCCCAGCCAAGCGAAATCGGCAAAGCCCATTGACTGACCAGCAGATCCGCCAATCCCAAACAAAACACACTGGTAACCAACAAAAGGCTGGCGGAAGCCAGGGCATGCGATCCGCGATCGGCAGAACTTCGTTTTAAGACCAACGTCAGTAACAAGAAGAAAACAGCCAGCAATAATCCGAGCTGTCCCAAACCACCAAAGACTCGCGCTAAAAATGAAAGACGTTGATCAGCCGCAACCGCCCTGTCACTACCGCTCAACGTCACAGGAAGTTGTTTGTCAGACTTTAAAATCAGATCCGGTCGATTACTCTCGCCAAATCGATAAATCAGCAATTCGTGTGCTTGGTTCAACTCTCGAATTACTTCGGTGTCCTGAACCAGGTTCACTACCGCATCGATCCGTTGTTGAGGCGATCCATCGGCAACGTTATCCGTCAGCCCCATACTCAGGCTTGTATCAATCAACACCGCTAACCGAGATGGTTTGACAATCCTCGCTTCACTTCGTTTCTCCGGCCCGAGAAAGAAAACCAACAATCCGGTTAAGGTCATTAGCCGAAGAACCAATAAAGTTTTGGCAATGGGCGCCGGCAACACATTCGCATCCCGGCGATAAATCATCACACTCAGGCTGGCGACCGCAATGACGACCAAAATCAACAACGCCCAATGCCACCAGGTCACGAGAGGTAGCAATGGTGCTAACTCGTAATAGGTGCGAACGTCAAGTTGTGCCAAAAATAAGTGAATGATTAAATCTCCTAAGCACCACGACTTTGGGGTTGTTGCCCACGCCACGGTTTGCGTGGCCGGCCGTCCCACGGCTTTTTCGAGTGATCCCTGGGGTGAAAGGAAGCCGATCTAGCCAGCAGCTGTTCCACCAATAAAATGAGTACCAACAGAATCAATAGCACACGCACTAACGAAGTACCCCGGTTGTTATTTGGGCTGGGGGCAAAATTCTGCCAACTCACCACTCTCGCTCCGTCTGCAATGCTCAATAAATCTCCGCGGCTGGCAAGCTCTGGGCGGGATTCTGAGTTATCAACATTGATAGGGAATCGCTCCAAGTCACGGTCTCCATTGTTGCTCACCATCCACCGTTCATACACACCGGGTTGATCCACTTCGTCTAACGACTGACCGAGCAGGACGTTTTTGATTGAAGGATTCTCAGCACGATTGTCAGTAGCTCCGCTGGTTACCCAGGTCGTTCGATCAAACCCAAGACCCTCCTCAGCGTTAACCGGTGAGACAAACTCCAAGTCGGGTCGGAAATCTGACACGTCCAATTCGTAGGCCACACGTTGCCCCACGAAAACGGGCGAGGCAAGTGAATCTTTCCCGCGCGAAACGTAATCTTGAACCAACAACAAAGTGGTCGGAAAGGTAGGATTACGCATCCAGTTATTCCACTGAGGACCTGCGGATGTCGTCACAGCCAGCACGGTCCCTTTGCCGATTTTCTTTTCCACGACCAAGGGAGCCTTTTGATCGCCCCGCACCGTGGCCAGTACTTGAACCGAGTTATTATCCTGTGCGGACCACTCGGGCGGCGGTTGCACGACCTGGCTAATCTGCACCAAATCCAATGGCGAAAAATCGATATCCATCACGGAGGCGAAAATCGGATGTCGTTCCGGAGAGAAATCTGACGATGCCTCACCTAGCTGTTCGGGAATAGATACCGCTCGCTCAAGGGGGAGCGGGTAGATCCCATTCCCCTGGTCGTAAAGATCCGAGGTGTAATGCCGAAGATTCGTATTGGGCCCCGCAAAGAAAACCAATCCGCCACCGCTTAACTCGACATAGTCGCGAAGTTTGTTGACGACGGATGCTTCCAGTTGATCGATATCTAAAAGAAAAATGGCATCGTATTGCTCGAACCAAGCCAGCGTTTCGTCGCGCAGTTTCGATTTGGACGCCTGCTCTATTTGCAAACCGGTCATGCCGCCCGGCGACATCGCCAAAGCCAGAAATCGACTGTCCTGACTGTCGGCGGCCTCCACCACCAGCACTTTTTTGGATGTCAGAAACTCCACGACGATCCAACGCGCGTTGTCAGCAGGTAGTGAATCACCTTCCAGAGAAGCGCGAATCGCGTGCTGCCCTGGATTAGAAAACAACACCGGAAAGCGTCGACTGACCGTCTCACCCGGTTTAATTTCATCGATCAAGATCGTGGGTAAATCCTTTAACTCCAATGCGAGATCGGCTGTCGCTTTTCCTGGCAGTGAATCGTCGGGATAGGTGGCGGCCTTTAAGCTAATACGAGATTTCCGAACGGACTCGTCTCCGAAATTCGTGACCTGCACTTCCATCATGAGCGGCACACCGGCGACCCGCACGCTACCCGCGGGCTGAACGGACGTCACGGCCACGTTGTTGCTGAACTGCTCAGCGCAGCGAATCAAGTTAACCACAGCATTACTTTTCGAAAGCTCCTCAAAAACTTCCGTCAAGGCATTTTGCTCTGACCAATCAGATTTTCGGAAATCCGAGATTACATAGACCAACGAATTTTCACTTGGTCGTTTTTGAATCAAATCCGCGACAAGCTCCAGCACAGCCTGTGGGCGACTCGCGATAAAGGTCGGCTGTATTCGCTCCGTGGCATCCAAAACGACGCGTTCTATTTGTCGGTCGACCAGCACACCATTCAAATCTGCTGGCGATAAATCGTCAGTTTCTTCGTCGTTTCGGTTCATGCCCGGATCAGATAGCGCGTGTTGGATTTGCGAAAACCGTAACAGTGTGACGCGTTGATTGTCAGCACCCGACATTCGCCCGGCGATCAATCCCACGGTGTCGCTGGCTCGCTGCAACGCGGTCTGCCCCGCATCCCGTTCATTCATGGAAAGGCTATCATCCACGATGATGTAATGATGGGTTACGTTACCGCCAAGAAATCTGGCCATTCCGTCACTGTCACAACCCACCTGGCCGATCGTCAACAGCACCAATAACAAGCATGCGATCCGCGCCACCAACAAAAGCAACTGCTTAAGCCAAACCCAATTCCGGTTTTTTATGTGACTGGTCAGCAGAAAATCCATCGCCGCCCAAGAAACCCGCTTATGCCGTAGGCGGTTTATTAAATGAATGAGAACAGGCAGCACCACCATCCCGGCCAATAGGCCGGCCCAAACCAACGGTGATGAGGTGATAATATTCTGCATTTTAATTTTTAGGAGGTGGATGGCTTCCTGCCAACGGTCGCTAATTTGAAATCACCGACCCCGATTCAAATTTCACGAATCAGTTTTTGTGATGCATCCCCAGTCGATTGCTTAAATAATGTGCCAAGACCGCGTCCAGCGGATCACTCGTTCTAATCAGCGCATAATCGATCATATTTTTTGCGCAACCGTGTCGTACTTTTTCCAGAAAGGAATCCAAAGCCTGCATATACCCTTCCCTTAGGCCGCGCGGATTGCAGCTTAAAACGGCATCTGTTTCGAGATCCTCAAAACGGGTTGGGCCATCGAATTCGAAATCCAATTCATCATCGTCCATGATGTGAAACACCAGTACATCGTGCCCGCGTTGTCGCAATAACCGCAAACCACTCAACAGTTGGTCCGTATCGGTCAGCAAATCAGAAACCAGAATCATCATGCCCCGGCGCGGAAAGGTTTGAGCCACTTTTTGACAGATGGCTGCGATGTCCGATTTATTCTCGGGTGTCTCCGCATCCATGGCTTTTACAATGGACATGATATGGTTACGTCGACTGCTGACGGGGATACGCTCGCGAACCTGAGAATCAAATGTAATACCACCAACCGCATCCTGCTGTTTGAGGATTAAATAGGCGAGTGATGCCGCGGCGGTGCATCCATATTCGTATTTATTCAGCGGTCCAGAACCGTACAACATGCTGCCCGAAATATCGATCAAGAGGTGGCATCTGAGGTTGGTATCTTCTTCAAATTGCTTGACATACAAGCGATCTTGGCGAGCCCAGACCTGCCAATCGACATGCCGCAGGTCATCTCCAACCACGTATTGACGATGTTGCAAAAACTCGACTGACTGCCCGAAATACGGGCTGCGATGACTGCCGGTCAAGAATCCTTCTACGATGTGCCGCGCCCGAACTTCCATTCGTGCGATACGACGAATCGCCTCAGGATGCAAAAATCTTTTGGAATCTGGCATCGTTCAACAATTCATTTTCTTGGGCGGGCGTATCATCTATCAACCGTTGGATCAGGTCATCCGGCGTAACGCCGTCGCTTTCTGCGGCAAAATTCAAAACGATTCGGTGTCGCAAAACCGGCTTTGCCAGTGCTTGGATATCATCGGTGGCCACATGGGTTCTGCCGTGCATCAGAGCTCGTGTTTTGGCACCAATCAACAGAAATTGCACAGCGCGAGGACCTGCGCCCCATTGCAACAAATCAGAGACATACTCCGGTACTCCTTCGTGCCCCACTCTGGTTTGACGCACCAGTGAAAGAGCATAGCGCACCAAGTGATCGCCGATCGGTACATTCAGTACCGCGTTCTGCAATGCCACAATCTCAGCTCCGCTGAGCACTGATTGAAGTTCTACCTGGTTCGTAGTCGTCGTTTGTTTGGCAATAGAAAACTCATCCTTGAAATTTGGATAATTCACAAAAACCTTAAACATGAACCGATCCTGCTGAGCTTCTGGAAGCGGGTAGGTACCCTCCTGCTCAATCGGATTTTGCGTCGCCAGAACAAAAAACGGGGTCGCCAATTCATGACGAACACGGCCGACCGTAACCTGCTTTTCCTGCATCGCCTCCAGCATCGCAGCTTGAGTTTTTGGAGGTGTGCGGTTGATTTCATCGGCCAGCACCACATTGGAAAACACGGGCCCTTCCAAAAACCGGCGTTCCCTTTGCCCAGTCGACTTATTTTCCTCAATGATTTCAGTGCCTGTGATATCCGCTGGCATCAAATCCGGAGTAAATTGAATCCGACTGAATGAGAGATCCATCGTTTTCGCGAGCGAGCTAATCATTAACGTCTTGGCCAAACCCGGCACGCCTTCCAGCAAGCAGTGCCCTCGGCTGAAGATTGAGATCAGCATTTGCTCGACAACATCTTCCTGGCCTACGATGACTTGCGAGAGTTGCTCCACGATGCGGTTGCGAGCCGCACTCAATATATTTACAGAATCCTCGGCCTTGAGGTTTTCACTCATCCTGCTTCCTTTCACGAATTTCGCGAATCAAATCACCTTGTTGTTGTCTACGAATCTGCTGAGCGTTCTCTTCGCCAGCGGCGAACGCTCTACTTTTGGGAATGGTAAATTCGTTCGTTAGCGATGCGGGGGCGGCGGGGGGGAAATCGCCATCTTCCACACGCAAAATCAGTTTGCGGTCATGGAAGGTGTGGATCACAGTTTGATCCTCCTTGGAGGCCGTTACCTGAATCAAATGCACAGTCTTAATTTTCACACGGCATTCGTTCACCAAGCGTCCGTCGCGTAGATCAATCGTTAAAAACTCGACGACATTGTCGCTACGCCGACTGGATTGCCTGCCGAAGTCAACCAATCGATTTAATGTCAATAAGGGCGCATCGGTTGGATGTTCTTTGGGTATAGAAAAATGCTGAACCCGTACTGGCTTGTCCCATGTCTTTTCACCCGTGTCCGGCTGCACACTATAAATCCAGCCATTGAGCAAGGCAGCTAAGCCGGCGTCGGTATTTCGGATACTCACTTTTTGGTCATTCGTGCGAGTTACTTTTTTCGCGTCTTCGAGCCCCAGCAACAATAAATCCTGACCCTTCAGTTTCATTAGGCTGAACGTACGCGAAGGCGTATCGCCCTCCAAATCAATTTGACTTCGTGTTTCACCATCACGAAGATCCACATACTGAACCTGACTGGAAGGCAATAAAAACACCATCGTTTGGGGATCACGAATCACGGCTTTGGTTTTTCCGGGCCACTCCCTAGACCACACCTCTTGCTCGCTAACTAAATCAAAAAGTGCCAGAGACTGTTCTCGATTTTGCCCGGACATTACCAGCTTTAAACCGAGGTTATGCCAAAGTACTTTCCCCTCGTAGGCAGACAGGTCAACATGCTTGACGATCTCCCCTGTCGAAGCGGACATGATCGTGGCACTATCGTATCGAGCTGCAGCCGATGATTTTTGATTTTTTAAAAGGGCCACGTATTGATCGTTGGCGATTAACCAACCGGGCTGATTGAGGTCAGTTCTTTGCCAGACCATTTCTCCGCTTAATGCGTCGAAACACTGAACCGATTTACCAAAGCGACAATAAACATAAAACGCATTACTGGCAAAATTCCCAATCGGGTTCGAGCCTTCGTCAGGCTCGTGGATAATGTACTTCGGCGGTGCCCACGGTTGATTGATCAAACGAGCCTGATAGGCCGCTGGCAACTGCATTCGATTATCAATGCCCCGTCGTTTTTTAAGATTTTTCTGCCATAGCAGCGCCGGCTTACCCGTTTTCAAACGATTTAAGTCCACGCCTATTAGGTCATAACCATAGGCGAAAATAAGCAGATGCCCATGAATGGCAAACGTTCCGTTGTACATTTGCGTTGAATAATAATCGCGAGAGTCCGGATTTTCACGATAGGAGAACTCCTCCAATGTCACGCCTTGAGCATCGCGGATCACCAACTTGGAATCCTGAAATTTCACTTCTAAGCTGAGATCCTCAGGAGCGTCCCCTGAGGTGCAGACCAATTTCGGCAAAACTAATTTGCGAATGGGATAGCCACGTTGAGCCGCGAGCGGCACCATCTGCGAATCAACTTGCCCGTAATTCCAACCCTTGTCGGACAGGTTCAGCTCACTTTCCATGCGATGGCGGCTCAAGAAATCTTCAGCGCTCGTCGCCTCGCCTGTCCACGCATCAAAAAAGCTGACGGTCTCAGGAGTTTTCTGTAGAGCCGAAATGTACCTTTGCGTTTGCTCCCCCCAACCTGCTTGGCGAGCCATTCGAAACATGAACGCGTTTCTTTGAGCGATCGCTTTTTGAGACGCCGGAGAATCATCGGAAAACCTTGTTGGAATCGAGTCCAAAAGGCGTTCCGCCTGAGTAAACTCAGCAAGCGAAACATAGTAATTTGCCAAACGAATCAATTGATCATAGGGCAGGTAACGGGCACCGATTAAATTCACCAAAGGTGCCATTTCAGCGGGTTGCATGCCAGGCAAGTTCTTTTCCAGCCATGAAGTGAGTTGCGTTTCAGCGTCATTAGCATCATTAGCGTTAATTTCGGCCAAACTACCTTTGAATTGCTTTTGCAACCAAGCATCCAAACGCATTCGCAGCCCGTTATTATCTGCATTGCGATAGTTCACACGATTTAAATTTACTTCAGCTCTGCTTGCGCTGGAATTTAAGCTCGATCCCTTAAATACCGTCAACGCTTTCGCCAGAGCTCTTTCCTGAAGTAGGCCCGTTATCTTCGCCGCCTCAAATCGCCGTGCGCTAAATTCACGTAACTCGTTTTCATACTTATCGGCAACCAATTGCACCGCTGGGTAATCCAACTCCATCAGCTCAAGGACCAGATCCAAAAGGAGTTGTTTTTCACGTCGCTGGCCGGATTTCTGATACGCGATATCCGCCGTGGTGACCGCTTGTCGCATGTCCCCGTCCTGAGCCAGTAACTGCGCCTGTAAAAGCAGCATCTTGGATGGCAGTGTCGCGGCCTTGGTCTCGTCTTTTTGCATTTCCCGCGCGACCAACTGCCGAATCGGCTCGGCTTGAGGATAGATGGAAATAACGTCGTATCCCTGAGAAATCAACTCATCTTTGAAACATATCAGATTGCCGAGCACGCGCCGCGTCGTGATGGTCTTGGCTATCGTTCCCTGTGACAGATCGACAGCAACAATTTTTGATTCGCTGGTAGGGAAAAAGTACCGATCGCCTGTTAAAAATCCGCGTCCAGTGGGTCGTCCCAAACGGTCCAAAGGAATCTGCCAGAGCGACTCCCCGGAATCCAAATCCAAGCCAACAACTTTTTCCTGGCCTAACACCACGACCAGACCGTCATAGACACATGCCACATACAACCCGTCTTCTGAGGGTACACCGGCGCGAGCGGCAGATGGATCGCCCGCTTCGTACCAAAGCGGTTTCCCTGTTAGTAAATCAAAACAGAGGATGCGATTTAATTCTAACGGCATAACGATCACACGTCCGTCAGAAATTGTGATCGAGGAGTCGGTAGAGCGGGAGCGTTTTTTATTGGATCGCTGCCGGTTTCGTATGCGTGGCATGCCGCTGATGACTCCGGGGTATTGCACGCCCCACAACAATGAATGGGTGGTGCGATCCACAGCGACAATACCTGTTGCGGACGTTGGGCAAACCACGATCCCGTTAGAACACGAAGGCGTCGAACCCGCCAAACGTCGGCGGCGATCTTCTGTCACCGGCGGCGCGGTATCGATCGCGGCAATTTGCTGACTCCAAGCCAGTTTTCCGGTTTCCTGTTCAAGCACGATCAACCGTATCTCACCCCCCAGTTCTCCGAGAATGTACAGTTCGTTTTCCAGCACCAGCGGTGCGCCGAGAAAGAAACACCCGGCCAATTCCGCAACGACACCGCCCGTCTTGCCACCCACTTCCCAACAAAACGCGCCTTCTCGAGCGAGATCGATGGCCTTGAGTTCGTTCGTACTGCGTCCCCCGAGCGGGTTGTCGATGGGAATCCCGCGGCCAACAATCGCTTGCGCATTAATCGAATTCGCGTATCCCGGTTGATCGATGACGAAAACATACTGGCCATTGCTGGCGATTTGGCCATACAAATGGTCCTGCCACAAGCGTTGTTCAATGTGGTCTCTTTCAATTTTATCTTCGCGGGCTTGATTGGTGCGGCGATCCTTCATCAAGGTATTACGATCCCAAGCCGGGAAAGCCCAAATGCGTTTTCCGCTGCGCGCGTCAATTCCGACCATACTGTCGAGTGACCTGACCACAATGGTGTTGCCGACAGCAATGGGTTGCAGAGATGGAATCAGACTTTCGGAGGCTAACAGTCGCCTCTGGAAAGCGGCATCGGCAATCAACTCCAACTGAGGTTCATTGATCGTGGGTACAAACCAATTGGGATAGGCCAGTGGAAAACCACTGCCACTGGCGGCGTTGCGTTCGGCATCCCCACGAAACATCCCCCATTCATCGAGCGATCGATAGCCGATCAACTCACCGTTCCCAATTAAACGATTCAACCAAGGAATCGCGTCGTCCGCATTCTGGAAAAGCGGCACTTCACCGGTTGGCAATCGCACCTTGACTCCTGGACGCAGAGCGGCCAGTTCTTCCAGAATTGTTTGTGCGGCAGATTCTCTACCGGTTAATAATTTGCAGGTTGCCAACATGATCGAGACCTCAGGGTCATATTGTTGGCGAGCCTGCGCTTCACCTACCAGGTCAGCAAAACAGGATGCCGCGGAAACCGGCTGCCCCATCTCAAGATGATAATGCCCTAACATCAATGTCGCTTGGTAGCCTGAGGGTGTAAAAAAATACCTGCGTGCGACCTGAGCCATCAACTCATAGTCAGCTTCACTGACCGCTTTTTCCAACATCTGTCGCGCCGCGACTTTGTACCTCAATTCGTAGTCCGCGCGAAATTGAGATGGTATTTGGCTTAATAGGCGATGAGCCTGATTGTGAACACTGATCGCTCGAAAGGGTTCCCCTTCGACCGGCTGTAAAAAGTCGCCCTGATCGGGGGTCGCCAAAATCTCTCCCAGCAAATCAACCGCCGATCGAAAGTCTTCCTCCTGAATGGCCTTTTTCGCCCGCAACAACGGACGCACTAGTTCACGAGGGGCTGGCACGAATAGCTGCCCGACCGACATCATGTCCTGTTGATTCAAATCGCGTCGCTGCCAAGCACCCGCATCCGACGTGAGCATTGCCCACCACACTGCACTGACGCACACCACCCTGCCAATCGTTTGTAACTCATTCAATTTTGGCGAGCCAAGGGTCATAACGAGATCGCGGGACAAATTGGAAAGGGAACTCCCATGGTTTCGCTGGACAGCCATGGGGTATCTATTCACGTAATCATATCCGAGTTTGCGGCGTTGAAAAATAACAATCCACGGCCTGAGCTGCTACAACGCCTGCCCAGAGTGAAAGTTTCGGTTAAAATTCCTGCAGCTTTTGCTGTTGACTTAAAAACGTTCGCTTGGAATGCCACGTGTACTTTGCTTAGAGGGACTCACAAAATGAAAGTTACTTCGTCTCATTCGGTCGCGCAAAATCCGGTCGACATGCCAGGCTCCAAGGGATGCCACGTTCGCTGGTTGATTGGAAAACCCGAAGAAGCGCCCCATTTTGCCATGCGGGAATTTCAAGTTGATCCTGGTGGACACACCCCCCGACATCACCATCCCTATGAGCACGAAGTATACGTTTTACAAGGCGAAGGAGTCATTTACGAAGATGATACACCGCACTCCATTCAATCCGGCGATGTGATTCTCGTACGGGCTGACGAAGTCCATCAGTTCTGTAATGTGTCGGAGAAACCATTCCGCTTTCTCTGCATGATTCCGAACGCGGCTTATGAACTCCCCATCACCATGCTTCCTGAATGCGGGCCACAGTAGCCCCCAGATTCCATTCCGCCCTTTGTTGATGCCCAAAAAAACATGCCCGAATCGACCACTCCCAAAGCTACGCGAATCAAGAATCTGACGCGGCTCATCACGCATCTGGATACGCTCTACGAGCGGGGAGATGAATGCACCCACCCCAATACGGGTGTTTCCATTTCCGATGGCGAATACGACGGTCTGCGCCGCGAGTTAAAACAACTGGCGCCCGAATCGGATCTATTCAAAACGGCTACCGCTTCACGTATCGATAGCGCCGTAAAAAAGGTTGTCCACGATCCCCCGCTAACCTCCATTGAAAAAGCTAGTCACGAAGACCGCGCGGTACAGGAAGAACAACTTTTCAAGTGGCTGACGGGTGCCGCGCCAGAGGCCTCCGATCACCCAACGGTGACCATCCCCGGTAAAGTCTACAAAGATCAACCCGTCACCATTGCGCGAGATTATTTTTACGCCAGTTACAAACTCGATGGGGTGGCACTGGCCCTGTATTACATCGAAGGCCAGCTAAGTCAGGCGGGCTTGCGACCGCGGGACGGGATTAACGGCGAAGATGTGACGCAACAATGCCAATTTGTAAATGGTATTCCACAGACTTTGAAATCTCCCGTTACATGCTCGGTACGGGGAGAGCTAATTTGCAAATTGAGTGATTTTCAAAAAGTTCAAGTCGAACTGGAAGAAGCCGGAGAAAAGCTAAGAGCCAACCCCCGCAATCATACGGCGGGTGGGATTCGTCAATTTAAGAACCCGCAAAAAACCCAACAGATGAGACTTAGCTTCATCGCCTATGACATCAAATCGCTGGCCACTCCCCCCTACTCGACTGAAATTGCCAAGGCGCAATTTTGTCGTGACGAACTGGGGATCCCTTTCATTGGTGTTACCCCTTTTCAATTCCGCGAGCTGACTACTTTGGAAGACAGCATCCCGGATCTTGATTTCGAAGTCGACGGTGTCATTATCGGCGTGAATAACCTGCAAGATCAAACACAAATGGGGCGGCATGGCGACCCCATCACAGGTAACCCGAAGGGGAAAATTGCTTGGAAATTCCGCGAAGAGGAGGCAACTCCGACGATCAAAGAAATTGAATGGAATACTGGCCGTACCGGAAAAGTCACAGCGGTCGCCATTTTTGACCCAGTACGTTTGGCAGGGACCAACGTGTCCCGAGCCACGCTGCACAATGCCGGGTTTATGGAACGCAAACAGATATCCATCGGGTCCACCATCTCCGTTCGCAAAGCGGGAAAGATCATTCCCAAGGTCACCGGCGTTCTCAAGGGGCAGCAGCCACCTGAATTCCCCTCCGTCTGTCCCGACTGTGGCGCTCCCACCGAACTGAGAGAAGGGGGTTCGGCCGACATGCTTGAATTGATCTGCCCCAGTAAATCTTGCCCGGCACAAATCATTAGTGCCCTGTGCCACTTCCTTGATACGATCGGAATCCTCGGGCTAGGAGAGAGCCGTGTCACCAGCTTGGTCGAAGGAAACCAGGTGGCCATACCTGCGGATTTTTTTGAATTGGATATCGAGGATGCCGAATCATGCGGGCTAACCTACCGGCAATCAGCATTGGCTATTGCGGCAATCCATATGATTCCGGCACCGGATAAACATACCGAACTGGAACCCCTTATTGCGCAAGCCAAAAGATCCAAAAAACTAATCCCACTGTGGCAGCTGGTGGCAGCATTTGGAATCGACGCCGCTGGTAAATCGGCAGGAAAAGCCTTGGCAACCCACTTTGGGACGTTCGATAAAATTCGTCAGGCTACCGTGGAACAGCTTCAAGAGGTCAACGACATCGGAGAAAAAACTGCGATTTCAATCCATGATTACCTGAATGCTCATCGACAAGAAATTGACCGACTGCTGGAATTTGTCGAACCCGAAATTCCTCAAAACAGTGGCGTTCTGACAGGCAAACGTTTTTGTTTCAGTGGAGCTTTCCCCGAGGGGAAACGGCACTGGGAACAAAAGGTGGAATTGCAGGGTGGCATTTGTACAGGCAGTGTTTCAAAAAAAACCGATTACCTGATCGCCGGTCCGGGTTCCGGGTCAAAATCAGAAAAAGCCGAGAAATTACAAATCCCTATCCTCGATACCACCGCGTTGCAAGCGATGCTGGATCGTTAAATCTAACGCCGATAATTTTTCCGGGCTGCCCGCTCCTTGATCGCCAAGGCCTTAAATCTTTTTTCCGCTTTGAGCGGCTGCAGGTCTTTAGTATTTTCGATACCGTCACGGGTTTTAAAACCAAGCTGCAGTGCCATTTCTAAATTTTCGATGCCGGCCTCTGTATCTCCCAATTGGGAATGAACGCAAGCTAATTGAAAATGGCTGGCAGGTCGGTACTTAAAAAACTCGGACGCCTTTTCGAACCAGATGATGGATTGTTCGAGTTGCGTTTGTTTGCGTAAGGCATACGCATAATAGAATATGGATCTAGCATCAAACGGATCTGCATCCAGCAGCTCTTTCATGGCACTGGAAGCCATCACCCAATCGCCTCGGTTCAGTGCCACGTCGGCACGTTCGTCGGGTGGTCGGTCTGACAGGTTAGGCATTTCGGCCGGCCTTTTAGATCCTTCAAGGATCCCGGCCCCGATCGCCATGGCAATTAGCAGCAACGTCAATACACCCCCCCCGACCAATCCGCGTATTCCTTTGGAAAAACGCGATGATGTGTTGGATTCTGAGCTCATTGCTCTACTCGGGTTAAGGAAAATGGCTAAGTGCGGTTACACTTAATCGGTCGCTTTCTTACAAGAACAAGGTACATGAACGCATCCGCCAAGACAAACGTCTCGATCACGGGAGACGAAGCCAATCGCCGCCAACTCGGCCTAGCCGATCCCGATGACCAGCCAAACACGGACGTGGTCATTTTTGATGGCCAATGCCGGTTCTGCAAAAAGCAGGTGCAGCGACTGAAAGCGTTCGATAGCGGGAATCGCTTGTCTTATATCTCGTTACATGATTCGCGAGTCGCGGAACGCTACCCCGAATTAACGCGGGACCAATTAATGGATCAGATGTACGTCATTTCAACGGACGGAAATCGTCACGGTGGAGCGGCTGCAGTTCGCTATCTTTCGCGACGCCTCCCCAAACTTTGGTGGCTTGCTCCCATCATGCACATCCCATTTTCGCTGCCCCTGTGGCAGTGGCTTTACAACCGTGTGGCCATTCGGCGATACAAGTTGAGTGAAAAGATGGGCGACGCTTGCGATGACGCGTGTAACATTCACCTGAACAAATAAACCTGGGAATGAGCGACTGGCCAGAGCGTCAATCGGAGAACTCTGTCTGCTGAAAAACAGCAAAAGTAGATTTCCGCTCACCAGGCTCAGGATAAACCTGCTTCAAGTTTTTGGGTAACGGCTGGTACCTTAAAAACTCGTCGACCCAACGTTGTTCGAGCACAACGTACTCTGCCGCAAACGGCAACGCTTCTGGAAACAACAGAGGGCGATATTCCCATGCAACTTGTTGCTGAATTTTCAAATCATTCGCCGCATCCCTTTTGGGACCGATCGAAAACAGCACCTCCAGCCGCTCCAACCAAGGCAGGATAGAGGTGGCGTTCTGCGGCATATCCTTACGCGAGGCGACCTCTGCTCGATGGGCATACCACTTAAACGTTTGCTGATTAAGGGGCGTAATAAACGTGGCATTCGGCGGTGTGTGACCGCGGATCCACAAGCATGTTTTGATCCAGTTTTTCTCCGCCTCCATTTCCCTTTGCTGTTTGACCGGATCACTTGGCAGAATGACCGTTTGCCGAGCGCTTCCCGAGCGCGTATCTAGTTGCCCCTGATAGAGATTCCAAGCAACACCTATTAGACAAACAAGCGTCGCCAGAACTGCCGCGAATCGGCCCGCTCCCATCTCTTTGGGTAACGTGGAAAAGAAAACACCGGCATTAATCACACACCCCAGGGGAATGAAAACATCTGCTAGACGGAACCAGTAAAGGGTTAACAACAAAGCACTCACGTCGCTGGCAGAGCCGCTGCCAAACTGGGCCAACAGGGATAAAATCAATCCGCCCACCGCAATCAGCAACGAACCTAGCACCATCCAATTGAACCTCGCCAAATGGTGATCTCGCAATTGCCAGTTGGAGCGTACTAGAAAAAACCAAACCACAACCAGCGGAAGGAATAAAAACCAACGATGAAATTCGGTGGCCAACTGATGGTGGGCTAATCGCCAAAGCGACTGAGCTTTGGCAGCTTGAATAATGACCTCACGCGAAGCATCGGCATTTTGAACAATCGCTGGCCAAAATCCTGCAGTAAATAAAACGAGACTGATGCAACCTGCCAATAGGCACCTTAAAAAAAACCTCGGAGCTGCGGGTAGAGACTCCTCTGCATCCGGCGGAGCGGGTAACCAGCGATCGCTCCACCAAGCAAAAACCATCGCGGAGGTCAGCCAAATCCCCACCACAATATGAAAGGCACATGCCAGTCCCAGCAACATCCAAGTCAGCTGAAATCTACCGCGAAACCAGAATGCCATCGCCGCGAAACCAAAACCATAGGCGTAACACTTTCCCTCAACACCACCCACAAACCATTCGCCAGCCAGATTAAGAGATTCATTCAAAAGCACCGCCAAACCGCCCACCAGAATCGCTGCTCCCAGCCGATCAAAAAAAACCCGACTCAATAAAACGATTCCCCAAGCGATGACCAGCCAAGACGCCAGCCGACCGATCCAAGCGCCCAACTCATAACCCAAAAGCGGGAATAGCCAACCGTGAGTTAAATAAAACGCCCAATGGGTTTCATGGGAATTTGTAAAAATATCCGTGGGACAATAACTGCGGTCCCAAAAATGGCGTGCCTTCACCAAATAATGAGCTTCGTTGACATCTGGTGTCGCCACCCAAACCAAACCGCCCATGACCAATGCCAATAGCATGGTTTCAATGGCAACGAGAGAACGTCGCTGGGGATTTATTTGGGTCATCGATTTGGTTCTAACCTGTTACGACTGCAAGCATTACTTTCCGGTTGACTCGAAATGCTGGCATCTAGTACCGTCCGTGCCAGCACTTCATGCCACTCTCCGCCAGTTGCAACTCCTACAGGCAGCGTCCTTGCCCCGCCCAAGCTTGATAATTCGCTGCCTAGCCAAGCTGTTGACGATCACATTCGTTGCCTGGGTCTGTGAGTATGCTCAAGCGCAAGTGTATCGCCAAGTCGATCCGCCGGCACCCATCCTGTCACTACCACCGGCCGGAGTGAATCAAACAACATTCGACCCCTTCCAGGTCCCGGCTTCCAAACCGGGGCGGTTAAAGCCGATCGAAACGCTAGGAATTCCACTGGGGAGCTGGGGAGATCCTAGCATGTGGCCGCCCCAAGAACTGAATTCAACCACGATCAAACGGTTTCGGCAATCCTTCGTGCAGCAGGCCGAGTTCGCCACCACCTTTATTGCTCGCAATGAAGAAAATGGCATCGGTTTGATTTCTGCAACGACGAACGTCATGTTGACGGCACCGCTCGGTTCCACAGACAGCGTGCTGGCTGTGACGCCACGGTATGCTGCCGATTGGCTTAACGGTCCCGCGTTTATAGATGTGCCCTCCTTTCTACAGGGGGCGAGTGTCGATATTGGCTGGAGACGCATTTTCAATCAGAAGTGGACCTTTCTGGCCGGGATACAGCCGGGATATTACAACGATCGCTTTAGCAATGCTGAATCGTTTCGCATGGGAGCTTTAGCCCGACTAACGTACCAAATCACTCCGGAAAAACTCTCTGTTACGTTGGGAATCGCCGATTTGGATCAAGCCGATTACGGAATCATCCCAGACGTGGGACTGACATGGATACCCAACCCCAATACGCGTTTCGATTTAATTTTCCCCGAACCCAAAATCAGTCGGCGTGTTGGTCACTTGCCTTACCTTTTGGAAGACTGGGTTTATACGGCGATCTCATTTGGTGGCGGTACCTGGGCTGTGCAGCGAGCAAGCGGTTTGGACGACGTATTGAACTTACGCGATTTTCGCCTGACGGTCGGGTTTGAACGTTTGCTAAATGGGGGATCTGGTTTCAATATCGAAGCGGGTTATGTGTTTACTCGCTACATGGAATATCAATCCTCAAAGATCCGATACGATCTGCCGGAGTCATTCATGTTTGCAGCCGGGTTACGGTTTTAGCCAGTCTTTCCAATCACATCATAGATATCGCTGAAATACTTCTCCCGATCGTTGCCTGCAAATATCTCTGGGCAGGGCATATTCATTTTGCCGTAGTTCTTTCCCAAATTTGAGCAACCGTAATTTCTCCACCTGGGAACTTCCATTCACAGCCGCGGGTACATTTTGACACTCATTTCATTCTTCTAGGCTTCGCACCAATCGATCTCGGGCAGGCCGTGGCGACGGCGATATTGATTGATTTTGGAAAACGGTCGACTACCTAAAAACCCGCGATAAGCAGATAACGGAGAGGGGTGGGGTGCCTCAATAATTAAATGCCGATCACCGTTGATGAGGTTGTTTTTTTTTCTGGCGGGCGCCCCCCATAAAACAAACGCGACATTTTCACATTTCTGATTCACAAGCCGGATGGTCGCATCGGTGAATCTTTCCCAGCCTTGCTTGCGATGGGAATTTGCTTCCGCTGCTCGCACTGTCAGTACGGTATTCAGCAACAAGCCACCCTGTGTTGCCCAGGCCGACAAGTTGCCCGACTTCGGAATCTCTTCCCCTAGATCCGCTTTCAATTCTTTGAAAATATTCGCCAACGAAGGTGGAGTCCTGACGCTTTCCGGTACCGAAAAGCTCAAACCATGCGCTTGTCCCGCGCCGTGGTAAGGGTCTTGCCCCAGTATTACAAACTTGACTCGTTCCAACGGGGTCAAGCGATAGGCCTCAAAAACATGGTTCTCCGCCGGATAGACATCAAATCGGGCTCTTTCTTCTTCCACAAACGACATTAAATCGCGCCACCAGCGTTCCCGGAACATTGGCGATAGGCCTTGGTGCCAACCGCTTTCTGCGGCAAGCCAACCTGGTGGAATGTCCCTGCTTTTTACTTTTTCAGACATCCCATCCATTTCTGCATCCCCATATCGCAACCAATCTGTGCCGACCCATCTTACTCGTTTGGCTGACAACAATGGGACTATCGCACGACGATTTTTGTGGCAAAATGGCGGCTCGACACACGCACTAATTTGTCAGGCAAGCGCAATGGAATTTGCCCAGTACCACGACCGACTTCAACGACCCGCTGCAGAAAAAAACTCTGAATTTGCGGACGATGGCCAATTGCTGCATCTTATAAACGGCGGTCAATTGACGCCAAATTCCATTGATCTTCTTTGCGACCTGGCCGATAAAATCCGTCTTTTGTCGCGGGAAAAAGCGACCGCGGCTGCTCTGCAGACGCTGCTTAGCCACCGGCGGGCCATGTTGTATTTCACCCAACCTTCCACGCGGACCTTTCTTTCCTTCATGGCTGCCTGCCAAATCCTCGGGCTGACCTGCAACGAAGTCCGTGATCCCAAAACCTCCTCGGAGGTAAAACGGGAATCGAGAATGGATGCCATCCGCATGTTCAGCAGCTATTTTGATGTGATCATCATGCGCAGTCCACTTTCGAGTTTTGCGGAAACCTGTTCCTACTTGATGAATGATTTGCGCCGCGAAGAACGTCGCTGGGTACCCATTATCAACGCTGGTTCCGGTTCAGACGAGCATCCGACTCAGGCGTTACTGGATATTTACACGCTGAAACGTTCCTTCCGATTCCAAGATCGCGAAGGCAGCGGGCAGCGCTTTGCCGACCTAAAAACTCGGCACCCTCAGTTGACGAAGGGATTTGCTGACAAGACGTACACCTTTTGCGGCGATATCGGACGGGGTCGCACCGTACGTTCTTTGGCCACGGCACTGTCGCAATACCAAAACATCACCATGCATTTTGTCGCGCCCGACGCCGCTGCTCTCCGCTTGGATGCTCAACTCCGCGACCAACTCGCGAGCCGAAACGTTTCGATTTTTGAACACGAAACTCTGGATTCCGACCACCAAGGTAACTCCTTGCTTAGCCAAACCGATTGCCTCTACATGACGCGTATTCAACGCGAGCACAACTCAGCCGATGATGAGAATCGCCTTCAAGAGTTGGATTTATCGCCATTCCAACTAACACCGAACAGGGCAGCTAAGTTGAAGGAATACACACCGATCCTGCACCCATTTCCACGCGATAGCCAGGTGCAGGAAATCCCGGAAGCTATCGATCTCGACCCCCGGGCTATGTATTTTCGACAGGCCAGAAATGGCATGTGGGCACGCGCGGCGTTGTTAGCACACATCTTCGGTGTGGCCGACGAACTGGAGGAAATCGCCACCCATTCGCACGGCTTAAAGACGATCTAATACGCATCGGGGTACCCTTCCGATGGCATGCGTGACATGCTTGAATTCACTTGGTTTCTGTGAAGGGTACCCGTTGCCAATCAGGCCTAGTGCATGGCCATGTTGCCGAATCCCATTTCCATGCCGTCGACCACGGGCACTGCGGCAGCGGTGGATTTACGGCGACGACGTTTGACCTTCGCGTTGGCCCACTCTTTGGTGAGCTCTTCAAAAACATCGGGGGATTCATACCGGGCAATGCACTTGCCATCGGGAATCGGACCTACCAAACCTCGCAAGACGGGAAGACCTCTCAGGGAGAGGTCGGTACTACAGTCGTCGATGCCGATTTGAGTGTAAGAAGAAAGGATTTCGTCGGTGCCAGTGAATTCACGAGTACGGATAGATCCATCGGAATCACGAGTTACAAGACGGACGATTTGCTCGGACATATACCAACCTTTTTAGCGCGGGTACGCATTTGGGAACTGACTTTGAAACTCCAGTGCCCAAAAATCCGCGGGGGCTATGCCAATCCATCGCTAACTGGATACCTGTCTTATCGGCCGACCTTGTTACCAGAAACAAAAATTTTACCTAGATGCGAATCTTGGTGTTTTTCCGCCTTACCGACATAATCCCGATATTGAGCAAGCCGTTGCCAAAAATGCCTCTCCCAGTAATCGTCTCGATATTCAAACGCTCTTGGCAGGGAAGAGCACCGGTTTCGAGGGAGCCGCATCGGTACATAAAGCGGGCACCTGCAGGTTCATGAGATAGAACCCATCTGCTACCTGCTCTGGCACCAGAACCATTTCTGTAATGGTTTTATCCTGCCGACTCTCCGCGTGCAGTTCATGGGTGCCCTCAGGCACGAACCAAAAAAGATGGTGATTGGTCAGTAACCCATCATCATACATGCGGTCAACCGACGGAAGATCGAGTAGTAAATGGCGATACTCTTGTTCGACCACCCACTGCATCGCCTCGACGGTGAGGAATGCCGGAGGATTTGCTTCACCGTAGGCAACCGATTTTTTCTCTAAGGGACTAATCGTCCTGATGATCAGGGCGTCTGTCTTCGGTAACTCGGCGTCTTGCATGGCTGATTGCAGTTGTTTACGAGTGATTACCCAATCTTCACCCGCCAAAGGCGGTCGGTACGAATCCTGTTTTGTCTCTACGAGTTGCCACCTTTCTGGTTTCAGCGTAATCAACGCGGTTGTCAAAAACGCGTCTCCAGTTTGGTGCCCCACATAAACATCTTCGTTGACGATATGCCCGACCGATTCTGTATGCGTACCGTTGCAGTGCGGGATAACGATTAACGTATCGACATTGCAACTGCCACCCTGCCGCGTATCGCCGGTAAAACCGCCTAACCTGAGTGGTTTTTGCTCCGCTTTCGGTGCGCCGAAATGATTGGGCTGCGGGCCGCTAAAATCAAGCGGAATCGCGATGGAGGTTCCTTCCGCAGAATCACTTTCATAAGCCTCGCCGTTACATTGAAACTGTATTTTCATGGCAGCGTCTTTGTCTGAGATATCGGAGGGTTTAATTAGCCGTCAGTCTTTTATACGCAGTGCGTCTTGCAAGAACCGCCATTCTTGGGTGCCTGTCACCGAATGTCGACTCCACTAGGTAGGTTTTATCGTGTTCATTTCTTGTATCCAACAGCAGACGGGGCCTCTGCTTCCCAAAAACTGGACGGCGAGCGCAAAAAAGCAATTCAAATCGAACTTGCAACAATCATCGGCAAAAAATTTCATCGGTAAAATTCTCTGGGATGGGATTATTTAAGTTCCGTCAAACGAAAAGTGGCAACTACCGGTCGGTGGTCGGAAAGTAGTGTGGGAATCACCTCGTGTTTCACAAGCTGAAAAAACTTCGTGCGGTAGAGAATCCAATCGATCGCTCGGGCGGGCGCCCAAGCCGGGAATGTAAGTTGCTCCGCACTCAAAATCTGCAGCGGTGCAGCTTGCAATCCAATCGAAACATTCAATAGATCGAATGCGTTTTCACCGTCTACCGTCTCTCGTGATTGAGGCGCATTTCGAGGCGTCGTGTTCAAATCACCGAGCACGATCAAGGGCCCTTCCCAAGCTGCCAGTTCTTTCTGCAAATACCGCACCGATTCGACACGACTGGCTTCGCTGCGATGCTCTAAATGAAGTCCAGCAATTTTTACGGGTTGCGATTTGCCAATTTCGATTGTGCACAGCAGGCCACGCTTCCGGCCTACCAACCAATCCTCCCACTCACGATGCGGCGGTAAGTCCAGAGCGCTTGCTTGTGTTATGGGATAGCGACTCAACACGACATTGCCAAACTGGAATCGCCCAAATAAAAACCCAAAATCGAGATTCGTTTGCCGGGCGAAATAGGGAAAACCCGCGGCCTCCGCAATGCCCGCCGCCTGATTAAAATTGCCGCTCCAGATGGTGGCGAAATCGACTTCATTCAAGACCACAATATCGGCATCGAGATCACGAATCACCTGTGCGATCTCCATGACACGCCGCGCTTTTTGCTCGGCGCTTCCTTCCCAGTTCGAGTCAGCTACGCCACGACCATGGGCAATATTCCAAGCCACCACCTTCAGTGTGCCGTCGCACTCGAGGCGCCCCAATTGGTCGGTCCTTTGCACCACCTGAACACGGTTAGGCCCACTGTTCGCCCGGTAAAAGATATAGGGACCAAAGACCAAAACCAAAAGGAGCCCATAAAGCATGGCCCTGCGAATGCGTCGGCGCGAAATGGAAGTGCGGGCTACGTCAGCCATATCGTGCGTATTCCCAGTAACTTCGGTCATGCTGAGCAGTCTTTTTGAGATTCGCGGCCTGTCCTAATTCCATCAGACTACATTGCCGGTTCAGAAAAAGAAAATCAAAACCAGCCTTACAACAAACAACGTCGCGATTCCGGTTCCTTTTTTAGCGTGGATCCTCACATTCAGCAGTGGGCGGAATCCTCTCGAACTCTAAAATGCATGCCTGAACGTCGGAGATCTCACAGAGCCAAAACACCTTCCACATGGAAACAGGAATCATCCCTGTGAATTATTGGGCAGTTAGCTCCAGCATTTCACCAACGATTTGCCATTAGGCAGTCGTGATTTCATTCCGAATACGTCGCAACGCGTCTACTTGGCACGGCAGAAAAGGGACAGCTGTCCCGATCGGGGGCATGGCCGGCACGAGCCTGTTAGAAATCTTCGCGAGCAGTTCCTCGATACCATCCCCTCGCAACGCACTAATGCGAATGCCTTTGAGATCCGTAGGTTGACGGTCGATATCACATTTATTGATCACTACGAGGTGCTGAATCTCCGGGGGATTCAACAATCCCTGCGCCGGTGCACTTCCATCAACGACCTCGATGAGCAGGTCAGCTTGATGAACGGCTTGTTCGGCCAAAGCCATCCCCTGTTTTTCAATCTGGTCGTCGGAGGCACGCAATCCTGCGGTATCGATCAACTTAACCGGCCACCCATCAATGGCAGTTTCCACCGTGACCAGATCCCGTGTGGTACCTGGTTGATCAAAAACAATGGAGCGGCTGTAACCAACGATTCGATTAATCAAACTACTTTTCCCGGCATTGGCAGCGCCGGCGATGGCAATCTTCCAAGGCCGAGTTAAATGCAAACCCAATTCCGCCCATTGCAGTAATCCAGCGATGCGGTCTTGGGCCAGCGTTAGTTTTTCCTCGGCCAAATCTTTTTCCAGAGCCATCAACTCACGCTCGAGGGCGCCCTCGACTTGCCAAGTCAAGACAGCCGCCGATTTCCGCGTGGACGCTTTCGCTAACTCAATACGTGCTGCGGCAGACGATTCCTTGAGCTGGTCAGAAGCGGGTAGTTCACGGAAAGCGAAGCCTTTGTTCTGCAGGTCGGCGATAATTTTTTGTTTCGCAAAAACGCCACCGTGACAGTGCAGCTCCAGTTCATGATCACCATGAATGCAAATAATGACATCTTCCGCACCCCAGCGACCATAGACAGGTTTTCGTCGGGGAAGTTCCGCTAAGGCTTTGCCATTAACGGGGTCAAACATGCCCTGCAAAGTCTGTAAAGCGGCCTCACCGATGATCCCCAAAACACAAATCGCACCTCGCCCCTGTCCGGTCAATTCACAAACGGTGGGTTCCTTGTAAGGCCCGCACCACTGCTCAAAATGCGCCATGATTCGGTTTCCTCTGCAGGTCTGCGGCAGCCAAAAAGATTCCCCTGAGCACCAGATCATCGACCAATACCCAGTCCTGCGGCAATACATCCCGCCAAGGTCCCAGACCGCCGCCGGTACCAACTATTCGCGGTTCGCCCTGAGACAAATTTTGCATTTCCTGGACAACTTCACGAATCGCTCCGAGCCCGTTGTACCAAGCGCCGCTCAGCATCGCCTCTCGGGTAGAACGTCCCAATACCGATGCGGGGCGGACCAATTTCTCTGTCGATAGATCAGGTAACGCTTCCGTCATCAGATTCAGCGCCGACAGGTTTGTGGCTGGGCCCGTCATGATCACACCACCGCGAAAGACGCCGTCTTGACCCACCAAGTCGATGGTCAGTGCCGTCCCACAATCCACCACGATAACATCTTGCTGAAGGCCAAAAATCCGATGAGCGGCAAAGGCTGCCAATACCCGGTCCATTCCGACGCGCTCCGGTTGGTCAACATCAAGCGTTAAAGAGACATCCTGGCGATCCAAACAATGCCAACGTGTCAGATCTCCGGCAGCTTGCAGCCGCTCTCGTAACCCCGCCGCATTTTCTTCGTTCACGGAAGAGACGAACCAATCCATGGGTTGCCCAATCAAGGGAGCCTTCTGGCTGAGGCTTTCCAGCGTTAGATTTTGGCTTTCGGGCCACTCATTCTCACCGCGCTCATGGATTCTTGAAATATCACCGACCAGATACTTGATTGAACTATTTCCAATGTCAGCAGTTGCGATTCGCATCATGGTGACTCATCAAGTTGCGACACAACGCGTTGCAACAACTTTGGCAGACCATCGCCCGTGACTGCCGATATTAGTAGCACCTCGGAATCCGTTTTTTCCTGCAACTGATCACGTATTTCCTTTGCGTTAGGAAGTTCACTTTTGGTGACTGCTAGAATTTCCGGACGCTCTTCCAATTGATGCCGGTACTCGGTTAGCTCTCGCCGGATAGACAAGTAGTTGTCCACCGGGTTTGATTCATCCATGGGCATCGGTTCGACGAGATGAACAAGGATTCCGGCACGTTCAATGTGCTTTAAGAAATCGTGCCCCAAGCCAACACCTTTGTGGGCTCCGTCAATCAGTCCCGGGATATCAGCCAACACAAACGAACGATTAACATCCACGGTGACCATGCCCAAATTCGGGTAGCGAGTGGTGAAGGGATAGTCGGCAATCTGAGGCCGGGCACGAGACAGACGACTTAGCAAAGTGCTTTTTCCGGCATTCGGCAGACCGACCAACCCCACGTCCGCGATCACTTTTAATTCCAAAACGACGCGACGAATTTCGCCTTCCTGTCCCGAGGTCCAACGCCGCGGAGCTTGATTGGTAGACGACTTGAAGTTCGTGTTCCCCTTGCCGCCTCGGCCACCTTGGGCCACGACGAATTCTTGCCCTTCGTCCGTCAAATCTTTGATAACAAAGCCTTCCTTCACGTCGCGGACCATCGTCCCGGCGGGCACTTCAATGACACGGTCTTGGCCATTGCGACCACGCTGGTTTTTTCCACAACCATTCATCCCTCCCTTCGCACGCCACTGCTTTCGATGAGCTAATGCCATCAGCGAATCGACACCCTGCCTGGCAACCACGATCACGCTGCCGCCATTGCCACCGTCACCGCCATCAGGTCCGCCGTTAGGTACATACCGCTCGCGACGAAAACTCATGCAGCCATCCCCACCTTTTCCGGCGATGACCTCGATTTCAACACGGTCCAAAAACACAGGCAACTCCAAAATAGTGTGGGAATGACGCTTAGGCGTCAGGGGAATTGTAGCTGCAATCAATCAGCAAGCAACGATAACCAAATGGCAGACCCGAAAACGGAACTGGATATGCCACTCAGCCGGGTGCGCCAATCCAAATACCAGATTAAAAGCCGGCTGAGCTGACACCGAAAAATCAAGATTGATCTGTGTTGGTTTGGGAGGAGAACCCCCGAGAGTATCGCAAAAAAACACCCGGCTCGTTGAGGGCCGGGTGTTGGTCTGATTCGTGGTAAATCTTCGATGGACTAAAAATCTTGAGGTGCGAATCCGCCCCCACCCATGCTTTCTTGTCCGATGGTCGCCAGCACCTTAAGGATCGCGTCGCTCATACCGAAACGGAGGTGAAAACCGTTTTCTACGACTTCGTTGGTGATGCTCAGCGAGTCATCTGCGTCTTCTGGCAAGATATCAACAATCCCATCCAACTCGGGCATCTCTTGTACCTCAGAGGCAAACTTCAGGATTGGGATCAATCGCAAGCCCATATTTGCCACCAAGTTCTTTGGTGAATCAGATTTGGCTTTGATGCACTTATCCAAAAGGGCTCGAGGATCCGAATCCAAAGCGATATAAACCACATCATCGCCGACGCCAAGCAAGATCTCGATCTTGTCACCGAAGACTTTAGTTACCTCTTCTTCCGATTCAGGTACGGGCACGGTGATCTTGTGATATCGGACACCGTCTTTAGTATCGATGTCGAATTCAAATTTCACAGGTGCCTTCTCTTGCTCTACCCATTTAGCAATTTGCTTGACAGCGTCTTCCAACTTGGCACCTTCGGCGATACCAGCGGCCGCGACAAACGAGAGACTTCCATCCTCCAGGACGAGCGAACCAGCTGCATTAGATTGTCCGGAAGCTACAGCACCTCGAGCGACGTCGAACAAATCAGTGATAACTTTCTGAGCATCCTCGGAAGACATCGGTGCATCTCCGGGCATATTGTCTTTGAGTTCCTCCATGACCGTGGTCTCAAACGTTTTCAACAGTTGTTCAACCTGTTCCACATTCGCTTCCGTACTTTTGGCGTTGTAGTGCACGGACGCCGTCGCGTTATCCAAAACAAATCCGGAGAATCGTGAGGCAGGACCTTCGATGGATTGGTTACACTGCTTGGCCAACTCGGAACCGGGCGTCCCCAGTAAATGCACATCGATGTACAGGCTTTTGGTATCTGCGTTGATCGCCGCACCAATCACCAACTCTTCCGTGTCATTAATCAGGCTTGTCAGTTGGGCCATGGAAACTTGCAAGTTTTCACGTTGCGCTTCCGCTTCGGGACCGTCGCCCAAGTTACCCATTTCCGACTCAGCACCCGATTTGATCAATTCGATTGCCTGATTTTTCAGGGATTCAGGAATATTCTGCCCCATGACACTGGCGGCAATCCCATATTCTTTTGGCAATTCACCCAACAGATTGGCGGGGTCTTCCGGCAACTGCTCTAGCATATCGGCATCTTGCGCCATGAATGCGTAATCGCCGGAGACGCGAGTGGTCAGTTCTGTGCCATCGTTCATGGTAAGGATGATGTCATCCCCGTCCTCATCGATGTCCACGAAAGGTGCCAACGTATCAAGCACGTCCTCAATGTCTTTCACGGGAATGAAAGCCATCACACCCGGTTGGTCGGGGTTGTCCTCGCTGAAGAAAATCAACGCGCCCATGGGCTTTTTAGTATCAATGCCGCGGATGTACTCCGAGGCGCCCATGCGAACCAAGCCAGACATTTGGCCGAACCCAGCAACCTCCATAAGGTGCTCGACGTCATTCAAGTGCTCGTCGACGTTGGCAATCGAAACGATGATGCCGGGCTCCAAGTCCATATCGGCTTGGGCGAACAACTGCGTTGGTTGACTGGCCACCAAGAGGGTCAGCAACACAAATTGCAGGGATAACAAAAATCTTTTCACGTTATTGCTCCAGAAATTGAACCAGATCAAGCCAGAAACTTTCTACCGACTTGTATATTTCTTGTATGGGGTAAGCCCGGCGGTCTTTGGATCCAATACCGGGAACATAGATTCTTGCGTGTTTTGTTTCGGTTGCAATCGCCATTGGCCGGTTTGGCGGACGAAAATTCGGCGAAACATTGCCATCACAAGCTCTGAAAAAAGGACTCTCACTTCGTACCCTGATTTAGCTGGGCAGTTTTGATAATCCCGAATTTATTTACGAAAACCTAAGTTGACGCTGGGAATCCTTGGGGAAAGCGGGGACGCAAATCGCTCAGCGATCGCGCAATCAGACGCCTTCAAGCTCTATTTGTCTTCAATTCACCGCCGCAGGCCCCTCAGTTTGGGCATTCAGTCGGTTAACGCTCTCGATAGACGATTCGACCCTTGGTCAAATCATAGGGAGAAAGCTCCACGCGAACTTTGTCGCCAGGAACGATACGGATAAAGTGTTTTCGCATACGACCAGCGACATGAGCCAACACTTCGTTTCCTGTCTCAAGCTCGACTTTGAACCGGGTATTGGCCAATGCTTGCACCACGGTCCCCTCTACTTCAAATGCTTCATCTTTCGGCATACGGTCTCCTGTAATCATGAAATCGGGCAATTTCGACGTTTGGTTGCCCGTGCGGCTTATTCTACACCGTTTTGCTGCCGGGGGTCCATAGTATGTCCCATGAAGCCACGTTCCCTTTAACTGACACGTGAATCTAGGCCGCTTTGCGTCCTCACCACACACTTTAAGGCCCTTGCAAACTTCTTTGGTTTGAGCGTGGACATTTGAAAAACCGGTCCTTTAGGCATTTCTCAACGCTGATCATGGACTGCCGAGACAGGCGATCGGATGGGCGAGTTGACCAGCCTCGGGAGGATACCGAGCAGACGAAACCCCGAGCAGGATTCGGCAAATCAGATAGCCAGTGACTCAGGATCACCGCTCTTCCAGCAAACAGGGCTCAGTTTTTAACGGCGGCACCCTATTTTTACTTCTGATTGCATCATTCTCGTAGTCTTTTTTGATTCCTTCTGTTAAACTCAGCCGATAACTTATTCACACAGCTTGGCTGCGACAGGCAGCATGGAACCGTAGAAAGATAGAGGCACACAGCCGGTGGGAACCAAAAAGACAGGTAAAGGTCGTCGTAAAGTTGGACGTAAGAAACGTCGTATGCGGGCAAAGATCCGCCATCGCAAGAAATAACGATGCGGTAAATTGAAAACATCTCTCGAGTCCTCAGGGTCTCGAGTTTTTTTGTGCGCGGAAACCAACCCTGACAAATTTGAGAGAATCAGGCGACAGCCTTGGCAACCGCCAGACGGTTACCAAATTGCAGGTGACTGGTATCGCATAATAATTCGTCGGCTAACTCGCGGGTTTGTTGTGAAAATCGCTTGGCGATCGTTGGTTCGTTGACCAACCGATTCACACACCGGGAAATTTCGTTGCGGGCCCCACGTTCGACGAGGAAACCATTGCGACCATGCTGAATGAACTGGCGATGCAATGGATCGATGATCCCGACTCTGGGGATGCCGTGGGCAGACGCAAACGCCAACCCAACGCACGCCTGATCCCACGTCGAGGGCTGAACGTACACATCGAGCGAAGCGATTATTTGCTCCGCATTCTCTGGCATCCCCAAAAATCGAACGTTGTCACCGACATCCAACTGGCTGGCGAATCGTCGCAATCGCCATTGCTGAGCACCGCTGCCTAGGACCAACCAGTAAACATCGTCGCGGATACAACGCATGAGGTCGCCGGCCCAGACAAAATCTTTGACTCGGTTGTGTTGCACAAGATCGGTTGCCGTGCCAACGAGCTTCGCATTGGCAGGAATATTTAACTGTCGCTTTATCTCGGCTGCCGAGGATGGCAACAAATGGTCAGGCCGAGTCCAAGGGAGCGCTCCCACATTCCATGCCGGAAAACGTTGCTGAAGATGCGGCAAGTCCTCAGCATACCGCACCAAGTGTTCGTCAAAGCGTGCCAGCGCTAACCGTTGACTCCAACTCAAAAATTGATGAAGCAGCTGCTCGGTGCTGGTGTGAATGGCAGTCAAGGTCGCCGCTCGTCCGGCGTTCACCCACGGCCCGGCACCGATCGAACGCGGACCCTGACAGATAACTTGCTGGCTCGAAAAATCTCGCAAGCAGCGACGGATTGCTCGCAACGAGTCCATTCCGAATTGGCCCTGCCGTTTTGCCGGAATGTAGATGGCGTCCCGATCCCGTTGGCCGCTGGGACTGGAATGAATGAATTGAACAGCATGGCCGCGTGTACGAAGCGCATCCACAAAACGCCGACTCTCACCGGAAGCAGAAAGCGAATTCAATTCGTCTGTCAAAAACGCGATGCGATTCAAGCGAACTCCCTTTGCAAGTAACGTTGCATTCAACCTATCTCTAAAGCCAGATCCGGATGGTTTTTACGAAAAACGCCCTACCTGCCTACCTATGTGGTAACCGATTTCACCCGTAATTGGCCAGATCAGTTATGGTCGTCTCCCACCGAAGCAGGGAGGGTCTGCGTCCCCGGCCTTTAATAGCGCACCTGCTGTCGCTGTAATAAATCCAGATAATCATCGACCATGCTCGATAGGAGACGGGGAGGGATTTTTTCCGTCGCCAAATTTTGCCGCTTCACTCGCGTCTCGCTGGCCATGGAACCCGCCCATCGATTAATCACCAAATCAATGGTTCGGGATTCATCATCAAAAACCATATTGTGCGAGGCGGGCGACGTGCAGCTGGGTGTGGCGCTATTTCGATGACGAATTATCGTCAAACCTAATTGACCAGCGATTTCCGAAAACCAACTCGTGGGGTCAGCGGTCCCCGGCATGATGTACGCATCCGCAGCCGTCATCACCTCTTCCACGTTGTCAAAACTACCCGTTAACAAAACGGAATGCTGAAGATCCAGATCGCAGATGCGTTGGAAAAGTTCTGGAGCATTACGGCCGCTTCCAATCAACCACAATCTGGCAGACTTGTGCTCTGCGGCAACCCGCCGCCAAGCGCGCACCAAAGAAAACACACCACTTTCATAAGTCAAATCACAACCACTGACGGCCAGCATGGCGTCTTTGGAAAGTTGAAAAATGGGGTGCACGCTCGATAAAATCGTCCGTGAAGTATCCTGGTCATTGATATTTTCAACCGCGGCGACCCCATCTGAGACCAACTGGGCACCACGCAAAGGTCCGTCATTCGCACAAATCGGATCCATCAATAGACGATGATCTGGGGTCACAAACGAGACCGGTTGTTTTTCGAGACCTTTCCAATCTCGCGCGGTCAGTCGGGACAAACCCGAAACCTGATTAAACAAAATGCGGCTCACCACCGGCAAGCCCGCCCGACATGCGATTAAGGTCGGCGTTAAAATATCCTCTTCGTGCTCAAAGACGATGGCTGCATCAAAACGGCTGACCTGACCGCCCAACCATCGTTGCAAGCTTCGGTGCCATCGATTTCGTCCGTAATATCCGAGGTTGGCAGAAGCCCAATGAGATTTTTGGTTTTGCGGCAATCGCACGACATTACAATTCCCCAAAGGGAACCGCTCTGGCCATTGCCGAATCATCCGCCAAGTTACCACCTCGGTGGATTCCACGACCCCCTCCAGCTGGCGGGCAAATGCAGCGGCTAACAACTCCGTCTCACCGGAAAGCGGCCAAAATTGCTTGCTAATCAAAAGTAAGCGCTGTGGCTTCATGAGACTGGCAACCGAAAAAGAGATTTGTCACGACTCGTATGGTAATCCAAAGATTCCAAAATATCGATGCAGCTCCAAACCACCAAGTGCTGGGACGACAAAAACCTGCGTGTATCGCTCGTCCACAAAGAACTCACCCACGGACCAGCAAGGCCCAGCGAAAAGCTTGCTGGGCGCTAAGCCGACTCGCCTATTCGCTTTCGCGGGCAACCGGCACATCATCAAGACAACCGATGTAAGGTAAATTCCGGTATTCGTCGTCAAAATCCAAGCCGTAACCTATGACGAATTCGTCAGGGATATCAAAAGTCACGAAATCCGGTCGATAAGCAACCTCTTGCCGCCCTGTCTTACTCAGCAACACGGCCGATCGCAAAGAACTTGGACCCAACTGCTGAACTCGCTCGACCACCCGAGACAGCGTATGCCCCGTGTCGAAAATATCATCGATCAGCAACACCTCGCGGTCACGGATATCCAGCATCATGCTGTCGTTAATGCGCAACTCCCCGCGCTCTGTCCCAGAGCGGTAACTACTGGTTTGAACTACGCCGACACGCAAAGGCATCTCCAACATGCGGATCAAATCTGCAAGCAAAATGATGCTGCCAGTCATTACACCGATTATCGTCAGCGGTTTTTTTCCATACTGCTGCGAAAGATCATCGGCCAGTCTCTTGACGCCCTGTTGAATGTCATCTTCCGACAGCAACACTCGGACCTTGGTCTCATCATGTAGGGTAACGATCCGCATAAAAACCGGGAGTGTTTGAGAAAGAGAATCGAGTAAATTCGCTAATTGCTTTCGCAAAAACGCCTATCGTACCGGGCTCCCCCGAATTTTCCAGCCACCCAAACTTGCGGAATGCCAGCACAAAAGTGCTTTCTACTTTAGCCGCAAACCTAAAATCTATCCTGACCCGCAAAGTTTACCTAACCAGAACAACGTCCGAGGACCGATGCCAGAACCAGTGGGTGTGCTGCGCAGAATTCGCGCGATCCTGAAGCTCGTTTTCAGTTCCGCCAGCAAGCAGCGCCTACCTGATTCAGTCGCAATTAATGTTTCATGGGCATAGGGAAAACGCCAGAATGATGAACCTTCCGTTTCCAAATGATCGGTTGAAGCCATTCAAATCGAACTTAAAAGTCATGGGCCCCAAGCCCACCCCGCCCGAACCTGACTGGAAGCCGATGTCGTTAGCAGATTTCGTACAACCGATGATGGCAGCCCTCGAACAGGGGCAGCCTTGGGTAAACGACTTTGCAAGCGACACCATTATGCTGCCGGTTGACTTGCATGAAGTGATTCAGGCTTACGCTGAGATACAAATCAAAAAAGCGGGCTAGGCAATCGTCTTGTCCGATACGTACAGAAAATCCGAAAAATGATTATCGACTCCCCAGTCACCTGTAAAGAGAGCACCATGCGAGTTACTCATTCACGTAAATCGTCTCAACTCTTGCCGTCCATCTGGTCCAGCAAAACAGTGATCGTTACGTTGATCATGTCGCTGGTGATCGGTTTTTCGATGAGCAGCAATTCCTTTGCCCAACAAGCGCAGTGGATTTGGAATGCCAATCAGATTAATGGCAATGTGCCTTTAGGCCCGGTGCATTTCCGCAAAACTTTCAGTCTTGCCAAGCCAACCGTCGCCGAGGTCGTGATTGCCGCGGATGATGAGTTCCAGGTTTACTTCAATGGTGAACTGGTGGGCTACGGCAGTGGCTATGACAAATTGGCCAAGGTCAATTTAACACCCCATTTAATTGATGGCGAAAATCTCTTAGCCATTCGCGTGACCAACACCGAGGGGAACACAGGTGCTTTGGCAGCGATCGCTCGATTTAAGCTGGAAGGGGAATCAGCATGGCGTTGGTTAGCCACCGACGAATCGTGGGTTTCCAACCAAAAGGTAGATCCTAACTGGAAAAATCGGGGGTATGCGGAACGTCGCTGGAGCAAGCCTCAGTTACTGGGTGCATTCGGTACCACATCGAAATGGGATACCGCCCGTTTGCAGCAACCGGATAAACAACCTCCGGTTGTCGCCAAAAACTCGGTTACCAATTCTGGCATGACAAAAAACTCCTCCACTTCGACTCAATCCAGCCTCGGTGATCTTCAGGCACCTGAATTTGAAAACAAGTCTGGGGAGCAACGCTTCACCGTACCAGAAAATTTCGAAGTACAACAAATTCTTGATGAGTCCATTGGGTCTATTATTGCGATGGAATTCAATGAGTTTGGGCAGATCATTCTCTCCAGAGAGGGCGGCAAACTTCTCAAGGCAGACCTTAGCAAATCGGAAAGCGGCACGATCAATGTCCGGGAATGTTGCACCTCCATGGAAAATGTCCAAGGAATCCTACCCCTTAACGGCGACCTTTACGTCACAGGCGTGGGTCCCGAAGGCTTAGGGCTTTACCACCTGAGTGACGAAGATCGCGATGGTATCCATGAACCCGTTTCGCGCCTGGTGTCCTTCCAAGGGGAACTTGGCGAACACGGGCCTCATGGGATCACTCTGGGACCGGATGGCATGATTTATGTCATCGTTGGCAATGCCAGTGGCATCGAGGGAGAAGTTGATCCGACCAGCCCAGCTAAACAATTCTACGAAGGTAATTTATTGCCACGCATGGAGGATCCTGGCGGACACGCCACTGGAATCAAAGCTCCCGGCGGTACCATAATTCGCGTATCTCTTGATGGTACTCGTCGTGAAATCGTCGCCAGTGGCATTCGCAATGCTTACGACATGGCGTTTAATAAATACGGAGATCTTTTCTTTCATGATTCCGATATGGAATCGGATATCGGTACACCTTGGTATCGCCCCACACGCGTTTACCATGCAACCGACGGTGCGGATTTCGGATGGCGTAGCGGCACAGCCAAATTTGCGGATTACTTCATCGATACGACGCCTGGAATCGCCGACACAGGCCGCGGCTCACCGACCGGTGCCGTCGTTTATGATCACGTCATGATGCCGATTCGTTATCACGGTTCCCTGTTCCTCGGGGATTGGTCAGAAGGCCGCATTCTGGCGATTCACCTTAATGGAAACAAAGATAGTTACACATCTGAAACTGAGACCTTCCTCACCTCCGCACCGCTGACCGTAACCGACGTTACCGTAGGCCCCGATGGTGCTTTGTATTTTTGTACCGGTGGCCGAGGGACCCAGGGTGGCGTGTACCGGGTAGTTTGGAACGGTCAGGTACCCGATTCCTATCGTATGCTATCGAAAACCACCTCCCAACTGGTCAACCAACCGCAACCCCAATCCGCATGGACGCGACAAGAACTGGCCACACTGCGACAAACCATGGGCGACAAATGGGGTACGTCCTTGCAAGCCATCCTATTAGATAAAAAACAGCAAACTCAATTTCGCATTCGCGCTTTAGAGAACATGAGCTTATTCGGTCCCGTTCCATCCGACAAAATGCTCACCCAATTGACGGTAGACAGCGACCCCATGGTTCGCGAAAAAGCGATCCGCATCATCAACTGGCGAGCAACCCCACAACTCAACACAGCCGTCGTTCGAGGCCTCAACGATAGTGACGCGAGGGTACGTCGGGCGGCTTGTGAAACGTTGACTCACATCGGGCATCCTGTGGACTGGAAAACGTTTTCGAAATCACTGAAATCGACAAGCCGGACCGAAGCCTTGGCTGCTCGTCGCCTGTTGGAGTCACTACCTCCGGAACAATGGCGGGATGAAATTTTGAAAACAGAAAACACACGCTGCTTCCTACAGGGCGCTACCGCATTGATGATTGTCGAGCCCAATTTGGTAAATGCCTACGGAGTGCTCGCTCGCGTCAGTTCCATCATGGACAATTTTGTTACCGACCGCGATTTTTCCGATTTGTTGCGAGTCACACAACTGGCTTTGCATTTGGGCAAGGTTCCCGGTGAAAAAATCCCCGTATTCCATGATCGCATTCTGTCAGAATTTCCGACTGGAAATGGCGTCTTGAATCGGGAATTGTCGCGCATTATCGGTTACTTTGGCGACAAACGAGTGGCCTTGGTGATGGAGGAGTACCTTGCCAACCACAGTGACAGTGACGCTGACAAACTCCAAGTACTGTTGAACCTGAAACCTATTGCCGACTCCTTCAACGATCAGCAACAGATGGCCGCCATCACCTTTCTCGAAGGCATCAAAAATTTAGCAACCGATAACGAGAGTAACTACGGTATCTTCGTCAATGAGATTTTGACGGTTTGGGCCGCCAACATCAGTGATTCTCAAGTGGCCACAATTTTGAGCAATGGAGCGGATTGGCCGTCGGCCACCTTGGCCGCTTTCTACAAGTTGCCGAATGAACTAAACGAAGAGCAGGTTGCTGCGATCTCAGAAATTGACCGCCAGCTAAAAGGCCGCACAGATACCACCTCTCGACAAGCGAGAATCGGTTGCTTGGCAGTGCTGGGGCGTAGCGGCGACGAAACATCCATGACTTACCTGAGAGAGGTTTGGCGACATGAAACCGATCGCCGGAACGATGTGGTGTTGGCTTTGGCTCAACAACCAAGCGGTCCCAATTGGCCCTACCTAATTAGCAGTCTTGCCGAGTTGAGCGATGACACAGCCGGTACGGTGATGACACAACTGGCGACCGTTGAAAAAAGCCCTCGCGAACCGAAATTCTTTCGCCATGCCATCATGACCGGGTACCGTTTGAGAAATAGCGGCGTGGAAGCCACTGACCAATTGCTCCAACATTGGACCGGCAGTGACGTGCAAGGAAGCGATTGGAAATCTACGATGGAAGCGTGGGCGGATTGGTTCAATGAACGTTATCCAGATGAAATCCCCATCGCCTTTGAAGACCAAGTTACCATCGGAAAATACTCGGTTGACCAAGTTTTACAGTATGTCGAAACTGACGCACGTCCCCCGTTGAAGCACAGCGGCATGCTGGCTTTCCAGAAAGCCCAGTGCATCAAGTGTCATCGCTTTAACGGACACGGGGAATCTCTGGGCCCCGACCTCACGGCCATCAGTAATCGTTTCTCCACTCGGGAAACTCTGCGTTCAATCCTCCATCCGTCAGAGGTGATTTCCTCGCAATATGCGAGCAAGAAAGTACTCACCGCAGATGGGCGACAATTGATCGGTTTAGTTTCCGAGTCGGCTTCGGGCACCATCGCGGTGTTGACCGATGATGGTGAAAAACTGACCTTCGCTAGTGACGAAATCGAAGAAATCGTGGCGGCAGAAGTCTCCGCCATGCCAGAAGGGTTGCTGGATGATTTAAGCCTGGAAGAGATCAACGATTTGATCGGGTACCTCAGCGCAAAGAACACGAATACCGCCGAGGCGGCTTCCGGTAATTCGGATTCCACTCGGTAATTCGCCACCGATCTTCGAAAAAACGGAATGCGACTGAGACGAATATTATTTTTACGGTTCGCTTTAACCGATACCGTTCTATAATTCTCCAACCGTTCCGACCAAGCGCGTCATGTCGATGCGTGCCTGCGTTTCGAGACGATTTTCCGATCTCATTTTGTACTAGGTCGATGCGCAATATTCTTGAATGTCCGGCTTGTAAATCACGAATTCAGGTGAAAAGTTCATCTGCCAGCGTCGCGTGTCCTAATTGCGGCTCTGACATCGAAAACCCCGCACCGCGAAAGCGCCATCCGCGGAAAAGGGAAAAGCCGTCTTCCGAGATTCGCCCGCCACGAAGATTACAAAGCGATCCTCATTACGAAGCCAACCCGCCTGCTGCACCGGCGGTACCACCCCAACCCGCGCGTGCCAAGCAAGGCCTTGCCCCTCAGGATGGCGTTGATCTCGAGATTGGCTCCGGCGCAACGGCAGCCTATCCGTCACGCCCCAAGATAAATTACTGGGCTGCGCTAACAACCACGGTTCTGGCGATCATCGCCATTGGCGGGCTGTTCTATATCGTGACCATGCTCAGTAAATCTGAAGACATTCGTAATGCCGATTCGATTAACGCACCAGAGAACAAAAGCGGTTCACCGTCGAAATCCAAGCCTTCATTAGATGCCTTGGCCAAAAACGCACCGAAAAAGAGCGTGGTCAAGGCAGCCCCTCAATTGCCGCCGATAGATGAGACGCCCCAATTTTTCAACTTGGCCGGCATGAAGAATGTCTGGAAATCTGTTAACGGCTATCTCGTCAAACTGGAAGTACGAACTCCTATTCGCAACCGCACCGTCAGCGGACTAATCGTCGATTCCCGAGGCTGGGTAGTCACCAGTTTGTCGGCATTGCGAGATGCGGGTGAAGTCGAGGTGACGCTGGCTGGCAAAGAGCTCGACGACAATCCCCCTTTCCGCGAATTGGTGGATCTTTCACGTGGAATTATTGCGGAAGACCCGGTGCACGACTTGGCTTTGATTGCCATTAACCGGGCCCAGGTTATTAATTTGGCTGACATCCCGATCAAACCAACCGACAACATCGTAGAAGCAACTCGATTAATGATCGCGCGGACTCCACCACCCCGACACCAGCGTTGGCTGGCAGAGTGCCGAATCGATCAACGGGGCAGCTTTTCGGAACTCCCAGAGAACATTCGGCAAAGCGTGGATTCAGCGGGCGTCTCAGCAGACGAAACAACCAATTGGCTAATTTACCCGCCTCGCTTGCCATCCAACCTATCGGACGAATTGTTTGGCAGTCCGTTGATTGATGGTCAGGGCAATGTGGTTGGCATCAACACCGGCGTTCAATCGAAAACTCAAACTGCTGCGGTACCGGCGGCCGCACTATTGAAATTAATCGATTCTGTGGGCGATGATCCCAAGCTAAAACCCTTTCCACGAGCGGCGAATATGATTCGCCAACAAGCCGGAACTGACAATCCAGAAGAGACCAAGGCACTGCAAAGTTTCGACGACATTACGCGAAAACTCTCGGCACAATTAGATGCCTGCCGCCGCACCGATTGGACAGCAGATAATTCAACGGAGTTCCAATCCATGCAGGCACTCTCAAAATCGTTTTTTGAGTTTTTTGACTGGCGAACCAAAGCCGGCTTTCAAGTTGAGGACGTGGAAAAATACGAGGAACGTTTCCAAGAAATCATGGACGAAATGGGAATGAGCCTGGAAGACGACCTGGATCGCAGTGAACTGCTGAACGGTAAGGGCAACGATTTCTTCGCGTCTCTCGTAACTCCCGAAAACCCTTGGTTCATCATGGGTGTCAAAGTTGACTTGGGACAATTCAATAGCCCCTCCATCAAAGGCCAGGAATCGGTTACGTTCCGCATCCTGGGAACCGACAAGCATTTAATTACCATTGCCGGTTCGGGAGCACGTGATTTTCGGCAGGGGCGACGATTCCTTATCATCGGAAAACTGAGCGATCAAAAACCATTTCGGACCAGCTTATTTGAGGGGGAAACCAGCATTCCAGTCGTTGAAACCCCGCTGTATTTCCAAATCACCTTACGTTCGAACCGGTGATTTCATCGCCCTACACGTCCCCCGCTGAGACGTGGCGGTTCAGCTTATTGCGAGTTGCTGAAAACTAACAAGCTGAGAGTGATCGGATCCTTCATCCTGATCTGCGGTCCGTAGTACCGTTTGCATCCCCGCCTCTCTCGCCGCATCCAATTCGGCGATCACATCACTCACAAAGCAGATCTTCGAGGCCGCAAACCCCATGTTGGCGGCAATACTACGGTAGCTCTCGACCTCTTTTTTACCGCCGCTGGTGGTATCAAAATGACCGTCGAACATACCCAGCAAATCGCCTTCGGTGGTATGCCCAAAGAAGAGTTTCTGCGCCCCGATACTGCCCGAAGAATAAATATAAAGCGGGATGCCGGCCGCTTGGCATTCTCGAAGTTTTGGCAACACATCCGGAAATAACTCGGCAACCAGTTGGCCTCCGTCAAATCCGGCTTTCCAAACC